>NZ_JBXAQJ010000005.1:0-573515 GCF_058807115.1 Pseudoduganella sp. GW821-FHT12E03 | reverse complement strand
GTAATGCATTAAGCTAACCAGTACTAATTGCCCGTACGGCTTGTCCCTATAACCTTGCCGGTTATACGCATTTACTCGATGATGAGTTACCCAACAACTTTACTTCTTCCGGATTGCAGTTGTGCGCCATAGCGTGCAACGCGACAAGTCAAAGCCTGATGACCATAGCAAGTCGGTCCCACCCCTTCCCATCCCGAACAGGACCGTGAAACGACTTTGCGCCGATGATAGTGCTGCAACCAGTGTGAAAGTAGGTTATCGTCAGGCTAGTTATATAGAAAAACCCCGTCAGTTCATTCTGGCGGGGTTTTTTGCTTTTCCACGTCCCGTCTTTACCTGGTTTTACACCTCTCCCGCATCGCAAATGCTGTGTTTTGCCCGAAAATGGCCAGGCACACAAAGGAGAAAACATGGCCAATCGTAAAATGCTCATTATCGTGATGCTGGCTGCTGCCCGGACCGGCGACGCGGCACCCACGATGGGCGATCCCGTCTCCTTTAATGCGCAAGAGACGGCACGCCTGGTCACCACACTCAATGGCGAGCGTGGCAAGCATGGCCTCGACAGTGATCATGGCTACTCTGTCGAGAGCCAGCATCCCGGTGAGCGGGGCATGGCCATCAGCCGCATGAACCATACCTATAAAGGCGTGCGCCTGTTTGCCTCGGAATCCGTCGTGGTCAGCGACGGGAACGGTAATCTCGTCAGCGAATCCATCGCCGACCGCCGTGCGGCGCTGAGTGGCAAGCGCATGAACGTTACCCCCAGACTCCAGCAGAGAGAGGCGCTCAATGCCGCGTTGCGCACGATCGGCGCGTACAGTGCGCAGGTCGAGGTGCCCAGCGCGGAGCTGATCATTTACCCGCTCATCAAGACCGTCCGCCTAGCGGGTACGGAGAACAAACCTGAGAGCGAACTCAATGCGCTCGACGTGGTGGACGTGGTCGATGGCTACAAGCTGGCCTACCTGGTGCAAACGCGCCTGGCCAACGGCGACCAGCCGCGATATCACAACACCATCGTCAGCGCGGAAGACGGCAGCGTGCTGCGGCAATGGAATATGCTGCAGACCGTGGCCGGCACCGGCAACAGCCAGTACAGCGGCACCGTCGCCATCAACACCACCTTGAGCGGCGCCACGTACCGCCTGCTGGACAGCAGCCGCGGCGCGCGTGGCGCCTTTGGCGGCATGGCCATCACCAATGCCAACCACACCACCAGCGCCGGCAGCATGTACACCAGCACCAGTAACACTTGGGGAGACGGCAAGCAATACATTGCTGGTGGCAGCACCACCAACGCCAATGGCCAGACCGCGGCAGTGAATGCCTTGTGGGGCTTGATGAACACGTATGACATGCACAAGAACGTCTTGGGCTGGCAGTCACTGGATGGTAACAATACGGCGACGTACATCGCCGCCCACGTCAACACCGCCTATGACAATGCCTACTACTCCGGTAACTGTAAATGCATGTACATCGGCGATGGTGGCACGTATTTCAACAATCTGGGCGCCATCGACGTGATTGGCCATGAAATGGGCCATGGCATCACGGCCGCCACCTCCAACCTGCTCTATACCGGTGAATCCGGCGGCCTGAACGAGTCGGCATCCGATATCGCCGGCGAAGCCGTGGAAGCCTATGCGCGCGCTGGCGGCAAGGGGGCCGTGCTGCCGTCGCCCGGCATCAACGACTGGATGGTGGGCAAGGAGATTTCAAAAAGTGGCCAGCCGCTGCGCTGGATGTACAAGCCGAGCAAAGATGGCAAGAGCCCGGACGCGTGGAGTACGACGCTGAAAAGCCTCGATGTGCACTACAGCAGTGGCCCGAACAACCGCATGTTCTACTTCCTGGCCAGGGGTTCCAATGCCAGCACCACCAGCGAATACTATTCGAAGTACCTGACCAAAGCCCCGCTGGCGATGACGGGCATTGGCCTGGACAAGGCTTACCGCATCTGGTTCCGGGCACTGACCACCAAATTCACCTCGTCGACCAATTACGCCGATGCGCGCGCCAAGGTGCTGGCGGCGGCGCAAGAACTGTATGGCGCCAGCAGCGCTGAAGCGAAGGCGGTGCAGCGGGCGTATGCAGCCATCAATGTTGGGACCGACATTGCTGAGTAATTTCAAAAGCCAGCCCACTCAATGCCGGGCCGGCTTTTGCACAGGTCAGTTCGCGCGGCTGATATTCATGCGCTGCGTATGGGTCCAGTTATGGTCCGACGCGCTGACCGCCGACGCATAGGTGCGCCAGGTTTGTCCTTCGCCTGGCCACGGGTTCATGATGTATACGTAATTGACGCCGTTATATGTTTCATAGCCGCGTCCCACCATGATGTGGCCGCCGCCACCGGTCCAGCCGTAGCGGATCACGAACGGCCGGTTGGCGTTGATGTCCGAAACCACGGTGTTCCACGACAGGTAATTATTGATCGCGGTGTTTGGCACGCTCCAATTGGCCAGGATGTTTTGCACGCTGCCGGATGAACCATACATGGAGTTCGGTTGGTTGGCGTTGCTGTTCCAGTTAAACGTGCTGTTGCCGCAAGCGTAGTTCAAGCCATACGCCCAGTTCACGATCTGGCACTGGCTTGGGTAATTGGCCCAGTAATAGCTGAGAATTGCCTTGCTCGATGCGGACCAGCACCACTGGCTGTGTTCCTGCGTGGTCAGCGGCACGGACAAGGTGCGCCATTGCGCCATGGCCATCGGCATGGCCAGCGCCATGGCGGCGCCGATTGCGAGATGCTTCAATTTCATGGGTCTCTCCAGATTCAGATATGAGGATCAGCGGAACGCATCCAGGTTGGCTTTGACGGCTGCGCGCAGCGGCTGCAGCACTTCGGACGCTTCCATCAGTGACGTGTCGCCCTGACCCGTTTTCATTGCGCGCGCCTGCAGCAGCAGCGATTCGCGTGCCGAATGCAGTGGCGCATAACGGGTACGGCCTTCACCGGAGACTTCCAGGAAGTCGGCGCGCGCCTGGTAAATGCGGACGAAACGCAGGTTGTTGCGCGCCGCATTGCCATGATGGGCCGTCAACGCATCGACATCTTTTGCCAGGATGGCGGCGCCATACGAAACGGTTTCATAGCGGCCGTTGACCTGCTCCACGGTCGCCAGGCCGACCGGCTTGCCGCGCACGGAGACGATGAAGCGCCACTGCCCGGTAGGCTTGGCCATGGCCTGCAAATCCGCGCGGCCCGCGACGATGTCTTTGGCTTCCACGGAATGGACAGGAAAGCCGTAGCCGATCACAGCATCCTTCAAGTCCTGCATGTCGCCGATTTCGAGCGGGAAATCAACCGGGGCGACACCGGGCCGGGTGCGCAGCTGGTACGCGGCAAATTGCGCGAAGTCGCGCTGTGCCGCCGCTTGCGCCGATGCGCCGTCTTTGGCGGCAATCGCCGTGGCGTTTTGCGCCATGGCGGGTATGCCGGACAGGCCCAGGATCGTGAACAAGGCCAATGGCGCCAGCAATGCACGCCGGGTGGAACGTTGGTGCTGCATGGATGCTTCTCCTTTTCAGGGTGTACGAGGCCCGCACCGCAAAATGTGGCGCAAAACGCGGCGCAAAACGCGGCGCAAACGCGGTCGATGCGGTCAAGGCACGGACTTTCGTCACAAGATGGATTGAGAACTGCGCGCACAGGACGTACGCACAGCGGTTGCCCCCTCTGTTCCGGACCTGAGAGATTCACGGGCGGTAGCGCCGCTTGCTCCTTCGGTGCGCCATGGCCATGCGGCCGGGCGGCTCTTCAGAGTTCTGATCAGCATAGCCGGTTCATGGGCCTGAGAGTTTCCGGGGCGGTTGCTCCTTCGGCGCCGGCTATGGTGGACCGGTCTCTCCCGACTATGCTGCAACCGGTGTTGCACCGGTTACTTAATTCAGCATAGCCCAGTCAGAACGAATGATTCAACACCGCACAAGTGCTGCGTTGTTTCCGTATCGCGCTACAAAAAAACATGGATACGTTCGACAAAAAATTTCAAATTGAGACAAGTGCACACTTTTCGTCGTAATTCCCGATTTTTTTGTCATGGCCTGTGGTGCTTCGGTAAGGTGGCGGTCACGAGGTAGCCGTCGCTACCCAAATCTATAACGGAGAAACCATGGCAATTCGCAAGACCCTGATTGCAGCAGCAATTGTGTCGATCGCAGGTTCCGCATTCGCCGCGCCCATGATGGGCACCCCGGCATCGTTTTCCCAGCAAGACAAGGCTCGCCTGGTCAGCACGCTGAATGGTGAGCGCAGCAAACATGGCCTGGATGCCGACCATGGTTTCGCCATCGCTTCCCAGCACCCGGGCGAACGTGGCCACGCCATCAGCCGCCTGAACCACACCTACAAGGGTGTGCGCGTGTTTGAATCCGAATCCGTGGTGGTCTCCGATGCGGGCGGCAACATCGTCAGCGAATCGATTGCCGAGCGCCGCAAAGACCTGAGCGCCAAGCGCATCAACACCAAGCCGTCCATGAGCGGCCAGGACGCCATCAAGGTCGCGCTGGGCAAAGTGGGTTCCCACAATGTACAGATCGACCCGCCAAGCGCGGAACTGATCATTTTCCCTGTGATGAAAACCGTGCGTGTCGCCGGCGCCGCCAACAAGGCCGAAGCGGACCTGAACGCGACCGACGTGCAAGACGTGGTGGACAGCTACAAGCTGGCGTACCTGGTGCAGACCCGCCAGGCCAATGGCAACAAGCCGGTCTTCCACAACACCATCGTGGACGCGGCCAATGGCGCTGTGCTCGACCAGTGGAACATGCATCAAACCGTGATCGGCACCGGCCACAGCCAGTACAACGGCCAGGTGCCGATCAACACCACCTATGACGGCGCCAACTACAAGATGATCGATGGTTCGCGCGGCACCGGCGGCACCTTCGGCGCCATGGCCATCACCAACGCCAACCACACCACCAGCGCCGGCAGCGTGTACACCAACGCCACCAATATCTGGGGCGATGGCCAGCAATACATCGCCGGCGGCAGCACCACCAACGCCAACGGCCAGACCGCCGCGGTGAACGCACTGTGGGGCTTGATGAACACCTACGACATGCACAAGAACGTGCTGGGCTGGCAATCGCTGGACGGTAACAATACCGCCACCTATATCGCGGCCCACGTCAACACCGCGTATGACAATGCGTACTACAGCGACGGTTGCAAGTGCATGTACATCGGCGACGGCGGTTCGTACTTCAACAACCTGGGTTCGATCGACGTGATCGGCCATGAAATGGGCCACGGCATCACCGCCGCCACGTCCAACCTGGCCTACCGCGGCGAATCGGGCGGCCTGAATGAATCGGCATCGGACATCGCTGGCGAAGCCGTGGAAGCCTATGCCCGCGCCGGCGGCACCGGCGCATCGCTGCCATCGCCTGGCGCCAACGACTGGATGACCGGCAAGGAAATTTCGAAGGATGGCAATCCGCTGCGCTGGATGTACAAACCTTCGAAAGACGGCGCATCGAAAGATGCATGGAGTTCGTCGCTGAAACGCCTGGACGTGCACTACAGCAGCGGCCCGAACAACCGCATGTTCTACTTCCTGGCCAAGGGTTCCAGCGCCACCACGTCCAGCGACTACTACTCGCCGTACCTGACCCAGTCGCCGAAAAACATGACCGGCATCGGCCTGGACAAGGCATACCGCATCTGGTTCAAGGCGCTGACCACCAAGTTTACGTCGTCGACCAACTATGCCGATGCCCGCACCAAAGTGCTGGCCGCCGCGACGGAACTGTATGGTGCCAACAGCGCGGAAGCGAAAGCCGTGCAGCGTGCCTACGCCGCCATCAACGTCGGTACCGACGTCGCTGAATAAGCCGTAGCAGCAAATAAAAACCCTCCGCAGGCTTGCGCTTGCGGAGGGTTTTTTATTGAGTTTTATAAATGGGCGCCGGGCCTTCAGGCCGGGCATCCTCATCCAGGTGCCTAGAAGCGGTACGACACCTTCACCACGCCGTAATCCACGCCGCTGTTGGGTTTCTTGATGCCGCCGTTGGAATAGTGCTGCATCTTCAGCGCCACTTCCCAGTTTTTGTTGAACACATAGCCGACGCCGATATGGTCGCCGAACTGGAAAGTGGTCGACAGCCGGTCGTCATTATTGTCGTATTTTTTGGACAGCAGGTGCATGCCGATACCGGCTTCCGCAAATAATCCCAGGCCGTCGTCACGCTGGAAGCGGAATACCGGCGTCAGGCCGACGTCCACCAGGTTCTGGTGCGCGCCCGGAATATTGCGCGCCCGCGTGCCCCGCCATGCGCCGAAGCTGGCATCCCAGTAGGCCGTGACATGGGTGCCGTTGGACTGGAACCAGCGCGTGTTCCAGTCGGAGGTGACGCCTGCGCGCACCATGCGGACCTTTGATCCGCTGCCAAATTCCGTGTAAGCCGTGTCGATATCGGGTGCCGCCTGGGCGGATTGCATGGCCAGCATGGCGCTTGCAACCGCGATAAGTTTGAATGTGTGCATAGGCTCTTTCATAGTCGATGCCATATCTCGAGTTATATAGCATTCCCTCATTGTAGCGACATTCACAAAAACGATCCGGTGGCGCTAAGATGCTGACCAGATACTGATATGTGGATGCCCGGCCCGAAGGCCCGGCACCCATTGTTCTCAACTTGTTTGGAGATCCTAATGCAAATCACTTTCCTCGGCATCGGTTTGATGGGGGATCCCATGGTGCGCCGCCTGCTCAACGCCGGTTACGCCGTCACGGTCTGGAACCGTACGGCCAGCAAAGCCGAGCCGCTCGCTGAATTCGGCGCCATGCCCGTCGCTGACCTGGGCGACGCCGTCTCGTCGGCCGATATCGTGATTTCCATGCTGGAGGCGGGGCCGGTGGTCGGCCTCGTGATCGATGCGGCGCTGCCGTCGCTGAAGGCCAACGCGCTGTGGATCGACATGAGTTCCACGCGCCAGTCGGAAGCGCAGGCGTTCCACCGCAGCCTCACCGCGGCGGGGTGCCGCTTTATCGATGCGCCCGTGTCGGGCGGCGTCGGTGGCGCCCAGGCGGGAACGCTGGCCATCATGGCCGGTGGCGGCGAAGACGATTACGCGCAAGCGCAGCCGGTGTTTTCCGCCATGGGCCGCTCCACCCGCGTGGGGCCGGCCGGCGCCGGACAGGTAT
This sequence comes from Pseudoduganella sp. GW821-FHT12E03, assembly GCF_058807115.1. Classification (NCBI taxonomy): domain Bacteria; kingdom Pseudomonadati; phylum Pseudomonadota; class Betaproteobacteria; order Burkholderiales; family Oxalobacteraceae; genus Pseudoduganella; species Pseudoduganella sp. GW821-FHT12E03. The sequence continues at coordinate 566,355 of NZ_JBXAQJ010000005.1, read as the reverse complement.
CGAAACTGTGCAACCAGCTGATCGTGGGCGGCACCATCAATATCGTGGCCGAAGCGCTGTTGCTGGCGCAGGCGGCAGGGGCCGATCCGGCCGCCGTGCGCGATGCGATCCGTGGCGGCTTTGCGGAAAGCCGCGTGCTGGAAGTGCATGGCCAGCGCATGCTGGAGCGTAATTTCATGCCGGGCGGGCAGGTCAAGACGCAGTTGAAGGACCAGTACAATATCCTGGCAGCGGCAGCCGACGCGGGGGTGGAGTTGCCGGTGACGGACCTGGTGACGCAGCGTTATGAGTCGATCGAGAAGGTGTTCCCGCATGCGGACCATTCGGCGGCGCTGCTGGCGCTGGAACAATTGAATACGGGCCACCGCGTGGGCAGCGGCCCGGACCAGTTGCCGTAATTACTGGTTTTTCGGTAGCGACGCTTCCACCAGCTTGACCCAGAAACTCGCCCCGATCGGCAGCAACTGGTCATTGAAGTCATAGCTGCCGTTGTGCAGCACGCATGGCCCCAGCCCGTGGCCACCGTCGCGGTGGTCGCCGTCGCCGTTGCCAATGAAGATATAGCAGCCCGGCTTTTCTTGCAGGAAGAACGCGAAATCTTCCGCGCCCATGGTCGGCTCGACCTTGTCGTTGACACGGTCTTCGCCCACCAGCGACTTCATGACTTCCACCGCGAACCGGGTTTCCTTCGCGTGGTTGACCAGTGGCGGGTAATTGCGGCGGAACGTGAAATCGACTTCCGCGCCAAAGCCGGCGGCAATGCCTTCGGCCAGCGCGCGCATGCGGCTTTCAATCAGATCCAGCACTTGGGTGGTGAAGGTGCGCACCGTGCCCACCAGCTTGGCGTCGTCGGGGATGACATTGGTGGCGCTGCCGGCGTGGATTTGCGTGATCGACAACACCGCCGTATCCAGCGGGCTCTTATTGCGGGTGATGATGGTTTGCCATGCTTGCGCAATTTGCACGGCCACCATGACGGGATCGATCCCGTTGTGCGGCTGCGCCGCATGGGCGCCTTTACCCCGCACCGTCACATGGAACTCGTTACTGGACGCCATCATCGGGCCTTCCGTCACGCTCAGGGTGCCGGTGGCTTCGCCCGGCCAGTTGTGCATGCCGTAAATCGCATCCATCGGGCAGCGTTCAAACAAGCCATCGCTGATCATCGCGCGGGCGCCGGCGCCGCCTTCTTCGGCCGGCTGGAACACCAGGTACACGGTGCCGTCGAAATCGCGGTGCCGGGACAGATAATGCGCGGCGCCCAGCAGCATGGCCGTGTGGCCGTCATGGCCGCAGGCGTGCATCTTGCCCGGGTGGCGCGAAGCGTGGGGGAAGGTGTTGATTTCCTGCATGGGCAGCGCATCCATATCGGCGCGCAGGCCGATCGCGCGGCCCGACGTGCCGCTCTTGATGATGCCGACCACGCCGGTGGTGCCCATGCCGCGGATGACGGGGATGCCCCATTCCGCCAGCTTGTCGGCCACCACGTCGGAAGTGCGCTGCTCTTCATAGCAAAGTTCGGGGTGCGCGTGGATATCGCGCCGGATTTGTTGCAGTTCGGATTGAAATGCAATGATAGGTTCTACAAGTTTCATACCTGGTCTCCACCATGCCAGTTGCTATCCTTGCATTGTAGCCTCGCCGGGCGCGGAAGGGCAGTCTGAGAGCGCGCTGAAAATGGTTTACGATGGCGGTTTCATCGATGTATTTCCAGGGAATTCCATGACCACCACCCATGTTCGTGCGGCCTGCCCGCACGATTGTCCCGATACTTGCGCGCTGATCGTTACCGTCGAAAACGGCGTCGCAACCGAAGTGAAAGGCGATCCCGATCACCCCACCACCGCCGGTGTGCTGTGCACCAAGGTCGCCCGCTATGCGGAACGCACGTATCACCCGGACCGGCTGCTGACGCCATTGCGCCGCATTGGCAAAAAAGGCGAAGGCAAGTTCGAGCGCATCAGCTGGGATGAGGCGCTCGACACCATCGCGGCCAAACTGAAGCCGATCGCCGCGCGCGACCCCGAAGCCATCCTGCCGTACAGCTACGCCGGCACCATGGGCCTGGTACAGGGCGAATCGATGGCGCAGCGCTTCTTCCACCAGCTGGGCGCCTCGCTGCTGGACCGCACCATTTGCGCGATGGCGGGCGCCACCGGCTACCGCTATACGGTGGGCGCATCGATCGGCACCGACATGGAGCAATTCCAGGATGCCAAACTGATCATCATCTGGGGCGGCAACCCGATCGCCTCGAACCTGCATTTCTGGACCCGCGCGCAAGCGGCCAAACGCAACGGCGCCAAGCTGATCGCGATTGACCCTTACCGCTCGCTGACGGCCGAGAAATGCCACCAGCACATCGCGCCGCTGCCCGGCACCGATGCGGCGCTGGCGCTGGGCCTGATGCATGTGCTGATCGCGGAAGATTTGCTCGACCACGAGTACATTGCCGGCTACACCATCGGTTACGAAGAGTTGAAGCAGCGCGTGACGGAATGGACGCCCCAACGCACGGCGGAAACCTGTGGCATTACGGAAGACGAGGTGGTACAGCTGGCGCGCCTGTATGGCGGCATGGCCAAAGCCGGCGAACCGGTCGCCATCCGCATGAATTACGGCGTGCAGCGCGTCAAAGGCGGCGGCATGGCGGTGCGGAATATCGCGTGCCTGCCGGCGCTGGTGGGCGCGTGGCGCCATCCGGCCGGCGGCGTGCAATTGTCGTCGTCCGGTTCCTTCCCGACCAACAAGGCCAAGCTGCAGCGCCCGGATTTGCTGGCCGGCCGCACGCCGCGCACGATCAACATGTCCACCATCGGCGATGATCTGTTAAAACCGTCATCACCGGAATTCGGGCCCCAGGTGGAAGCCGTCATTGTCTACAACTCGAACCCGGTGGCGGTGGCGCCCGAGTCGGCCAAAGTGGCGCAGGGCTTCGCCCGCGAAGACCTGTTCACCGTGGTGCTGGAACACTTCCAGACCGATACCGCCGATTACGCTGACATCGTGCTGCCCGCCACCACGCAGCTGGAACACGTCGATACGCACACGTCGTATGGCCACTTGTACATGATGGCCAATAACGCGGCCATCGCACCGATGGGCGAAGCCAAAGCCAACACGGAAATCTTCCGCCTGCTGGCCGAGCGTATGGGCATGGATGACCCGTGCTTCAAGGAGTCCGACGACGCCCTGGCGGCGCAGGCGTTCAATCAGCAAGACGTGCGCGCCATCCACTTCGACTGGGAATCGCTGAAGCGCGATGGCTGGCAAAAGCTGAACATGCCAGCCGCGCCGTTTGCCAACGGCGGCTTCCTGACGCCATCGGGCAAATGCGAGTTTTATTCCGCCGCGATGCTGGCCGACGGCCTCGATCCGTTGCCGGCGTACATCGCGCCCTATGAATCGGTGGCCAGCAATCCGGAACTGGCAAAACGCTATCCGCTTGCCATGATTTCACCACCGGCGCGCAACTTCCTGAACTCCACCTTTGTCAATGTGTCCAGCCTGCGCGCCACCGAGGGCGAGCCGCATCTGGACATTCATCCAACAGATGCATCCGCACGCGGTATCGGACACGGTGACATGGTGCGGATATACAACGATCGGGGCAGTTTCACGTGCAAGGCCCGGGTGACGGACAAAGCCCGTGCCGGCCTAGTGGTGGGGCTGTCGATCTGGTGGAAAAAGCTGGCCGGAGATGGCAAGAACGCCAATGAAGTCACCAGCCAGCGCCTTACGGATATGGGCCGTGCGCCGACTTTTTACGATACACTGGTTCAGGTAGAGAAATGCACCTGAAGGTGAAGAATGCGCGAAATTGCCCGTCAATTAAGGCGCGCCAGATTCTGGCTGGCGGCGGGTGCGTGCGCACTGATGCTCGCGGGTTGTGCACAGTTTAAGTATTACTTCCAGGCGGCCCAGGGCCAGTATGCGCTCTGGTCCGACGCCCGGCCGATTGAAGACTGGCTGGGCGACCCCACCACCGATCCCAAACTCAAGGCGCGCCTGGAAAAGGCGCTGCTGATCCGCCGTTTCGCCGTCAAGGAACTGAACTTGCCGGACAATGCCAGCTACAAGAATTACGCGGCGCTGAAACGCCCGTATGTATTGTGGAATGTGGTGGCCACGCCGGAACTGTCGCTGCGCCCGATCCAGTGGTGTTTCCCGATTGCCGGCTGCGTCAGCTACCGTGGCTATTACAGCAAGGACGATGCGGAAGGCTACGCTGACCAATTGCGCGCGGAAGGCAATGACGTCCAGATCGGCGGCGTGCCGGCCTATTCCACGCTGGGCTGGTTCAGCGATCCGCTGCTGTCATCGTTCATCAATTATTCGGACGTGGAACTGGCGCGCATGGTGTTCCATGAACTGGCGCACCAGGTGGTGTATGCCGAAGGCGATTCCCGTTTCAATGAAGCGTTTGCATCGGCCGTGGAAGAAGCGGGCGTGCACAAGTGGCTGGAAATGTACGGCAATGAAGCCATGCGCGAAGGCTACCTGCGCTACAACGCGCGGCGCCAGGACTTCCTGGAATTGCTGGTCAAACACCGCCAGCTGTTGGCCGACAATTACGCGCGCAAAGTCAGCGACAAGAAAAAGCGCGAAGAAAAGGCGCGCATCTTTGCGTCGCTGAAGGCGGAATACCAGACGCTGCGCAATGGCGCCTGGGGCGGATATGCGGGTTACGACAGGTATTTTTCGGACCACTTAAACAATGCCCACCTTGCCTCTGTTGCAACCTATAATGATTTCCTGCCCGGGTTCCGTGCCCTGCTGGCGCAGGAAAAAACCTTCCCGCGCTTCTATGTTGCAGTGCAGCGCATGAAAAACCTGAGCCAGGCGGAGCGTCAAGCCCAACTGATACAACTGGCCCAGCCTCAACCGCCAGCGGGCGCTGACGTAAGCAATTCGGTGGCTACGCAATCGATAGCTTTGCCTGTGCAGTAAATGCGCAGTCGATGGGCAGTAAGCCTTGCTGCATAGCAGCAAGAACAGCACTGCGGCAAGCGTTGGTTTTCCCGTAGAGGAGGCGTTCAAAAAATACAAAACTGCTTGCATACCGGGCGGCAGCCCGATAGCATCATCATAGTATTTGTGTACGAGCGTACTATTTTTAGCTTGCAGCAGCTTTCAACGCCGGCACTGTGCGCCGCGCGCCACATATAAAAACCACTGAGAGACGAGGCACAGGATGGACAAAATTTGGCTGAAGTCATATCCCCCCGGCGTTCCCGCCGAGATCGATCCTGACCAATACCGGTCGCTGGTACACCTGCTGGAAGAATCGTTCCAGAAATACGCCAACCGCAACGCGTACGTGTGCATGGACAAGTTCCTGACCTACGCCGAGCTGGACAAGCTGTCGCGCCAACTGGGCGCGTGGCTGCAAAGCCGGGGCCTGAAAAAAGGCGCGCGCGTGGCTGTCATGATGCCGAACGTGCTGCAATACCCGGTGTCGATCGCCGCCATCCTGCGCGCCGGCTACACCGTCGTCAACGTCAATCCCCTCTACACCCCGCGCGAGCTCGAACACCAGCTCAACGATTCCGGCGCGGAAGCCATCATCATCCTGGAAAACTTCGCCACCACCCTGGAGCAGGTCCTGCCGCGCACCAAGGTCAAGCACATCGTCGTGGCCAACATGGGGGAAATGCTGGGCGGCCTGAAAGGCGCCATCGTCAACTTCGTGGTGCGCAACGTGAAGAAACTGGTGCCGGCCTTTTCACTGCCGAACGCGGTGCGCTTCAAGTCCGTGCTGGGGCAGGGCGCCGGCATGAAGCTCACGCCGGTCGAGCTGAAATCGTCCGACGTCGCATTCCTGCAATACACGGGCGGCACCACCGGCGTGTCCAAGGGCGCCACCCTGACGCACCGCAATATCGTGGCGAACTTGCTGCAAATCGATGCGTGGGCCGCGCCGGCGCTGGAAAAAGCGCCGCAAGTGGATCCGCTGACCATCATCTGCGCCTTGCCGCTGTATCACATCTTTGCGCTGACGGCCTGCGCCATGTGGGGCACCCATGCCGGCGCCCTGAACGTGCTGGTGCCGAACCCGCGCGATATCGGCGGCTTCATCAAGGAACTGGGCAAGTACAAGTTCAACATGTTCCCGGCTGTCAATACGTTGTACAACGCGCTGGTGAATCACCCCGAGTTTTCCAAAGTGGACTTCTCCGGCCTGAAGATTTGCAACGGCGGCGGCATGGCCGTGCAGCAGGCGGTCAACGACAAATGGCTGAAGGCCACTGGCGTGCCGATCCTCGAAGCGTATGGTTTGTCTGAAACGTCGCCGCTGGCGACCGGCAACCGGGGCGACGGCAGGGAATTCACGGGCACCATCGGCTTGCCGGTCTGCTCCACCGAGATTGCCATCCTGGACGACGACGGCAATGAAGTGCCGTTGGGCCAGCCGGGCGAAATCGCAATTCGCGGCCCGCAAGTGATGGCGGGTTACTGGAACCGCCCGGAAGAAACCGCCAAGGTCATGACGCCGGACGGCTACTTCAAGTCGGGCGACGTGGGCGTGATGGATGCCAACGGATACGTGAAAATCGTCGACCGCAAGAAAGACATGGTGCTGGTCTCGGGCTTCAATGTGTACCCGAACGAGGTGGAAGGCGTGGTGGCGTCGCACCCGGGCGTGCTGGAATGCGCGTGCATCGGCGTGCCGGACGAACATTCGGGTGAAGCGGTCAAAGTCTTCGTGGTGCGCAAGGACCCGAACCTGACGGCGGAAACCCTGATGGCGTACTGCAAGGACAACCTGACCGGCTACAAGAAACCGAAGTACATCGAATTCCGCGATGAGTTGCCGAAGACGAACGTCGGCAAGATCCTGCGCCGCGCCTTGCGTGACGAGGGCAAGAAAGCGGCATAAGAAAAATTATTGACACATCCAACACGAGGCTATAGATGGAAAAGATCTGGTTGAAATCCTATCCCGAAGGCGTGCCGGCGGAGATCGACAACACGCAGTACAGCTCAGTAACGCAATTGCTGGAAGAGTCTTTCCGTAACTATGCCGACCGTGACGCGTATGCCTGCATGGACAAGACGCTGACGTACCGCGACGTCGATACGATGTCGCAGCACGTCGGCGCCTGGCTGCAGAACAAGGGCCTGCAAAAAGGCGCCCGCGTGGCGATCATGCTGCCGAACGTGCTGCAATATCCGGTCGCCATGGCCGGCATCATGCGCGCCGGCTACGTGGTGGTGAATGTCAATCCGCTGTACACGCCGCGTGAGCTGGCGCACCAGTTGAACGACTCCGGCGCGGAAGCCATCATCGTGCTGGAAAACTTCGCCACCACCGTGCAGCAGGTGCTGGGCCAGACCAAGGTCAAGCACGTGATCGTCGGCAGCATGGGCGACCTGCTCGGTGGCCTGAAAGGCATGATCGTCAACCTGGTGGTGCGCAAAGTGAAGAAGATGGTGCCAGCGTATTCGCTGCCGAAAGCCATCTCGTTCAAGCAAATGCTGGCCGAAGGTTCGCGCCTGAAGATGAGGGCTGTGAAGCAGACGCACGACGACATCGCGTTCCTGCAATACACGGGCGGCACCACCGGTGTGTCGAAAGGCGCCGTGCTGTTGCACCGTAACGTGGTGTCGAACGTGCTGCAAAACGAAGCGTGGCTGCAATTCAAGGCCAGCAGCGAGCAAATGGTATTCGTGGCCGCGCTGCCGCTGTACCACATTTATTCGCTGACGATTTCGTGCTTCATGAGCATGCGCATGGGCGGCCTGAACTTGCTGATCCCGAACCCGCGCGATATCCCGGGTTTCGTCAAGGAACTGGCGAAGTACAAGGTGACGGTGTTCCCGGCCGTGAACACGCTGTACAACGCGCTGTTGAACAATGCGGACTTCGCCAAGCTGGACTTCTCATCCTACAAGATTTGCAACGGCGGCGGCATGGCCGTGCAAAAGGCGGTGGCGGACCGCTGGCTGAAGTTGACGGGCACGCCGATCATCGAAGGCTACGGCTTGTCGGAAACGTCGCCGGTGGCGACCGCCAACCGGGTCGACATCAAGGAATTCACCGGCACCATCGGCTTGCCGATTCCCTCGACGGAAGTGCAGATCCTGGACGACGACGGCAATGTGCTGCCGATCGGCGCCACCGGTGAAATCGCGATCCGTGGCCCGCAAGTGATGGCGGGCTACTGGAACCGTCCGGAGGAAACCGCGAAGTCGATGACGGCCGATGGCTTCTTCAAGACCGGCGACGTCGGCATCATGGATGAACGCGGCTACACCCGCATCGTCGACCGCAAGAAAGACATGATCCTGGTGTCCGGCTTCAACGTCTATCCGAACGAAGTGGAAGGCGTGGTGGCGTCGCACCCTGGCGTGCTGGAAGTGGCCTGCATCGGCGTGCCGGACAAGAATTCCGGCGAAGCCGTGAAACTGTTCGTGGTCCGCAAAGACCCGAACCTGACGGCCGAAGCGCTGCAGGAATTCTGCAAGAATGAACTGACCGCGTACAAGAAGCCGAAATACATCGAGTTCCGCGATGAACTGCCGAAGACCAATGTCGGCAAGATCCTGCGGCGCGAATTGCGCGATGAAAAGCCGAAGGCGAAAGAAGCCGCGTAAGTCCCTGGCTGTTGCAAAGAAAAAGGCGCCGCGTGAATGCACGGCGCCTTTTTTTGTAGGGCGGTTTTGCCAGAGGCAAAGCCGCCCCATGCATGCGGCAACCTGGCGCCATAGCACGCCGGGCTGCATGCATGGCGGCTTTCGCTGGGCTCGGCGCCCCCACGAAAACCGCCCTACGGTTAGATTGTTTCGGCTTCGTCTTCCTTGTTGGCCTGCTGGCGTTGCCACATTTGGGCATATAACCCATCGGCCGCCAGCAGCGCGTGGTGCGTGCCGCGTTCCACGATGCGGCCGTGGTCGAGCACGATGATTTGCTGCGCTTCCACCACGGTGGACAGGCGGTGCGCGATGACCATGGTGGTGCGGTTTTTCGCGATGTCCTTCAATTGCGCCTGGATCGCCTGTTCCGCCTTGGAGTCCAGCGCCGACGTGGCTTCGTCGAAGATCAGAATTGCGGGATTTTTCAGCAGCGTGCGCGCAATTGCCACCCGCTGCTTTTCACCGCCCGACAGTTTCAAGCCGCGCTCGCCCACCACGGTGGCATAGCCGTCCGGCAGGGTAACGATAAAGTCGTGGATCGATGCGGCGCGCGCGGCGGCCACGATGTCGTCCTTGGTGGCGCCGGGCTTGCCGTAGCCGATGTTGTATTCAATGGTGTCGTTGAACAGCACGGTATCTTGCGGCACGATGCCGATCGCGTGGCGCAGCGAATGTTGCGTGACGGCGCGGATATCGTGGCCATCGATGGTGATCGCGCCCGAGCCGACCTCGTAAAACCGGTACAGCAGCCGTGACAGGGTGGATTTGCCGGAACCGCTGTGGCCGACGATGGCGGTGGTGGTGCCGGCGGCAATCGTGAAGTCGACGTCGAACAGGATTTGCCGTTTGGATTCGTAACTGAAATCCACGTGCGAGAAATGCACTTGCGCGCCATGTGTGACCAGCGGCCTGGCATCGGGCGCATCGTCGACTTCGCGGTTCTGGTCCAATAAACCGAACAGGCGCTCCATGTCGGCCAGGCTTTGCTTGATTTCACGGTAAATCACGCCGAGGAAATTCAGCGGGATATACAGCTGGATCATGAAGGCATTGACCAGCACCAGGTCGCCCAGGGTCATGGTGCCATCGATCACGCCTTGCGTGGCGCGCCACAGGATCAGGGTGACGGCGGTGGCGATGATCAGCGACTGGCCCGTATTCAGGAACGACAGCGAAGTTTGCGATTTGACGGCCGCCGCTTCGTAGCGCTGCAAGCCTTCGTCATAGCGCTTGGCTTCATAATCTTCGTTGCCGAAGTATTTGACGGTTTCATAGTTGATCAGCGAATCGATGGCCTTGGTATTGGCTTTCGAATCGAGGTCGTTCATGGTGCGGCGGAAGTGCGTGCGCCAGTCCGTGACGATGACGGTGAACGCGATATAGCTGACCAGCGCGGTCAAGGTGATGGCGGTGAACCAGATGTCGTAGTGCGTGACGAGGTAGCCCAGCACCAATGAGATTTCCACCAGGGTCGGCAGGATGTTGAACAGCGTGTAGGAAATCAGCGAACCGACGCCGCGCGTGCCCCGTTCGATATCGCGCGTCATGCCGCCGGTTTGCCGGTTCAAATGGAAGCGCAGCGACAGCGAGTGCAAATGCCGGAACACTTGCAGGGCGATGGTGCGCACGGCGCGCTGCGTGACCCGGGCAAACAGGAATTCACGCAACTCGGTAAACAGGGTGGTGGACAGCCGCAGCAGGCCATACGCGACCAGCGCGGCCACCGGCAGCACCAGCAGCGCGTGCGGATGCTCGGGCGTGACGGTCATGTCATCGACCAGCTTTTTCAGCACCACCGGCACGCCCACATTGGCCAGTTTGGCGCCCACCAGCGCCATCAGGGCGGCCAGCACGCGCCATTTATAGACCCACAGATAGGGCATCAGGGTTTTGAGGGTGGCAAGGTCGCTGCGGGGCGGTTTGCCGGAAGGGTCGGGGGGCAGTGGTTCGGAAGACTGACGGCGCATGGCAGGGCTGGTTCCTGTAGTTTACAATTTCCCCTCAATTGTAGCCCTTGTGAGAAAACCCCATGACCACGCCAGAAACGCCCGAACTTTCCGCGGAACGCCGCGGCCTGCCTCCAGGAAAAATGCCGGAACTGCGCGTGATGCCCGCGCCGGCCGACGCCAACGTCTACGGCGACGTGTTTGGCGGCTGGATCATGGCGCAAGTCGACATTGCCGGTTCGCTGCCGGCCACCCGCCGCGCCAATGGCCGCGTCGCCACGGTCGCCGTGAATTCGTTCGTGTTCAAGAACCCGGTGTTCATTGGCGACTTGCTTTCGTTTTATGCCGACATCGTCAAGGTCGGCAATACGTCGATTACCGTCAATGTCGAAGTGTATGCGGAGCGTAACCGCTTGCAGGCATCGATCGTCAAGGTCACGGAAGCCACGCTGACCTACGTTGCCACCGGCCCGGACCGCAAGCCGCGCCAGGTGCCGCCGCTGGAAACCTTCCAGTAATCGTTGCAACGCGTTCCATGCCGCCCGACACGCGCGCCGCCGTTAGCCGCCGCGCGCTGCTGCTGACGGCGGCGCGCGTGTCGGCGCTGGCGGGGTTGGCTGCCGCTGGCGTCACCTCCTTCCAGGCGCGCGCCGCCGGCAATGGACACGGCAAGTATCCGTTTACGCTGGGCGTCGCCTCTGGCGCCCCCTTGCCCGACGCGGTGGTGCTTTGGACCCGCATTGTGCATGACCCTCTGAATGCACACGCCACGCCGCCGGTGGCGCTGCCGGTACGCTGGGAAGTCGCGGCCGATGACGCGTTCCGGACCATCGTGGCGCAAGGCGCCGCCACCGCGCTGCCGGAACTGGCGCACAGCGTGCACGTCGATGTGCGCGGCCTGTCGCCCGCGCGCTGGTACTGGTATCGCTTCATGCTGGGCGATGCGGTCAGTCCCGTCGGCCGCACCCGCACCGCGCCCGCCGCGCAGGATTTGCCGGCGGCCCTGAAGCTGGCGGTGGCCTCGTGCCAGCACTGGGAGTTCGGCACCTATGCGGCGCACCGCCATATCGCGGCCGCCGCGCCGGACCTGGTGGCCTTTGTCGGCGATTACATTTACGAGTGGGGCCCCTACCAGTTGCGCCATCCCGCGCGCGCCGTGCGTTCCGACGAAAGTTTCACGCTGGCCGACTACCGCGCCCGCTATGCGCAATACAAAAGCGATGCGGACTTGCAGGCGGCGCACCATGCGGCGCCATGGATCCTCGCGTGGGACGACCATGAAGTGGCCAATGATTACGCCGGATTGCGCGACGAACGGCTCGATGCGCACTTTGCCGCGCGCCGCGCCGCCGCCTACCAGGCGTACTACGAACACCAGCCGCTGCGCCTGCCCGCGCCGGGCATCCAGAACGGCATGATGCGCATGCACCAGCGCTATGACTGGGGGCGGCTGGCCCGCTTCCACGTGCTCGACAACCGCCAGTACCGCGCGGCGCAGGCCTGTACGGCGGGGCGGGGCGGTTCCACCTCGGTGCGGCCGCGCGATTGCGGCGCCTTGCTGGATCCGCGCCGCTCGATGCTGGGCGGCGAGCAGGAACGGTGGCTGGAACAGGGCTTGAAAACCTCCGCCGCGCGCTGGAATATCCTGGCCCAGCAAACCCTGATGGCGCAATGCAGCCAGTTGCCGCTGGCGCTGCGGGGCGACAGCCGCGATGGCCGCTACTGGACCGATGGCTGGGATGGGTATCCGGCCGCGCGGCAGCGGCTGTATGACGTCTTGCAGGCCAGCGGCGCGGGTAATCCGCTGGTGCTGTCGGGCGACGTCCATACGTTTTATGCGGCGGAATTGCGGCCCGATCCATTGCGGCCCGCGAGCAAGGCCAACCGGCTGGTGGCGACGGAGTTTTGCGGCACGTCGATTACGTCCAGTTCGCGGCCGCAGGCGCGGACGCAGCAGTATGTCGACATGAATGCGCAGCTGAAATATGGCCGCAGCGACAAGCGCGGGTTCATGTTGCTCGATGTGCGGCCGGAGCGGTGTGTGGTGGATTTCCGGGGGCTGGACGAGGTGCGGGATGCGGGGAGCAAGATCGCCACTGTCGCATCCTTTTCGGTGGTGGCGGGAAGGCCGGGGCTGGCTTGACGCAGGCATGGCGGCTTTGCTGCGCAAAACCGCCCTACGGAATCACGCCGCAGGGCGATTGGGACCAGGTGGCCCGCATCGCATGCAAAGCCGCCGTGCATGCAAAACTACTTACGCCGTGCGCGCCCGCTCCAGCAAGCGCTCCATGGCTTCCTTCTGGAAGGCCCGGAATTCGTCATTGCCCGTCACGTTGCTGAACATCAGCGCGCCGACGCGCTTGCTCACATCCAGCGCCGCCACGGAATCCGCGCCCACATCGCCGCCGTAGTGCATGGCCATGTTGCCGTTTTGCTCGCGCAGGGTCCAGATCAGTGCTTGCTGCACGTTCTGATCCACCGCCACTGGCTGCGGCGACAGGAACGTGGCCAGCGTGCCTTGCTGCAGGTAGCGGCGGCCATCGACCGCGCCTTCGCCGCTGAAGATTTCCAGGATGCGGGCGAAATCGCGGGCGGAAGAGCGCAGCAGGCCGGCCGGCCAGCTTGGCGCGCCGGCCGGCGCCATCGCCTTCAAGCCATGGTCCAGGCGGGCGTACGGCTGCGCCAGCGGCGCCTTGCCCATGGCCGCCAGGGTCCAGCCGGTGTGGCGCATGCCGAGCGGGGAGAACAGGCGCTTTTGCGTCAGCACGTCCAGGCCCTGGCGCTCCGCATTCACGCGGCCGGCCAGGTAGCCCAGCAGCGCAATGCCGACATTCGAATAGGTCCAGGTGCTGCCTGGCTTCGTCTCGCTGAACGAACCGGCTTGGGCATACCAGCGGCCATTGGGCGACAGGTAGCCCGCCAGGAAGTCGCGCAATTGCAACGTGACGCCGGCGGAAAAATCGCCATGGCGCTCGTTATACACGGTGTCGGCAATGCCGGACGTATGGCTCAGCAAGTGGCGGAACGTGATCGGCGTGTCCGGGAAAGCCGGGTGCACCACGGGGAAATCCAGGTACGGCGCGATCGGGTCATCCAGGCGGAACGCGCCCTGTTCATGCAGCATCATCATGGCCGTGCCGGTGACGACCTTGCTGACCGAGGCGATGTGAAATGCCGTGTCCGGGGTGACGGGGGTACGCGCCTGCACATCGGCCAGGCCGAAGCCCCGCACGAACTGGGTCCGGCCATTGCGCACGGTGGCCACGCTGACGCCGGCGGTGCCGGTCTTGCGCAAGCCATCGTTCATGAAACGGGAAAAGTCGTCTTCCCAATTGCTGCTTGCCGCGAATGCCTTGGGCGCCATGTACGACGCGGCAAACGATGTGGCAAACAAGCCCAACATACTCCTACGGTCCATCTGTCTCCTCCAATAGAGAACGCCGGCCCATTCCCGGGAAAGTCTGTGCTTTCCTTCTTGACAAGCCGTACGCTGAAAAAAAAGAGGCACCCTTGTGGGATGCCTCCGTTGATGCCGTGCCGGTTATGGCAGTGGCGAATCCGACAGTTCGCGTTGCAGCGGCTCTACCAGCTCGCCTTCCCACTTCGCGACCACGGCAGCGGCGATACCGTTACCGATCACGTTGGTGGCGGAGCGCGCCATGTCGAGGAAGTGGTCAATGCCCAGCAACAGCAGCAAGCCTGCTTCCGGGATGTTGAACTGGCCCAGGGTGGCGGCGATCACCACCAGCGAGGCGCGCGGGACACCGGCGATGCCCTTGGACGTCAGCATCAATACCGCCATCATGGTCATTTGTGTGCCCAGCGACATTTCAATGCCGTACGCCTGTGCAATGAACACGGTGGCGAACGTGCAATACATCATGGAGCCGTCCAGGTTGAACGAATAGCCGATCGGCAGCACGAACGAGGCGATGCGGTTGCGCACGCCGAAACGCTCCAGGCCTTCCAGGGTTTTCGGATAGGCGGCTTCGCTCGATGCGCACGAAAACGCGATCAGCGACGGACCACGCAATTCCGCGATCAGCGCGAAGATGCGTTTGCCCAGGAACAGGAAACCGGCAAAGATCAGGATGCCCCACAGGATGGCAATGCTCAGGTAGAACTCGCCCATGAACACGCCGTACGTGCCCAGCACGCCCAGGCCGCTCTTGGCAATCGTGCCGGCCACGGCGGCAAACACCGCCACTGGGGCGAATTGCATCACATAGCCGGTGATTTTCAGCATGATGTGGGCCAGGCCGTCGATGGCGTCCACCAGCGGTTCGGCTTTCTTGCCGACCGCGGCGGCCGCGGTGCCGAAGAACAGCGAGAACACGACGATTTGCAGGATTTCATTCTTGGCCATGCCGTCGATGATGGACGCCGGCACCAGGTGGGTAATGAATTCTTTCAGCGACAGGCTGGTGGCGGCGATGCCGGTCGAAGCGGCGGCCGGCAGGTGACCGACCAGGGCGTCGCCCGGACGGAACAGGTTGACCATGATCAGGCCCAGGGTCAGCGACACCACGGACGCCACCAGGAACCAGCCCAGGGTTTTCAGGCCGATGCGGCCCACTTCCTTGGCGTCACCCATGCGCGCAATCCCCACCACCAGGGTGGAAAAGACCAGCGGCGCAATGATCATTTTGATCAGGCGCAGGAAAATCGTTGTCAGCAGCGACATATAGTCGGCAAAGTCAGTCGGCTTGGCCATGTTGGCGTTGGCAAAATAGCCAACCACGATGCCCAGCACGAGGCTGACCAGGATGTAGGTGGTGAGATTGCTGCGGGAGGAAGGGCTGGCGCCGGAAGCGCTGTTGTCGATTTTCATGTGCGTGTTTCCTGTGGTACTGTCCAGCCACACTGTTTTGCAGTGCAAACCGTCACTACCGGTAGAATTGATGAATCTGTAAGCAGGGAAGTCGGGAGTATCGTTGCGACCCTGATGCATGTCAAGCAACTGTGTGTCAGACGGAAAAGAGTTGGTACAACCGGATATTTTTCTCGGAATTTATGATAGACATCAAGAACCTCAGCAAGTGGTATGGCCATTTCCAGGTGTTGACGGAATGCAACACCAGTGTCGCCCGGGGGGATGTCATGGTCATTTGCGGTCCATCCGGTTCCGGCAAGTCCACACTGATTAAGACCGTCAACGGGCTGGAACCGTTCCAGCAGGGGGAAATCCTGGTCGATGGCACGTCGGTGGGGGCAAAAGGCACGGATTTACCGGCGTTGCGCGCCCGCATCGGCATGGTGTTCCAGAATTTTGAGTTGTTTCCCCACTTATCGGTGCGCGACAATCTGACCCTGGGCCAAATTAAAGTATTGAAGCGCAGCCGCGACGAAGCCGTCGAGCGGGGCTTGCGCTACCTGGACCGGGTCGGTTTGCTGGCGCAACAGGATAAATTTCCGAACCAGCTGTCCGGCGGCCAGCAACAACGGGTCGCGATTGCCCGCGCGCTGTCGATGGACCCGATCGCCATGCTGTTCGATGAGCCGACGTCGGCGCTGGACCCGGAAATGATCAATGAAGTGCTGGACGTGATGGTGGGACTGGCGCAGGAAGGCATGACCATGATGGTGGTGACCCATGAAATGGGCTTTGCCCGCAAGGTCGCCAACCGCGTGGTGTTCATGGACAAGGGCCGCATCCTGGAAGATTGCGGCAAGGATGAGTTTTTCGGCGCGCCCCGGTCCGAGCGCGCCAGGGATTTCCTCGCGCGTATTATTCATTAGAAGTCGTTCATTACAGGGGAGGGCATCATGGCGCTGCACAGGCTGTCCGTATTACTCTTGCTGGCTGCGTTTTCCACTGTGCCGGTCACGGCATCGTCCCAGGAACCGACCGGCACCCTGGCCAAGATCAAGCGCACCGGCACCATCACCCTTGGTGTGCGCGATGGCTCCGTACCGTTCTCGTACCTGGACGACAAGCAGCAATACCTGGGCTATTCAGTCGACCTGTGCATGAAAATCGTCACCGCCGCGCAAAAGCAGCTGGGCATGACGGACGTGAAAGTCATCCTGCAGCCGGTGACGCCGGCCAACCGCATTCCGCTGATGGCGAACGGCACCATCGACCTCGAATGCGGCTCCGCCACCAATAACGCGGAGCGGCAAAAACAGGTGGCGTTCGCGCCCACCATGTTCGTGGTGGCCAATAAACTGCTGGCGAAAAAAGCGTCGAATATCCATTCGCTGGCGGACATGAAGGGCAAGACCCTGGTGGCGACGGCCGGCACCACGACCTTGAAGCAAATGACGATCTTGAATAACGAGATGGGATTGGGCATGACGATCCTGATCGGCAAGGACCACCCGGAATCGTTCCTGATGCTGGAGACCGGGCGCGCCGTGGCCGAAGCCAATGACGATATCTTGCTGGCGGCGCAGGTGGCGGCGGCAAAAAATCCCGCCGATTTCGCGATTGCGCAGGAAGCGCTGTCGGTGGAACCGTACGGCATCATGCTGCGGCGCGATGACGCCGAATTCAAGAAACTGGCCGATGCCACGCTGGCGCGCTTTTACCAGACCGACGATTACCAGAAAGTCTATGCCAAGTGGTTCATGAGCCCGATCCCGCCCAAGGGCATCAACCTGAATTTCCCGATGCCGCCGCAACTAAAGGCGGTGCTGGTGAAACCCACCGATTCGCCTGACCCCGCGGCTTATGCCGCCGTGCCGGCGGCGCAGCAAGCCGCGGCCAAGAGAAAAGCGAAGTAAGCACCGCATGAATTACCACTGGAACTGGCGCATCTTCTGGGAAGAATCGCCGGACGGCGTGCGCACCTATGGCGCAACGCTGATCGACGGGCTGCAGTGGACCCTGG
Source organism: Pseudoduganella sp. GW821-FHT12E03 (assembly GCF_058807115.1). Lineage (NCBI taxonomy): Bacteria > Pseudomonadati > Pseudomonadota > Betaproteobacteria > Burkholderiales > Oxalobacteraceae > Pseudoduganella > Pseudoduganella sp. GW821-FHT12E03. The sequence goes on along the minus strand of NZ_JBXAQJ010000005.1, from coordinate 548,939 downwards.
CCGCTGCGGGCTGCGGCTGGATTATCGCGCTGGTGCTGGGTGTCTTGATCGGCACCTTGCGCACCTTGCCGCAATCGTCGGCGTCCGGGCGCTGGCTGCGCGTGGCGGGCAATGCGTATATCGAAGTGTTCCGCAATATCCCGCTGCTGGTGCAAATGTTCCTGTGGTATTTCGTGGCGCCCGAATTGTTGCCGGCCGCCGCCGGCGCCTGGGTCAAGGTGCTGCCCAACTTGCCGTTTGTCGCGGCGGTGGTGTCGCTGGGCTTTTATACGTCGGCGCGGGTGGCGGTGCAGGTGACGGCGGGGATCGAATCGCTGGCCGGCGGCCAGCAATTGGCGGCACTGGCGCTGGGCCTGTCGCGGCCGCAGGCTTACCGTTATGTGCTGCTGCCGCTGGCGTTGCGCGTGATCCTGCCGCCGCTGGCCAGCGAAGGGCTGAACATCATCAAGAACAGCGCGGTGGCGCTGACCATCGGGCTGGTGGAATTAATGAACAGCGCCAATGCGATCCAGGAATTTTCCTTCCAGGTCTTTGAAGCGTTCACCGCCGCGACCGTCATCTATGTGGCGCTCAACATCATCGTGGTGGCCGGTATGCACGGGCTGGAACGGCGGCTGGCGCTGCCCGGCACCCTGGGGGAGGGCGTACGATAATGTTCTCCCAATTCGACTTTGATGTGATTTCGCGCTCGTGGGTCTACCTGTTCCAGGTCGGCATGCTGTTCACCTTGAAGCTGACGGTGCTGTCCATGCTGGGCGGCGTGGTGCTGGGGACCTTGCTGGCGCTGGCGCGGCTGTCGCCGATTGCGCCGTTGTCGTGGCTGGCCGCCGGGTATGTGAACCTGATGCGGGCCGTGCCGCTGCTGCTGGTGATTTTCTGGTTTTATTTCCTGGTGCCGTATATCGGCGCGTGGCTGATCGGCGCGCCGGAACCGGTCAAGGTCGGGGCATTCTGGTCGGCGCTGGTGACTTTTATCTTGTTCCAGGCCGCGTATTACTGTGAAATCATGCGCGGCGGGATACAGGCGATCCCCCGTGGCCAGGTGCTGGCGGCACAGGCGCTGGGCCTGCGTTACTGGCAAGTGATGGGCACGGTGGTGTTGCCGCAAGCGTTCCGCAACATGTTGCCGGTGCTGCTGACGCAAACCATCGTACTGTTCCAGGACGTGTCGCTGGTCTATGTGCTGTCTGCGCCGGATTTTGTCGGGCTGGCCAGCAAGGTGGCGCAGCGCGACGGGCGGCTGGTGGAAATGTATCTGTTCGTGGCGCTGGTGTATTTCGTGCTGTGCAGCGGCTTGTCGTGGCTGGTGCGGCAACTGCAGCGGCGCGTGGCCATCATCCGCTAAGGAGTACACTGCCGCCTTTCCCTGGAGCGCAAAATGAAACTCACCACTCTCGCGGCAAGCATGCTGGCGCTCGGCATGTTGCACCCGGCCTATGCGGCCAGACTTCCCGTCGATGCGGTCTTGACGCAAGCGACCATCATCGATGCCGAACGCGGTACGCATATTAAAGGCAAGTCCGTCATCATCAACGGCGGCGCGATTGCCGCCGTGGTCGACGACAAGACACTAAAGAATTACGCGCCGAAGAAGACCATCAAATTGCCAGGAAAATACCTGATGCCGGGACTGTGGGACACCCACATGCACTTCGGAGGCGGCCCTGAACTGATCGAAGAAAACAAGCAATTGCTGCCGCTGTACCTGGCGCATGGCATCACGTCGGTGCGCGATTGCTCGGGCGACCTGGCCGACATCGTGCTGGACTGGCGCGCGCAAGTGGCGTCCGGCAAGCTGGCGGGGCCGACCATCTACACGTCCGGCGCCAAGCTGGAAGGCTACAAGCCGCTGTGGAAAGGCACGATCGAAGTGGGCACGCCGGCCGAAGTATCGGCCGCGCTGGATAAATTGCAGGGCCAGCAAGTCGATTTCGTGAAGATCACGGAAAACACCATGACCCCGGCGATTTACCTGGAAGCGCTGAAGCAGGCCAAGGCGCGCGGGATGCGCACATCCGGCCATTTGCCGGTGCAACTGACCCTGGGGGACGTCTTCGACGCGGGGCTGGGCACGGTGGAACACCAGTCCTACCTGCTGCGCGCCGCTACGCCCCGCGAGCGGGAATTGACGGCGCAGGTGGCGGCGGGAACCATGACGTCGCGCGAAGCGATGAAGCATAGCCTGGACAGTTATGACGAAGCGACCGCGCGCGCCGCGTTCCGCCACATGGCGGCCAGGGGCACGGCCGTGGTGCCGACCTTATCGGTGTCGCGCATCACCGCCTACCTGGACCAGGAAGACCACAGCAAGGACGCCTACCTGCAATACATCGGCAAGGGCTTGCGCGCCACGTATGACTGGCGCGTGCAGCGCGCCGCGCAAGACAAGCCGGAAGCGGTTGCGCTGCGCCATGCGATTTTTGAGAAGTCCGCAGCGCTGCTGCCGTTGCTGGCGCAGGAAGGCGTGGCCATCATTGCCGGCACGGATGCGGGGTTTTTGAATTCATTTGATTACCCCGGCCCGGCGCTGCATGACGAGATCGGCCTGTATGTCCGCTATGGCCTGACGCCAGCGCAGGCGCTGCGCACGGCGGTCATCAACGGCCCCCGTTTCCTGGGCAAGCTGGACCGTTACGGCAGCGTGGAACAGGGCAAGGTGGCGGATTTACTGGTGCTCGATGCGGACCCGCTGAAAGACATTGCCAATACGCGCAAGATCCGCATGGTGGTGTCACGCGGCGACATTTACGACCGGGCGCGGCTGGACAAGCTGCTGGCGGACGCCAAGGCTTGGGTAGCCTCCCAATAAATGTCCACCACTGGGGTCAGACCCCAAATATGACAAAAGTGGACATTGTCACAAGGAAATGTCCACTTTTGTCACAAACGGGGTCTGACCCCAGGGAGTGACATCACGCGCCACGCGGTAAAATGTCGGGATTCTTTTCATCCGACACCCTGCGAGCAGCCGCCATGTCCCACATTGACACTCCCGACAGCATCACCCTCATCCGTCCAGACGACTGGCATTTGCACCTGCGCGACGGCGCCACCCTGGCCAGCGTGCTGCCGCACAGCGCGCGCCAGTTCGGCCGCGCCATCGTCATGCCGAATTTGAAACCGCCGGTCACCACGGTGGCGGCCGCCGAAGCGTACCGTGGTCGTATCCTGGCGGCGCTGCCGCAAGGCATGGCGTTCGAACCGCTGATGACCTTGTACCTGACCAACAATACGCCGCCCGATGAAATCCGCCGCGCGGTCGACAGCGGCTTTGTGTATGGTGTAAAGCTGTACCCGGCCGGCGCCACCACCAATTCCGACGCCGGCGTGACCGACATCGCCAATTGCCACAAGACGCTGGAAGTCATGCAGGAACTGGACTTGCCGTTGCTGGTGCACGGTGAAGTCACCGATCCGGAAGTGGACGTGTTCGACCGTGAAGCCGTGTTCATCGAACGCGTGATGCGTCCGCTGCGCAAGAGCTTCCCGGAATTGAAAGTCGTGTTCGAGCACATCACCACCCGCCACGCCGCCGAATACGTGGCGGAAGCGGAAGGCCCGATTGCCGCCACCATCACGGCGCACCACTTGCTGTACAACCGCAATGAAATCTTCAAGGGCGGCATCCGTCCACACTACTATTGCCTGCCGATCCTGAAGCGCGAAGAACACCGCCTGGCGCTGGTCACGGCCGCCACCAGCGGCGATGAGCGCTTCTTCTTGGGCACCGATTCCGCGCCGCACGCGCAGGGCGCCAAGGAAAACGCCTGCGGCTGCGCCGGCTGCTATACCGCGCTGCACGCGATGGAATTGTATGCGGAAGCCTTTGAGCGCGCCGGTGCGCTGGATAAACTCGAAGCGTTCGCCAGCCTGAATGGTCCGGCCTTCTACGGCGTTGAACCGAACCAGGACAGCATCACCCTGAAGCGCGAAGCATGGACCCTGCCGGCCACCCTGCCGCTGGGCGACCAGGACGTGGTGCCGCTGAACGCCGGTGAAACCATCCACTGGAAGATGGTTTAAGCAGATAGTCTGATACAACGTGTTTTCTGATATCGACTGGCGGCAATCCTGGTACGACTCGGTACGGGATGCCGCCGGCGGCATCGATCTCGATGCCGCCAGCATTATTCCCTCCTTGTGCGCGCAAGCAGCGTCGCGCGAATTATGTAATCATCAAGGCTTGCCGTTGCAGTTCGTGCCACAAAGCGCGCTGCCGGAAGGCGTCGCCTATGAAGCATTCATCGGCGCCACCGGCAATGTGCCCACGCGCGAAAACCTGCATGATTTTTTCAATGCGCTGGTCTGGCTCAGTTTCCCCCGCATCAAGCAGCAATTGAATGCCTTGCAGGCGGCGCAGATCGCGCAGGATGGCGTCGGCAAATCGCGCGGACCGGCGCGCGACGCCGCCACCTTGTTCGATGAAAACGCGGCGCTGCTGGTGGTGCGGGATGCGGAGCCGGGCCGCCAATTGGTGCAGGCGTTGCGCAGCCATGACTGGCGGATGGCGTTCGTCGGCTTGCGCGACGTGTTTGGACGCGACGCGCAAGTCTGGCTGTTCGGCCACGCGCTGATGGAAAAGCTGGTGGCGCCCTACAAGGCGATCACCGCGCACACGCGCGTGGTGCTGGCGGACGACGGTTATTTTGCGCGCGATAGTACCGGCCGCCGCGCATGGGTGGACGACAGGGTGGCCAATGAACTGGCTGCCGAAGGGTTGAGCAAAGGCTGCTTCACGCCGCTGCCCATGCTGGGCGTGCCGGGCTGGTGGCCGCAACAGGACGATGCGTTTTATGGCGATACGGCGGTGTTCCGCCCCAAGCGCATTGCACAGACCAGATAAACAAAGGAACGGTAAATGGAAAAAATCATCCGCTGGGGCATCCTGGGCACGGGCAAAATCGCCAAGGCCATGGCACATGGCTTGCGCGATACGCCCGGCGCTGAATTGGTAGCGGTCGCATCGCGCACGGCGGCCGGCGCGGCCCGCTTCGGCGCGGAGTTTGGCGTCGCGCGCTGCCATGGCAGTTACCAGGAACTGGCGGATGATCCGGATGTCGACGTGGTGTATATCGCCACGCCGCATCCGATGCACCATGAAAACGCCATCATGTGCCTGAAGGGCGGCAAGGCGCTGCTGGTGGAAAAAGCGTTTACCGTCAACCGCCGCGAAGCCGGGCAGATTGCCGCGCTGGCGCGCGAGAAACAACTGTTCGTGATGGAAGCCATGTGGAGCCGCTTCCTGCCGGCCATCATGGAAGCCAAGCGCTTGCTCGACAGCGGCGCGATCGGCGTTCCCGCCGGCCTGTCGGCGGACTTTGGCTTTGCCGCCGTGGTGGGCCCGGAACATCGCCTGTTCAATCCGGACCTGGGCGGCGGTTCGCTGCTGGACCTGGGTATTTATCCGCTGTCGCTGGCGGCGTATTTCCTGGGGCCTGTCGCCGGTGTGAAAGCCGTCGGCGAACTGGCCGGCACCGGCGTCGACATGCAGGCCTCGTTCGTGCTGCGCCATGAGTCGGGCGCGCTGTCATCGTGCGTCAGCAGCCTGCGCGCGCATACACCGAATGAATTGACGATTTCCGGCAGCAAGGGTTTCCTGCGCCTGAACCCGCGCTTTTACTGCACTGAATCGCTGACCATTGGTTTGAATGACGGCAGCAGGCGCGAATTGTCCGCGCCGCGCATCGGCAACGGCTATGCGCACGAAGCGCTGGAAGTGAACCGCTGCCTGCGCGAGGGCTTGCTGGAAAGTCCCGTGATGCCGCTGGCGGAATCGGTGGCGCTGATGGGCTGGCTCGACACCATGCGCGAACAGATTGGCGTGCGGTATGCCGCCGACGTTGCCGCCGACGCATAAGGAGGCGCCCATGTTTACCACCGACCGCGCCCCGTCGCTGAAATCCGTGCTGCTGGCCAGCGGTGTCGTGCTGACCCTGGCCATGGGCGTGCGCCATGGTTTCGGCTTCTGGATGCAGCCGATTTCCCAGGCCAATGGCTGGACCCGCGAAACCTATTCGCTGGCGCTGGCGGTACAAAACCTGCTGTGGGGCGCGTTCGGCCCCTTCGCCGGCATGGCGGCCGACCGCTTTGGCACCATGCGCGTGGTGCTGGTTGGCGCGCTGGCGTATATGGCGGGCTTGCTGTGGATGGCGTTCGTGACGCAGCCGATGCTGTTCGTCATGGGTTCCGGCGTATTTATCGGGCTGGGCCTGGCGTGTACCGCGTTTGGCGCCGTCAGCGGCATCATTGGCCGCGTTGCGCCGGTGGAACGGCGCTCGTGGGCCTTCGGCATTTCCGGCGCGGCCAGTTCGTTTGGCCAGTTCCTGATGATGCCGCTCGAGCAATTCCTGATTACCGCGCTGGGCTGGCAGCAAGCGTTTTATCTGCTGGCCGGCGTGCTGGTGCTGGCCATGGTGCCTTCCTCGTTCTGGCTGCGCGAACCCGCCGTTGCCCATGCCGATGGCCCGCGCCAGAGCATCGGCGAAGCATTGGGGGAAGCGCTGGGCAACCGCTCGTTCCTGCTGCTGGTGGCCGGATACTTCGTGTGCGGCTTCCAGGTGGTGTTCATCGGCGTGCATTTGCCGGCCTACCTGAAAGACAAGGGCCTCGCCGACCCGAAAGTCGCGGTGCTGGCGCTGGCGCTGATCGGCCTGTTCAATATCTTTGGCTCGTTCCTGGCCGGTAAATGGGGCGGCGTGGTGCCCAAGCGCTATCTGTTGACGGGGATTTATTCGCTGCGCTCCGTGGCCATCGTGCTGTTCCTGCTGGCGCCGTTGTCGCCGGTCTCGGTGTACCTGTTCGCCGCCGCGATGGGCTTCCTGTGGCTGTCGACGGTACCGCTGACGAACGGCATCATCGCCGGCATCTTCGGGGTGTGGCACATGTCGATGCTGGCCGGCGTGGTGTTCTTCTCGCACCAGATCGGCAGCTTCCTCGGCGTATGGCTGGGGGGGTACCTGTTCGCGCTGCAAGGCAATTACGACGTGGTGTGGGGCATTGCGATTGCGTTGGGCGTGTTTGCCGCGCTGGCCAACTTGCCGGTCGATGAGCGTCCCGTCGTGCGCGGCGGCGCGCTGAAGGCTGCGTGATGAAACCGTGGCTGGCGTGGGCGCTGGCCATGGCGGCGACGGCGCTGGCCTTCGCTGCTTATTTGCGGCCGGATTTTATGCTGGATTTGGGGAATCGGATCGCGCTGTGTTTTTGACGCGGGCGCTGCCATCGGTTCGCGTCATTTAACCGCGCCTGGTGCGTTTGCTTGATTTGGATGCGACGGCTTTTGCCTTGGTTGGCGCCTTGGCCGTTGCGGCCTTGCCGCCGCCGTGGCGGGTACGTTTGCTGGTTTTGCCGGCTTTGGCTTCGAAGCGGGGCGCGGAATACACGGCATCGGCATCGCCGTTGCGCTTCGCGTTCAGCGCCTGGCGCAGGGCGTTGTCTTCCAGCGGCTCATCAAGCAAGTGTTGCGGGTCGATGCGTTTGCCATCCTTGAACGCTTCCAGGTGCAAGTGTGGACCGGTGGAGCGGCCCGTCATGCCGGAATGACCGATCAGTTCGCCAGCCGAGACCATATCGCCCACGCGCACCAGGCGCTCCTTCAAGTGCGCATACAGTGAACGCAAGCCGTTCGAATGTTCGATCACCACCACCTCGCCATACTTCTTGTCACCGTCGTAGCGGTTGGTGGACGCCACCACCGTGCCGCTGTCGGTTGCCTTGATCGGTGTGCCGGTCGGGGTGGAAAAATCAACGCCGCCGTGGGCGCGTTTGCCGCGCAGCGCGCCAAAGAAACTGCTGACTTTCCCGCCATCGAGCGGCAGGTTCCAGCGCGAGGCCGGGGCTTCGGAGGGCTCCGGCGTACCGGTGGCGTGTACCGGCAGACTGGCGGCCAGCAACAGGGCGAGCGTAAGTTGAGCAAGTTTCGGCATAGCAGGCGAGTGTCGCACAGGGGCTGATCTCGCGCAAGGAATTTCGATTCCCTAATGCAACATTGGTATTTTCTCAGTTGACGGCTTGCCATGTTGTGAAATGCTGACAACGATGGCGATAGCCGCATTGAACCGGCCGAGCGGGAGCACAATGGTTGATGCAAAGGAGACAGCCATGAAAACCGCGTCATTTACCAGCCTGGACCAAAGCACCCGCGACGACTGGCTGAACATCGCAGGCCAATTCATGCATTTCGCCGAGGGCTTGCCGGACCGGATCGCCGCGCACCTGGCGCTGCTCACGGGCGACTTCGGCGGTTTTCCGGTGGACCGCTACACCCATTCACTGCAGACCGGCAGCCGCGCGCTGCGCGATGGCCGCGATGATGAATATGTGGCGTGCGCGTTGCTGCACGACATCGGCGACACGCTGGGCACGTTCAATCACCCTGATATTGCCGCCGCCATGCTGCAACCGTTCGTGTCAGATGACAACCTGTGGATGGTGAAGCACCACGGCATTTTCCAGGGCCATTATTTTTTCCATCACCTCGGCATGGACCGCGACATGCGCGACCAGCTCCGCCATCATCCCTGCTACGAAAAGACGGCGGCATTTTGCGAGTGCTATGACAACCCGTCGTTTGACGAAGACTATGACACCCTGCCGATCAGTGAATTCATGCCGATCCTGCGGCGCGTCTTTGCCACGCCGCGGCGCAGCCTGTACAAGCAGGCCATGGAACGCAATTAGCGGGACGCTGGCGCACCTGCGAATTGTCCGGGACAGTATTGTTAAATTTGCATCCCGGGCGCTTGTGTTGCCATGCGCTGCCGCATAATGAGACACACTCACGAGTACGGACCGCAATGCGCACACTATTGACTGCGCTGCCGCTTCTGTTTACCGGGGCCGCGGCGGCTGAAACCAATTTTGTTGATTTATCGATCGAGGAATTGTCCCAGATCCGGGTCACGTCCGTATCGCGCAAACCCGAGGTGCTGGGGCAGGCTGCCGCCTCGGTCTATGTCATTACAGCGGAAGACATCCGCCGCTCCGGCGCCGATGCGCTGCCGGAAGTATTGCGCCTGGCGCCGAACCTGCAAGTGGCGCGCACCAACAGTTTCACCTACGCGGTCAGCGCGCGCGGCATGAACGGCACCCAGAACAGCACGCCCAATAAACTGCTGGTGCTGATCGACGGGCGCTCCACGTATTCCCCGTTCTTTTCCGGTGTGCTGTGGGATGTCCAGGATACGCTGCTGGAAGACATCGAGCGCATTGAAGTCATCAGTGGGCCGGGCGGCGTACTGTGGGGTGTGAACGCCGTCAATGCCGTGATCAACATCATTACCCGTCAGCAAGCCAGCGGCCTGCTGGCGGCGGTCAACGGCGGCAACCCGGGCGGCAGCGCCGCCGTGCGCTATGGCGCGGAGAACTGGCGCGCGTACGCCCGCACCGTTCACCAGCGGCATACGGCCACCGCCGCCGGGACCGCCATCAGCGACCAGCGGCGCCATACGCAGGCGGGATTCCGTGGCGATATCGCCATGGGTAATGACCGCCTGACCGTGCATGGCAATGCCTATGATGGCCGCAGCGGCCAGCCCAGGCCGGGATCGATTGCCGTGACGGGCACCACCCTGGTGCTGGGCGATATCGATTCCGCCGGCGCCAATGTGACGGCGGCCTGGACCCGCCAGTTTGCCGATGGCGGCGCCCTGTCGCTGCAAGCCTACCTGGACCATACCGAACGCACGGTGCCGCCGACCTACAGCCAGCGGCTGGACGTGCTGGATTTCCAGTTATTGCATACGCTGGCCGCCGGGACTGGCATGTTCGCCGCGCACCAGCCGACCTGGGGCGTCAATTACCGCGTCGACCGCGACCGCGCCACCAACAGCGCCACGGTGGCGTTCCTGCCGGCCCATGTGACGCAGAGCTGGGCCAGCGTCTTTGCACAGGATGAATGGACCTTGCGGCCCGGCTTGCGCCTGACCGCGGGGGCGCGTGTCGAACGCAATCCCTATACCGGCGCGGAATTCCTGCCCAGCATACGGTTGGCCTGGATGGCGGCCGATCGGGCCTTGCTGTGGGGCGGCGCTTCGCGCACGGTGCGGGCGCCATCCCGGCTCGACGTCGATACCTACATTCCCGGCAAGCCGCCCTTCCTGCTCAACGGTGGAAATGCCGTGAAGGCGGAAGTGGCACGCGTCTATGAAATCGGCTATCGGGGCCAGCCCTTCGCCGGCGTTTCCGCCGCCGTCACGCTGTTCCAGCACCGTTATGACGACTTGCGCACGCAGGAAATTGCACCGTCGCGCAGGTTTGCGATTTTTGCCAGCGGCATGGAAGGCAAGGCCACGGGGATCGAAGCGTGGGGCAGTGTGCAACTATCGCCGGCCTGGCGGCTGTCGGGCGGTTTCACCGGATTGAACGAGCGCTTCTGGCGCAAGCCTGGCAGCAACGATACCGCGTCGCCCGCCACGTCGGGGCGCGATCCGCATCACCAGTTGCAGCTGCGCTCCAGCCACACGCTGGCGAACGGCGTGGAAATCGATGTCGGGCTGCGCCGGATCGGTCAGTTGCGCAACCAGTCCGTGCCGGGCTACACGGCAGTCGATGCGCGGCTGGGCTGGCGTATCAGCCCGCCATGGGAACTGGCGCTGGTGGGCCAGAACCTCAACGGCGCCCATGCGGAATACGGCCCGTTGCCATTCCGCGCGGAGCTGCCCCGCACGGTGGGCTTGCGGCTGACTTACCGGGATTAAGCGACCAGCCCGTAGCAGGATCAGACTTTCAGGAATTCTTCCCGCCCGCCCAGCCAGCGCTCCAGGTGGCCTTCCACCACGGGCAGGTATTTTTCATCCTTCAGCAGCGCGGCCGCCACGTCGCGCGCCCGGTCCACCAGCCACGCATCGGCTTCCAGGTCGGCAAAGCGCAGCATGGCCTGTCCTGACTGGCGCGCGCCGAGGAATTCGCCGGGGCCCCGGATTTCCAGGTCGCGCCGCGCAATCTCAAAGCCATCGGTGGTTTCGCGCATCGTCATCAAGCGCTGCTTGGCCACGCCGCCCAGCGGGCTTTGGTACAGCAGCAGGCACGCCGACGCGGCCGAGCCCCGCCCCACGCGGCCGCGCAACTGGTGCAGCTGCGACAAGCCGAAGCGCTCCGCGTGCTCGATCACCATCAGCGAGGCATTCGGCACATCGACGCCCACTTCGATCACGGTGGTGGCCACCAGCACTTGCATGGTGTTGGCGGAAAACGCATCCATGATCGCCTGCTTTTCCGCCGGCTTCAATTTGCCGTGCACCAGGCCGACGTTGAGGTCGGGCAGCGCTTCGGCCAGTAGCGCATGGGTTTCCGTGGCCGTTTGCAATTGCAGCGCTTCCGACTCCTCAATGAGTGGACAGACCCAATACACTTGCCGCCCCTCCTGCGCCGCCGCATGGACCCGCTCGATGACTTCATCGCGCCGGTTTTGGTCGATCGAGCGCGTCACGATGGGGCTGCGCCCCGGCGGCAATTCATCGATGACCGACACTTCCAGGTCGGCGTAATACGTCATGGCCAGGGTGCGGGGAATCGGCGTGGCCGACATCATCAACTGGTGCGGCACGGCGCCTTCGTTGCCCTTGTTGCGCAAGGTGAGGCGCTGGCCCACGCCGAAGCGGTGCTGTTCATCGACAATCACCAGGCCCAGGTTGGCGAATTGCACGGTGTCCTGGATGATGGCGTGGGTGCCGATCACCAGGCGCGCTTCGCCGGTTTCCACCAGTTCCGTGGCGGCGGCCTTGTTCTTTTTCGTCAGGCTGCCGGTCAGCCATGCAACCTTCACCCCCAGTGGCTCCATCCAGGCGGCGATCTTGCGGAAGTGCTGGTCCGCCAGGATTTCCGTCGGCGCCATCAGGGCCGCCTGGTAACCGCTGTCGATGGCTTGCGCGGCCGCCAGTGCCGCCACCACGGTCTTGCCGGCGCCGACGTCGCCCTGCAGCAGGCGCTGCATCGGATACGCCTCGCTGATGTCGGCGCGGATTTCATCGAGTACGCGCTGTTGCGCACCGGTCAGCTTGAACGGCAGTGCTTGCTGGAACTTTTCCGACAATGTACCCACCACCGACAGCGGCGGCGAACCCTTGGCGCGGCGCGCCTTTTGTGCCCGCTTCAGCGACAATTGCTGCGCCAGCAATTCATCGAATTTCATGCGCGTCCACGCGGGGTGGGTGCGGTCCAGCAGGGTGTAGGTATCGACATCCTGCGGCGGGTTGTGCAGCAGGCGCACGGCGGGTTCGAAATTGCCGAGTTCGAGCCGTTCCAGCAGGCGCGGTGGCAGGGTGTCGGACCAATCCACCCGTTTCATCGCATCGGCGATGGCTTTGCGCATGACGTGTTGCGGCAAACCTTCGCCGGCCGGATACACCGGCGTCAGCGAGGTTGGCAGCGGCGCGCCGGCATTGACGACTTTATAGTGCGGATGCACCATTTCCGCGCCAAAAAAGCCGTGTTTCAAGTCGCCCCGGGCCCGCACCCGCGTGCCTTCCTCCAGTTGCTTGACCTGGCTGCCATAGAAATTCATGAAGCGCAGCTGCAAGTCCCCGGTGCCATCGGAAATGTGGACCAGCAGCTGGCGCCGCGGTTTATACGTGATTTCATTGCTGGTGACGATGCCTTCCACCTGCGACGTTTCACCGCCATGCAGGCACGCTTCCTGGATGGAGATGACTTGCGTTTCATCCTCGTAACGCATCGGCAAATGCAGCACCAGGTCCATATCCGTGCGCAAACCCAGCCGGGCCAGCTTGGCTTCCAGTGTGACGGGTTTCTTGGCGGGGGCTTTGGCCGCCGGCTTCTTCGCAGGCTTTGCCGCTGTGGAAAGAGCGGGCGGCAGAACGTCAGGCGGCATTTCAGGCAGGGTAGACGGCATCGGGCGGCAATTCAGGGTGTTTCAGAAGCTCGTGTACAATAGAGGGTTGCCCCACGGTTTTATACACGCGTTTTCATGTATTCCTTATCAGACTTCGATTTTAACTTGCCGCCAGAGCGGATAGCACAATTTCCCCTGCCGGACCGCAGTGCTTCGCGCCTGCTGCACGTCGACGGCGGCACGCTGGTCGACCGCCAGTTCACCGACATCCTCGACTTGCTGCAGCCTGGCGACTTGCTGGTGATGAACAACACGCGCGTGCTGAAAGCGCGTTTCTTCGGTATGAAGGAAAGCGGCGGCAAGGTCGAAGCGCTGGTCGAACGCGTGCTCGATACCCGCACCGTGCTGGCCCAGGTGCGCGCCTCGCGCTCGCCGCTGCCCGGCACCAGGCTGCGGCTGGCCGATGCGTTTGACGTCACGGTGGGCGAACGCGCCGGCGAATTCTTTACCTTGCACTTTGAAGGCGACGTGTTCGACCTGATCGAGACGTATGGCCGCCTGCCGCTGCCACCGTATATCGAACACGCGGCGGACGCATTCGATGAAACGCGCTACCAGACCGTGTTCAACAAGGTGCCGGGCGCCGTGGCCGCGCCGACGGCCGGCCTGCACTTCGATGATGCGCTGCTGCAACAACTGAAAGACAAGGGCGTCAATTTTGCTTACGTGACCCTGCACGTGGGCGCCGGCACGTTCCAGCCGGTGCGGACGGAAAACCTGTCCGAGCACAAAATGCACACCGAGTGGTACACCATGCCACAGGAAACCGTGGACGCCGTGCGGGCAACCCGCGCGGCGGGCCGCGACGTGGTGGCAGTGGGAACAACCAGCCTGCGCGCGCTGGAATCCGCGTCGCAAACGGGCCAGCTGGAGGCGGGCAGTGCCGATACGGCGCTGTTCATCACGCCCGGATATCAATTCAAGACGGTGACAAGGCTGATCACCAACTTCCACTTGCCGAAGTCGACCCTGCTGATGCTGGTGTCGGCCTTCGCCGGTTTCGACGAGATCCGCAACGCCTATGCCCATGCGATCGCCAGCGAATACCGCTTCTTCAGCTATGGCGATGCGATGCTGCTGACCACGCAATCGCGCGCCGCATAAAACACGAAAGATAACCATGTTGGAATTTAAACTGATTAAGACTGATACCAGCGGCCTGACCAAGGCGCGCCGCGGTACCGTCAAACTCAACCACGGTGAAGTGCAAACGCCGATTTTCATGCCGGTTGGCACCTATGGCTCCGTGAAGGCGATGTCGCCGCTGGAATTGAAGGAAATCGGCGCCCAGATCATCCTGGGCAACACCTTCCACCTGTGGCTGCGCCCGGGCAACGACATCATGTCGAAGTTTGGCGGCCTGCACGGTTTCATGGGCTGGGACAAGCCGATCCTGACCGATTCGGGCGGCTTCCAGGTGTTTTCGCTGGGCGAGATGCGCAAGATCACCGAAGAGGGCGTGACCTTCCAGTCGCCGATCAATGGCGATAAATTGTTCCTGTCGCCGGAAATTTCGATGCAGATCCAGCGCGTGCTCAATTCCGACATCGTCATGCAATTCGACGAATGCACGCCTTATAAAATCAACGACCGTCCCGCCACGCTCGATGAAGCGGCGAAATCCATGCGCATGTCGTTGCGCTGGGCGCAGCGCTCGATGGATGAGTTCAAGCGCGGTGAAAACCCGAATGCGCTGTTCGGCATCGTGCAGGGCGGCATGTTTGAAAACCTGCGCGACGAATCGCTGGCCAAGCTGGAAGAAATCGACTTCCCGGGCCTGGCGATCGGCGGCCTGTCGGTCGGCGAGCCGAAAGAAGACATGATGCGCGTGCTGGAACACGTGGGCCCGCGCCTGCCGGCCAACAAGCCGCACTACCTGATGGGCGTCGGTACACCGGAAGACCTGGTGGCCGGCGTGTCGAATGGCGTCGACATGTTCGACTGCGTGATGCCGACCCGCAATGCCCGTAACGGCTGGATCTTCACCCGCTTTGGCGACGTGAAAATCAAGAATGCCCGTTACAAGGATGACAAGGAACCGCTCGATGCGACGTGCGCCTGCTACACCTGCCGCAATTTCTCGCGCGCTTACCTGCACCACCTGCACCGTACCCAGGAAATCCTGGGCGCGCGCCTGAACACCATCCACAACCTGCACTATTACCTGGACATCATGCGCCAGATGCGCGAAGCCCTGGATGACGACCGCTTCCATGCGTGGACCCTGGAATTCCACAAGGATCGTGCACGCGGCGTGTAAGTACTTACCAACTGCTTGTTCGCCTTGCCAAGGTGACGGTTGTCGCGCAATTGTCACCTTGTAAAACATTTCATCAGCCTCACATACGCCCGGATGTCTTTGCGCTCGGTCACGGGTGCTAGAATACAGCGCTAATTTTTTCACAATCTCACTGGAGTTTACTGTGTTCATTTCCAACGCCTACGCCCAAGCCGCCGCAGATCCACTCGGCCTGGGTGGCAACCTCACCAGCTTCCTGCCGCTGATCCTGATGTTCGTGGTCATGTATTTCCTCATGATCCGTCCTCAGCAAAAGCGCGCCAAGGAACAGAAAGCCATGATGGATGCGCTGGCCAAAGGCGACGAAGTCGTGACCGCCGGTGGTATCCTGGCCAAGGTCGTCAAGGTCACCGACGTCTACGTGACCCTGGAAGTGTCCGCAGGTAACGAAATGATCGTACAAAAAGCGTCGATCACCACGCTGCTGCCAAAAGGCACGCTCAAAGCGCTGTAATCCCCGAGACGGGCCTGCGATCCAGGCCCGTTTAAGTTTCTTCCCGAACGCAGATAACCATGAATCGCTATCCAGTCTGGAAATATATCGTCATTGCCATTACGGTGTTGCTGGGCGCACTGTATACGGCGCCCAACTACTTCGGCGAGTCGCCTGCACTGCAGGTCACCAGCGGCAAGTCCACGGTCAAAGTCACGAGCGACCTGACCGCCAAAGTCGAGCAAGTGCTGAAGCAGGAGAGCCTCAAGACGGACGGCATCTCGCTGGACGGCACAGGCAGCCACGTTTCCGTGCGCGCCCGCTTCTTCGACACCGACACCCAGTTCAAGGCCAAGCTGGCGCTGGAGCGTGCGCTGAACCCGGACGCCACCGATCCCGCCTTTATCGTCACCAACAACCTGACCGCCAATACCCCGGCATGGATGCAGAAAATCCGTGCGCTGCCGATGTACCTGGGCCTGGACTTGCGCGGCGGCGTGCACTTCCTGATGCAGGTGGACGTGCAGGCCGCGCTGGAAAAGCGCGTGTCGGGTATCCAGACCTCGGTGCGCGCCGCGTTGCGTGACAAGAACATCCGCCACGCCGGTATCGAGCGCAAGGGCAACACCGTGGAAGTGAAATTCCGCGATGACGAGACCCGCAAGAAAGCCCGCGCCATCATCGCTGAACAGCAGGAACTGAACATCGCCGACGGCGCGCCAGGCGCCGACAGCACCGACTTGAAACTGGTGCTGAGCCTGAAACCGGCCGCGCTGAAAGAAGCCATGGACAATGGCGTGAAGCAAAATATCGCAACGCTGTCCAAGCGCGTCAATGAACTGGGCGTGGCTGAACCGATCATCCAGCAACAGGGCGCCGACCGTATCGTGGTGCAGTTGCCGGGCGTGCAGGACGTGGCCCGCGCGAAAGCGCTGATCGGCCGTACCGCGACCCTGGAAGTGCGCATGGTCGATGAAACCATCGTGCCCGGCACGGAATTGCAATCGGCGGTGCCATTCAATTCCGAACTGTTCACCGTCGGCAAAGGCGTACCGGTCGTGCTGTACAAGGACATCGTGCTGTCCGGCGACTATATTTCCCGCGCCACCGCCTCGTTTGACCAGAACCAGCAGCCTGCCGTATCGATCGACTTGAACGGCGACGGCGGCCGCAAGATGCGTGAAGCCACCCGCGACCGCGTGGGCAAGAAAATGGCCATCGTGCTGTACGAACAAAAGGGCAAACCGGAAGTGCTGTCGGTGGCCACCATCCAGAGTGAACTGGGCAGCACCTTCCAGATCACCGGCATGGGCAACGCTGAAAACTCGGCGGAACTGGCGCTGCTGCTGCGCTCCGGCGCGCTGTACGCACCGATGACCGTGATCGAGGAACGCACCGTCGGTCCGGCGCTGGGTGCGGAAAACATCGAGAAGGGCAAGATGTCGATGATCTATGGCTTTGCCGCCATCGCCATCTTCATGGTTGGCTATTACATGCTGTTCGGCTTCTTCTCGGTGCTGGCGCTGGGCGTCAACCTGCTGTTGCTGATGGCGCTGCTGTCGCGCATGCAAGCGACCCTGACCCTGCCGGGTATTGCCGCAATCGCGCTGGCGCTGGGTATGGCAATTGACGCCAACGTGCTGATCAACGAGCGTATCCGTGAAGAACTGCGCAAAGGCAATTCGCCACAGTCGGCGATTGCGGACGGCTTCAAGCACGCATGGGACACGATTATCGACTCCAACGTCACCACCCTGATCGTCGGCATTGCGCTGTACGTGTTTGGTTCCGGTCCGGTACGCGGCTTCGCCGTGGTGCACTGCCTGGGTATCCTGACGTCGATGTTCTCCGCCGTGTTCGTATCGCGTGGCGTGGTCAACCTGTGGTATGGCCGCAAGAAGAAACTGCAGTCGGTGTCGATCGGCACGGTCTGGGTTCCTGGCCAGTCGAAATAAGGGGTATAAGACATGGAATTTTTCCGCATTAAAAAAGACATTCCGTTCATGCGCCACGCGTTGGTCTTCAACGCGATTTCCGCGCTGACCTTCGTGGCGGCCGTGTTCTTCCTGTTCCACAAGGGCTTGCACCTGTCGATCGAATTCACCGGCGGCACCGTGATGGAATTGCAATACCAGCACGCGGCCGATCTGGAAAAGATACGCGGTACGGTGTCCAGCCTTGGTTACGAGCATCCTGAAGTCACCAGTTTCGGCACCGCGCGCGACGTGATGCTGCGCCTGCCGATTTCCGGCGCCGCCGGCAAGGACGCCGCCGGCGCCTCGGCCCGTGTGTTCGAGGCGCTGTGCAAGGCCGACAGCGGCAGCATCAAGCGCATCGACACCACGACGGCCAAGGGTGAGCAGGTGGCGAAAGACGCCTGCGTGGACGCGGCCGGCAAGGAAGCGCTGGAACTGCACAAGGTGGAATTCGTCGGCCCGCAAGTGGGCGAGGAACTGGCGCAGAACGGCTTGAACGCGCTGGTGATGGTGATTGTCGGCGTGATGATTTACCTGGCGGTCCGCTTCGAGTGGAAATACGCCGTGGCGGCCATCATCGCCAACTTGCACGACGTGGTCATCATTCTCGGCTTCTTCGCGTTCTTCCAGTGGGAATTCTCGCTGACCGTGCTGGCCGCCGTGCTGGCGGTGCTGGGTTATTCGGTCAATGAATCGGTGGTGATTTTCGACCGTATCCGCGAAAACTTCCGCAAGCAGCGCAAGGCGTCGGTGCATGAAGTGATCGACAACGCGATCACCTCGACCATCTCGCGCACCATCATCACCCACGGCTGCACGCAAATGATGGTGCTGTCGATGCTGGTGTTCGGCGGCCCGACCCTGCATTACTTCGCGATGGCGCTGACCATCGGTATCTGCTTCGGTATTTACTCGTCGGTGTTCGTGGCGGCCGCTGTCGCCATGTGGCTGGGCGTGAAGCGCGAAGACTTGATCAAGCCGGTCAAGGAAAAAGACGAAACCGACGGCGCTGTGGTGTAATAGCGCAATTGTGTCAAACCGAAAACGCCGGGTCACAACCCGGCGTTTTTTTTGTTTCTAACCATTCAATCATGAGTCGTACCGGCCGCCTGTTTCAGTTGATGGATGCGTTGCGGGGCAATCGCCGCCCCGTGACGGCGGCCGCGTTGGCGGAGCAATTGGGTGTGTCCGAGCGGACCATTTACCGCGACATGCAAACGCTGGCGGAACTCGGTGCGCCGCTGCAGGGCGAGGCGGGCATCGGCTACATGCTGCGCGCCGGATTCTTCTTGCCGCCGCTGATGTTCGGCGCCGATGAACTGGAAGCGCTGGTGCTGGGCGCGCGCTGGGTGAAACGGCAAGGCGATGCGGAACTGGCGAAAGCCGCCGCCAGCGCGCTGGCCAAGATCGCCACCGCGTCGCCGAGAGACTTACGCGACAGCATGGCGGAAACCAGTTTATGGGTGCCGCTGGGTATGGATGAGCCGCCCGACGAAACCTTCATCACGCCCACGCGGCTGGCAATCCGCCACCAGCACAAGATGCGCATCCATTACAGCGACGAGCAGGGCCGCACCTCGGAACGGGTGGTGTGGCCGTTTGCACTGGCGTACATGGAGGGCAAGCGCCTGCTGGCGGCGTGGTGTGAAATGCGTGCCGCGCTGCGCCATTTCCGCATCGACCGGATCCAGGCCGCCGATACGATCACGGAACGCTACCCGACGCCGCGCCATGCGCTGCTGAAGGCGTGGCGCGCGGAAAACCATATCCGCGACGATGCGTGACATGGCATGCGACATGAATATGCTTCAAGTGTGAAGTAACGCACAGAATGCGGCAATCCATGGGCATACCATGGACTCGTCTCTTTCAGGACATCCCTAGTTTTGGACTTCGCCCCGCTGCTCCCCGGCGGGGTTTTTTTTGCTACTGACAGAAACTGTCGCAGCACCGTCTTATCATTTCTTTATCAGCCACCCACGATAAGGAGATTTGACATGCGCCTGTACACCCACTCGATTTCTTCCAATTCCCGCCGCGTCAATATGGTGGTGGCTGCCCTGAAGGCTGATGTGGAAATCATCGAGATCAACCTGGCCAGTGAAGACGACCGCCGCCGCCTGGGTGAAGTGAATCCCAATAGCAAGATCCCCGTGCTCGAAGACAATGGCTTCGTGCTGTGGGAGTCGTGCGCCATCATGCAATACCTGGCCGATAAGACCGCCCAGCAGCGCGGCGAGCCGGATCCGTTGTACCCATGGGATATCCAGGTGCGCGCCGACATCAACCGCTGGATGTTCTGGGCTTGCCAGCACTTTTCGGCATCGGTCGCCGTCCTGACGTGGGAGCGCATCTGGAAAGGCTTTGTCACCGGCCAGCCAGCCGATCCGCGTGAAGAAGCGCGCGGCTGTGAAGAGCTGACGCAATACGCCGCCGTGCTGGACAGCCACCTGAAAGACCGCACCTGGCTGGTCGGCGACCACGTCACCCTGGCGGATTACGCGGTGGCGGCGCCGCTGATGTACCGCGCCAAGGCTGCGCTGCCAGTGGATGATTATCCGAACCTGCTGGCCTGGTTTGCCCGCATCCAGCAACTGCCGGCATGGCAGCAGACTGTCGACCCCACAGTGATTGGAACCTGAACATGTGCATGATTTGCGATACGGCGCGCCGGGCGCGCCAGCGGCAGGAAGTGGAAAAGTTGCGCCTGGAACAGACGGCGCAACAGTTTTTACAGCGGGCGGGATTGACCAGCAAGCTTGCCGGGCCGCCGCGGCCGGGCATGCAGTTCGACCGCGCCTGCACGGCAGCCTCGTAGTGTCCGGCGCCTTGCATGCGGTCCGCCTGCAAGGCGCCCTTCGATCAACGCATCCGTGTGAACGCCATGCCGAACAGGCGATCGGTTGAAACACTGGCGCCTGTTACGCGCTGCTTGCCGTCGCGCTGGAAGCGCACCACGATATTCCCGGCGCCGAAGGTATCGGATGCCAGCGGCGCCAGCCGGAACACATATTCCGGCCGGCTTGCATGCCGCAACACCAACTGGCCATGGTCGCTGGCGACTTGGTATGCCGCCTGCGCTTCATCGCTGCGGTACGTGCCCGTGTAGGCTTGCAATGCCGCCGGCGCAGACTGCGCCTTGGCCATCCTGCGGTAGCGCACCGGTTCCGTGGATGCCGACTGCGCCACAAAGGCGTCAGCGCCGGCAAAGGTAAACGTCCCGCTCCCCACCGCGAACCGTCGCCCACCCTGCGCGCGCAGCGGTGTGCCGTTTGACAGCGCCAGTACGCCATCGCGCCACGCCAGTTGTACCGGGCTGCCATTGAGCTCGTTGTAATAACCGCCGGCATACGCCGCCATATCGGATGCCACCGGCAAGTCCGTTGCCTCATCCGGTGCGGTGGCGGGCAATCGCAGGATGCCCTGCGCCAGCGCGCGTCCCAGCCGGGCCGCATGCGCATCGGCGCTGTTGCACAGCACGGCGATCGACAAGCCATGTTCAGGAAAGCGCGCCAGCCAGGTGCGATAGCCCGCCGTGGCGCCGTCGTGCGACAGTTCCGCCGTGCCGCGATACGCCAGCAATGACAGGCCGCGTCCATAGTGGCTGGCCTGGCCGGCGGGCAGCGGCGGTTTTTGCGCCAACTGGCCGGCAAGGGCGGGGCTGGCCAAGTTGCGGGCCAGCGCGTCATTCCAGGCCAGCAGGTCGGCTGCCGTGGTCAGCATGCCGCCATGCCCGTACACGTCTTCGAACGGCATGTCTTGCTCATAGCCTGCGTCGGTACGGCTGTAGGCGACGGCCCGGTTCGCGACCACCCGCCGGAAATTGTCGCGCCATTGCGTCTGGTGCATGCCCAGCGGGAGGAACAGGCGCTGGCGGGTCCATTCCGCCAGGGACAGGCCTGACACGCGCTGCACGATGAGGGCTGCCAGCACGTAGCCGGTATTGGTGTACGAATAGCGTTCGCCGGGCTGGAAATTCAAGGCGCGCTGGCGCGCCACCATACTGAGCGCCTGCTCCATGGTGACGGCGCGCGTGCCCCGCGGCCATCCTTCCAGGTCGGCGATGCTGCCCCAGTCGCGCAAGCCGCTGGTGTGCATCAGCAAGTGGTCCACGGTAATGCGCGCGCCATAATCCGGCATCTCCGGCAAGTACTTGCGGATATCGTCAGACAGCGCCAGTTTGCCGTCCTGCACCAGCAACAGGATCGCGGCGGCGGTGAATTGCTTGGCGATTGAACCGGATTCAAATACGGTTTCCGGGGTGTTCGGCGTGCGGGTTTCCAGGTTTGCCAGTCCGTAGGCGCGCTGGAATACCGGTTGACCCGCCTGGGCAACCGCCAGCGAACAGCCGGGCGTGGTGTCCTTGTGCCATGGCGCGAACAGCCGGTCTGCCAGGTCCGGCACACTTTCCGCATGCACTGGCGCAGCGCAGCAAAGCAGCAAGGCCACGGCGCGGGTCGACGATTTGATCAATTCCAGTCCTTTTCAATCATGGCGGGGTGGGGGGTATTGTCCGGGATTCCGATGTATCAGAGGAAACAATTCAGTTATCATTCTTCGCATTTGTTTCATGAGAAAGCGCCGGATGACAGTGAATGTGGATGAGCTGGACCGTGCCTTGCTGCGGCTGCTACAAGAAGACAACCAGCAAACGGTCAGGGCACTGGCGGAAAAGGTTGGGATGTCAGCGCCGACTTGCCTGCGCCGTATCCGTACGCTGCGCAAAGCCGGTGTGCTGCGCCACGACACCATCGTGGTCGATGCACTGAAGCTGGGACTGGGTTTGCATTGTCATGCGGAAGTAGCGCTGCACAACCACTCGGCAGCGGCAGTGCAGGCGTTTGCGCGGCGCATGCAGCCGCTGAGGAATGTATTGAGCTGCAGCGAAATCGCTGGCGACAGCGATTTCCTGCTGCATGTGGTGGTGCGCGACATGGCCGAGTTTTCCGGCTTTGCGCAAGAACACCTGGCGGCTGACAGCAACGTAAAGTCGTACCGTTCCCTGTTTGTGATCCGCCAGCACAAAGCGGATCACCGGCTGCCGATTTAGCGATTGTCAGTGGTTGCCCTGCAGTCCGCGCTCCAGTTCCGCCACGCCGGACGCCACGTCGGCGTCAAAGCCCAGGTCTTTCATGGTCGAGCCCAGCGCGTGCAGGGTGCGGAACAGGTTGTGTTCGCGGCACTGTTCGCCCATCTGGCCGATGCGCACGATATTCAAACCGAACGAGCCGGCGATCTCCACCCGGTATTTCAGCGAAATTTGCTTGCAGATGTCCGCGCCTTTGACGCCTTCCGGGACATTGATGCCGACCACGGAATTCAAGCGCGATTCCGTCGGTGCAAACAGTTTCAGGCCCATCGCCTCGATACCGCGCTGCAAGCCCAGCGAGCAGCGCAGGTGGCGCTCGAAACGGCCTTCCAGGGTTTCCTTGCACACCAGGTGCAGTGCTTCATGCAGCGCCAGGATGCCGGACACCGGCGCAGTGTAGTGGTAGGACGCGTTGTGCCAGAAGTTTTCCGCCAGTTTGGCGTCCAGGCACCAGTGTGGCGGCGTGGCGGTACGGGAGCTGATGCGGTCCCAGGCCCGCTCGGAAAACGCGATCAGCGACACGCCGGGAATCGACGACAAGCCTTTCTGGCCGCCCGACACCACGGCGTCGATTTTCCAGTTATCCATTTCGCACGGCATCGTGCTCAAGGTGCACACGGCATCGACAATCACATAGCAGCCATATTCGGCCGCCATGCGCGTGATTTGCGGCAGGTGGCGGTTGAACACGGTGGACGAGGTTTCACCCTGCGCGATGGTCAGCACTTCCGGCTTGAAGCGTTCCAGGTGTTCGCGCACAACCTCAATTTGGGCGGCTGCGCCATCGGGTACGTTGACGATTTCCACCACGCCGCCGATACGGGTCGCCATTTCCGCAAAGCGCTTGCCGAAGTAGCCGTTGCACACGCTCAGTACGCGCGTGCCCGGGTATACCAGGTTGGCCACGCTCATTTCCATCGCCGCCGAACCCGGACCCGCCACGCCGAGGATCCAGCGCGATTCAGTCTGGAACACATAGCGCGCCATTTCCTTCATCTGGTGGATCACCTTGGCCATGGTGTCGCCCAGGTGGTTGATGACGATGGAGTTGGCTTGCGCGACACTGTGCGGGATTGGCACGGGGCCGGCGCCCATCATCAGCAACGGTTCGGAAGGGAGGACGAGATTGAGGCTATCGACTTGCGGAGCGGCGATCATTGCTTGAAGGTATGTTAGTTGAGATTGGTTTTAATATATCACCAAACCGACTAACGTTATTGCATCGCACAAATATGGCCTGTAGAGCTGGGCTACTAATAGCTGCCAGGACTACAGCATCAGCACCGCAATCAGCGATTTCACTTCTTCTTCCGACTCGCGCAGGATGTCGTCCAGCGTGCCATCGCCCACTACGAAATCAATGGTGCGGGCGCCCGCGCGCGTGGTGGCGCCGGGCGGCTGGTGCAGGGGGGAGGGGACGGGCGCCAAGTCGTTGGCCAGCAGCAGGGTGTCGCCGAGATTTTCCGGCGGTAGCGCCCGCAAGCCTTCCCACATGGCTTCCACGGAATTCATCACGGCTTCCGGCACGTTCAGCTTGCGCAGCACGCCGCGGCCGATTTCCACTTCGCCATGTTCAACCCAGTCTTCCGGGTGGCCGTCCAGGATGCCGGGGAATTCCTGGGCGCGCGACAGCATGTAAAAGCCGCCTACTTCATGCACGATGCCGGTAAACAGCGCGGTATCGGGATCGACGTGGGTGACGCGGCGCGCAATCACCTGGGCCAGCGCCGCCACATGGGCCGTGTGCTCCCACAGTTGCGACGTCATGGTTTTCAACACGGGGTCGGTAATAGTGCTGCCCAGCTGGCGCACGATCAGCGATGCCACCAGCGATTGCAAGGTGCGCACACCCAGGCGCTGGACGGCCGGACGCACGCCGGAAATTGGCGTGCCGGAACGGTTGTAGGCGACGGAATTGGCGATGGCGACCGTGCGGGCCGCCATCAGCGGATCGGCCTGGATCAGTTTGACGGCCGTATCGGAATGGCAATCGGGATCGTTGAGCGCCCGCTGCAATTTCAGCGAGGCCGTCACATTGGTCGGGAACGCAAGTTCCCCCCGCGCAGCCTGCGCGGAAATGTGCTTGAAGGCGGCCAGTCGAGTCATTGCGAAATCGTCCAGAATGTTGCCCTGTGGAATTAATCCATTGTGACACACTTTGCTGAAATTTTCCGCAAAATTATGCGCCTAAAAAGCGCAGGGCGGGTTTATTCCGCCGCGCTGAAGATGGCGTCGCAGCCTTCCTGCGTGCCTTCGGTATCCTGCAACTCATCGGCCAGGTCCAGGTCGAACAATTCTTCGATGGCGTTGGTAAAGCTGTTGTGCTTGGTGGCGCCGATCAAACGGTAAATATCGCCATCATCGTTGCGGATGCCGATCAACAGTTTTTGCTGGCGCACTTCGTCCGGAGTGACGTGGTCCAGCAACAGGTTGGTCGTGATTTGCTTGTCGAAGTCAGGCGCCGCGACGCCGGGGATCAGGGTGGTTTTCAGGGACATAGGTTTTTTAAATGTTCTTGAGTGTCTGGGATTAGCGGTCGCTGCCGGCCGTGATCACTTGCTTCAGGCCGGACAACGTTTTTTCAAGGGCGGCGAAATCATCTTCAGTAAAGTGCGCAAACACGGCGCCGCCTTTCGATACAACTTGGGGAAACACGTCGCGGAACACCCGGTCGCCCTGCGGCGTCAGGCGGATAAACCACGAGCGCTTGTCATCGAGGCTGCGTTCGCGTTCGACCAGGCCTTTTTGTTCCAGTCGTTCGATCACGCCCGTCAGCGTACCCTTGGTAATCAGGGTTTTGTCGCCCAGGTCCTTGTATGACATGCCTTCCGTGTTCCCCAGGGTGGCAATGATGTCGAATTGGGCATGGGTCAGTCCGCACTGTCGCACGTGCTCACCCGACAGGCGCTCAAAGCCCTGCATGCATTCGGCCAGCAGCCGGATACTCTTCAAATATCGTTCGCCCATAGAGTTTGATTATAGCGTCCCGTAACGATGACAGTACGTCAAGGACGCAGCCACGGTACTATATGCGGTTCACGCATATAGTCAAAATGACCATGACAGCTCATTTCCGCGGCATTCTTGCCCTGTTCGTCGTCACCATCGTGTGGGGGACGACCTTCCCCGCCATGAAAGACATGACGGATTACCTGTCCGCCAACTGGATCGTGGTGGTCCGTTTCAGTATCGCCAGCCTGCTGCTGTCGCCATTCCTGCTGCGGTCATCGGCGACCGATTTACGTTATGGCGCCATCAGCGGCGTGCTGCTGTTCTTTTGCTACCTGTTCCAGGTCGAGGGGCTTGCCTTGACCACGTCGAACCGCAATGCGTTCGTGTGCGGGCTGAATGTGCTGGTGCCGCCGCTGCTGGGCATTTTCATCGGCAAGTTGCCGGAGCGCCGCATCGTGGTGGCGCTGTTGCTGGCGCTGGCCGGTTTGTTCGCGCTGTGCTGGGATGGCAGCTTCACGTGGGGCAAAGGCGATACCCTGGCGTTGATGGCTGCACTGACCTTTGGCCTGTACGTCAAGCTGATGGAAGTGCAGACCCGCAAGGCGGAGCGCCTGATGTCGCTGACGGCGGCGCAAGTATTCACGGTGGCCGTGTGCGCGGCGCTGTGGATCGCCTTGCGTGAAATGCCGCGTGGCGACGTGGCGGGACCGCAGGATATCGGCGACTACTGGGAATACATTGCCAAGGGATTGCAGATGTACCAGGCGAATTTGCTGTACCTGGGCGTGGTGGCGACCGCCGCCATCATTTCACTGCAAACGTGGGGCCAGAGCCACAGCACAGCCAATGAAGCAGCCGTCATGTACGCGTTCGAGCCGGGCTGTGCGGCCATCTTTGCCTATTTCTGGCTGGGGGAAACGTTGGCGTGGAGCGGCTTGCTGGGCGCGGCATTGATGATCTCCGGTATGATAGCCAGTCAGTGGAGCACAGCGCGTCCGCCGACTGTCCTCGCTCCCGAATAACCACGATCGTATCGCCGATGTCGTTTGCAAATTTGTCCCACCTGGCCCAGGAGCAGCCGCTGCGCGTGTTGCTGGTGAATGCGGGCGAGGCGGACACCCTGACCTGGGCCGGCCTGATCCAGCCTTTGCGGCTGGCTGCCCGCATCAAGGCGCAGCAGCTGGTGCTGGACGTGTGCACGCCGCAGCAATTGCTCGCCGGCGGCCCGATGAATGCAGGCTGGCATATCGGGTTGCTGGTGGCCGATGAAATGCAAGCGCCGCTGCCGCCGCAGCAACTGCGCGCCGTGATCGAGCGTTGCCGCAGCGCGCCTTTCTGGGGCGGCGTCGGTGCGGGCGTGCTGTGGCTGGCGCAGGCCGGCCTGATGGGCGGCGTGCGCATCGCGCTGCCGTGGAATTTGTATGGCGACGCGGAAGAAATCGACCAGGGCGCCATCCTCGCGCCCAACCTGTATGAACTCGATGGTCCGCATTTGAGCTGCTGTGGCGGCGGCGCCAGCGCGGACTTCGCCCTGACCCTGGTGGACGCGCTGTATGGCGCCAACGTCCAGGCGGAAATCAAGGAAGCGCTGTGCATCGACAAGGTGCGCGGGCCGGAAGAACGGCAGCGGGTGGCCTTGCAGGCACGCTTTGGGGCGCTGCAGCCGAAGTTGTCGGAAGCGGTGACCCTGATGGAAGCGAATATCGAAGAACCGTTGTCCACCGATGACATTGCCGGGCTGGTGAGCTTGTCGCGGCGCCAGCTGGAACGCTTGTTCAAGCAATATCTCGGCAGCCTGCCATCACGGTATTACCTGGAATTGCGCCTGCAGCGGGCACGCCAGCTGCTGCTGGAAACCAATCACTCGATCGTGCAGGTGGGACTGATGTGCGGGTTTTCATCGGGCTCGCATTTCTCCACCGCGTTTGGCGCGCTGTTTGGCAATACACCGAGGGAAGAGCGGCAGCGCAAGCTGACAGGGTAGATAATAAAAAAGGAGAGAGTGCATCATGCGTCATTCCAGCCATCCCCCCGTACTGGCCTCGCTGTTGCTGCTCTGCTGCGACGTTGCTTACTCCCAGAGCAATGTCGCCGTGTATGGCGTCCTCGATACCTTCGTCACCAGCATCCATGCCGATGGCGCGCCCGCCGTGACGCGCATGGATACCAGCAGCCTGCTGGCCAGCCGCCTGGGTTTCCGGGGCAGGGAAGACCTGGGCGGCGGGACCAGCGCGAACTTCACGCTCGAGATTGGCCTCAATGGCGACGACGGCACCGCGCCCGATGGCAACCGCCTGGCCAACCGGCAGGCGTGGGTCGGGTTGGCCGGGACCATGGGGGAAATCCGCCTGGGCCGGCAAAACACGCCGCAATTCATCATGAACGGCAAATACGATGCCTTTACCAGCGGCACCCAGGCCTCCGGCTGGAACAATTTGGTGGGCGCGCCGCCGCGCGCCGACAACGCGATCGGCCTGTTTTCCGAAGTGTATGGCGTCAAAGTGCAGGTGCTGCTGGCCCGTGGCGCCACCGGCGGCGCCGCGCCGCTCGATGAACGGGCCGCCAACCGCAATACGCACCTCGGCGCGGAATACAGCCAGGGCGACTTATATATAGGCGCCAACTGGCAGGCGGTACGGACGGCGGCCCTGAATGCAAGCGCCAAACGCACCACCGTGGGCGCGTCGTACCGGATCAACGGCGCCTGGACCGTCTATGGTTCCGCCGGGGCGGAGCGCCGCACCGATGGCGCCTTGGTTAACCGGATCGATACGCGCATTGCCCAGGTCTCGGCGCAATACCGCTTCCGTCCGCAAGCCTCGCTCAGTATTGGCTGGACCGGCTTGCGCGACCGGGCCGGCGGCGCCGGCCACGGCGATGCCTCACAACTGGGCCTGATGGGGCGTTATTTTTTGTCAACAAGGACCACCTTGTACGGCACGCTGTCGCGGCTGGAGCAGCAAGCCTTGCGTAACAGTTTTTTCCTCAGCGGGGCGGCGGTTGTATCGCCCGGCGCGCAAGTGCGCTCGCCGCTGCCGGGGGGAGATATCAAGGGCTTGCAAGCGGGGATTTTGCATACCTTCTGAAAAATGAAAAACCTTGTCGCATCCGCAAAAGAGTTTTAGCATCCCGCTTTTTATAATGGGATACCACACCTCGTCGCTATGGGGACCGTATCTCTACTTTTGGGGAATGCCATGAATGCAAAGCTTGACTCTTCTGTAACCACCCGCCCTGTCACCCGGCAGACTTTTGATGATGTGATCGTCCCGACCTACGCGCCAGCCGCGATGGTGCCGGTGCGTGCTTCGGGCCTGGACCTGTGGGATCAGAACGGCAAGCATTACCTGGACTTCACGTCCGGTATCGCCGTGGCCTCGCTGGGCCACTGCAACCCGGTGCTGGTGGAAGCCCTGACCAAGCAAGCCAACACCCTGTGGCACCTGGGTAACGGCTACACCAACGAGCCGGTGCTGCGCCTGGCGCTGGCGCTGACCGAAGCCACCTTCGCCGACCGCGCTTTCTTCTGCAACTCCGGCGCGGAAGCCAACGAAGCCGCCCTGAAACTGGCGCGCAAGCACGCCCACACCAAGTTCGGCGCGCACAAGTCGCGTATCGTGTCGTGCTTCTCGTCGTTCCACGGCCGTACCCTGTTCACCGTCTCCGTCGGCGGCCAGGCCAAGTACACCGAAGGTTTCGAGCCGCTGCCGCCAGCGATCAACCACATCGAGTACAACAACATCGAAGCGGCGCGCGCCGCCATTACCGATGATGTGTGCGCGGTGATCGTCGAGCCGGTGCAAGGCGAAGGCGGCGTGGTACCGGGCAACAAGGAATTCCTGCAAGAGTTGCGCGACCTGTGCGACAAGACCGGCGCCGTGCTGATCTTCGACGAAGTGCAATGCGGCATGGGCCGTACCGGCCACCTGTTCGCCTACCAGGGCTACGGCGTGACCCCGGACGTCCTGACTTCGGCCAAGGCGCTGGGCAACGGCTACCCGATCGGCGCGATGCTGACCACCAATGAACTGGCAGCCACCCTGAACGTGGGCAGCCATGGCACCACCTACGGCGGCAACCCGCTGGCCGCGACCGTGGCGCTGGCCGTGGTCGATACCATCAACCAGCCAGCCTTCCTGGCGCGCGTTAACGAAGCCGCCGCCAAGCTGGTGGCGATGCTGAACGGTCTGTGCAAGGACTATCCGGAAATCCTGTTGTCCGTGCGCGGCGCCGGCCTGCTGCAAGGCGTGGTCGTGGCCGATGCGTGGAAAGGCAAGTCGAAAGACATCCAGAAAGCCGCTGAAGCACAGGGCCTGATGATGCTGATCGCCGGTACCGACGTGGTGCGTTTCGCGCCGGCGCTGATCGTGACCGATGCGCAGATCGATGAGGCGGGCCGCATCTTGCGCTTGGCGCTGGATGGGCTCAAGGCGGCTGCTTAAGCCGCAGGCGGAGCTTGGCGGCTTTGTAAAAGCCGCCCTACGGAGTTGACGTCCCCGATTTTTTGGCGGGGGCCGGACCATGAACCGTAGGGCGGTTTCCGCAACGCTGAAGCCGCCATGCCCGCCACTACAACCCGGCCTGTCCGTAAGATAACAACAAAGGAGTTCTCATGTATGTAGTCCGTCCGGTAGAACTTGCGGATATCGCGGCGCTGGAAAAGCTGGCTGCGGTAAGCATGCCGGGTGTTCATACCTTGCCGAAGACGCGCGAAAAAATCGTGCAAGCGGTCGAAGCCTCGATCGCGTCGTTCGGCGCCCAGGTCGATATTCCCAGCGAAGAATCGTACCTGTTCGTGCTGGAAGCACTGGCTGACCAGTCGCTGGTCGGCACCGCCACGATCCACGCCGCAGCCGGTTCCAATGGCACCTATTTCTCGTTCCGTAATGACGTCATCCAGCAAGTGTCGCGCGACCTGGGCATCAGCCACAGCATCCATGCGCTGACCCTGTGCTCGGAACTGACGTCGTATTCGCAATTGTCCAGTTTTTATGTGGACGAGCGCGTGCAAAACCGCCCGGAAGCCGCGCTGCTGTCGCGTGCCCGTCTGATGTTTGCCGCGCTGGCGCCGCAGCGTTTTTCCGACCGCTTTTTCGTGCCGCTGGCCGGGGTCACGGACGACAACGGCGGTTCTCCGTTCTGGGATGCGCTGGGCCGCAAATTCTTCCAGATGGATTTCCTCGATGCCGAAGGCACCATCGGCGGCGCCCGTAACCGCACCGCGATCGTCGAACTGATGCCGCATTACCCGGTGTACGTGCCGCTGTTGCCGGGCGAGGCGCAAGCCGTCATGGGCCAGATCCATCCATCGGGCGAACTGGCGTTCGGCCTGCTGACGTCCGAAGGTTTCGAAGCCGATGACTACATCGATATTTTCGATGGCGGCCCGATCCTGCAGGCGCACAAGCATGCGCTGCGTACGATTACCCAATCGATGCAGTGCCGCGCCGTGCTGTACCGTCCGTCGCGCGCCGGCGAGCCGGTGGTGCAATACGCGGTGGCGGCCAACGCGGGCCAGCAGTTCCGCGCCGTGATCGTGTCCGTGCCATCGATCGAAGGCGGCATCAGTATCGCGCTGCCGCAGGAAGTGCTCGATGTGCTGCAGGTCGCCGAAGGCGACGATGTGATCTGCGTCCGCATCTGAAGTAAAACCGAGAAACTGAAGAGAGACCGTTATGCTGGTAGTACGCGCCATTCAAGAGCACGACCTGGACGCCCTGTACACGATGGCGACCCAGGTGGGCTCGGGCATGACCACCCTGAAGCCCGACATGAAGATGCTGGGCGACCGTGTGGCAATCGCCTGCGCTTCATTTGCGGAAACCATCGCGCCGGAAAAGCGCGATTACATGTTCGTCATGGAAGACACGGACAGCCAGCGCATCGCGGGCGTGTGCGCGATCAAGGCTGCCGTGGGCCTGGAAGAACCGTTTTACAACTACCGCATCGGTACCCTGGTGCACTCCAGCCGTGAACTGAAAGTGTTTACGCGCATGGAAACCCTGTACCTGTCGAATGACCTGACGGGCAGCTCGGAACTGTGCTCGCTGTTCCTGGCGCCGGATTACCGCAAGGGCAACAACGGCAAGCTGCTGTCGAAATGCCGCTTCCTGTTCATCTCGCAATTCCAGCATTTGTTCACGCAAAAGATGATTGCGGAAATGCGTGGCTACCAGGATGAGAATGGCCGCTCGCCATTCTACGAAGGCCTGGGCCGCCACTTCTTCAAGATGGAATTCGATGACGTCGATGCGCTGACCGCTGTCGGCAAGAAATCGTTCATCGCCGAGCTGATGCCGCGCCAGCCCTTGTATGTCGCTTACCTGCCGCAGGAAGCGCAGGACGTGGTGGGTGCGGTGCACAAGTCCACCGCGCCGGCGCGCCGCCTGCTGGAGCAGGAAGGCATGCACTACGAAGGCTACGTCGATATCTTTGACGCGGGCCCGGTGCTGCAAGGCCGCGTCTCCGAATTGCGCGCGGTGCGCGACAGCGTGCTGGCCGTGGTCGATCCGGATACCGATATGGCGCACGCCTGCGCCCCTGAACTGGAACCGACCCTGGTGTCGAATACCGATTTGCGCGACTTCCGCATGATCCTGTCGGAAGCCGCCACCGTGAATGGGCATATCGACCTGTCCACGGAAGAACAGCAAGTGCTGCGCTGCAAACCCGGCAGCACGGTGCGTACCCTGACTCTCAACGCGAGGAAGAATAATGTCTGACGCAGTTACCACATCCCTTTCGAACTTCATTAACGGTCAATGGCAAGCGGGCCACGGCGCCGAACTGGTTACCGTCGATCCATCCAATGGCCGCCAGACCTGGTCCAGCCGTGAGGCCACCGCTGAAGATGTGGCCGCAGCCGCAAGTGCGGCGCGCGCCGCCTTCGAAGGCTGGGCATTGACGTCGCTGGAAGACCGTATCGCCATCGTGACGCGTTTCCGTGACTTGCTGAAGGAAGAAGCGGAAGAACTGGCGCGCCTGATTGCCGAGGAAGTGGGCAAGCCACTGTGGGAAGCGCGCACCGAGGTGACGACCATGGCCAACAAGGTCGATATCTCGATCCAGTCGTACAACACCCGCACCGGTGAATCGCGCAACAAGATCGCCGACGGCGACGCCGTGCTGCGCCACCGTCCGCATGGCGTGTTCGGCGTGTTCGGCCCTTATAACTTCCCTGGCCACCTGCCGAACGGCCATATCGTTCCGGCCCTGATCGCCGGTAACACCATCGTGTTCAAACCGAGCGAATACGCGCCGCGCACCGCCGTGAAAACCGTGCAGCTGTGGGAAAAAGCGGGCATTCCCGCCGGTGTCGTCAACCTGGTCAACGGCGGCCGCGATACCGGTATCGCGTTGGGCCAGAATACGGAAATCGACGGCGTCCTGTTCACTGGCAGCAGCCAGACCGGCGCCGCGCTGCACCGCCAGTTCGCGGGCCAGACCGGCAAGCTGCTGGCGCTGGAAATGGGCGGCAATAACCCGCTGGTGGTGTGGGACGTGAAAAACGTCGACGCCGCCGTCTTCATGGCGATTTCGTCGGCCTTCATTTCGGCCGGCCAGCGCTGCACCTGCGCGCGCCGCATGATCGTGCAAGAGGGCGCCGCAGGCGATGCGTTCATTGCCCGCATGATCGAGGTGGCTTCGAAACTGGTGGTGGGCCCATCCGACGCGGAACCGCAGCCCTTCATGGGCCCTGTCGTGTCGGCGGCGATCGCCAAGCGCCTGGTGCAGGCGCAGCAAGACATGGTCGCCAAGGGCGGCAAGATGCTGCTGGAAATGAAATTGCTGCAGGAAGGCACGGGCTTCGTCTCGGCCGGTATCGTCGATACCACCAGCGCGGTTGGCATCCCGGACGAGGAATGGTTTGGCCCGCTGTTGCAAGTGATCCGCGTGAAAGACTTCGACGCCGCCATCAAGGCCGCCAACAATACCGGCTACGGCCTGGCGTCCGGCCTGCTGTCGGAAGATGAAGCGCTGTGGAAGAAATACCAGGTGCTGGCCCGCGCCGGGATCGTCAACTGGAACCGTCCGACCACGGGCGCGGCGTCCAGCGCGCCATTCGGCGGCACCGGCAAGTCCGGCAACCACCGTCCAAGCGCGTATTACGCCGCCGATTACTGCGCCTACCCGGTCGCATCGATCGAAAACAGCACCCTTGAAATGCCGGCCAAACTGTCGCCAGGCATGACGTTCTAAAGCAGAGGAAAAAAACCATGCGCCCAGCACGCGAATACAACTTCGATGGCCTGGTAGGCCCGTCCCACAACTACGCCGGCCTGTCGTTCGGCAACGTCGCCTCGTTCAACAACGTCAAGAGCGCGTCGAACCCGAAACAGGCGGCCCTGCAAGGGCTGGCGAAGATGCGCGCGCTGGCGCAGCGCGGTTTTGCGCAGGCGTTGCTGCCGCCGCAAGACCGTCCGAATTTCCGTTTGCTGCGCAGCCTGGGTTTCACCGGCAGCGATGCCGACATCATCGCCAAGGCCTATAAAGAATCCCCGGTGATCCTGGCCTGCGCCTATTCAGCCTCGCCAATGTGGACCGCGAATGCCGCCACCGTCAGCCCGTCGGCCGACACCGGCGATGGCCGCGTGCACTTCACCGCGGCGAACCTGAACAACAAGCTGCACCGCGCGTTCGAACACCCGCAATCGGCGCGCGCGCTGCGCGCCATCTTCCACGACAAACGCTACTTCGCCGTGCATGACGCACTGCCAGGCACCCCGGCGTTTGGCGATGAAGGCGCCGCGAACCACACCCGTTTGTGCGCCGCGCACGGTAAGGAAGGCGTGGAATTGTTCGTGTATGGCCGCGTGGAGTTTGACGCATCGGCCCCGGCGCCAACCCGCTATCCCGCGCGCCAGACCCTGGAAGCATCGCAAGCGGTGGCCCGCCTGCATGGCCTGGTTGGCGAGCGCACCGTCTACCTCCAGCAAAACCCGGACGTGATCGACCAGGGCGTGTTCCACAACGACGTGATCGCGGTCGGTAATGGCAATGTGCTGTTCCACCATGAACAGGCATTCGCCGACGAAGCGGCCGGCCTGGCGCGCCTGAAAGCCGCGATGGAAGGCGTGGGCGCGCAACTGCAGGCGATCCGCGTGCCGACCGCCGAAGTGTCGGTGCAGGACGCGGTATCGAGCTACCTGTTCAACAGCCAGCTGCTGTCGAAAGCCGACGGCAAGATGGCGCTGGTGATCCCGCACGAATGCGAGGAAATCGGCGCGGTCGACCGCTACCTGAAAGCCATGGTGGCGTCCGGCGGCCCGGTCGATGAACTGATCCATTTCGACCTGCGCCAGTCGATGCGCAATGGCGGCGGCCCGGCGTGCCTGCGCCTGCGTGTGGCGCTGACGGATGAGGAAGCCAACGCCATGCACCAGGGCGTCGTGATGACGGAAGCCCTGTACCAGACCCTGGTGGCCTGGGTCGAGAAACATTACCGCGACCGCCTGGAGCCATCCGACCTGGCCGATCCGCAACTGGCGCTGGAAGTGCACGCCGCGCTGGAAGACTTGAGCCGGATTTTGGGATTGCCGGGCCTGTACGAGTTTTAAGATGAACCGCCGCGGACCGTAGGGCGGTTTTGCGCTAGCAACGCCGCCATGCGTTACCGCGCCGTATGCATGGCGGCTTCCGCCAAGGCGGAAACCGCCCTACGTGTGAGATGGGTTTTGGTTGCCTTAAAGCCGTTTTAGAAGCAGAATTCGACACCTAATATGGCTGCGGGGTGATCCCCCGCGCCGCACCAGCATTCACCGCCGGCCCAGCCACAAGCTAATCCGGGCCTGCAGTAATACCTACAACGTATTGGAGAAGCAACGATGACACAAATGCCACAAGATTTGCGCAAGCAGACGCTGGACCTGATCAATGCGAACAAGAGTGCCGACAGCGGCCAAGTTTCCGCACTGATCGGCGCCTGGCTCGCCGCGATCGATGAAGAAGACCTGTCCGGCGTTGCGCCCGACAGCCTGGTTCCCGTGCTGTGGGAAGGCTTCACCCAGGCAGCCAAGCGCGAAGCGGCCGGTTGCGAAGTCGCCAAATTGCGCTACGCGGATGGCCGTGGCGGCATGGCTACCGCATTGCTGATCCTGAACGATGACATGCCTTACCTGGTCGACTCCATCGTGATGGCATTGCGCAAGCAGCGTTTGACCGCCAATGGCGTGCTCAATGCCGTGTTGCCGGTGACCCGTACCGCCGATGGCGTGGCGACCAGCGTGGGCGGCGAAGGCAAGGCGGAATCGTATGTGCTGGTATTGTTGTCGGAAGACTTGCCAGGCAGCGCTCTGGGCGCGCTGGTGTCGCGCATCGAGATGGTGGCAAGCGACGCCGCTGTCGTGCGCCGCGACCTGGTGGCGATGCAAAACCTGTTCGATAAAGTAGGCGCTGAAGCGGCCGCCGCGAACGGCGACGAAGGCAAGGAAGTTGCCGCCTTCCTGGACTGGGCCAAGACCGAAGGTTTCGAACCGTTCGGCTACGCCTACTACAAAGTGATTCCAGGCGTGCGTGAACTGGAGCGCGACGTCCCATCCCGTATCGGCGTGCTGCAGGATACCGCGCATCCGGTGTATGGCACCTGCCTGGCCAATATCCCTGGCGATTTCGACACGCTGTCCAAGCGCGCGCACTCGCTGTCGATCGTCAAAGCCGACGTCGAAGGCACCCTGCACCGCGACCAGGCGCTGGACTTCATCGGCGTGCGCCACACGGATGCGCAAGGCGCGATCCTGGGCGAACATTGCTTCGTCGGCCTGTTCACCCGTGCGGCATCGATCACGCCGCTGGCGCGCATGCCATTCGCCCGCGGCCGCATTGCACAAGTGCTGCAAATCGCCGGTGTGCGCAAGGAAGGCTTCCGCGCAGAGAAATTCGTTGAAATCCTGGAATCGCTGCCGCGTCCTGAAGCCATGGAAGCGGAGCCGCAATGGCTGGCCGACGTGTGCGGCGCAGTCGTGTCGCTGTACAAGCAGCCGCGCACCAAAGTCTTCGCCCGCCGCGACGTCTACGCCCGCCACCTGAACGTGCTGGTGTATCTGCCGCGCGAACGCTACTCGGCCAGCGTGGCCCACGCACTGGCCAAGGCCCTGCAGCAAAGCTCGGGCGCGACCCACGTGTCGACGCAAACCCTGGTGGCCGATGGCCCGCTGGCCCGCGTCTACCTGATCGCGCACGCGGCCCGCTACCCGCTGGACCTGGAAAGCGATATCCAGCGTCCGCTGCTGTCGGTGCTCGATGGCTGGCACAACACGTTCTCCACGCTGTCCGACGCTGAAGCCGATGAAGGCAAGCGCTCGTCGCTGCGCAAGCTGTGCGCCACCTTGCCGGTGGATTATGTTGCCGCCACCGCGCCGGCCGTGGCGTACCACGACCTGGGCGTGCTGCTGGCGCAAGCCGAGGGTCATCGCGAAGTTTCCCATGTATCCGCTCGCGTGGAACTGGGCACCGCGGAAAGCCCTGCCACCACCATCCGCATGTATTCGGTGGAAAAAGTGCAATCGCTGTCGACCATCCTGCCGGCGCTGCACAATGCCGGCGTCGCCATCGACCGCGAACATACGTATTCGATCGCGATGGCCGATGGCAAGCGCCATTTCGTCACCAGCCTGCTGGTGGACGCCGCCAGCGCCGCCAAACTGGCGCAGCCTGGTGTGGCCGAAGTGGTGCAAGACCTGGTCACGTCGCTGTTCAACAACGAGGCTGAAGATGGCCGCCTGAATGGCCTGGTGATCGAAGGTGGCCTGTCGACCCGCCAGGTGCAGCTGGTGCGCGCGTACATGAGCTATTGGCGCCAGGCCGGCGCCCGCTTCCAGGTGCGCTATGTGGCGGAAACCCTGCGCAAGCAGCCGGCCCTGGTGAAGTCGCTGGTCGATGCGTTCGAACAGCGCTTCAACCCAGCCAACGATGAAGCCACCCGCGCCGCCGCGAAAGACAAGCTGGCGGAAATCAAGGCCGGCCTGGGCAAACTGAATCACGCCGATACCGAAGAAATCGCCGCAGCGTACGTTGACCTGATCAACGCCACCCTGCGCACCAACTACTACCAGAACGACCAGCAGGGCGACAAGATCATCTTCAAGTTCGACACCAGCAACCTGGCGCTGGTGCCGGAACCGCGTCCGTTCCGCGAAATCTACGTGTTCTCGCGCCGCTTCGAAGGCGTGCACCTGCGCGGCGGCCCGGTCGCCCGTGGCGGCTTGCGCTGGTCGGACCGCATGGAAGACTACCGCACCGAAGTGCTGGGCCTGGTGAAAGCGCAGATGGTGAAAAACGCCGTGATCGTGCCGGCCGGCGCGAAGGGCGGTTTCGTGTGCAAGATGATGCCGAAAGACGCGACCCGTGAAGTGGTGGCGGCCGAAGGCGAAGCCGTGTACCGCCTGTTCATTGCCAGCCTGCTGGAAGTGACCGACAACCGCGTGCTGGGCGATATCGTGTCGCCACAGGACACCATCTGCTACGACGGCAACGACCCGTACCTGGTGGTGGCGGCCGACAAGGGCACCGCAACCTTCTCCGACATCGCCAACAGCATCGCCGTCAAGCGCGGCTTCTGGCTGGGCGACGCGTTCGCATCGGGTGGTTCGAATGGCTATGACCACAAGAAGATGGGCATTACCGCCAAGGGCGCGTTCGAAGCCGTGAAGCGCCACTTCTACGAGATGGACCACGACATGAACACCACGCCATTCACCGTGGTGGGCGTGGGCGACATGTCGGGCGACGTGTTTGGCAACGGCGTGCTGCTGTCCAACCAGATCAAGCTGCTGGCAGCGTTCGACCATCGCCACATCTTCCTGGACCCGAATCCGGACACCGCCGTGTCGTTCGCTGAACGCCAGCGCATGTTCGCGCTGCCACGCTCGTCGTGGGAAGACTACAACAAGGATCTGATCTCGCAAGGTGGCGGTGTATTCCCGCGCAATGCGCGTTCGATCGAACTGTCGCCGGAAATCCGCGCCGCGCTCGATATCGAAGAAACCGCGCTGACGCCGGAAGAACTGATGCACCGCATCCTGCTGGCGCCGGTGGACTTGTTCTACAACGGCGGTATCGGTACCTACATCAAGGCATCGAG
Organism: Pseudoduganella sp. GW821-FHT12E03; assembly: GCF_058807115.1. Classification (NCBI taxonomy): domain Bacteria; kingdom Pseudomonadati; phylum Pseudomonadota; class Betaproteobacteria; order Burkholderiales; family Oxalobacteraceae; genus Pseudoduganella; species Pseudoduganella sp. GW821-FHT12E03. The sequence goes on along the minus strand of NZ_JBXAQJ010000005.1, from coordinate 510,265 downwards.
CGAAACCCACGCCCAGGTGAAAGACCGCGCCAACGACAATATCCGTGTCAGCGGCAATGAACTGCGCTGCAAGGTGGTGTCCGAAGGTGGCAACCTGGGCGCGACCCAGGCTGGCCGTATCGAATTCGCCCTGGCCGGCGGCCGCATCTTCACCGATGCGATCGACAACTCGGCCGGTGTGGATTGCTCCGACCACGAAGTGAACTGCAAGATGTGGCTGGACGTGGAAATGAACGCCGGCCAGCTGTCGGAAACCGACCGTAACCTGCTGTTGAACGACATGACCATGGAAGTGGAACGCCTGGTCTTGCGCGACAACACCCAGCAAACCCGTTTGCTGGTGCGCGAACAGCAGGCGCAGTTTGATGCCGCCGTGCAGGATGGCTACGCCGCGCTGATCGCCAGCCTGGAAGAAGAGGGCGCGCTGTCGCGCGAACTGGAACAGTTGCCTTCCGTGGCGGAACTGGCGCGCCGCAAGGCCGATGGCCGTGGCCTGACCACGCCGGAACTGGCGGTGGTGATCGCCAACGTGAAGAACCGCTACAAGCGCCTGTTGCTGGCCTTGCCGCTGACCGATGAAAGCTGGGCGGAATCCGTGTTGCGTCCCTACTTCCCGGCGCAACTGGTGGCCACCCGCAAACCGCTGGCGCACCCGCTGTCGAACGCGATCCTGTCGACCATGCTGGCCAACGAAGTAGTGAACCGCTGCGGCCCGCTGATGCTGCGTGAACTGGCTGCCGAACATAACGTCGATGAAACCGACGTGATCCTGGCGTGGGCGCAGGCATGGACTGCGCTGAACCTGGCGCCGGTGTTCGATACGCTGGATGCGGACGCGCTGAACGTGCCGCGCGCCGTGGCAACCAAGGTTGATGCCCGCACCCGCGCCATGCTGCGCGCCGTGATGCAAGGCGTGCTGTCGGTGCCAAGCGACCAGCTGCGTCATGCCAACAACCCGGGCGCCGGCCTGGCCGAACTGACCCGTTTGTTCGCCGATCCGGCCATGCTGCAATCGATGACGGCCAAAGTGGAGTCGGATGCCGACGCCGCCGCGCCAGGCCTGCGCGCGCAATTCGTGCAATCGTGGAAAGCCGTCGATGCGATCGAAGGCGTGGCGGCATTCGTGTTCGCCGCGCTGTCGGTGAAACGTCCGCAAGGCATGGATTTGCCAGCCTTCCTGCAAGTGGGCATGGCCCTGCGCAGCCAGGCCGGCATCGATACCTTGGAACGCGGCCTGAAACTGCCGGCGCACACCCGCTCGCAAGAGCAGCTGCGCAGCTATGCACAGCAAGCGCTGCGCCGTACCCAGCAGCGCCTGTTGACGCAAGTGCTGAGCCGCGCGACCAACGGCCACGATGCCGGCGAGGCGGTGGAACTGGTGACCAACACGCTGGGCTTGTCGGGCTACGCGCAATCGACCGATCTGGAACAGGCGATGCTGGATGTGTGGGCGCTGTCTGAAGCGGTGAACGGCATTCCTATGGCGGCGTAAAGTATGACGGCAGTACAGCAAGATATGCAGCAACCGCAACGACTGCCGGAAGGCCTGGACGCTCAGTTACCTGAGTGCGTCCGGGCCTTCGCGACCGCCGACTTCAACGCGGTCGCGCAGCGTTTTTCCCATGCCGGGTTCGATGTGTCGCAGCCCGCCGATGGCGTGCTGACGATCCACAGCGATTCCGGCCACCAGCGCCCCGCGGTGCTGGTGTCGGTGGGCGTGCATGGCGATGAAACCGGCCCGATTGAAATCCTGGCTTACCTGCTGGACGCGCTGTCGCGCGAACCGCAGGCGCTGAAAGTGGATTTGATGCTTTGCGTCGGCAATATCGGCGCGATCCGTGCCGGCAAGCGCTTCATCGATGCGGACTTGAACCGCATGTTCCGCACCGAGCGCGGTACCCTGGCCGGTACGGCGGAAGCGGCGCGGGCCGATGAAATGATCGCGGTGACGGATGATTTCTTCGTCAACGCCGGTCCGCAGCGCTGGCACCTGGATTTGCACACGGCGATCCGCCCGTCGCACTATCCGGCGTTTGCCATCGTGCCGGAACTGATCGAGGATAAAGCCCGCACCCGGCTGATTTCCTGGCTGGGGAAGGCCGGTGTGGGCGCCGTCATCATGAATCCGAAGTCGGTGGGTACCTACAGCTATTACTCGGCGGAGCACCACGGCGCGGCCGGCACCACGGTGGAACTGGGCCGCATCGGCACCTTGGGCCAGAACAACCTGGAACAGTTTGACGATGCGTCGCGGGCGCTCGATGCGCTGTTGCGCGGCAAGGCGGCGCAGGGCGATGCACGTCAGCCGAATGTGTACAACACGGCGCGCCAGGTCATCAAATTGAGCGATGCGTTCACGATGGCCTTCGGCCGCGAGACGTGGAACTTCACGCCGCTGAAACAGGGCGACGAAATCGCCCGCGATGGCGATACGGTGTACCGGGTTGAACATCCGGAAGAACTGGTGGTGTTCCCGAATCCGGATGTGCGGATCGGGTTGCGGGCGGCGCTGATGGTGGTGCGGGTGTCGTAACAAGTCCCGCGCGCAGGCCCCTATTGCCTGCGCGGTGCTGGCGGGGCCGGTACAGCGGGGCTCCGCCGTTTTCGCAGATGCCTGGCTGTCTGCGGTCTTTCTGGCAGCAGCCAATGGCACGCCATTAAGCTTGTTGTTTGCTGCTTCTGCCAGTAATTGTTTGCGCAGACGGCTGGCAATTTGCCAGTTTTTATCTTCCGGCCGTTTAATGTATAAGTCGCGCCATGCATTGCGTTCAGTGCGGGCCAGTGAGCGTGCGAACTGGTTGGGCGTGACGGAGCGTCCATCACAGATGATTTCATCGCCGACCACGCGAGCATAATTGTGTTCGCCATAGCTCCACGGGCGCAGGCAGGTGCCTTCGGGCAGGAACAGCATTTTCCACTGGTAGCCGCGAACGCCGGGTTCTACTGGTGCCTTGCCGGTCTGCGCCAGCAGCCAGCACCGCAGCGCGTCCACCGTGGCCCGATCAACATTGCACTGGTCACGACGGGTTTTCAAATGCTCCAGTAATTCGAGGAGCAGGGTGTGGGGTATCTCCACGGTCAGTCTGGTAAACATTCTGGCCTCCTGTCTTTTTCTGTCTGATCCAGCTCCTTTTGACCTGTGTTTTTGAAAAAGGTTCAATAGGGGGAGGAATCAGACAAAAAAAGACAAGGTTTGCAGACAGTTAGCCAGACAGGATGTGGGAGGGGACTGCCCAGTGCTTCACTCTCAGCTGAGCGGTGTAAGATAAGGACACGCCAACCTCTGGAGTTCCCATCATGTCCCTGACCATGTTCCAGGTTTCCGTTCCCGCCTTCCTGCGCGCACTGAATGTGCTGTCCGCAGTGCTGGCCAAAGGCGAGGAACACGCTGCGGCCCACGGCATCGTGCCGGACGTTTTACTGGGCGCCCGTCTGGCCGAAGACATGATGCCCCTGACCGCGCAAATCCAGCGCGTCAGCGACACCGCTAAATTCTGCGTCGCCCGCCTGTGCGGCATTGACGCCCCCAAATTCGACGATGACGAAGCTTCGTTCCAGCAGTTGCAGGAACGGATCGCCAACACGGTGGCCTTCCTCAAGAGCGTCAACGACAAGCAGTTTGCGGGCAGCGAGGAGCGTGAAATCACGCTGACGTTTGGACCGTTCAGCCAGACGTTTACCGGGCAGGATTATCTGTTGACGTTTGTGCTGCCGAACTTTTACTTCCACGTGACCACGGCGTACGACATTTTGCGGGCGCAGGGTGTCAAGATCGGGAAGCTTGATTACCTCGGCAAGTACGCCTGATCCAGGGAACATCGCCCCCCACCTGCGCGCTTCATTAATCATGGGGATGGCGGCATTGTTTATCGGTTTCAATACGCTTCGAGCAACCATTGAACCTAATGAATTTCAAATTGTTGAGCTAACGGCTTGCCTGTTGCTCGTCCCATTGTTTGAGCGTGTATTCCCAGATCGTCTCCAGATCAAATTCTGCAGCCGGGGAGAGCCGATATTCAGCCACGCGCTGCTCGCATGCGCTGCTTGAACGCGTTCACATCGAAGGGCTGTGGCTCCCCGCTGGCTTCTCCTTCTATTAGTGCGGCGCGGATCGCTTCGATCTCCGCGCCGCGCTCCTGCTCACGGCGGATAAGATCACGGATGTACTCGCTGTCGTTGGTGTAGTGGCCAGCGTCAATCTGGGCTTTGATCCAGTTGTCTTGCTGATCAGTCAATGTGATGGTCTTGCGCACGGTTCCCATGGCAGATCTCCGGTGTGGATCGAAATTCATACTATTGGTGCATTTTAGCGTACCACTAAACTGCATGCGGTGGGCGACTGGTATCCCCTTCCCCCGCCGGCCACGTCATCTCCAGCTCCAACCCAATCGACCGCGCCAACCCATCCAGATCGGGAAACAAGGTCGCCATCGTGATATTCATCCGGTACAGCGCCCGCATGGCTTCCGAGCGCATCGCCAGCGGCAACACAATTTTCTTCAGTAGCACGCCGCTGTCGCCATAAAAACCCAGGATTTCATCGAGCGGCTTGTCCAGCATGCCCGGCACCACCAGCGTACCGGCTTGCGCCACCAGCCGCCGGTCCATTTCCTCCGGCTCGCCGGTCCAGATAATCGCGTTGGCATTGGACAGATACAGTTGTTCAAAGTTGCCCGGCACGCGCGGGTCGATCTGGTCGCGGCCCATGCCGGGCGGACCGTCCGGTGACGCCACCCACAGCTTCGGAGTATTGAGCGCATAGACGGCCGCATCGCAGGTGGCCGATTGCAGCGCAAAGAACGCCGCCACATAAGGTGACTTGGTGAAGTCCAGCAGCCGGGTCGGGGCGCCATGGTGTTGCATCAGTGCGAGACAGCGCAGGATGTTGTCGAGTCCCGGCATGTCGCCGAGGTAGTTGTGCGCCTTGCGCCGGAAAATGCGGATGGCACGCTCTTCGCGGGCGCGCCACAGGGCTTGATTGGGAATGTACGCTTGCAGGTAGCGCGACAGGGAGGTCAGCAGCGGCCAGCGCGCATCCTGCTGGCCACGGAAGGCCCAGGCATCGAGCGTGTCCGTCAGCGCCATGAATTCCGACCATGTGGCGATGCGTATTTCTTCCATCCTTGCCCTCCGCCGCTTAGATTGATAGCGCGTGCGCGCGGTTGTTCAGGGCGCGCACCACGCTGTACACGGTCAGCGCCGAGGTTTTCGGGTTGGCCGGCAGCGGCTTGCCGCGCATCGTCAATTCAAAGTCGCCGAATGCGCCGGCCGCCGCCACGTGGTGCACGTTTTCCGTCACGGCGGGATCGGCCAGCAAGCGCACTTGCGTGCGGTCCAGGCCCAGGCCCGCCAGCGACAGGGTGGCCGCCACATTGGCGTTCTTTGGATACAGGCGCGCCGCTTCGCGCGCCGTGCCTTCAAAGATCACGGCCGCCTGTTCCAGCTGGTCCAGGTCCACCTGCTGTTCCGCAGGCGTGCCTTTCCAGGCGGCGGGCGGTTTGCTGCCCGTGTAGGCGACGGAGTCGAGGCCGCCGATGCGGGCGGCCGCCAGCGCATCGATGGCGCCGATCGCGCCGGACAGCAATTGCACCTGCGTCTTGCCGCGCCGCGCGGCCAGCTCCAGCTTGTCCGCCAGGCCGGGCTCGGACAGCGCGCCGACCGACACCACCATGCATGGAATACCGGATGCCAGTGCGGGAATAATGTGTTCTTCAATTGCCCGGTGGCCCGCGCACTCGATCAGCAAGTCCGGACGCGATCCATTCAGACCCACGCCGACCCTGGCGTGCGGCGCCAACTGGCGCACGGTGGCGCCGGCCGTTTCCAGTGCGGCCTTCGGCACGATCACGAGGTCGAACACGACTTCCGGATCGCTTTTCAGCAGCGCCATCACGCCGGCGCCGATGGCGCCGCAACCGATCATCGATACATGCAGCATGGTGGCTCCTTACGCGGTGACGGCGGGTTGAGGGGGCGGCGCATGGTCCAGCAGGCGGGACAGTTCGGCGGCCGACATGCACACCTGCGCCACCATGTAATCGAGCTCGTTGGCGGCAATGCGCGGTGCGGGAATCGTGATGCCCAGCGCGGCGACGATGTGGCCACTGTGGTCGCGCACCGGCGCGGCCACGGTGCAGATCCCCCGTTCCAGGAAGCCTTCCTCCTGCACATAGCCGCGCTCGCGGTCGGCCTGCAGCAGAGCGAACAAGTCCCGCACCGTCTTCGGCGTGCTGTCCGAATACACTTTCAGTTGCTCTTCCGGATAGAGTTCGCGCAACTGCGGCAAGCTCATGTCTTGCAGCAGGACACGGCCCAGTACCGTGGCGTGTGCCGGCAGGCGGGTGCCGACATTGACCGCGCTGACGAAGGGCTCCGGCATGGTGGCCTTGGCCACGTACACGATGGAGCGGTGGTCTCGCACCACCAGGCAGGTGGAATACTGGATCTCTTCGCGCAGGCGTTCCAGCAAGGGGCGGCCGATTTCCGTCAACTCCAGCGACGCCAGGTATTCAAAGCCGAGCCGCAGCACCGCCATGCCCAGCTTGTAGTCACGGCCACCTTCGTTGCGCTCGACAAAGCCCATGCGTTCCAAGGTCGCCAGCAGGCGGAATACCGTGGAACGGGGCACGTCTAGGCGCCTGGCCAGTTCCGGCGCGGACAGGCTGCGTTCATGGCGGCTGAATTCGCACAGCAGGCGCAAGCCGCGTTCCAGGCCAGGCACCGTGTATTTATCGGCGCCGTTATCGTCTTGTTCAGGCGTGTTGTTCATGGCTATGAAATATAGTTGAGAATCTGTTTCAGCCCAACTTCTGTTTCAAATAAAAATCACCGTCTCATAGGTAAAACAAATTGATAAATGGCGGACAAAAAAACGCCCCGTGGCGTGAACCACGGGGCGTCGGGGAAAGGGGCGGGTGGGGTTACGTCGCGGACGCTGTCTGCAGTGTGCGCGGCGCGTGCTGCTTGGCGGCCGGTGCGGCCGGCAGCGACACTTTGCGCAGCGCGCTGTCGACGGCTTCCGGCGCCGACGACACCGGCGGCAGCGCGTTGGCGCGCTGCTGGTGCGCAGGCATCCAGCCCAGGATGGCTGCGGTCGCGGCCACACACAGAATAATCACGGAACCTGTTGCCATGGCGGCCATGGCAGGCACACGGTTGCTGACGGTTGGGATTTTCTTGATGATGGCCATCCTGGGCTCCTTGTTTTCCTTGGTTTTGTACGAGCCTCAAGATTATCGTTTTGCAATAACGCAAAGCTAGCCCGTGAGCTGTATCAAAAGTAAGTATGTGTAACTGCCACAGTCCGCAACACAGTTGCCTTCTTGTACAAATAATGCTCGTGGGGGCAACCGGTGTAGCCCTATAATCGCTAGTTTTCTGAGAATCGCAGCAGGACGCGGCGGCACAACCGGCGCGGCAGCTCTACCTATACAAGGAATCGCCTGTGAATCAAACCCTGGTCCAGAAATTGACCCGTACCAAGCCGCCCGCAGCCGACCACGGCGATGCGCACGCTTCGACCGGCCTGGCACGCTCGATCGGCCTGTTCCCGCTGACCATGATCGGCGTGGGCGCCACGATCGGCACCGGTATCTTCTTTACGATGGTTGAAGCAGTTCCCAAGGCCGGCCCGGCCGTGATCCTGTCGTTCCTGATGGCCGCGATTACCGCCGGCTTGACCGCGCTGTGCTATGCCGAACTGGCGTTCCGCATTCCCGCTTCCGGTTCGTCGTATTCGTTTGCTTACGCCACCGTCGGCGAATTCCTGGCCTTTATCATGGCGGCCTGCCTGCTGCTGGAATACGGACTGGCGGCCAGCGCCACGGCCATTGGCTGGTCCGATTACCTGAACAATTTCCTGACCAATGCCTTCGGCTGGCAGATACCGGCGGCGCTGCACAAGCCCATGATCGTGTCCGGCCCGAACGGGGTGGAATGGCATGCGGGCCATTTCAACTTGCCGCCGATGATCCTGGTGGCGCTGTGCTGCTTCCTGCTGGCGCGCGGCGCCAAGGAATCGGCCACCACCAATGCCTTGATGGTGCTGGTCAAGCTGGCGATCCTGATTTTCTTCGTGGCGGTCGCCTTCACGGGGTTCGACATCAATAACTTCCACCCGTTCTTCACGGAAGTCAGCGCCAAGAGCGTGGGCGGCATGGCTGGTGTGACGGCGGCCGCCGGCACCGTGTTCTTCTCGTTCATCGGCCTTGACACGGTGGCCACCGCGGGTGAGGAAGTCAAAGACCCGAAACGCAATGTGCCGATCGGGATCCTGGCCGCGCTGGGCATCGTGACGGTGTTTTATTTGCTGGTGGCCGTGGCCGCGCTGGGCGCGCAGCCTGCCGCCAAGTTCGCGGGTCAGGAAGCCGGGCTGGCCGTGATCCTGTCGAATGTGACCGGTAAAACGTGGCCGGCGCTGGTGCTGTCGGCGGGCGCAGTGATTTCCGTGTTCAGCGTGACCCTGGTGACGATTTACGGCCAGACCCGCATCCTGTACGCGATTGCCAAGGATGGCCTGATCCCGAAAGCGTTCAAGCGCGTCAATCCGCGCACGGCCGCGCCGGTGGCCAACACGGTGATCGTCAGCGTGGTGGTGGGGCTGGTGGCGGGCCTGGTCGATGCGACCTTCCTGTGGGACATGGTCAGCATGGGTACGCTGACCGCGTTCATGGTGGTGTCGATGGCGGTGCCGGTGCTGCGCCGCAAAGACCGGCTGACGGGGGATACCAGCGGCCGCCTGGGCTTCCGCGTCCCGTTCGGTCCTTACCTGATTCCGTGCCTGTCGATCTTCGCCTGCCTGTACATCATGCGCGACCTGTCGGCCACCACCTTCCGCATCTTCGCGATCTGGATGGTGGCCGCCGTGGCCATGTACTTCCTGTATGGCATGCGCAATTCCAACATGAACCGCAATGGCGGGGCGGCGCCACAAGGCGTCTAAGCCTGGTACGTCCCCATGAAACCCGGCCGCGCGCCGGGTTTTTTATTTGCGGGACAGCGCTTCGAATTCTTCCAGCGAGCAATCCAGTACCGGCAGCAGGCACAGGCGGGCAGCGACGGCGGCGGCGCCGATAACGGTGGTGATGATGGCGAACAGTTCCATGATGTGCATCCTTTCAATGAGTTGCTGCGTTGAAGTATATGGACTGGCGAGAAATAATTGAACTTTTCATTTGTGATGCAGGCGATTTGAAATGTGAATATCTTGTTGTGAGATTCGGCCCCCTGTGATTAACAAACCGGCACTCAGGTATCATTGATACTTATAAGCAAGTAAATCAGGGGAGCTGCAATGTCTTTGCGCATCAAGCTGATGCTGGCGCTGTTTGTTACCGGACTGGCGGCCGTCGCCATGGTGGGCGGCCTGACTTCATACAGCGTGCATTCCAAGTTCGATAGCATCCGCAATCACCAGGCGGCGGACCATTTCCACCACTACATGACGGCTTACCTCACCGAATACGGTGACTGGGAAACCGCCATCTCGACCGAATCGTTCGACCGGTTTGTGCAGCGCAAGGAAACGGCCGAGGCGCCACCACAGGGCGAACGCGCCAGTGACATGCTGGAACGCATGCCGCCGGGTATCGACCAGAAGTCACACCGGGGTGGCCCCGGCGAAGATGGCCGGCCCGGTCCTGACGAACGCCGTCCGCCAGAGCGGCGGCTCGGACAGGATGGCCGGCCTGAACAGCCGGGGCCGGAACGGGGCCCGGATGGACGCCTCCGTCCGGAACAGCCAGGCGATGCACGCCAGCCAGCGCAGGATGGTGCCCGGCCGCCAGCGTATGGTGCGCCACGCCAGGGTGGTGTCCAGCCACATGGTGCTCAACCGGACGGGCAACCTGAGCGCCAGCGCCCACCGGCCTATGGCGCACCGCGACAGCCTGACGGCCAGTCGGGCCAGCCTCGTGCCGGCGGCGCCGACGAGGGGCGCGCACCGCGCGATGGCATGCGCCCGCCGCCACCGGACGGTCAGCCATGGCCTCCACACGACGGCATGCGTTCACCGCCACGGGATGGCATGCGGCCGCCCGCCGACGGTTCGCGCCCGCCGCCGCGCGACGGCATGCGTCCCCGCCCCGGTGACGGGCCGCCGGAAGGCCGTCCACGCGACGGCGAGCGCCCGCCGCAGGTCCAGGGTGCGCTGCCGCCAGCGCAGGTGTACCGCGCCGGATACGGCCCAGCCGCATCCGCCGCCGCAACCAGCACACCAGCATCGGCCAGTGACGGCCACAACGACGACAGTGGTACCGATGAGCGCCACGCCGATGACCGCCGCCCTGGCGGCAGCCGCGACGACCTGCGCCGTGCGCTGGATGGTTCTCCTTTCCCGCCGCGCGCGGAAGGCGACGGCGAGCGTGGCCCCCGTCCGCGCGACCGCGATGGTCGTCCCGGCGGCCCGCCGCCATTCCGCTTCGTGCTGGCCGACAAGCATTACACGGTGCTGCTGGGCGCCGGACTATATGGCCCCGGCTCCGTGCTGGCCGACGAGGCGCGCGCCAAGGCGCGCCCGATTGTCGTCAAAGGCGAAACCGTCGCCTACGTCTCGACCGAGGGCGTCATCACCCCCAGCAAGCAGGAACAGGAATTCCTCGACGCGATGCAGTCATCGCTGCTGGCCGGCGCCGGTGCGGCGGCCGCGCTGGCGCTGGGCCTGGGCTTGCTGCTGGCCGGTGGCCTCAGCAGCCGCCTGAGCAAACTGACGGGCGCGGTGCGCGCCATGCAGGGCGGCGCGCTGCGCCAGCAAGTGCCGGTGGACGGCAAGGATGAAGTGGCGGCGCTGGCCGGCGCCTTCAATGAAATGAGTGAACAGCTGGCGCGCAGCCATGAAGAATTAAAAGCGTCGCACCAGACCATCCTGGAACAGGCCGAACAGCTGAAAGAGCTGAGCATCCGCGATGCGCTGACCAGCCTGTACAACCGCCGCCACTTCGATGAACAGGCCAATACCTTGTACCACCAGGCCGTGCGCCACAAGCGTCCGATCAGCCTGGTCATTGGCGATATCGATTTCTTCAAGAAGATCAACGATAACTTCTCGCATGCGACGGGCGACGTGGTGTTGCGCCACGTCGGCGCGATCCTGCGCCAGCACGTGCGCCTGTCCGACCTGGTGGCGCGTTATGGCGGTGAAGAATTCGTGCTGGCGCTGCCGGACACCGACGCCGGCCAGGCAGCCGTGCTGTGTGACAAGTTGCGCGCCATGATTGAAGCGCACCCGTGGCACGAAGTGCATCCAAACCTGAAGGTCACGATGAGCATGGGCGTGTATGCCGATTACGCGGCGGGCACGGCGGAAGCCATGCTGCAAAAGGCCGATGAGTTGCTGTACAAGGCCAAGGAAACGGGGCGTAACCGCGTGTGTCACGCGTGAGGTGAAAGCGGTTCACCCTTCTTCGACGGCGGCCAGCGCGGGCAATCCGTGCGCCGCACGCGCCTTGTCGCATTCCGGCGTGCCTTCCGTGAATTCGCGGCAGGTCGAGGAGCGCTGCAGGTAAATCGAACATCCCACCGACGTCCCGACTTCCCCCTGCAGCGCAATGCAGCGCACCGGCTTGCGCTCGGTGCCGCGCATCGCCACGTGGTGCGGCGTAACGGGAATCACCAGGCGGGCCGGCACCGAGCCGCCCGGATGGTCGTCGGACTCGGCCCAGTAAAACGAAACACGGAAATTGGCGCAGCAGGCGCCGCAGCTTTGGCAAGATGACATCGGATGACAGCGAAACAAAGACCGGCTGCCATGATACCCGCTGTTGCTGCGGTGTGTCGCCGGCGTGTCATTGCCGTGGCATGACCGCAGCGAACCGGTGCCAGCGTGGGAATGCTCAGCTATACTGAAATCACCCTACGGCCCATCCATGAAACCCATCCCGTCCGCCTTGCTGACCCTCTGCGCCCTGGCGCACGGCGCCGTCATCGCGCAGCAGCAAGACATCGTCTTCATCGCCCCCACCAACCACACCATGCCGATGGCGCAATTCCGCGACGGCATGCTGGTCGATGGCGTGCTGAAAGACCTGGGCGATTTGATTGCGCGGCGCATGGAGCGGCGCGCCGTGTATGTCAGCGTGCCCAGCAAGCGGGTCAGCGAAGTACTGTCCGCCGGCGGCGCCGATGCGCTGTGCTATGTGGTGCCGGTATGGATCGATGGCCGCTATAACTGGAGCAAGCCGTTCATTACGTCCAACGCGGTCATCGTGGCGCGCAAGGAAGCGCCGGTCGTGAAATCACTGGGCGAGTTGGCCGACAAGCCGATCGGCACCGTGATCGGCTACCGCTATCCGGAACTCGAGCGTGCGCTGGGCAAGCATTTTGCGCGCGAAGATGCGCCCAGCACGGAACTCAATCTCCGCAAGCTGCTCGTGGGCCGCATGCACTATGCGACGATCGACCAGACCGCGTATGAATACCGCATGCGCCAGGAACCGTCGCTGCCGCTGCGCAAGGAAGTCGTGTATGCGACGGTGATGACGCAGTGCGCGTTTTCACTGCGCTCGAAAATCCCGTTCGCCCAGGCCGAGCATGCCATCGATGCGCTGGTGCAGGATGGCAGTGTTGCCGCCGTCCTGAACCAGTACGCCAAGTGAATCCCGAATCAGCCTGCCGCGCGTTGCCTAGACCGTGGCGTTGCGGCGGATCGCCTCGCTGTGCACGATGATTTTTTCCGCATCGGCCTGCAGCAGGCGGATGCGCCGCTGCACCAGCGGCCAGCCGGACCAGGCCACCGCGTCGCCGTGGATTTCCGGTGCCGGTGCATCCTGCTTGGTGGCAACGCTGGCGTCTTGCTGTGCCAGCGTTTGCGCCAGGGCGCGCGCCAGCGGTTTGCAGACTTGCGCATGGCTGTGCTCCAGCAGCGCATTGACGGGACTTGCCGGAATATCGTTGACGTGGCGGCGCAGGATCGCGCGCAGCGCCGCCACGTGCGCCACCAGCAGGTAATTCTGCACCACGAACAAATTGATGTCTTCCGCCGCGCGCTGCTTGCTGGCCGGTTCATCGAGCATGCGCACCATCGCGGCGGACAGCGCGGCCAGGCTGTCCATCAGGTGCTTGCGGTCGATGCGGTAGCGGAAATCGTTGCGGCACTTGCCCTGCAACAGTTCAAAGCTTGATTCCATGTAGCGCAAATTCGCTTCCAGCACTTGCCGCACCAGGCGCGGCAGCGACTGGAATTCCCAGTTCGGCAGCACAAAGCTGAACAGCGTGGCGACCGCCGCGCCGATAAACGTATCGACCAGCCGTTCCATCACGAGATTCGTATTGCCGGGAGCGACCAGGTACATTTGCAGCAGGATCATCACCGACACGGAAATCGCCGCGTAGCGGTAGCGCACATACAGGAAAGTCGGCGTGGCCACGGTGGCCAGGATCAGCACACCGATGATGACCGGCGTGTACGGGAAAAACTTCAGCACCAGCGCCGTGATCACACAACCGATCACGGTGCCGACGATACGGTCGGCACGGCGCTGTTTGGTGATGGCAAACGACGGTTTCAGGATGATGACGATGGTCAGCACGATCCAGTAACTGTGCGCCGCATAGGGTAGCCACTCCGCCACGGCCAGCCCTGTGCTGATGGCCAGCGCCACGCGCAGCGCAAAGCGGAACACCGGCGAATCGCGCCGCAGGTGCGACCACATCAGCTGCAATTCATATTTTTGCTGCGACAGGAACGGCTGCATGTCGGCGTCGACCCAGAACGGCGTGCCGTCGTAAGCCTTTTGACTGGCCACGTGCAATTCGCCGATGGCGCGGATCAGGGCGCGGATCTTGTTGCGCTGCGCGCGCAGCACGGCCAGCGCTTCCTGCGCCGGAACGCCCGCCGCCACCTGCTGCTGCAATTGCGCAATGTGGCGCTCCAGGGTATCGAGTTCGGCGCTGTAATCGATCGCCTGCGTGGACGCCTGCTTGCGCGTGACGGCATAGCCGACCGATTCGATATCGCGCGCCGCTTTATACGCCAGGTCGTGCAGTGCTTTCAGCACCGGCGAATCGGCCAGGTGGGCGCGCAGCAGCGCGTAATCCGTATGGGTCGATAACACCAGTTCATACAAGTCCAGCATGCACACGTGGATTTGCACCACGATCGCGTCCTTGCGGTTCTGGTGGGCGCGCAGGATCAGATCGCGCGACGCCTGCTGGCGGTCGGCCAGCACGCTCTGGTGGCGCACCAGGCGGTTGAACTGTTCCGTCAGGTTGAAGCGCGTGTCGTAGAAATCCGCCTTGATGTCGATGTAGGCGGCCAGCTCGAACAGCGCCTCGGCCAGCACCTGCTGCTTGATGCGGTGGCGCAGCAGCCAGGCCAGCGCCATCGCATAGCCGAGATAGGCGACGCTGCCCAGCAGGAACAAGCCGGTATGGCCGAGCGCCTGGCGCGCCGTCATCGTGTGCTCCATCGACATGGTCATGATGAACAGCGCCGCCAGTTGCAGCGGCATCGACTTTTTACCGTACACCACCATCATGCAGGCAAAGAAGCTGACCGCCACCATCATCGGCATCAACAGCCACGGATACGGCCCGCACAGGCTGATGACCAGGGTCACGCCCGTGCACAGCAGCACCGACGCCAGCATTTCATTGAATTTGTGGCGCAGGGGACTGGGCATGTCCATCAGCGCCGTGCACAGCGCGCCGATGCAGACCGTCATTGCCGTGTTCATGTCGGACAGCGGCAAGGCGATCAGGGTGACGCCAATCAGGCCTGCGGCAAAGCGCAGGCCCAGGTGGAAGTAATGACTGTAGAAGAAGGTGCGGGGATTTAAAGCGTAATGCATGTGGGAACCATGAATCCGTAGGGCGGTTTTGCGCAGCAAAGCCGCCATGCCGGCGTTGCGCCGGCATCACGCAGCGCGGCAGAGCACGCACGGCGGCAAGCCTGTGGCTTACCGCCCTACGTATTTCAAAGAGACTGGCAGGTCAGAACACCGACAGCACCGGGTAGCGGCGCCATTCAGGTTCCGCATGGCGTTTGCCGTTGTGGAAGATGAAGGTCAGCACCGCGTCCTGGTTGGCCAGCAGTTCCGGGTTGGCCTGTTTCCAGGCCTCGAATTTCGTACGCAGTTCCGGTTCGGTTTCCAGCATTTCCAGCGCCAGGTCTTCGAACACGTAATCGGAAAACGCTTCCTTCTTTTCCAGCACGCTGTTGAAGAAGCCCCAGCGGAAGAAACTGTCGTGGCCTTGCGGTTCCAGGGTTTCCACCGCATAGCGGGCGTTGTCCTGGTCCAGCGGCACCAGGTAGTCGCCCACCGCCAGCCCGAACGCGCCGGTGCGCGCTTCGACCTGCACGTCATCGTGGAACATGTGGCCTTCGTACGCGGTCGGGCGCGAAGTCACGGACGCGATGTGGTAGTACTGCGCCTCGACGGTGGTGGCCTGTTCGACGCGCGTCATTTGCACGCCGTTCCATTGCAGGCGCGCGATGACTTCACGCCACTGCTGCGGCACCACGTACATTTTCGGGGCGCGCACCGCCACGCTGACGGGGAAGCTGTTGTAGTACTTGATATCGCGTTCCCACGGCTGCGAGCGGTCATACGACAGGCGCGTGTAATTGCCGATCACGCTGGCGTGGCGCTTGGCCGCATAGCCCTTGAAGCGGAAGGTCGCCGTATTGGTTTCATCGAGTTGCCACATGACGGGCCATTCGGCGCGGGTGCGGCCTTCGGCTTTGGCGGCGGCGCGCAACTGCCTGATGTGCGCGCCATTGGCGACGGTGAACGCCATCACGGATTCCACCAGCGCGCGCATCGAATCGTAGCGGTCCGCGAAGGGTTTCAGCATGTGGGTTTCCGGCATGAAGCCGATGATGTGGTGCAGCGCCGTGAAGCCGGTCGAGAAGCGCGGCACTTCGAGGAATTCCACCAGGCCGTCGTCCGGCACGTCGGTCATCGGATTGACGTACGGGCAGGTCGGCCAGCCGCGCCGGTCCATGTCGCTATAGATCGCCGGCAGCATGGTGTTGCGCAGGAATTGACCGAGGCCGCCGCCAAGCTTGTCAGCCTGGGTGTGGATCAGGGTCATCGTGTACGTGTAATCGGCGCCGTTCGACGTGTGGGTATCGACCATCACGTCCGGGTCCCAGGCCGTGATCAACTGGTTGAACACTTGCGCATTGACGCTGTCGCACTTGATGAAGTCGCGGTTCAAGTCCAGGTGGCGGCTGTTGCCACGGAAACCGAATTGTTCCGGGCCATCCTGGTTTACGCGCGAGGTATCGGCGCGGTTCAGGCAACCATCGACGTTATAGACCGGCACGAACAGCAGCACGGTGTCGCCCAGCGCCGCCAGGCGCTCCGGTTCGAAGCACAGGTCGCGCACCATGGCCATGCAGGCGTCCACGCCTTCCGGTTCGCCCGGGTGGATGCCGTTATTGTTGAAGAACACCGTGCGGCCGGCGCGCTTGATGGCGTCGCGGTCGAACACGCCATCAAAGCTGACCACGCCCTGGTGGATCGGAATCCCGCCATCGGAAACGCCGATCTGGCCGAAGCGCAGCACCTGCGGGAAACGGCGCGCCAATTCTTCATAAAAGGCGATGCATTCGGTCCAAAGGGTGGTCTGGTTACGGTTGCCCTTTTCATAAGGCGTGAGCATTTCTGGGTGCATGGCGTCTGGATCTCAGAGGATATGTCGATGGAAACTGCGGGATCGGCCGGGTAGGCGCAGGGGAAGAATTGTATCACCGGTGTGGCGCGCCAGCCGCGCCCCATGCCGCGCGGCGGCCTTTTTTCAGGCGCTTTGCGCCGGGCTTGCGCTCCTTCATATGGCGGCCCGGATTGCCATGCTCCACTGGATTTCCGGCCAGGGTGCATGTGCGCCCGGCGTCTGCGTGCGGAGGTGGCAAATGAAGCGGCAAATGAACCAGAAAATGAAGCAACGGAACCGGTTGCATATCGGGTTGAAAGTCGGCATTTGCACGGCGCTGCTGTCGGCGCTGGCGACGGTGGCCATCGCGCCGAAAGTGCAGGGGGCGGGCGCCACGGTGCATACCGCGCAGCCGCAGCGTGATGGCGGCGATGCGATCCGCTTCGACGGCGGCCGCGCGCTGGTGCGTTTCAAGGGCATGACGGTCTTGGTCGATCCCGACGGCGGGGCGGTGGAGGTGCCGCCGGTGGACCTGGTGCTGTTGCGCGGCTGCGGCCCCGCGCAACTGGCCTGGCTGGCGCGCCAGCGGCTGGACCGCGCCGTGGCCGTGGTGGCCACGCCGGGCGGCCAGTGCACGACGGAAGTGCGGGGACAGGGTGTGCGCCGGATCCAGGTACTGGGCATGTGGGGGGCCTATACCTTGAAGCTGGGCGCGGGCGCCGTGCGCCTGACAGTGATGCCGGCCGTGACCGGGAACCATGATGCCGCCTTGCCGGGCCAGCCAGAACAACCGGGCCAGCCGGATTTGGCGGCGGTGCCGGGCGTGATGATGGATTTCTCGGATGGCAAAGGGACGTCATACCGCATTTATGCGGGCGGCGAAGCCGATGGCCCGGCGCTGGCCAGCTTGGCGCAGCGGTTCCCCGGCGCCGATCTGGCGATCGTGCGGCGCGGCGGGGCGCCGGTGCTGGCTGCCGTCGAGGCGGGACGCGACGGCAGCCGGGTGATGCGGGAAGTGGCGCTGCGGCCGGAAGATCCGGCCTATGGCATCGTGGCGGTGAAGCGGCGATGAATGCCGTGCCGCTGCTTATTGCGGCGCAGCCAGCGGTAATTTGAATGCCTTCAGCGCCGGCTTGGCGGTTTTATCCGGATAGAACAAGCCATAACTGTCCAGTACCAGCGTGCCCGGGTCGTTGCGCGAGCGGCCCGCGTACCAGTCCGGATAGAAATACATGAAGCCTGCCATGTTGGGATTATTGTTGGCAAAGCGCAGGTATTCGCGCACCCACTCGGCTTGTCCCGCTTCCGTATACGGGAATCCCGCCATTGGCGCGGCGACGGTGCCGGCCGCGCTGCTGGCATATGACGCTTCGCTGATCATGCTTTGCTTGCCGATGCGGGCAATGTAGTCAGTGGTTTCCTGCAGGCGCTGGAACCAGCATTGCTGGCTGTAGCGGTGCAAATTCCATTGTCCCTGCGGATAAGGAATCGACAGGCCGGCAATGTCGTAGGGCACGCCGAAGTCCTTCATGGCCTTGTAAAACGCTTTGACATAGACGTCGCTTGGCGTCACGCCTGTCATGGCCGCGTGCAGCACGAATTTCGCGTCGGGATTCACGCTTTTCACGCCTTCCGCAGCGGCTTTCAGCAGGGTGGCTTCCACCGACCACACTTTGTCGCGCATGTAGGCCAGGTCGCCCACGGGATCGCCGCTGGCTGGCAAGGGAATGCGGTCGCCGGCGGTAAAATTCAGGATGCCGGAATCGATTTCATTGCCCAGTTCATAGACCGCAATGTTGTAGCCTTTGGCCTTGTAGGCGGCCGCCACGTCGTGGGTATGCTGGCGCAGGCGGTTGGCGGTTTCTTCCACCGACAAGCCCTTCCATGCGGCAGGCGCGTTCTGGTTGCCGGAATTGGCGGCAATATCGCTGAAGTAAAACACCAGCAGCGGATTGAGCCCCTGATTTTTCCCCAGCCGCAGCATTTCATCGACGACTTCCTGCGATTGCCAGTAATTGCCATCCCATGGCAGCGACTTCCAGTTGCTGACAGGCGTATTGCGCAGCGTGGCGATGGATTGCGTGGTGACGGCCACCCGCTGCCATTGCATGCCGTTGGCGGCCAGCACGGCGTACATGTCGGTATTACCCCAGTTGTCCGCGCCCAGGAATTTATCGTACGGATAGCCTTCGATGACGCCGCCGGTCATGAAGCCGCTGCGCGTGGCCAGCGGTCCCTTGATGTAGGGACGGAAGCTGGTGGTGCTGCCGCTGCCGGCCTGGAAATTGCCAAACGTGGCTGTGAACGCCTGCTGCACGCCGATAGTGTTGGCGTTAATGGTCACTTGGTATTCGCCGTCGCCCAGCCTGGCCGTGCCGCCCAGCGGGATCAGTGCGGTATTGTCGGCGTTCCAATAGCCGAACGACAGCGTGCCGCCGATGGAGGCGATGCGCAACCGCGCGCTGCGGCCAGAGAGGGCCGCCACCGGCAGGTTGTCAAACACGCCGTTGCGCGCCACCAGTGGCTTGATGACGGTCCGCGTTCCTTCACGCGCCAGGCTGAGCAGCGCGTAATTGTGGTTATCCACTTGCACGCCGAACCCCGCATATTTTTGCGCATTGCCCGGGATCGCCTGTTCAAACGCGTCATCGACATTGACGTTGATTTCCACGGTGAAGTCATCGCGCACGCTGAACTGCGAAATGATTTTTCCCAGCGACGGGCTGGCCGTGGCGCTGGTCTGCAAAGTCAGGCCATTGTTCCATCCGGCCGCCGCGCCGCCCGCGCTCCAGTCAAACCAGCGGCACGTGTCCAGCTCTCCGCCTGCGCTGAGATAGGCATCGTCCGGGCTATAAGCGATGCCGGGATAAGGGGTGTAAGCGATGCCGTTGGCGATGGCGTCCGCCACCTGCTGCTTGTTTTCCGGCCCTTCGCTGAAACTGGCCAGCACGGCGGCCGGCGTGGCGGCGCCCCGGTCGAGCACGTCGACCCAGTAATCCAGGCCGGCCTGGTCCGGCGCCCGGTGCAAGACGTTGCGGTAAAACTGCGTCACCATCGCGCGGTTCGACGGCGCTGCGCCATACAGGGTCTTGAATTCGTCGGACGCGACAAAGGCTGCCGCCACTTCGAAGACGCTGGCGCCGTTGCGCATGGTGCTAATCCAGTAGCCCAGGCCCGCGCCATCGGGCTTGCGGTCGAAGGCTGCCTGGTAAATACGGTATGCCTGGCCCGGCGCACCATCCGGTTCGAACGCCAGCAGGCTATCGGCGAACCTCACAAGTTTCGGCACTGGGCCGCTGCGCACCGGCATGCTGCCGACATTGTCCGTGATGGTCAGCATGCCATTGGCGGCAGTCACCGTGTAATTGGCGCGCAGGCCTGGCGAAAACCAGTAGGCTGTTTCAGTATCAATGGCCTGGCCCTGGCGCACGCGCGTGGTGTCTGCGGAGGTGGCAGGGGTATCGGCGCCGCCACAGGCGGCAAGCAGCGCCGCCAAGGCGATCGCGGATAACAAGGGACGGACAGGCATGGGCAGGACTCCGGTAAGCCCGTCATGCTAGCACCCGCGCGATATCGCACTCAAGTGAATATTGTTAAATTTATATTCCCAGCTTACTATCGCTGCCTGTGATTTTTGTTTGGAGGACGCATG
This sequence comes from Pseudoduganella sp. GW821-FHT12E03, assembly GCF_058807115.1. NCBI lineage: Bacteria > Pseudomonadati > Pseudomonadota > Betaproteobacteria > Burkholderiales > Oxalobacteraceae > Pseudoduganella > Pseudoduganella sp. GW821-FHT12E03. The sequence continues at coordinate 490,020 of NZ_JBXAQJ010000005.1, read as the reverse complement.
AAGCAGGCAGGTGTGGTGTGGGTACGAATGGCGGGCGGGATTGCCGTGCTGGGGGCGTTGATACATGTGGCGGCGATCGCGGGCGGGGCCGCCTGGTATGCCTGGTTTGGCGCGCCGCCCGTCGTCGTCGCCTCGGCGCGCGACGGGACCTGGCTGGCGCCCATCAGCGCCGCAGTGATCGCCGCGCTGATGGCGCTGTGCGCCGCCTATGCGTTTTCCGCCGCCGGCGGCATCCGGCGTTTGCCGTTGCTGCGCCTGATGTTGTGTGGGATGGCGGCGGTATGCCTGTTGCGCGGGCTGGTCTTGTGGCCGCTGATGGTTTCGCACCCGGAATTGCGCAATATGTTTGAAATCGTCTCGGCGCTGGTGTGGGGCCTGGCCGGCGCGGGGTTTGCGGTGGGGTTCCGTCTTTCCCGTATTGCGCCGGCCCGGGTTTGATTACGCGGCAGGGGCGTTCTTGTCCACCCAGGTGGCAAACGCATTGACAAACTTGGCCAGCACTTCGCGCGTCTGGTCATTATTAACCCGGCCGTCCGGGCCCAGCAGGTTGGCCGCGTTGCCGATGTAGGCTTCCGGCGCCGGCATGGTGGCCACGTTCAGGGCCACCAGCGACTGGCGGATCGCATGGTTGGCGCCAAAGCCGCCCACGCCGCCGGGCGACGCCGTGAAGACCGCGGCGGCCTTGCCATTCCAGATGCTCTTGCCCCACGGACGCGAGCCGACGTCGATCGCATTCTTGATGGTGGCGGGCATCGAACGGTTGTATTCGGGCGAGACAAACAGCACGCCGTCCACCTTGGCCAACTGTTCGCGGAAGCGGGTCCAGGGCGCGGGCGCGGCGCCGGCATCGTCGAGGTCCTGGTTATACAAGGCCAGGTCGCCAATTTCCGCCACTTCGAATTCCAGCGACGCGGGCGCCAGCGCGATCAATTCCTGGGCAAATTTGCGGTTCAGCGAATCCTTGCGCAGGCTGCCAATCAGGACAGCGATTTTCTTGGGCATCACAGACTCCGGTTGTTGTTGAAGGAATAAGATGTCAATGTACCTCAGGCGTGAAAAAAGTGCGCAACTCGCCGTACAGGAAATCGAGCAGCGCGCGGATGCGGGCCGTGTCTTTCAGGTCGCGGTGCGTCAGCAGCCATAGTCCGGTATCGAAGGCGGGATCGGGTGGGGCCAGCTGGCGCAGGTGGCGGTCATTGCCGGCCAGGTGCAGCAGCAGCGGCGCCAGGCCAATGCCTGTACGCACGGCGTCCACCATGTTCAGCAAACTGTCGGCGCGCAGGGCGATGCGCTGTTCCGGCACGTTGTCCGCCAGCCAGCGCGCCTGCGCCAGGTGCGCCAGGGAATCGTCAAGGCCGACCCAGTCATGTGCGGCCCAGTTGTCCGGCGCGATGCCCCGGCTCCGCGCGGCTTTCAGGTAGCTTGGGGCGCCAAAGATGGCGCTGTGCATGGCGCCGAGGCGCTTGCCCACCAGCGTCTCGGGCGGCGTATTCGACGGGCGCAGCGCGATATCCGTTTCGCGCCGGTTCAAGTTTAAAAACGCATTGTTGACCACCAGGTGCAGCCGCACGTCCGGATGCAGCAGGCGGAAGCGGGCCAGCGCCGGCAACAGCATCGAGCGCGCCAGGGTATCGGTGGTGGTGATGCGGATCTCGCCGGACAGCGCCGTGTCGCGCCCTTCGACGGCGCGCTGCGCGGCCGCCACCTGTTCCGCCAGCGGTCCCATTTTTTCACGCAGCGTGTCGCCGGCCGGCGTCATCACATAGCCGGTCTGGAAGCGTTCGAACAGGCGCACGCCCAGAGTGCGTTCCAGGCTGTCCAGCCGGCGCAGGACAGTCGAGTGGCTGACGGCCAGCGCGCGCGCCGCCGCGGCGATGCTGCCGCCATCGCAGACTGCCGCGAAATAGCGTAAATCTTCCCAGTCGAGGCGGTCGGGTTGGTTCGGCATATTTGCATAACTATTTTGAGGATATTCAGAATATTAATGCGTTTTTGCCGAATCTATACTGGGCTCTATCATTCACCGACAAGGAGTTTCACCATGCTGACCCTGTACACCGCCGATACGCCCAACGGCCACAAAGCCACCATCGCCTTGCAGGAACTGGAACTGCCGCACACGGTGCAACTGGTCGACCTGAATGCGGGCGAACAGCACACGGAAGCATTTGCGGCGATGAGCCCGAACCACAAGATTCCGCTGCTGGTCGATGACGGGCGCGCGGTGTTTGAATCCGGCGCGATCCTGATCCACCTGGCGGACAAGGCGGGCCGTTTGCTGCCAGCGTCTGGCGCGGCGCGCAGCGACGTGCTGCAATGGCTGTTCATGCAAGTGGGCAGCGTGGGGCCGATGCTGGGGCAACTGTGGTGGTTCCGCCATACAGCCAAGGAAAGCGGGAAAGATAACGCGCAGGCCTTGCAGCGCTATGACCGCGAAGTGCGGCGGCTGTATGGCGTCTATGAGCAGCGCCTCGCCACGCATGCATGGCTGGCGGGCGGCGCATATTCGATTGCCGACATCGCGACGTGGCCGTGGCTGGTGTCGCACCAGGAACTGGGGATCGATATGGCCGAGTATCCGCACGTGGCAAGCTGGCTGGCGCGTATCGGCGCACGCGATGCGGTGCGGCGCGGCGTGGCGCAAACCAGGCGGGTGGCGGCTTGCGCGGTGGGGGAGCGCGTGTGATGGGGGCCTGGCTATTGCTGCTGGCGGCGGCCATCGCCGATGTCGGCATGGCCATCGCTTTGAAATACGCGCAGGGCTGGACCCGCCTGTGGCCCAGTGTGCTGGGGCTGGCGCTGGCCAACGGGGCGATTGTCTTGCTGACGGTCTCGCTCAAGCAGTTACCGGTGGGGACGGCCTTTGCCGTGTTTACGGGACTGGGCGCGGCCGGCGTGGCGGCGCTGGGGATCGTGTATTTCGGGGAGAGCGCGTCGCCGTTGCGGCTGATGTTGATTGCGCTGATTGTGGTGGGGATCGCTGGCTTGAGAATCGTAAATGCGTAGGGTGGTTTCCGCGCTAGCGGAAGCCACCATGCATGCGCCGCCACGGTGGCGGACAATGTCGGGCTGCATGCAATGGCGGCTTCGCTGACGCGAAACCGCCCTACAGCGGCAGCGGAACGCCAGCGCCGTGGCCTGCGAAATTACTCCGCGCCCATTTCTTTCAGCAGGTTGCCCGCCTTGTCGATGTGCTTCATGTTCCACAACATGTAGCGCAGGTCGACCTGGATGTCGCGGGTGTTGGCCTTGTTGAAGTCCCAGTCGGAAATGATGGAATCGAGGGTGCCGTCAAAGGCCAGGCCCACGAATTCACCCTTGGCGTTCAGCGCGGCGGAACCGGAGTTGCCGCCCGTGATGTCCAGGGTTGCCAGGAAGTTGACCGGCACCGTGCCCAGCTTCGGATCGACGTATTTGCCGAAGTCCTTGTTCTTGATGGCGTCCAGCTGGGCTTTCGGCGCATTGAACTCGCCTTCGCCGGTGGCTTTCGCGGTGATGCCTTTCACGGTGGTGAACGCATTCCATGCCAGGCCGTCGGCGGTGCCCCATGGGCGGCCGGCGATATTACCGAAGGTCACGCGCAGGGTGCTGTTGGCGTCAGGGTACACAGCCTGGCCTTTGGACGTCATGTAAGCAATCTTGGCTTTCATGTAAGTCGCATAGGCTTGCTGCAGGTTGCCCGCCAGCTCTTCCTCTTGCGCTTCTTCCTTCATCGCCACGTCATACATGGCGACGGCGGCTTTGATGAACGCATCGTCGCTGGCCTTGAAGTCGGCCGGGGTCTTGCCAATCCACGCTTCGCGGGTGGCTGCGTCGCCCAGCTTGCTGCCGGCGTACAGCTTGTCCATCGCCGCTTTCAGTTCCGCCGCGCCCATGCCGGCTTTCACGCCGACCGCGGCGTCCCAGTTGGCATTGTGCTCGGCGGCTGGCTGCGCGGCATATTTGGCCAGGTGGTGCAGCACCAGCGCCTGGTCGACTTTTGCGTCGTAGCTGCGCGAGATGGCGGCGATGTTGGCCTTGATGCGCGGCAGGTCGCGTTCCTGGTAGCCGGCTTTGCGTTCGGCGTTCGGTTTTTGCGATTCATTGGCCAGGCGGTACAGCTGGCGCGCTGCGTTCAGCAGGCGTGGCTGGGCATTGCTCAGTTCAAAGTCGCGTTTAACTTCGGCGTCGCGCTTGGCGATCAAGCCTTCCACCTGGTCGATGCCGGCCGCGTATTCCTGCTTGCGTTTGGCGTCCGCGTTGACCCAGGCTTTCATGTCCGCGTGTTCTTTGGTCTTGCGGGCCAGGAAGTCGCTGTTCGCGTACGAATCCAGCATGCCCTGGCGGTTCTTGTAGTAGTTGTTGACGCTGGCGACGCGGCCCGCGTATTTCAGCGCCATGTCGCGGTCGCCCTTGGTTTCGCGGTCGATGATGGCCAGGTCGTCGCCCGACGCTTTCACGAAGCTCGGATAGTTCCAGCCAAACGTGAAGTCCACTTCCGATGGCAGGCGGTGGCGGTTGGTGCGGCCAGGGTAGCCCAGCACCATGACGAAATCGCCTTCCTTGACGCCTTCCTTGGCCAGTTTCAGGTGCGACTTCGGCAGGTAAGGAACGTTGTCCTTGTTGTAGTCGGCAGCCTTGCCATCCTTGCTGACGTAGGCGCGGTAGAAGCCATAGTCGCCGGTGTGGCGCGGCCACATCCAGTTGTCCGTATCGCCGCCGAACTTGCCGACGCCGGCTGGCGGCGCGTGCACCAGGCGCACGTCGCGGATTTCCAGCTGCTTGATCATGTAGTACTCGAGGCTGCCGTAGAAGGCGGCGACCGTGCAGCGGTGGCCTTCATCTTTTTCGCACTCGGCCACCAGGGCTTTCTGGTGCTTTTCAATCGCGTCGCTGCGCGCCTTGCCGTTGAGCTTCGCCACGTCCGGCGTGATGACCTTGGTGGTTACGTTCGACACGTCCTTGGTCACGTAGATGCGGCTGCCCGGCTTGGCCGGCACCTCTTCCGCCAGCGTCCTGGCCAGGAAACCATTGGTCAGGATATCGTTGGCGGCGGTGGAGTTGTGCGCGACGCTGTCGTACACGCAATGGTGGTTGGTGGCAACCAGGCCTTGCGGCGAGACAAACGATGCCGAGCAATTGCCCAGGCTGACGATGGCATTCATCGGGAACGCGGTCAGCTGGGTCAGGGTGGCCGGGTCCAGCTTCAGGCCGGCGGCCTTCAATTGTTTGGCGACTTGCGGCAGTTGCTGGGGCATCCACATGCCTTCATCGGCATAGGCATTGGCGGTGCTCAGAATCGCGAGCGCGATCAGGGTTTTTTTCATTACGGGCTCTTGGCGGGTTGGATATGACTGTGGCCCGGATCGGGCCACAGCGCGTGAGTATCCTCCCGCTTTACGTATACGTCAACCCCACGTCAACTCTGTTTTAGCGGCCGCTCTTGAATTTTCTTATTTGCAACATTACTGGCCGGCGGCTTGGACGGGGCTTCGACGGCGACGGCCTGGGTGTACATGATGAAACCGCCCATAAACAGGATCAGGGCGATAAAGGTGGCGCTCAGCGCGGCGACCAGCACCAGGGCGCGGCGCGTCAGCTGCGTGGCGGGACGTTGGGTATTCATTACGCTGCCTCCTGGTATTGCCGCATGGCGGTGATGTCGCGCAATTGCAGCGCCTTGTAGATTTCCGCGCGGTTGGCATAGTGGCTGGCCACCATCGGTTCCAGTTCCAGTACGCGGTCCATATCGGCAAGCGCGGCGGCCAGGTCGCCATGCGCATAGTGGTTGACGGCGCGGTTGACGCGCGCCGCCACGTGCAGTGGATCCAGTTCAATGACGGCGCTGTAGGCCGCCTGCGCATCAACCGGACGCTGCAGCATGTCGAACGTTTCACCCAGCAGCAGTTGCGCTTCCGGCTGTTGTGGCTGGAGTTCCAGGCTGGTGCGCAGGCACGCCAGGGCGGCGTCCCATTGTCCCAGCTGGGCATGGCATGCGCCCTTGTTGAAATACACTTCCGGATACGGTGCGCTGTAGCGCGCCGCCAGGCTGTACATGGCCAGCGCTTCATCAAAGCGGCCCAGCCGCTGAAGGATATTGCCGCTCTCGTTGTAGTACTCGGAGTAGTACGGGTCCATTTCCATGGCGCGGTAGTAATAGTGCAGCGCATCGTCGTGCTGGTCCAGCGCGGACAGCACTTGCGCCGCGTTATACAGCAGTACCGAACGGTGCAGCCGGTGCGCATCGTCGCCCAGCATGTCCGTCAAATGCTGGAAGCCTTGCTGGCACAGCGCCAGCGCCTCGTCCGGCCGGCCCTGGCGCATCCGCACCAGCGCCAGGGCATTATTGAGGAACACATTGAGGAACGCGAACTGTTCATCGGGGATCTCCCCTTCGGCCAGTTGCAGGCAATGCAGCGCCTGTTCGAGGTGCATGTGCGACAGCGGCACGCTTTGTTCCGGCAGGTAGCGCAAGTGCACCATCGACAGCAGGTAGTGCAGCCTGGCTTTCAGCACGTTGTGGGACAGGTATGGCAGCGCGTGTTTTTCCACGATCTCCAGCGCCCGCTGTTCGTGGCCGGTCGTGACCAGGGCCTGGAAGATATTGCCGATGTAGTCCCAACGCGCCGCTTCATCGCCGCCCACCAGCTGGTCCAGCCATGGCAGCACGGTATCGGCAAAGCCCGCCGCTTCATGATAAAAGCCATAGTGGTTGTGCACGCACAGTGCGCGCATGGCCACGCGGGCCGTATTCAAGCCGTCGCCACGGTTGCGGTAATAGCGCAGCAGCGGGATGTACAGCCGCTGCCACTCCGCCATGCCGGCGCCGTACAAATCCTGGTACGTCAAGCCTTCCACCACCGCCGGCGCATCGTCTTGCGGCGTCAAGCGGTTCAACGGCAGGAAGCCGGTTTCCGGCGTCATGGCGAGGTGCGATCCGGCCAGTGGCGGCGCGGCCGGATCGGGCGCGGCGGGTGATTCGATGCACACCACGATGTGGCTGCCGATGGTGAGGCGGCGCGCCAGTTCCGTCACGAAACGCGACGCCAGGTGGCCGGCCGCATCGAAGTTACGCACCAGCAGCGCCCATTGCTCGACGGCGCCGGCTTCGGCTTTCCAGGCGCGGATCAATCCCACCGCGCCATTGATGAGGCGGTAGGCGCGGTCGAGCGGGAAATTGCGGGTTTTTTCCGCCAAGCTGGCCGTGTCGGTCAGGCATGCATATTTCAAACCGATAGCGTCGCGGTGTTGCGGCAACATCATATACAGCGCGTAATTGTGTTCATCCAGCACATCCTGGCGGCCTTGAGCGGCGTAATAAAGATAGGCCTGTTCAACCAGGTTGCTGGCGCCGGCCCAGACGCCGTGGTGGGCGAAACTGGCGTCCAGTTCATACGTGCGCACGGCGGTGGCCAGCGCGGGCGCATCCAGTTGCTGGACTGGGCGGATGCGGTACAGGTGGGTGGTATTCAGCATTTCGATTCCTCAATGCCTGGAATTATTAATAAGCGTGGAAGGCTATTTATTGATTTTTAATAGACAGCGTTATTAACTAATATTTCTAACATCCCTTTGTGTGCCGGTCATTAAATGTAAATAACCAGGTATTTTTATTTGCTACAGCGGAAATGGCCAACTGCAAAAGAGCGGATACATTGCCATGGTGGTGGTTTTTAGTTCCTGCTTCTTGATGGCGGAGATTTTCTTCATTTCAATTCTCGTGGAAAGGTTTATTATTCAATCAAATTGGATATTTCTCAATACCCGGACCGAACTTTAGACTCCGAAAAACCGAAAGTCAACCATCTAAATTAAATAAACTTCTGAATTGTCAATAGGGTGACAAATTAAATGTCGGCTGAATGACAAATCAAAAACCAGATTGAATATATTAATTATTTTATGGAAATTGGAATTGGTGTTTATTTAATTACGGACGGAAATAGTAATGAGTAAAACTGCACATCATGGGGAGGAGCGGAGGGGAGTTGGCCGGACGACAGCCCGGCCGGAAGGATGTTTCAGGGTCAGCGCAGGCGGCCGCGGAAAATCAGGTTGACCACGCCCAGCAAGACGAGCGCGCCGAGGAACGACACGATCAGTGACACCGCGCTGAAATCATCGGCATTGATGGTGCCGCCGCCAAAGAATGGTGTCAGCAGCCAGCCGCCCAGCAAGGCGCCGACAATCCCGACAATCATGTTGAGGAAGATGCCCTGTTGTGCGTCAGTGCGCATCACCATGCTGGCCAGCCAGCCGAGAATACCGCCAATGACGATCCAAAGTACGAAGCTCATATGCCCTCCTATCGATAGACGACGGACCAGCCCGGGTGGGATGGCCCTTGAACCCATTGTGTTCGCGTCACCAGTTGTGCGTCCGTGCGCCAACGAACAGACGCCATCTGCCTTATACGGCTTTTCACCTGTGCAATTCAAACGGCAGAGCCGCCAGGCGGCCGTGTGCGTGCCCGCACAGATGCGGGGGGATTGCGGCCGTAAGGTGACAGTCTTGCAATGACAACCATCTTGGGAGACTAATGATGAGTAACTATGACAGCAGCCGGCTGGTCACCGGCCTATTCCATGACCGCGACAGCGCCGAGCGCGCATACCACCGGGCCGCCCAGCGCGGCTACGGCAAGGACGACGTCAATCTGGTGATGTCGGACGAGGCGCGCAAGCGCCATTTCAGCAAGGACGACACGGAGTTGGGCAGCATGGCGGCGGAAGGCGCCGGTGTAGGCGCCGGCATCGGCGGCGCGGTGGGGGCGGTACTGGCGGCGATTGCCGCGGTGGGCACCACGGTGGTGTTGCCGGGCATCGGTGTGGTGGTGGCGGGGCCGGTGGCTGCCGCGATTGCCGGTGCGGGCGCGGGCGCCCTGACGGGCGGCGTGCTGGGGGCGCTGGTGGGCGCCGGTATTCCGGAAGAACGCGCGCAGCTGTATGAAGAGGGCATTAAAAACGGCGGCATCGTGATGGGCATACACGCCCGTTCCGAAGCCGATGCGGCCTACCTGGCCGATAGCTGGAAAGAGGAAGCGGGCGAACACGTGCTGGGCACCGGTGTCGGTGCGGGGGCGGGAACCCTGGCCGGTATTGCGGCAGGCGCGCCGGCCGGACCGGTGGGGATGGCGGCCGGCGCCGTGATTGGCGGGATTGCCGGCGGCCTGGCTGGTAAAGGCGCGGCCGAAGTGGTCAATCCGAAGCCGGGCGATGAGCTGGAAGACCATCACATGGCGGAAGGCATCGGTAGCGGTGGCGGCGCCATGGCGGGTGCGGCCATCGGTGCGGCCGGCGGTCCCGTGGGCATGGCGGCAGGCGCGGCGATTGGCGCGCTGGCGGGCGGCGCGGTGGGGCTGGGGGTGGGGGCGGCCATCAATCCGGCCGACGAACAGCGCTACTGGCAAGATCACTTCCGGCGCGAAGATTACTATGTGCCGGGTTATGACTATGACGATTATGGTCCGGCTTACGCGCTGGGTTACAACAGTCATGGCCGTTATGGCGGCAACTGGGATGCGGCGGAAGCGCGTCTGCGCAATGACTGGGAAACCACCAAGGAGCGTTCGCGGCTGAACTGGGAACAGGCCAAGACGGCAACGCGCGCCGCTTGGGACCGGGTGAATAACCCGAATCCGGGGGATCCTTACCGCGAAACCCCATAAGTACAAAGGGCCGGCTGGAATCTCCGGCCGGCCCTTGCCAACAGGGGCGTACGATCAGTCGGCCTTGACGGCTTCCACCTGGATCGCCAGTTTCACTTCCGGCGAGAAGCGTGGCAGGCCGTAGTTCAGGCCAAAGTCACTGCGCTTGAATTCCGCGGCAACGTCGGCGCCGCAGACTTCGCGTTTCAGCATCGGATGCTGGATGCACTTGAACGATTTCACGGTCAGGGTCACCGGCTTGGTCACGCCCATCAGGGTCAGGTCGCCTTCCACGGAGACCAGCTTGTCGCCGTCGAATTTCAGCGACTTGCTCTTGTACGTCACTTCAGGGAATTTTTCGACGTTGAACATTTCCGGCGAGCGCGCGTGATTGCTCATTTTTTCGTGGCCAAAGTCGATCGATTTCGCATCGATGACGATGTCCAGCGTGCCCGTCTTGGCGGCACGGTCCACGGTCACCTTGCCGGAGGTTTTGGTGAACTTGCCGCGCCATACCGAAATACCCAGGTGGTCCGCTTCGAAGCTTGGGTAGGTGTGGTTGGGATCGATGTTGTAGGTGTCGGCGGCGAAGGCCGAACCTGCGGTGGCGGCGATCAGGGCGGCGATCAGGACTTTAGCTTTCATGCGGGTGTCTCCGTGTGTGAGGGTGTTGTACTGCGTAATCTGCTGCGCTTATTGCGCTGCAATGACGTGAAACTTGATGGTGACCTCGTCGGCCACCATGCTGGTGTCTTTCCATTCGCCTTCACCAATGTTGAAGGCCAGGCGCTTGATCGGCAGCGCGCCATCGAATACCTGGTTCTTGCCGTCGGCTTTCACGCTCAAAGGGAAGGACACGTCGGCGGCCTTGCCTTTGATGGTCAGCTTGCCGGTGACGGTCAGCTTGCCGGCGCCGGCGCTCTTGATCGAGGTGGACGTGAAGGTGGCTTTCGGGAACTGGGCGGAATGAAACCATTCCTTCTTCGCGACTTCCTTGTTCATGTCCACATCGCCCAGGTCCAGGCTGGCCGTGTCGATTTCAACCGTGGCCTTTGACGCTTCCGGCGACTTGTCGTTGTAATCGATGACGATGTTGTGCTTCTTGAACTTCGATTCGACCGGCACATTCATTTGCTTGAAGGTGGCGGACACCGAGCTTTTCGCGGCATCGGTTTTCAGGACGGCCGCGCTGGCCGCCAGCGACAGGCCCAGCAGCGAGGCCAGCAATACGCGTTGTTTCATGTTGATCAGCTCCGGTAAATGGGTCGAAATTCGGGTTATGGCAGCATGCGTTTGAGCACGCCATCGCGGTCAATGAAGTGGTGTTTTAACGCGGCGCCGGCGTGGGCGATGACAAACAGCGCCATGCTCATGGTCAGCCAGTAGTGGACCGGCTTGAAGAAGGCTTTCAGTTCCGGCGTGCCTTCGAACAATACCGGCATGTGCCAGACCCCCAGGTAGACCACGGGCACGCCGGCCGCCAGCGAATACAGGTAGCCGGAAATGGGCACGGCGAAGATAAAGAAATACAGCAGGTAGTGGACCGCATCGGCCGCCTTGTTTTGCCATACCGGCATGTGCGCCGGGTGCGGCGGCGGCGTATGGTTGGCGCGCCACAAGGCACGCACCACGGCCAGGAACAGCACGGTCACGCCCAGCCATTTATGCCACGAGTAGTACTTCAGCTTGGTGGGGGTGATGCCCTTGATATCGACCATCGTCAGGCCCAGCAAAAAAGCCGCGATGATCAGGATGGCTACCAGCCAGTGCAGCAGCATGGCGGTCTTGGTGTAGCGTTCCATGGTGGTCCTTCGAATTAGTACGTGTTAGGACTAAAATATAACAAAGAAACGGGAACTTTGCTGAACGGAAGAATTACGGGACGCTTAAACGGGGATAAAACAAAAAGGCGGATCATTGATCCGCCCTAAACTTTACAGCAGTTCCGGCATATTGCATGTCGGAACTTCAATATGGATTAGATGGCTTTGGCCAGCTTGTCGGCGATACCGATGTAATTCGCCGGCGTCATCTGCAGCAGCACATCCTTGGCTTCTTGCGGGATCGCCAGGCCATTGATGAACACTTGCAGCGCATCTTTCGAGATGCCCTTGCCACGGGTCAGTTCTTTCAACTGTTCGTACGGGTTTTCAATGCCATAGCGGCGCATCACGGTTTGCACCGGCTCGGCCAGCACTTCCCAGTTCGCGTCCAGGTCGGCGGCCAGGCGCTGCGGATTGACTTCCAGCTTGTTCAGGCCGCGCAGGCAGCTGTCGTAGGCCAGCAGGGTGTAGCCGAAGCCCACGCCGATGTTGCGCAGCACGGTGGAGTCGGTCAGGTCGCGCTGCATGCGCGACACCGGCAGTTTTTCCGACAGGTGTTTCAGCACGGCGTTGGCCAGGCCCAGGTTGCCTTCCGAGTTTTCAAAGTCGATCGGGTTGACCTTGTGCGGCATGGTGGACGAACCGATTTCACCGGCCTTCAGCTTTTGCTTGAAGTAGCCCAGCGACACATAGGTCCAGATGTCGCGGTTCAAGTCCAGCAAGATGGTGTTGACGCGGGCAAACGCGTCGAACAGTTCGGCCATGTAATCGTGCGGTTCGATCTGGATGGTGTACGGGTTGAACACCAGGCCCAGGCGCTGTTCGATCACGTTCTTCGAGAAGGTTGGCCAGTCGAACGATGGATACGCGGACAGGTGGGCGTTGTAGTTGCCCACGGCGCCATTCATCTTGCCCAGGATTTCCACTTGTTCGATGCGCTTGATGGCGCGCTGCAGGCGGGCCACCACGTTGGCGAATTCCTTGCCCAGGGTGGTCGGGCTGGCGGTCTGGCCATGGGTGCGCGACAGCATCGGCAATTCCGCGTTGACGTGGGCGATTTCGGTCAGCTTGGCCACCACGGCCTGCAGCGACGGCAGCATCACGCCGTCACGGGCGGCTTTCAGCATCATGCCGTGCGACGTGTTGTTGATGTCTTCCGAGGTGCAGGCGAAGTGGATGAATTCGCTTGCCGCGACCAGTTCCGGCACATCCTTCACTTGTTCCTTCAGCCAGTACTCGACGGCTTTGACGTCGTGGTTGGTGACGGCTTCGATTTCCTTGATGCGGGCCGCATCGGCTTCCGAGAAGTCCGACGCCAGCTTGTCCAGCAGTGCGGTCGCGTCAGGCGAAAATGGCTTGATTTCAGCAAAGCCGGCGTGCGACAGGGCTTGCAACCAAGAAATTTCAACTTTCACGCGGTTGTGCATGAAGCCGGCTTCCGACAGGATCGGGCGCAGTTTATCGGTCTTCGATGCATAACGGCCGTCCAGCGGGGACAGGGCCGACAGGGTGGAGTAGGGCGTAGTGGTCATGGGAAGCGGATGCTAAGTTAAAAGTGGGTAAAGCAAGGGAATACTGCATGTGGCCGATGCGCGGCGTGGTGGGAAAACCACGCCGCACCGTTGTCGCCACAACGATGCCGTAAAGGGGTGGCGGCGCCTGAAAAAACAGGCAAACAACACGTGAAGTCAGGATTTTACCATTGCCCGGTCCCCGCTTGCCGGCGGCCGGTGATAGTCGATGGGCTGCAAACCCGATGCTATACTGCTTCCTAACCTCCTTTTGTTAGCGTCTATGAAACTTATCGGTTCTCTCGCCAGTCCTTACGTAAGGAAAGTCCGGGTTGTCCTGGCTGAAAAAAAGCTCGATTACCAGTTTGAGCTGGAAAACGTGTGGCAAGCGGACACCCGCATTCACGACGTGAATCCGCTGGGTAAGGTGCCGTGCCTGATCATGGAAGATGGCCACGCCCTGGTCGATTCGCGCGTCATGGTGGAATACCTCGATACGTTGACCCCGGTGTGCAAGCTGTTGCCGCCGAATGGCCGCGAGCGTGCCGATATCAAATGCTGGGAAGCCGTGGCCGACGGCGTGCTGGACGCCGGTGTGCTGGTGCGCCTGGAGCGCACCCAGCGCCCGCAATCGCAGCAAAGCCAGGAGTGGATCGAGCGCCAGCTGCAAAAGGTCCGTCAGGGCCTGGCGTTCCTGTCGGACAAGCTGGGCGAGTCGCCATACTGCGCCGGCAACCATTATTCGCTGGCCGACGTGGCTGTCGGCTGCACGGTGGGCTGGCTGGCCTTCCGCTTCCCGGAAATCGACTGGCGCGGCGACCATCCGAACCTGGCCCGCCTGTACGATAAATTGTCCGAGCGTCCCTCGTTCCGCGACACGGTCCCGCAATAAATCCCGCCCCTATCCCGTAATCCGCTGATGCCGAAAAAAGTGCCCGCGCAGCCCGATCCGGCTGCGCCGCCCGCCGCAACGTCCACCGCAACGTCCCCCCTGTCGAACGCGGACAACCGCCGCCTGCAAATGGCCGATATCGCGCGCCTGGCCGGTGTCTCGACGTCCACGGTGTCGCGCGCCCTCAGTGGCAGCAAACTGGTCAACCAGGAAACCCGCGACCGCGTGATGGAACTGGCGCGCTCGCTGAAGTACACCATCAATATCGGCGCCCAGAACCTGCGCCTGAAGCAAAACCGTACGATTGGCGTGGTGATTCCCGCCGTGTCGGATGCGCACACGCGGCAGCACCTGACCGACCCGTTTTTCCTCGGCATGCTGGGCTGCCTGGCCGATGCGCTGACGGAACAGGGCTTCGACATGCTGCTGTCGCGGGTCGATGCCGACCAGCTCGATGCGGCCGCGCAGCCTTACGATACCGGTCGCGTGATCGGCGTGATCCTGATTGGCCAGTGGCGCCACCATGACCAGTTGAACCAGATGGCGGCGCGCGGGGTGCCGATCGCCGTGTGGGGCGCGCAATTGCCGCAGCAACTGTATTGCACGGTGGGCGGCGACAATGTGGCGGGCGGCTTGCTGGCGACGCGCCATCTGCTGCAACAGGGGCGCCGCCGCATCGCCTTCCTGGGCGACACCGCGATGCCGGAAGCGGCCATGCGCCACCAGGGCTATTGCCAGGCGCTGGAAGAGGCCGGGCTGGCGCCGGATCCGGCCTTGCACGTGCCGGTCTCGTTCCTGCCGGAGGGCGGTACCGAAGGCGTGCAGGAACTGGCGCGCCGCGATGCCGCCTATGACGCGCTGTTTGCCTGCAGCGACTTGCTGGCCATGACGGCGATTAACGCGCTGCGCGCGCAGGGCCGCACCGTCCCACGCGACGTGGCGGTGGCCGGCTATGACGATATCGAGCAATCGACGTACTTCCATCCGCCGCTGACCACCATCCGCCAGCCCCTGGCCGACGCGGCCCGCGCGCTGGTCGCCACCGTGCTGGACTTGGCCGAAGGCCGCAGCGCCGTCTCGCAACAACTCCCCACCGAACTGATCATCCGCGCCAGCAGCCGCTGAACCCGCTGTGTCACCCTCTGGGGTCAGACCCCGAATATGACAAAAGTGGACATTTCCGAAGGGATATGTCCGCTTTTGTCACAAATGGGGTCTGACCCCAGGGAGTGACATGCTTGCCACTTCGTTTGCAACCGTTTGCATATGATTTCAAGTTAGCCGCACGCGTGTTCTGCAAATAGTCGTAAAAATGTTATTGCAATCGATTGCAATAAAAATCCAGTTGATAAATAATGTGGCATCTGCAGTGCAGAACCAGCAGCCGCCAGCGCAGCGGCGCCCACCTATAACCGGAGATGAATCATGCAAGTTCGTACCGCCCAGCGCGGCCGCATGGCGACCGCTGTCGCCGCCGCCCTGATGCACTTTGCCGCCCAAGCCCAGCAGGCAACTGACACCGCCGCCACTGAAACCACCGCCCCGGCTGCCGCCACGACAACGGCCGCCGCTGATGATGGCTTGAAACTCGAACGTATCGTGGTGACCGGCACCGCCCGTGGCCAGTCGAAAATGAAAACCAGCGTGTCGGTGTCCACCATGGATGACGACGCCATTGCCCGCGCCGTGCCGACCAGCGCGGCGGAATTGCTGCGCTCGATTCCAGGCTTGCGCGCCGAATCGTCCGGCGGCGAGGGCAACGCCAACATCACCGTGCGCGGCGTGCCGATTTCCGCCGGCGGTTCGCGTTATGTGCAAATGCAGGAAGATGGCTTGCCGGTGCTGCAGTCGGGCGATTTCAACTTCATCACGCCGGACAGCTACGTGAAAATCGACGGCACGCTGGACCACGTCGAAGCCGTGCGCGGCGGCTCCGCCTCGACCCTGGCCAGCAATTCGCCGGGCGGCATTATCAACTTCATCAGCAAGACCGGCGAACGCCAGGGCGGCAGCATCGGCATCACGCGCGGCCTCGATTACGACCAGACCCGCTATGACTTTTCGTATGGCGCGCCGCTGACGGAGAAAACCCGCTTCTTTATCGGTGGCCATTACCGCACCGGCGAAGGCATTCGCCCCACCGGCATGAGCACGGAAAGCGGCGGCCAGATCAAGGGCAACCTGACCCACGAATTCGACCGTGGCTACCTGCGCCTGTCGTTCAAGCACCTCGATGACAAGTCGCCGACCGCGCTGCCGGTACCGGTGTCCGTCACCGGCGGCCGCGTCAACACCATTGCCGGCATCGATCCGCGCACAGCCAGTTTCTATTCACCGTACTGGGTGCAGGATGTGTCGCTGGCCAAGGGGAATGGCCAGGTCTCGTCCAACGTCAACGATGGCTTGTCGGTGAAGAGCGACACGTTTGGCGTGGCGCTGTCGCTGGACCTGGGGCAGGGCGTGGCGCTGACGGAAAGCTTCCGCCACAGCCGCAACACGGGCCGCTTTATCGGCGTGTTCCCGGCCGATAACGGCACGGTCGGCGCCTACACCATCGCTACCGGCCCGCAAACCGGCCAGCTGTACAACGGCCGCGCCATGCGCGCCGTGGTCTTCAACACGTCGATCGATGACGCGGGCAATACGCTCAACGATGTCAAGCTGTCCAAGACCTGGGCGCTGGACGGCGGCAAACTGACAGGGACCGCCGGCCTGTATTCGTCGCTGCAAAACCTGGGCCTGACGTGGAACTTCAATGAATACCTGCTGCAGGCGAAGACCGACAGCCCGGCGCTGTTGAAAACCGCGAGCAGCACGCCCGGCTATATCGGCCCGGCCTGGGGCAATTGCTGCATGCGCGCGGTTGACATGGAATACAAGCTGGTGTCGCCGTATGTGAACGTGGGCTGGGAAAGCGGCCCGCTGAACATGGACGCCAGCGTGCGCCGCGACAGCCAGCGCGCCACCGGCAGCGCCAACATCGCCACCGCTGGTTTGCGCTATGACCCGGCCACGCAGCAACTGGTCAATTACGATCTCGCGCGCACGTCGTATTCGGTCGGCGGCAATTACCAGTTGCAGCGCAACCTGTCCCTGTTTGCCCGCGTCAGCGACGGCGTGGCGTTCAACGCCGACCGCATCCTGTTCGGCACGCCGCTCGACGGCAGCGCGCCGGTCAGCATCAACATGGTGAAGCAGATCGAGGGCGGCGTGAAATGGCGGCAGGGCGGCGCCAGTGCGTTCATCACGCTGTTCCAGGCCAAGACCGCCGAGAGCAATTACGAAGCCACCACGCAAATCAGCACCTCGAACCGCTACAGCGCGAAAGGCGTGGAACTGGAAGCGGCATACAGCGCGGGCGATTTCCGCATCAATGGCGGCCTGACCGTGACCGATGCCAAGATCACCGGCACGGCGCCCGGCCAGGAAGCCGTGATCGGCCACACGCCGCGCCGCCAGGCCAAAGTCGTGTACCAGCTGGCGCCCAGCTACACCATTGGCGACGCCACCATTGGCGTGTCGCTGATCGGCACCGGTAAATCGTGGGCGGACGATGCGCATACCATCATCATGCCGGCCTACCACGTGGTGAACGCATCCCTGCAATACCAGGTGACGCCGCAGGCAACGGTCACGCTGTCGGCCAACAACCTGTTCAACAAGCTGGGCTACACCGAAGTGGAAGGCGACGGCCATGCCGCGCGCGCCATCGCGGGGCGCTCCATCAAGGCCAGCCTGCAATATTCGTTCTAACTGATGCTGATGCGATGACTGATTTTCCTGACTTTTTACCTGCACTGGTCACGCCGCTGGCAGGCGGGCTGCGCGACACGGCGGCCCGCCGCTACGCGGCGCAGCACGCGGTGCTGCACCAGCGGCTGCATGCGCTGTATGGCCAGCGCCCGGATTTCCCGCAGTGGTATGCCACGCTGCTGGGCGCCATCGGCGGCCTGCTGGCGCAGCGGCCAAACGCCCTGCAGGCGCAGGATGCGCGCCGCGAGGCGGACCCGGACTGGTTCCTCGACCAGCGCATGCTGGGTTACTGCAGTTATGTGGACCGCTTCGGCGGCACCCTGCGCGGTGTCGCGCGGCGCATTCCCTACCTGGAAGAGCTGGGCGTGCGCTACCTGCATTTGCTGCCGTTCCTGCGTCCCCGCGCAGGAGAAAACGATGGCGGCTTCGCGGTCGCCAGCTTTGATGACGTCAATCCGGCGCTGGGCGAAAACGGCGACCTCGACCTGCTGGCGGCCAGGCTGCGCCAGGCCGGCATCAGCCTGTGTTCGGATTTCATCCTCAACCACGTGGCCGATGACCATGCATGGGCGCAGGGGGCGAAGGCGGGCGACGCGGCGCTGCGCGATTACTTCCTGGTGTACCCGGACCGCGCCGTGCCCGACCGCTATGAAGCCACGCTGGGCCAGGTCTTCCCGCAAGTGGCGCCCGGCAATTTTACGTACGTGGAAGCGCTGCAAGGCTGGGTGTGGAGCACGTTTTATCCGTACCAGTGGGATTTGAATTACGCCAATCCGGCCGTGTTTGCGGACATGGCGCAGGCGCTGCTGCGGCTGGCGAACCGGGGCATCGACGTGTTCCGGCTCGATTCCACTGCCTTCCTGTGGAAGCGGGAAGGCACCAACTGCATGAACCAGCCGGAAGCGCACCTGCTGTTGCAGGCGCTGCGCGCCATCGTGGCGATTGCCGCGCCGGGTGTGTTGCTGAAGGCCGAAGCCATCGTGCCGACGCGGGAGTTGCCCGCCTACCTGGGCAGCCAGGGCAGCCAGAGTAGTGACGGCGGCGCGGCCGAATGCCATATCGCGTACCACAGCAGCCTGATGGCGGCCGGCTGGGGCGCGCTGGCCGAGCAGGATGCGGCGCTGTTAAAGGCCGTGATTGCACGCACGCCGGCGTTGCCGCCTGCCGCCTCGTGGCTGTCGTATGTGCGCTGCCATGACGATATCGGCTGGAACGTGCTGCGCGCCGAGGCGGCGGAAGCGGATGCCCCTGGCGCAGCTCGGATTGCACTGGCCGCCGCAAGTCCCGGCGCTGGCGGCGGCGATGCCGCTGCCCGCCTGGCAAAAATCGCGCGCTTTTACATGGGCGAGGAAGGCAGTTATGCGGCCGGCGCATCGTTCCAGAGCAGCGATCCGAACGCGGCGCACGGCAGCAATGGCGCCACCGCGTCGCTGCTGGGATTGCAGTCGGCGGGCAATGATGCCGAGCGTGCGGCAGCCCTGCGGCGCAACCTGCTGCTGCATGGGCTAACGCTGGCCTTCGGCGCCTTGCCGGTGCTGTACATGGGCGATGAGCTGGCGCAATTGAACGACGACCGCTACCTCCAGCGTCCGCAACACGCGATGGACAGCCGCTGGC
Source organism: Pseudoduganella sp. GW821-FHT12E03 (assembly GCF_058807115.1). Lineage (NCBI taxonomy): Bacteria > Pseudomonadati > Pseudomonadota > Betaproteobacteria > Burkholderiales > Oxalobacteraceae > Pseudoduganella > Pseudoduganella sp. GW821-FHT12E03. Next base: position 470,799 of record NZ_JBXAQJ010000005.1, on the reverse strand, counting down.
TGCAGCGGCCTTACCTGGATGAAGCGGCGCTGGTGCAGCGCCATGATGTGCAAACGCCTGCCGGCCACATGTTCATGGGCTTGCGCGCGTTGTTGCAAGCACGGCGCCGCCTGCCCGCGCTGGCGGCCGGCGCGCCGCGCACGGTGTTGCCGTCGCATGCCCCGGTGCTGGCGCTGGCGCGCGGCGATGACTTTCTTTGCCTGTGCAATTTCTCGCAACAGCAGCAGGCGCAGGCGCTCGATGGCGCATGGTCCGATTGCTTGACCGGCCAGGGCTTTTCAGGTGAAGTGGTGCTGGAACCGTACGCCCTGCTGTGGCTGGAGCGTGCGGCATGAATGCACAGGAGACGACGATGGTCAGGCAGGAAATTGCAGTATTCGGTGAAGCGCTGGTCGATGATTTCGGCACGGTGCAAGTGGTGGGCGGCGCCCCGTTCAACGTGGCGCGCCACCTGGCCGGACTTGGTTTGCCGGCGCTGATGGTCACACGTATCGGCAACGATGCCAATGGGGCGCTGGTGCGCGATGAGTTCACGCGCTACCGCATGGCGGACGCGGGATTGCAAACCGGCGCAGGCGAAGCCACCGGCCGCGTCGCGGTGGAGATGGCGCCCGATGGCAGCCACCGCTTCGAGATCCTGCCGCACCAGGCGTATGACGCGATCGATGCGCAGGCGGCGGCCCAGGCGGCGGCGCAGGCGCAGCCGGATGTGCTGTATTTCGGTACGCTGGCGCAGCGCGAAGAAGCGTCGCGCACGGCCTTGCAAGCGGTGCTGAAGGCGGCGGGGGCGCTGCGCTACCTCGACTTGAATTTGCGCGACGGCCAGTACACCGAACGCACGGTATTCGATTCGCTGTCGCAGGCCGATATCCTGAAAGTCAATGAAGACGAGCTGGCGCAATTGTTTGAGTGGTACAGCCATCTGTGTCCGCCGCTGGACGACATGGCCAGCCTCGATGTGCGCATGGCATGCGCGCAGCTGATGTCGAATTTCACGCTGCAGGGCATGATCGTGACCCTGGGACCACGCGGCGCGGTGCACTACGGCGCCGATGGCGGCATGACGGCGGTGGAGGGCACGCCGCTGGAACGGCTGGTCGATACCGTGGGCGCGGGCGATGCGTTTTCCGCCGTCTATCTGGCGGGCCGCGCCCGCGGCTGGCCGCTGGACACCACTTTGCAGCGCGCCAACGCGTTTGCCGGCGCCGTGTGCGGGCTGGCCGGCGCGGTGCCGGCCGACTTGTCCTTTTATTCTGACTGGAACGGGCGCTGGTTAGCCAGCTGACCGCCCCTTTCACCCAACCGGAGCAAGAAAATGGCGCAGTACAAACCTCGCCTGTCGTTCTGGCAAGTGGTCAACATGAACGTGGGTTTTTTCGGCATCCAGTTCAGTTTTGGCCTGCAGCAGAGCAGCATGAGCCCGATCTACAAATACCTGGGCGCCGATGAGGCCAGCCTGCCTTACCTGTGGCTGGCCGGCCCCGTGACGGGGCTGCTGGTGCAGCCGCTGATCGGCGCGATGAGCGACCGCACGGTGTCGCGCTGGGGACGCCGCACGCCGTACTTTTTGATTGGCGCCATCTTGTGCAGTCTGGGCTTGCTGGCGATGCCGTTCAGCCCCGCGCTGTGGATGGCGGCCAGCCTGCTGTGGATACTCGATGCGGCCAACAACGTGACGATGGAGCCGTACCGGGCCTTCGTCAGCGACCGGCTGGAGCGGGAGCAGCATTCGCTGGGCTTCCTGACCCAAAGCGCGTTCACGGGGCTGGGGCAGACACTGGCGTACCTGACGCCGTCGCTGCTGGTGGCGTTCGGCATGAGCCGCGACGCGGTCAACAGCCACCATATCCCCCATACGGTGATTGCCGCGTTCTTGATCGGCGCCGTGTTTTCGCTGGCGTCGGTGCTGTGGACCGTGAAAACCACGCCGGAATTGCCGCTGGCGCCGGCCGAACTGGCGCGCCTGCGGGCCGCGCCCGGCGGCTGGCGCGATACGCTGGCGGAAATCGCCGATGCGCTGCGCAACATGCCGCTGACCATGCGCCAGCTGGCGCTGGTGAAACTGTTCCAGTGGTATGCGATGTTTTGCTATTGGCAGTACATCATGCTGTCGCTGTCCTCGACCTTGTATGGCACCACGGATTCGTCGTCGGCCGGGTTCCGCCAGGCCGGCTTGCTGAACGGTGAAATCGGGGCGTTTTATAACTTCGTGGCCTTCATCGCGGCCTTTGCGCTGGTGCCGTTCACGCGCCGCTATGGGCCGAAAGCCATGCACAGCGTGTGCCTGGTGCTGGCCGGGATCGGCATGCTGTGCTTGCCGATGATCACCTCGCCGGCGTTGCTGTTCGTGCCGATGATCGGCATCGGCCTGGCGTGGGCCAGCATGATGGGCAATCCGTATGTAATGCTGGCGGGCAGCATTCCACCCGAGCGCACCGGCGTCTACATGGGGATCTTCAACATGTTCATCGTGATCCCGATGATCATCCAGATCCTGACCTTGCCGCTGTATTACCACGCGTGGCTGGGCGGCCATCCGGAAAACGTGATCCGGCTGGCGGGTGCGCTGCTGCTGTGCGGCGCGGTGGCGGTGCTGTTCGTGAAGGTGGCGGGGAAGGATGCGCCGCTCGCGCAGGGCGTGCCCGCATAAATGCCAAAGGCGCCGCGTTGGACAACGCCGGCGCCTTTGGTATGTTCGTCACGGGTGCCGGGCCTTCAGGCCGGGCATCTTCAATTTGGCAGGGACGGTTTATTCGCCGGACGCCATCTGGCTTTGCAGGTAATTCTGCAGGCCGATCTTGCCGATCAGGTCGATCTGGGTTTCCAGCCACTCGATGTGTTCTTCCGTATCTTCCAGGATCATCAGCAGCAAATCGCGCGACACATAGTCGGTGGCTTTTTCAGCGGTGGCGATGCCTTCCTTGATCGTGACGTGGGCGGCACGTTCCAGTTTCAAGTCGCATTCCAGCATTTCCTGGGTCGATTCACCGATCAGCAGCTTGTGCAGCGCTTGCAGGTTCGGCAGGCCGTCCAGCATCAGGATGCGGTCGATCAGTTTGTCGGCGTGTTTCATTTCGCCGATCGATTCTTCGTACTCTTTCTTCGCCAGCTTTTCGAAGCCCCAGTGGCGGTACATGCGGGCATGCAGGAAGTACTGGTTAATCGCAGTCAATTCATTGGTCAGCTGTGCATTCAGCAGACGGATAACGTCTTTATCGCCCTTCATGGGAGTACCTTTTTATTGTTGGATAACTGGGTGCCGGGCCTTCAGGCCGGGCATCCACATATCAGTTAATGGAGCGGGATTTTTCGCCATTTTGCCACGAACTTGCTGATAACTGTAAGTAAATGATGAAAAAATGGCTAGATAACATTGGTGGCAAAAATGCTGGTGAGAGCGCGAATAATTATCGTTCTCATTATGCTTTGGATGTCGCATAATGACGGCTGAGTTAACCGGAAGGGATAGCAACATGATGCTGCACATACCCGGCATTTTGACGCCGGATCAAGTCAAATATTTCCGCCAGAAGATGGCTGCCACGGAGTGGGTCGATGGCCGCGCCAGCGTCGGCGCGCAGGGCGCGCAAGTGAAGCGCAACCGCCAGCTGGCCGAAGGGTCGCCGCTGGCGTTGGAACTGGGCGACATCGTCACGCGTGCGCTGACCGCCAATCCCCTGTTTTTCTCCGCCGTGCTGCCGCACCGCGTCTTGCCGCCATACTTCAACAGCTATGCCGGCGGTGAGCAATATGGCTTGCATATCGATGGCGCCGTGCGCGTCAACAGTACCAATATGCAGAGCATGCGCGCGGACGTCTCGACCACGGTTTTCCTCAGCAATCCCGATGAGTATGAAGGTGGCGAACTGATCGTCATGGATACCTATGGCGCGCACGAAGTGAAGTTGCCGGCCGGCGATGCCATCGTCTATCCGTCCAGCAGCGTACACCGCGTCGCGCCCGTGACACAAGGCGAGCGGGTGGCGTCGTTCCTGTGGACGCAAAGCATGGTGCGCGATGACTGGCAGCGTTCCATCCTGTTCGACCTGGACCAGAATATCCAGAAGCTGCGCGCGCAAATCGGGGATGGCGATGCGGTGGTGGGACTGACGGGGCATTACCACAACCTGTTGCGGATGTGGGCCGACATGTAAACAGCAAAGGGGCCATGCATGGCCCCTGTTGTCCCCTCAAAAAAGTCCCTGCCTGGATTGCTCGTGGGTTGGGCGCTGAAGGGGTGTTGCCTCGTAACTTGCGCGATTCGCCTGGCGTCAGCTCAGCGAGAAATTGATCGGCACCAGCACATACACCGGCACGGCCTTGCCATCTTCCAGGTAAGGTTTAAACAGGGCGCGCATCGCGGCCTGGCGGCCGGCTTCGTCAAGGTTGGTATGGCCGGACGATTTATGCACTTGCACTTGCTCGGCCTGGCCTTTTTCACTGATCAGCACGCGCAGCATGACGACGCCGGTTTCACCCAGGCGTTTCGAGACCGATGGATAGACCAGTGCCGGCGGGCGGACATATTCCACGCCTTGCACCGTGCGCGGTGTTGCGGGGGCGGGTGGGGCCGGGGGTGCCGGCGGGGCCGAGGCGACGGCGGCGGGCGCGGCCGGAGTTTCCTGCGCCACGCGCGGCGCGGGCGGCGGCAGGGTGATGGTGTTTTCCACCACGGTATTGATTTGCGGCAGGGGCGGCGGCGTGACGGTCGGCGCCTTGGCGACTTCCACCGTCTTCGGCTGCGGCTTGCTTTCTGGTGGCGGAGGCGGGGTCACGAACGTGACCATGACCGGTTCCGGCATGACCGCTTGCACTGCGCTGTGCAGCATGCCGGACTGCAGGCCATATGCCAGGCCCACATGCAAGCCCACAACGACGGATACCTTGATGATCTTGCTGCGCTTCTCTTGCCAAAAGGCAGACAGGCCAGCCAGCGTCTCGTCGGCGCCAGGCGCCGGCATCGTCATTGTGTTCATAGCGTCCTTAAGCAGTGAAGGTAGGGCGCTTGAGCACAGTCTCGTTCAAGCTGCCCAGGTGTTCATTCAGGATTTCCGCAGCGGTGTCGGCGCACTGGCCACAGCAGGTGGCGAGGCCGAGGTCGCGGCGCAATTCATCCAAAGAAGTGATACCCAGTTCGATGGCTTGACGGACTTCGCGGTCGGAAATGTTGTTGCAGACACAAACGATCATTGCGTTACCTTCTGGCTAAACGGGATTGATGTTGATAACGATCTTTCACTATTGCCTTCTGGTTAATGAGAATCGTTATCATTACGTTTCCTATTCTGCCCCAGTCCAGCGTACAATGCAAGAAAATCCTGAGAATACAAACCATTCCCATTTACGCTTTATAATGGCTGCTCAAAATTTCCTCACAGAACCCTCGGAATGACCATGACGCAAGCTCCAACCTTGATCCAGCTCGACACCCTGGCGGTCGGCAAGAGCGGCACCGTGGTCCACGTTGCTCCCGGCAATTATGAAGATGGCGCCGACCTCGCGCGGCGCCTGATGGAACTGGGTTTTGTGCCAGGTGAACGGCTCCGCATGCTGAAACGCGGCATGCCGGGCGGCGAACCGCTGGCCATTAAAGTTGGCAACGCGACCTTCGCCTTGCGCTGCTTCGAAGCGGCGCTGATCTCTATCCAACCGGAATAAATAATGGGTGCAGTAGAAAAGCCGGCGCAAGCCGTGGCGCAGTCGCCGATGGTGGCGCTGCTGGGTAACCCGAATTGCGGCAAGACGGCCTTGTTCAACCGCCTGACGGGCGCGCGCCAAAAAGTGGCGAACTATGCGGGCGTGACGATCGAACGCAAGGAAGGCCAGTTCACGTCGCCGGCGGGGCATCCATTCCGGTTGCTGGATTTGCCGGGCGCATACAGTTTGTCGGCCCACACGCCGGACGAGGAAATCACGCGCGACGTGGTGGCCGGTTTGCGCGCCGGCGACGCGGCGCCCGATATGGTGGTGTGCGTGGTCGATGCGACCAACTTGCGCCTGAACCTGCGCCTGGTGCTGGAAATCAAACGCCTCGGCTTGCCGATGGTGCTGGCGCTGAACATGATGGATGTGGCGCAAAAGCGCGGCATCATTGTCGATGCCGCGCTGCTGTCCCAGGAACTGGGGATGCCGGTGGTGCAAACCGTGGCGGTGCACAGCGGCGGCGAGAAAGCGCTGCTGCAGCAACTCGACAGCATGTGGCCGCTGCGGCAGGGCGCGCCGAATCCGCTGGCCGCGATCGACGCGGTGCCGGTGGAGCAGACCCAGAAGGAAGTGCGCCGCATCCTGGCGCTGGTGGTCAATACCACGGCCGACACCGGCAATTTCTCGGAAAAGATCGATGACGTGGTGCTGCATCCGGTGGCCGGTCCCATCATCCTGGCGGTATTGATGTTCCTGGTGTTCCAGGCGGTGTTCAGCTGGGCTGCGGTGCCGATGGACTTCATCAAGGAAAGCGTGGAAGGCCTCGGGGAACTGGTCAAAGCGCAGATGGCCGATGGCGTGCTGCGGTCGCTGCTGGTCGATGGCATTTTGGGCGGGGTCGGCAGCGTGCTGGTGTTCCTGCCGCAGATTTTAATTTTGTTCTTCTTTATCCTGGTGCTGGAGGATTGCGGCTACCTGCCGCGCGCCGCCTTCCTGCTGGACCGGCTGATGGGCGGCGTGGGCTTGTCGGGCCGCGCGTTCATTCCACTGTTGTCGAGCTTCGCCTGTGCGATTCCCGGCGTGATGGCGGCGCGCACCATTCAAAACCCGCGCGACCGCCTGGTCACCATCATGATCGCGCCGCTGATGACGTGTTCCGCGCGCTTGCCGGTGTATGCGCTGGTGATTGCCGCGTTTATTCCCGATCGCATGGTGGGCGGCATGATCAATTTGCAGGGGCTGGTGCTGTTTGTCCTGTATGTGGCCGGTATCGTGTCGGCCATGGCGGTGGCGTATTTCATGAAGCGCACCATGGGTTCCAACCGCCAGCAGCCGCTGATGCTGGAACTGCCGAGCTATCACATTCCGCACCTGCGCAACCTGGGCCTGGGCCTGTGGGAACGCGCCAAGATTTTCCTGTCCCGCGTCGGCACCATCATCCTGACCTTGATGGTCTTGCTGTGGTTCCTGTCCAGCTTCCCGGGCGCACCGGACGGCGCGACCCATCCGCCGATTTACTACAGCATCGCCGGGATCCTGGGCCGTGGCCTGGAAGTCATCTTCGCGCCGATCGGCTTCAACTGGCAGATCTGCATTGCGCTGGTGCCGGGACTGGCCGCGCGTGAAGTGGCGGTGGGCGCGCTGGGCACCGTGTATGCGCTGTCGCAGACCGGCGATGAACTGGCCGCGCAGCTGGAACCGATCCTGACGCAAAGCTGGCCCTTGCCGACCGCGCTGTCGCTGCTGGCGTGGTACGTGTTTGCGCCGCAGTGCATTTCCACCTTGTCGGTGGTGCGCCGCGAGACGGGCCATGTGCGCTATGCGTTCATGATGGCCGGCTACATGTTTGCGCTGGCGTATGCGGCGTCGTTCATCACTTACCGTGTTGCGCTGGCCCTGGGAGGCTGATATGTGGCAAGAGATAACTGTTGGCGTGATCGTGGCCGCATGCGCCGTGCATGCGGGCGCGCGCTACCTGCCGCTGGCCTGGCGCCAGCAGATCGTCTATGTGCTGACGCGCCGCGGCTTCAACCAGGCGCGGTTGGCCAAGCTGTTTAAAACCGAATCGAGCTGCGGCAGCGGTTGCGGCAGCTGCGGCGCCGCGTCGTCGTCGTCGTCCAAAGCTTCCGCCTGCGGGACATCGTCGCCCCCCATCGGCGCACCCGCGCCAACCGATACCACCACCACCCGCCGCGTGATCCGCCTGCACGTGCAGCGCTGATTTTTTTCTCCCCCCCGTGGGGTCAGGCGTGCATTGATGCACAAAACCTGTGGGGTCAGGCGTGCATTCGTGCATTTCTCAGGAAGCCTTATGCGGCGTACCCTCACGGCCGCAGGCATCGATGCGGGCGCGCCGTGGACATGCCATTACTGCATCCATTCCTCGCAACGAATGCCTTCTAATGCAGGGGAAACCGGGTGGTGCACCGCGAATGCACGAATGCACGCCTGACCCCACCGTAATAACGCATCAATGCACGCCTGACCCCACAATGACAAACGCCACCCGAAGGTGGCGTTTTGCGTTGGAGCCTGATCCGGTTAGAAGCGGATGTTGGCCGTCACGCTGCCCGAGCGCGGGGCGCCTGGGGTGTAGCGGTAGCCGGACTTGTTGATTGCCTGGATGTACTCTTTGTCGAACAGGTTGTTGATGTTGACTTGCAGCTCGACGTTGCGGGTGACCTGGTAGGCGGCCATCGCGTTGGCGACCCAGTAGGCATCGGCAAACGCCGGGGTGCCCACGGCGCTGTCGGTGCCGCGCATCAGCTTGCCGACGTAGTTGGCGCCGCCGCCCAGTTTCAGGCCCATTGGCAGGGTGTACGACGTCCACACGGTGAACGAATCCTTCGGCGTGTAGCTCAGGACGTTTTCGTTTGCGGCGGTCATGACCTTGCCGGAGGTGACGCTGGTCTTCATGTGCGCGTAGCCGCCCGAGATCAGCCAGTTGCGGGCGATTTCACCCGTCAGGCTGATTTCAATGCCATCCACGCGCTTCTTGCCGGTCTGGTAGTACAGCAGGTCGGTCGGGTCCTGCTCGATCTCGTTGCGCACCTCGGTGCGGTAGATCGCGCCAGCCAGCGCCAGCTTTTGCTTCAGCAAGTCCCACTTGCCGCCGATTTCCTTGGTGACCGTGGATTGCGGATCGAACTTCGGATTGGCCGCGCTGCTGGCCGAGGTGCTCAGGACGAACGTGCCGCCGCCCGGAGGCTGCTTGGACGTCGCCACGGTGGCATACACGCTGCTGTTTTCCGTCGGCTTGTACAGGGCCGACAGTTTACCGGTCAGCAGGGTATCGGCCAGGTCCAGTTTCACCGGCAGGAAGACGCCGGCCGGGACTGGCGGGTTCGAGGTGGCCGTGGTCAGCACCACCGCGTTGTAGCTGGTGCTGTAGTGGTCGACGCGCACGCCGCCGCTGAACATCCATTGCTCGCCCAGCTTGGCCGTGTCGAACAGGTACAGCGCCTGCGTGTTGGTGGAAGCGTCGCTGTACACACCGTTGCGCTTGGGCGCCGGCGCGGTCTTGAACGGCGCCGATGGATTCGGGTTGTACAGGTTGGCATCGGCCAGCACGCCCAGGCTGGCCGTGTCATAGCCGTAGGTCAGCTGCTTTTCATTGATCAGTTCCAGGCCGGCCACCGCCGTGTGCTTCATGCCCGCGCCATTGAAGTCGAAGGTCACCGTGGTCTGGTTGGCCAGCAGCTGGTTTTCCTGGTCCTTGATGGTGCGCAGGTCAGGGCGCTTCAAGCTCCATTGCGCAACCGGCAGCACCACGCCGGCGGCGGTTTCCGTCACCAGGTTGGCGGCATTGCCACGGAACGCGCTCAACAGGTAATCCTGCTGGGTCTTGCCATAGCGCGTCATGTTTTGCAGTTTGACGGACGGCGAGAAGTCGTGGTCGATGCGCACGGTCGCCATGTCGGCCTTGACCTTGTCATAGTCGGAAGTCGAACCATAGAAGCCGCGTGGATCGACGCGCATCGCGTCGTTCAGGTACAGGCGGCGCTTGGCGGCCACGGTGTTGGCACTGTCCGGGCTGGTATAGCCAGGCAAGCCGATGGTCGGCACGCCGCCATCGGGCATATTGTCCTGGTCCACGTGCAGCAGGCTCAGCGACACGCGGGTCGGGCTGCCGATGCCGAATCCGATGGTCGGCGCCACGGCCCAGCGCTTGTTCTTGATCACGTCACGGGCCGGATTGCCGGAATCTTGCGCCAGCACGTTCAGGCGGAAGGCGGTGCCGCTGTTGAGGTCGATGACCTTGTTCAAGTCCGCAGTGGCGCGCTTTTGCTGGCCGCTGCCGGCCGTCACGATGCCGGAATAGGCATCTTGCATGGTCGCCTGCTTGGAACCCAGGTTGATCGAGCCGGTCGGCGAGCCACGGCCACCGTCGGTGCCGGCCGGGCCCTTGACGATATCGATCTGTTCGATATTGAAGATGTCGCGCGAAATCGAGCCCATGTCGCGCAGGCCATCGACGTAAATGCTGGACGAGGCGTCGAAGCCGCGCATATAGATCGCGTCGCCAGTGTTGGTGTTGCCGTTTTCACCGAGGAAGAAGGCGCCCACGCCCGGGGTGTTGCGCAGCGCGTCGGCCAGGGTCACGGCGCCTTGCTGCTCAATCAATTCTTTCTTGATGACGGTGATGGTTTGCGGCGTGTTGACCAGCAATTCCGTGTATTTGGTGGAGTTGGCGCGGTCGGCCTTGAATTCGTTTTCCTTGACGCCTTCGACACGCACTTCCTGCATCACGCCACCGGCAACCACCGGCGGGGCAGGCGTGGCGTCGGCACCGTGCGCTGCTGCAACCGGCAACAGCATGGCGGCCAGGACAGTACTCATCTGGGTATAACCTGGAGTCGAATGTTTGCGGCTCTTGATTGCCATGATCTTTTTCTTAGGAAAGTAGTGAATATCCGAAAGATGATAGCAAACTTCTTACCTGTAAGTAAATGTGAATTATTATCATTTGCATTGATATTCAGGCCATCTGCGACGCAATATTGGCGAAACTGTTAAGCTGGAAGCTTGCGGCGCACGGCCGTGCTTTTTTTCTGAAAGATTGCCATGATCGTAGTCCATCACCTCAATAATTCCCGCTCGCAGCGCGTCCTGTGGCTGCTGGAAGAACTGGGTTTGCCGTATGAAATCGTGCGTTACCAGCGCGATGCGAAAACCATGCTGGCGCCGGCGTCGCTGCGCGCCATCCACCCGCTGGGCAAGTCGCCGGTCATCACCGATGGCGACGTGACGGTGGCGGAATCGGGCGCCATCGTCGAATACCTGGTGGAGCGCTATGGCGATGGCCGCTTCGTTCCCGCCGCCGGCACGCCGGACAAGCTGCGCTGGCGCTATTTCATGCACTATGCGGAAGGCTCGCTGATGACGCCGCTATTGATGAAGCTGGTGTTTGACCGGGTGGCATCGGCGCCCGCGCCGTTCTTTGTGAAACCGATCGCGAAAGCCATCGCGCACAAGGTGCTCAGCACCTACATCCAGCCGCAGATTGAAACCCACCTCGATTACCTGGAAGACGAGCTGGCCAAGGCGCCCTGGTTTTCCGGCGCGGAATTCGGCGCGGCGGACGTGCAGATGAGTTTTCCGCTGGAAGCGGCATCGGCGCGCGGCGGGCTGGCCAAGGAGCGGCCGAAGCTGACGGCGTTCCTGAAGCGCATCCATGCGCGGCCGGCGTACAAGAAGGCGCTCAAGGCGGGCGGTCCTTACGAGTTGATCAAATAGGGCAGTGCCGGCGAGCGGGTACAATATCGGATCAGTAACATTTGTATTCCACCATGGCCAGACTCCTTGCCATCGACGGCTTGAACATCGTGCGCCGCGTGTATGAAGCCAGTCCCGAACCGGATTCGGACTTGAAGGCGGACATCGCGCTGCGCCACGCCCTGTCGTCGTTCCGCCATTTGATCAACGGCCACGAGCCGAGCCACGTGCTGCCCGCGTTTGATTTCGGCGGCCGCACCTGGCGTCACGACCTGTATGAAGGCTACCGCGAAGGCCGGGCGCCGATGCCGGAACCGCTGCGCGCCGCCTTGCCCGGCTTTTATGTGTCGCTGGAAAAAATCGGCTTGCTGCCGGTGTCGCTGCCCGGGGTGGAAGCCGATGACGTGATCGGCACGGTCGTCATGCGCTGGCTGAGTGAGGGGCGGGGCGATGCCGTGGTGGCCAGCACCGACAAGGATTTGCACTGCCTGATCGCCGACGGCGCGCTGGTGTGGGATCACTTCAAGAGCGAGTGGCATGACTATGCCTGGGTGGAAAACAAATGGGGCGTGCCGCCGGAACTGTTGCCGGACTTGCTGGCGCTGATGGGCGACGCCACCGACAGCATTCCCGGCGTGTCGCGCGTGGGGCAAAAAACCGCTGCCAGGCTGTTGCGCACATACGGCACATTGGATGCGATTATGGCTGGGGCTGGTATATTGAAAGATACTCTGGGCGAAACGTTACGGAAAGAACGTGAAATGCTGTATCTTTCGCGCCAACTGGTGCAACTGAAAACCGATGTCAAAGTCGGCGTCAGCTGGAACATGCTGGCCTGGCAACATAACTAAAAAATAAACAGGGGACAAGATGTTAAAGGCGGTCATTATTGATTCCAGTGCGGTGGCGCGCGGCTTGCTCAATACCGTACTGATGGATGGCAGCTATGACGTGGTGGGGCAGGGACACACGGGCGCCAGCGCCATTGCACTGATGGTGAAGCACAATCCGCAAATCGTTTGCATTGCGCGTGACGTGGTGGAGGCCGACGAAGCGTCGATTGCCGAAGTACGCAAGGGCTGGCCGAAAGCCATGCTGTTCATGGTGTCCAGTGAATTCGACGCGCCCACCGTGCAAAAAGCGCACGCCATGGGCTTTATCGGCTTTATCGTCAAGCCGTTCAATGCCGGCACGGTGCTGAAAACCATCCGCAGTACCATTATCACCATGGTCAAGCGCCAGCAAAAAGCGCAGGCGGACATGCAGGCGGCGACCGGCGGCAGCGCCGGGAATGACGCCGCCTGATATTAATTTTTAAGCAATAATCCCGCCGCCCAGGCACACGTCGCCGTCGTACAAGACGGCCGACTGGCCCGGCGTCACGGCCCACTGCGCATCCGGGAACGCCAGCGAGAAATCCAGCAAGCCATCCGCCGTCACGTCGCACGGCACGTCGGCCTGGCGGTAGCGGGTCTTGGCCGACAGGCGGCCGGCGGCCGGCGCTTCGCCCGCCACCCAGCTGGCCTGGCTGGCTTGCAAGGCCGGCGACAGCAGCCACGGATGGTCATGGCCCTGCACCACCCACAGCGTATTTTCCGCCACATCCTTGCGCGCCACATACCATGCGTCGCTGCTGCCATCGGCGTTCTGGTACGACTTCACGCCACCGATGCCGATACCCTTGCGCTGGCCCAGCGTGTAGAACGACAGGCCGATATGCTGGCCCACGACCTTGCCGTCCGGCGTTTTCATCGGGCCGGGCTGGTGCGACAGGTAGCGGTTCAGGAATTCGCGGAACGGGCGCTCACCAATGAAGCAAATGCCGGTGGAGTCCTTCTTGGCCGCGTTCGGCAACTTGAGTTGTTCGGCAATCTTGCGCACTTCGGTTTTCGGGATTTCACCGAGCGGGAATAAGGTTTTCGACAGCTGCGCCTGGTTCAGGCGGTGCAGGAAATAACTTTGATCCTTGGTATGGTCGAGCGCTTTGAGCAATTCGAACTTGCCCGACGCGGTATTTTGCCGCACGCGCGCGTAGTGGCCGGTGGCGATCAAATCCGCGCCGAGGTGCATCGCGTGGTCGAGGAAGGCCTTGAACTTGATTTCCGCGTTGCACAGCACATCCGGGTTTGGCGTGCGGCCGGCCTGGTATTCCCGCAGGAATTCCGCGAACACGCGGTCTTTGTATTCGGCGGCAAAGTTGACGGCTTCGATGTCCACGCCGACCACGTCGGCCACGCTGGCCGCGTCGATCCAGTCCTGGCGGGTCGAACAGTATTCCGAATCGTCGTCGTCTTCCCAGTTTTTCATGAACAGGCCGATGACTTCATAGCCTTGTTCTTTCAGCAGCCATGCCGAGACCGAGGAATCGACCCCGCCAGACATCCCGATCACGACACGTTTCTTGCTCATAGTGCTAATTCCGCTTAGTTACTTATTAAATTACATGTAAAACACATCAAATCTCGCCGAACACCGACGCATGCGTGTGCAGCAAATCGAGCGGCGCGCGCTTGCCCGCCAAATATTCATCAATGCACGTCAACAGCAGCGGGCTGCGGTGGCGTTCCGGGCAGGCGGCGATTTCTTCGCGCGTCAGCCACATGGTGCGCAAAATGCCGTCGTCGAGCGGGCGGTCCAGTTTGGCGCCCACTTCGCCGCAAAAGGCAAAGCGCAAATACGTCACCGCCTCACCCGTGCGGGCCGAACGGTAGCGCGACATATACATGCCGACCAGGCCGGTCGGCTTGAATTCATACGCGGTCTCTTCCAGCGCCTCGCGCACCACGGCCTGTTCCAGCGATTCATGCGGATCCAGGTGGCCGGCCGGCTGGTTCAGGCGGATGCCTTCGCTGGTTTCTTCTTCGATCAGCAAAAACTTGCCATCTTTTTCAATGATGGCGGCAACAGTGACAGAGGGTTTCCAGGTGCGCGGCATAGGGTCGTCCATGAAAGAGCCGCCATTTTATCTTGTTCCGGGAACGAAGCTCCGAAAAGCTGCGGTTTTCCGATGCAAATTCGACATCACGTCCTAACGGACTACGATTGGTGCCGAATTTGACAGTATCTTCTATTAAAACCGGTTAATTGCACGAAGTGAGATATTGCTTTCACGCTATGAAACATGCGGTTGGTCATGCGCTACAGAATATGGTTATTGCGCTCTAAAAAGGGGTAACTTTCCCAAAATTCATGTTATGGTCTTAGCAGAACGTCATACTTTTGCAACTTTTCCCATCCATAATTTTAATAAATTTCATATTCGACATTACCGGAGGTAGTTATGAGGATAGGCATACCGGCCGAAACAAGGCCGGGAGAAACGCGGGTGGCGGCAACGCCCGAAACGGTGAAGAAGCTGGCCGCAAAACACCAGTTACTGGTGCAGTCCGGCGCAGGCTTGCAGGCATCGATTACCGATGAAGCGTACGTGGCGGCGGGCGCCACCATCGTGTCGGCGCAAGAAGCGTTTGGCGCGGACATGGTGCTCAAGGTGCGTGCGCCGAACGACGCGGAACGGGCCCAGATCAAGCCCGGTACGGTCGTCATCGGCATGCTGAACCCGTTCGACGCGGATAACACGGGCTTGATGGCGCAAGCCGGCCTGACCGCGTTTGCGCTGGAAGCCGCGCCCCGTATTACCCGTGCGCAATCGATGGACGTGCTGTCGTCGCAGGCAAACATTGCCGGCTACAAAGCGGTCATGATGGCGGCCAACACGTACCAGCGTTTCATGCCGATGCTGATGACGGCGGCGGGCACCGTGAAAGCGGCCCGCGTGCTGATCATGGGCGTCGGCGTGGCCGGTTTGCAAGCCATTGCGACCGCGAAACGCCTGGGCGCCGTGATTGAAGCGTCCGACGTGCGTCCGCCGGTCAAGGAACAGGTGGAATCGCTGGGCGCGAAATTCATCGACGTGCCGTACCTGACCGATGAGGAAAAGGAAATCGCCAAGGGTGTCGGCGGTTATGCCCGTCCGATGCCACCAGAATGGATGAAGCGCCAGGCCGAACTGGTGCACGAACGCGCGAAACTGGCCGACATCATCATCACCACCGCGCTGATCCCGGGCCGCAAAGCCCCGGTCCTGATTTCCGAAGAGACCGTGAAAGCCATGAAGCCGGGTTCCGTGATTGTCGACCTGGCGGCCGAGCAGGGCGGCAACTGCCCGCTGACGGAAGCGGGCAAGACGGTAACCAAACACGGCGTGCACATCATTGGCGAACCGAACCTGGCGTGCCTGGTGGCGGCCGACGCGTCCGCGCTGTATGCGCGCAACGTGCTGGACTTCCTGAAGCTGGTCATCGACAAAGAGGACAAGCTGGTCATCGACCGGGAAGATGAAATCATTAAAGCCACCTTGATCGCCTTCGGCGGTGAAGTGCTGCGCAAATAAGGGGAAGCGACATGGAAGTCAGTCATACCATCATCAACCTCATCATTTTCGTGCTGGCCATCTACGTGGGTTACCACGTGGTGTGGACCGTCACGCCCGCGCTGCACACGCCGCTGATGGCGGTGACCAACGCGATTTCCGCGATCATCATCGTGGGCGCCATGCTGGCGGCCGCGCTGACGCAGGGCAAGGTCGGCCAGATCGCCGGCACGGTGGCCGTGGCGCTGGCCGCGGTCAATGTGTTCGGCGGGTTCCTCGTGACGCAGCGCATGCTGGAAATGTTCAAGAAAAAAGATAAGGGGAACAAGGCATGAGTTTCATCAGCTGGAATCTCGTTACCCTGCTGTACCTGGTGGCATCGGTTTGCTTCATCCAGGCACTGAAAGGCTTGTCTTCTCCCGCCAACGCGCGCCAGGGTAATGCCTTTGGCATGATCGGCATGGCGATCGCGGTGGTCACCACGCTGGCGCTGATCCTCAAATTGCAGGCGGAAGCCGCATCGTCCACCGGTGGCATGGGCTTCGGCCTGGTCGCTTTGGGCGTCATCGTGGGCGGCGGTATTGGCGCCACCCTGGCGAAAAAAGTCGAAATGACGAAGATGCCGGAGCTGGTCGCGGCAATGCACTCGCTGATCGGCCTGGCGGCGGTGTGTATCGCGGTGGCGGCGGTCTCCGAGCCACAGGCGTTCGGTATTGCCGCAGCCGACGGAGCACTGCCGATGGGTAACCGGATCGAACTGTTCATCGGTACGTTTGTTGGCGCGATCACGTTCTCCGGTTCCGTGATTGCGTTCGGCAAATTGGCGGGCAAATACAAGTTCCGCCTGTTCCAGGGTGCGCCGGTGGTGTTCGCGGGCCAGCACATGCTGAACCTGGTGCTGGCAACCGTGATGGTGGGCCTGGGCCTGGTGTTCGTGTTTGCCGGTGGTGTGGAACCTGCGTGGACCCCGTTCCTGATCATGACGGCGATCGCCTTCGTGCTGGGCGTGCTGATCATCATCCCGATCGGCGGCGCCGACATGCCGGTGGTGGTGTCGATGCTGAACTCGTATTCGGGCTGGGCGGCGGCCGGTATCGGCTTCTCGCTGAACAACTCGATGCTGATCATTGCCGGCTCGCTGGTGGGTTCCTCCGGCGCGATCCTGTCGTACATCATGTGCAAGGCCATGAACCGTTCGTTCTTCAACGTGATCCTGGGCGGCTTCGGCGGCGACGCGGCGGCGGCTTCGGCCGGTGGCGCGGCGCAGGCGGCCCGTCCGGTGAAATCCGGTTCGGCCGACGATGCGTCGTTCATCATGGCCAACGCGGAGTCGGTCATCATCGTTCCGGGCTATGGCCTGGCGGTGGCCCGCGCCCAGCACTCGCTGAAAGAGCTGGTGGAAAAGCTGACCCACAAGGGCGTGTCCGTGAAGTATGCGATCCACCCGGTGGCGGGCCGCATGCCTGGCCACATGAACGTGCTGCTGGCGGAGGCCGAGGTGCCGTATGACCAGGTGTTCGAGATGGAAGACATCAACGGCGAATTCGGCCAGACCGACGTGGTGCTGGTGCTGGGCGCCAATGACGTGGTCAATCCCGCCGCGAAAGATCCGAAGTCGCCGATCGCCGGCATGCCGATCCTGGAAGCGTACAAAGCCAAGTCCATCATCGTCAATAAGCGCTCGATGGCGTCCGGCTACGCGGGCCTGGACAATGACCTGTTCTACCAGGCCAACACCATGATGGTGTTTGGCGACGCAAAGAAAGTCATTGAAGACATGGTGAAAGCAGTCGAATAAGACTGATCGCACACCACAAAAAACGGATCCCCCGGGATCCGTTTTTTTATTTGTACTCCGTGGCAGGCGCCGGTTTGGCGCGCTGCCGCGCGAATTCCGCAAACTGGGCCGCATAGCGCTGCTTGGCTTCTTCCGTGTGCCACGCGTTTTGCGCCTGCAGCAGCGCGTCGGCCCCGTCCTTCGTGCCGACAATGCGGTCGACCTTGGTGATGACGGCACGGCCCCAGTCGGTGCGGGGACACGCCACCCCGGTGGTGACCAGCGCGGTATTGCCGGCAATGGGGATGGTTTGCAGCGCCGCCAGTTCACTGTGGCGCGACCATTCATAGCTGAACGTGAAGTCGTAATCGATGGTGTAATCAACGCGGTCGGCGACGATCATCTGGAAGATCTTTTGGCCGTAGTTGCCGGTGGACGTGGTCGCCGGCCGTGCCTGTTGCGGACTGCGCGCAATCAAGTCATCGACCTTCGCGCCATAACTGCGTTTTTCCACCAGCAGGCCGCGCAGCTTGCGGCTGGCCAGCAAGGTGGAAAAGTCCACTTCACCGGCGGCATTGCGCGGCACCGCCGCCAGCGATGCATGCCGCACAATCAGGCTGGGCGGCGCGAGCATATTGGTATTGGTGAAATAGGCGACCTGTTCCCGCTCCCTGGTCCGCAGCGCTGCGGCGTAACAGACCTTGTCGCCCTGTTCCAGCATTTGCCAGGTGCGCTTGGCGTTGGCGTAAATAAAACGGTGTTCCGCTTCCGGCCATTTCGACACGATATAGCGCACCACGCGGTCGGCCACGCCGTTGCCGGGCTGGCCGTTTTCGGGGATCGATGCGGGCGGGAAGTCGGGCATGACCCAGACCATGGTTTCCGTGGCTGCGCTGGCATGCGCCGTGGCGAACGCCGTGGTGAGCACAGTAGCGCACATGGCGGCCAGCGTGGCCGCCAGCGGTTGCTGGAAAAGGCGGTGCGGTACGTTCATTTGACAGCTCCGTTGCAGGTCTGCATCCACGGTAGCATTTCGCAAGACATGGCTCAAGGGCTGATTCATGGGCCAGGAAGTACTTGTGCTATCGCCGTCCGTACATCATCAATTCCGCCAGCACCCCGCGCGCCGAACTGACCAGGTCGATCGCGGCCAGCGACGCGCCCAGCACCGCTTGCAACGGCGACTGATTGGCAAACAGCGTGGCCATCGCATCGGTCAGGTGCACGGTCGTGGTGCGGTCTTTTTCGCGCTGGCCGTGGAATTGCGCCAGGTTGAGGGGATTCGCTCCTTGCGACAGCAGCCGCGCCAGCACGGTGGCGTCGCGCAGGCCCAGGTTCAAGCCTTGGCCCGCCACCGGGTGCAGGGTTTGCGCGGCATTGCCGATGGCGGCGATGCGCGCGGTGCCCTGTGCGCCCGCGTTCAAACCGAGCGGGAAGGCGACGCGGCGCGACGTGTGGGTGAACGCGCCGAGGCGCGAACCAAAGGCATTGCCCAGGCGCGCCAGGAATTCTGCATCGTCGAGTTCCATCAATTCTTCGGTGGTGCGCGGCGTGGCGCACCAGACCAGCGCGTACTCGTCGTCTTGCGGCAGCAGGGCCAGCGGGCCTTCGTCCGTGAACCGCTCGTAGGCGCGGTGGGCGATCGGGCGGCTGGCGCGCACCTGCGCAATGACGGCGGTCTGGCCGTAATCGCGCAGCATGGATTTCACGGTCTGTTCGCCGAACAGGCCGCCCTCGGCTTGTACCACGATCGAGGCAGTGATCGTACGGTTCCGATGCGGCGCGGCTGACGCCGCGTTGCGCACATCGCCGGCCGCACCAGCACCGGCCGCCGCCATGGGCTCTGCCGTGCCCACCAAGGCCGCCGCCGCAGTGCTTGCGGCAGTCCCGGCACCAGCGCTGCCATTGGCATCTTCCGCCAGGTCCAGCGCCACGTGGCTGTCCGCTTCGCGCAGCGCCGTCACCAGCGCCGGGCGCAGGGCCGTGATGCCAAGCCGCTCGCAGGCGCCGCCCAGTTCCGCCACCAGCGCGCCATAGCGCGTCACATAACCCAGCGCGGGCAGCTTGTGTTCACCGCTGGTGATCATGCTGCGGCCGAACTGGCCGCGCCGCGAAACGTGGATTTCGTTGATGGCGGTGGCAGGGACGGGCCAGCAGCCAATCTCCTCGAGGATTTGCCGGCTGCCATACGACAGCGCCAGCGAGCGCGGGTCGTTGCCTGCCTGCTGCAAGGTGCGGGCATCGATCAGCGCAATACGGCTGGCCGCTATGCCGCGTTTCACCAGCAGCGCCGCCAGCGCCATGCCGGCCGGGCCGGCGCCGCAAATGGCGACGTCGTAGTCGGGCGTTTCACCCGGAATATCATCAGTTGCCAAGCCGGTCATGCAGTTGCCATCGTTTGTTCAATTTCCTCGACGGTTTTCGGCGCCCCCACGCTGAGGATGCTGTAGCCATCGTTCGTCACCAGCACATCGTCTTCAATCCGGATGCCGATGTTCCAGTATTGTTGCGGCACGTCGTCGCCGGGACGCACATAAATGCCCGGCTCCACCGTCAGCACCATGCCGGGACGCAGCGGGCGCGATGGCTTGCCCGGCGTGTGCACGTCGCGGTACTGGCCGACGTCATGCACATCCATGCCCAGCCAGTGGCCGGTGCCGTGCATGTAAAAACGCGTATACGCCTTGGTGGCGATGATTTCATCAACGGTGCCGTGCTTGTCCTCGCACAGCAGGCCCAGGTCCAGCATGCCTTGCACCAGCACGCGGACTGCGGCGTCGTGCACCGACTGGTAAGGCTGGCCGGGGCGGATGGCTTCCAACGCCGCCGATTGCGCCGCCAGCACCAGTTCATACAGCGCCTTCTGTGGTTCGGTAAAGCGGCCGTTGGCGGGATAGGTGCGGGTGATGTCGGAGGCATAGCCATCGAGTTCGCAGCCCGCGTCGATCAGCACCAGGTCGCCATCGTTGATGGTGTCATTGTTGGCGACGTAATGCAGCACGCAGGCATTGGCGCCGGCCGCCACGATCGAGGTGTAGGCCGGCGATTGCGCGCCGTTGCGGCGGAATTCATGCAGCAATTCCGCTTCGATTTCATATTCGCGCATGCCCGCCTGCGTGGCGCGCATGGCGCGGGCATGGGCTTGCGCGGAAATCGCGGCGGCGCGGCGCATGGTGGCGATTTCCGTGTCGTCTTTGACCAGGCGCATGTCATCGATCACCGGCAGCAGGTTGTGCGCCGTGTCCGGCGCCGTCACGCCGCTGCGCGATTGCGCGCGCACGGCGTCGAGCCAGCGCTTGACTTGCATGTCGGTTTTGCGGTCGCGGCCCAGCGGGTAATACACGGCGGGCGCATCGGCCAGCAATTTCGCCATTTCCGCATCGAGGGCGGTAATGGCGTACGCGGCATCGAAACCAAACGTGCCGCGCGCCGCTTCGGGACCATAACGGAAGCCATCCCAGATTTCGCGCTCGGCATTTTTTTCGCGGCAAAACAGCAGCGATTGCGCCGGCTTGTCGCCCTGCGCGGCCACCAATACCAGCACCGCTTCCGGCTCCGGAAATCCGGTCAGGTAAAAGAAATGGCTGTCGTGACGGTACGGGTAGTCACTGTCGGCATTGCGCGCCACTTCCGGCGCCGTGGCCAGCACGGCCACGGACCCCGGCTCCATTTGCCCGAGCAGGCGAGTGCGCCTCGCGGCAAATGCCGCCGGATTAAACGTCATTGTGGTTTGCCTCCCGCCTTGGCGCCATTGAGCTCGTCGAGTTGCTGCACGGTGCCGACATTGACCCATTCGCCTTCATACAGTTCGCCGCCAACCTGGCCCCGTTCGACATAGTCGCGCAGCAGCTTGCCCAGGCCGGCCTTGGTGCCCGGTTCGATGCCGTCGAACATTTCAGGACGGTACACGCCGATATTGCCGAAGTTCCACAGCGTCTCGCCGGTATTGGCCAAGGTGTACATGTTCATCGCGAAGTCGCCCTTGGGGTTGTGCCACGGGTTCGGCGTCAGGTACAGCCACGCCACGTCGCGCTTGTCCTTGGCATACGGATTGCCCCACATATCCTTGTCGTGCAAGACATCCTTGACCTGTTCGAAATCGAAGTAGGGGCAATAGATATCGCCGGAAATCGCGAGGAACGGTTCATCGCCCAGCAGTGCGCGCGCATAGGCGATGCCGCCGGCGGTTTCCAGTGCTTCCGCTTCGCGCGAATACTGGATCTTTGCACCATACTTGCTGCCGTCGCCCAGTTCTTCTTCAATCATGTGGCCCAGGTGGGCGTGGTTGATGACGATCTCCGTGATGCCGGCGCGCACCAGGTTCAGGATGTGCCATACGATCAGCGGACGGCCCCGTACTTTCAGCAGGGGCTTCGGGACCGTGTCCGTCAACGGACGCATGCGCTCGCCGCGGCCGGCGGCGAAAATCATTGCTTTCATTGCGGTCCTTTAGAACGTGTAGCCGACCTGGGGCGCCGTGTTTTCCAGCGTGTCCAGCAGCTTCACCAGTGGACGCAAGTCCTTGTAGCGGTTGGCCACCTTGCGCACGTATTCCATCACGGTCGGCAAATCGCCCATGTAGTTGGCCTTGCCGTCGCGGTAATTGAGGCGGCAGAAAATGCCGAGGATCTTGATGTGACGCTGCAAGCCCATGTATTCCATGTCCTTGTAGAACGCATCGATATCGCGGTGGACCGGCAAGCCTTCCGCCTTCGCCTGCTGCCAGTAGCGGATCGCCCAGTCCAGCACCAGTTCCTCATCCCACTGGACGTAGGCGTCGCGCAGCAGGGACGCCACGTCGTACGTGATCGGACCATACACGGCGTCCTGGAAGTCCAGGATGCCCGGGTTCTTAAGGTCATCGATCCACATCAGGTTGCGTGAATGGTAGTCGCGGTGCATATAGACTTGCTGTTGCGCCAGGCAATTGGCCAGGATCGCATCGAACACTTTTTGCAATTCCGCGCTTTGCGCTTCGGTCAGGGTGGCGCCCAGGTGTTTTTCGATATACCACTCGGGGAACAAATTCATTTCCCGCAGCATGAAGGCGCGGTCGAATTCCGGCAGCACGCCCGGCTGGCTGGCTTTCTGGATTTTCACCAGCGCGCCCAGCGCTTCCGCATACAGGGTGGCGGCATTGTCGTGGTCCAGCACTTGCAGGTAAGTGCTTACTCCGAGATCGGACATCAGCACGAAACCCTGTTCCAGGTCTTGCGCCACGATGACCGGCACGGTCACGCCGGCATCCTGCAGCAATTGGTCGACCTTCAGGAAGGCCGGCACGTTTTCCCGCTCGGGCGGCGCATCCATCGCGATCAGGGTGGCGCCGTGTTTGGTCTGGTGTTCCGGCAGCACATCGACGCGGAAATAGCGGCGGAAGCTGGCGTCGGCCGAGGCGGGGCGGGCGCTGGCCACATCGACCAGGGCGGTTGCGGACAGCCACGTTTGCAGGGAATCGAAACGGGCGTCGTGTGATGAATTAGGCAATAAGGACATGAAACAAAGTCTGACAAAAGCAGTCGAAGTCGTAGATTCCCATATAATAAGGGATTCAACTTAAAAAATCGCCAGTGTTACGACCCCTACCTTCATGAGCCGGTTTAAAGCCCCACCCAACGCGCACCGCTGGGCGTTCGCCTTCACCGCGCTCGTTACCGCAACGACAAGCCACGCCCAAACTCCGCCCAAACCACGTCCCCAGCACGTGACGGACAAGGATGCACCCACTATTGTGCAGGCGGAAGACATCGCTGGCCGTCCGGACCGGGAACTGAACCTGGAGCGCAACGTTGAACTGGTGCGCGATAAAACCCGCGTGACGGCCGATGTGGCCTGTTTCCGCCAGGTGGAAGATGAGGTGGAAGCGAAAGGCCATGTGCGCATCTGGCGTTATGGCGACTATTACACCGGCGATGAGTTCAAGCTGAACCTGGATTCGGGCAAGGGTTACCTGCTGAACCCGACCTACCAGCTGGAATTGAATCATGCGCAGGGCAAGGCCAGCCGCGTCAACTTCATCAACGAAGATGTCGCCGAAGTGGTCGACGGCACCTACAGCACGTGCCAGGGGCCGAATCCGGACTGGTACCTGAAATCGTCAACCCTGAACCTCGATTCCGGGCGCGATGTGGGCGTGGCCGGCAAAACCGTGGTGTATTTCAAAGGCGTGCCGCTGATCGGCACGCCCGCGCTGTCGTTCTCGCTGTCGGGCGCGCGCCGCTCCGGCTGGCTGCCGCCGATCCCGGGCTTCGGCTCCAAGGGCCGCGCCGAATTGACGGTGCCGTACTACTTCAATATTGCGCCCAACCGCGACCTGACCGTGTACCCGCGCCTGATCGCACGCCGCGGCTTCCAGCTCGGCGCACACGGCCGTTATATCGGTGAAACCGATGCGGGCGGCTATGCCGGCGATACGTTCATTGAATACCTGCCGAACGACAGCCAGCGGCATATGGACCGCTGGATGATCAACACCAGCCACACGCAGGCGATTGCGAAAGACTGGACCTTTGGCTGGAATGCGCGCGCGGCGTCGGACGAAAACTATCCGAACGACTTTTCCAAGACCGTGGCCGGCAGCGTGGAACGCCAACTGCTGCGCGAATTGCGCAGCGATTACCGCGGTGAATTCTGGAGCCTGTCGGCGCGCGTGCAAAAGTACCAGGTGCTGCAAGACCCGGCGTCGATCACCAATTCAACGCTGTTCGTCACGCGGCCGTATGACCGCCTGCCGGCCATCAATTTCCATGCGGCGCGCTATGACGTCGGTGGTTTCGACTGGGCCGTGGACAGTGAGCTGACCAGCTTCTGGCACCCGACGGCGATTCGTGGCAACCGTTTTGTCGCGATTCCGCAGATCAGTTACCCGGTGATCGGCCCAAGCTTCTTCATCACGCCGAAAATCCAGCTGCACGCCAGCGCCTACCAGCTCGACCCGCATACCGAAGGGACGGTCTTCACGGCACAGCGGTCGCTGACGCGCACTGTGCCGACCGTGTCGCTCGATTCCGGCCTGGTGTTCGAGCGCGAAACCACGATGTTCGGCCGCGCTGCCACGCAAACGCTGGAACCGCGCCTGTTTTACGTGAAGACGCCATACCGCGACCAGAAGGATTTCCCGAACTTCGATACCGCCGCATCGACGTTCAACTTCTCGCAGATTTTCAGCGAAAACCGTTTCGTCGGCGCCGACCGCATTGGCGACGCCAACCAGGTGACGGCGGCCGTGGTGTCGCGCTTCCTGGAAGAAAGCGGCGCCGAGCGTATGCGCCTGGCGTTCGGCCAGCGCTTTTACTTTGCCGACCAGCGCGTGCAGCTGGACGCCAGCACGCCGACCAAGGATGCCAAGTCCGACATGCTGCTGGCCGCGCAGGGCCGCATTTCCGAGACCTGGGGCCTCGACTCCGCGGTACAGTACAATCCGTCGGACAAGCACGTGGTCAGCTCGAACATGGCGCTGAACTTCATGCCGGCCCCGAAGAAAGTGCTGAACCTGGGCTACCGCTACCTGCGCGACACGTTCAACAGTTCCACCGGCGTGCGCAACAACGATGGTTTCCGCAACGTCGATGTGTCGAGCCAGTGGCCGTTGTCGACGCGCTGGTATGGCGTGGGCCGTGTCAGCTATTCGCTGAAAGACAAAAAAATCCTCGAAAGCCTGATCGGGCTTGAGTACAAAGGCGATTGCTGGGTTTTCCGCATGGGCGCGCAGCGCTTCGTGACGACGGCCAACCAGGCGTCGACCCCGATCTTTTTCCGCCTGGAGCTGAATGGCTTGTCCGATTTCGGCTTCGGCAACCCGCTGGAGGTGCTGCGCAACAGCATCCCTGGCTACCAGCGCCTGAACGAAGGCCGTCATTAATCCATGAACCACATGAGCGTCACTTTTATGCGTAATGCCCGTATGCACCAACTGAAGATCGCAGCCCTGCTGTGCGCACTCGCCGCCGGCGCTTCCGGGGAAGCTCTGGCCCAGGCTGCAAACCCGCAGGCTGCTGCGCCAGCGGCGCAAAGCAAAGGTTTTACTCCGCCAGTGCCGGTCGGCCAGACCAACAACACGGCGGTCGATTCGATCGCCGTGGTGGTGAATGAAGACGTCATCACGCGTCGAGAATTGACGGAGCGGGTGAAAACCGTGATGCAGCGCATGAAGGCGCAAAACGTGCAGTTGCCGTCGGAAGCCGATTTGCAGCGCCAGATTCTCGAACGCATGATCGTCGAACGCGCGCAAATGCAGCTGGCCAAGGAAATGGGCGTACGGGTCGATGACAACCAGTTGGACCGCACCATCAGCCGCATCGCCGAACAGCAAAAGCTGACGGTGCAGCAGATGCGCAACCAGCTGGAAAAGGACGGCACGACATTTGCCGCGTTCCGCGAAGAGATCCGCGAAGAAATCATCATGACGCGCCTGCGCGAACATGAAGTCGATGCGAAGATCAATATTTCCGAAGCTGAAGTCGATGCCCACATCGCGCTGGAAAAAGCTGCCGCGGCCGAACAGTTTGAAATGAACATTTCGCAAATCCTGGTGCGTATCCCGGAAAACGCTTCGCCGGAAGTCATTGCGCAGCGCAAGGCGCGCGCCGATGAAGTGATGCGCCAGCTGCGCGTGGGCGGCGACTTCGCCAAGATGGCGGCCACCTATTCGGATTCGTCCGATGCGCTGAAAGGCGGTGAAGTGGGCTGGCGTACGGCGGACCGCCTGCCGCCGGTCTTTGCCGAAGCCCTGTCCAAGCTGAAGCCGGGCCAGACCACGCAAGTGATCAAGAGCGTGTCGGGCTTCCACATCATCAAGCTGGTGGACAAGCGCAGCGTGGCCGAAGCCCAGGCGGCGGCTTCCGTGCAGCAAACCCGCGCGCGCCACATCCTGATCAAGGTGACGCCGGCGGTGCCTGCGGCGGACGCCAAGCGCAAGCTGACGGAATTGAAAGAGCGCCTGGATAACAAGGCGGCAAAGTTTGAAGAACTGGCGCGCCTGTTCTCCAACGATGGTTCGGCCAGCAAGGGCGGTGACATGGGCTGGCTGTATCCAGGCGATACCGTGCCGGAATTCGAAGCCGCCATGAATGGCCTCAAATTGGGCGAAGTGTCGCAGCCAGTGGAAACCAACTTTGGCTTCCACCTGATCGAAGTGCTGGAGCGCAAAACGGAAGACGTGTCGAAGGAAAAAGAACGCAATGCGGCCCGCAATGCGATCCGCGAACGCAAGACCGAGGAAGCGAACGAAGACTGGCAACGCCAGGTGCGGGATCGTGCCTACGTCGAGTACCGCGCGGAAGACTTGAAAGAAACAAAATAAGACAGGGAGGGAACGTTCCATGAGCGCCCAATTCAACAACCGGCGCCGTGGAGCGCGTCCTGCGATTGCCGTCACGTGCGGCGAACCGGCCGGCATCGGCCCGGAAATCGCCATCCGCGCAGCGTGGGCGTTGCGCGAGCAAGTCCATTGCGTGCTGCTGGGCGATGCCGCCTTCCTTGCGATGACGGCGGCCGACATCGATCCGGCCATCCGCGTTTCTTCGCTGTCGCTGATGGCGGTGCGCAATGGCGGCGTGCCGCATTTCGGGCCGGACCGCATCACCGTCATCGACATTCCTGTCTCGGCCCACGTCAAACCCGGCATCCTCGACAAGGAAAACGGCCGCGCCGTGCTGGCCACACTCGATGCCGCGATTGAAGGCATCGAGGCCGGCTGGTTCGAAGCCGTGGCCACGGCGCCGCTGCAAAAAAGTACCATCAACGATGCCGGCGTGCCGTTTTCCGGCCACACGGAGTACTTTGCCGATCAAACCAATACCCGGCAGGTGGTGATGATGCTGGCGGGGCAGCCGTTCGCCCCGGCCGATGCGCCACCGCTCAGGGTGGCGCTGGCCACCACGCACTTGCCGCTGAAAGACGTGGCGGGCGCGCTCACGCAGGAAGGGCTGGGCGCGATCCTCGACATCCTGGCCCATGACTTGAAGACCAAATTCGGCATCGCCGCGCCGCGCATTCTCGTGGCCGGGCTGAATCCGCACGCGGGTGAAAATGGTTACCTGGGCCGCGAAGATATCGACGTGGTGGGACCGGCGGTGGCCGCCGCGCAGGCGCGCGGCATTGCCGCCACCGGCCCGTATCCGGCCGATACGCTGTTCCAGCACAAATACCTGAAAGACGCCGACTGCGTGCTGGCCATGTACCACGACCAGGGCTTGCCGGTGCTGAAATACGCCACGTTTGGACGGGGCGTCAACATTACCCTGGGCTTGCCGCTGATCCGCACCTCGGTCGACCACGGCACCGCGCTGGACCTGGCGGCGCGCGGCCTGGGCCACGCCGACCACGGCAGCATGATGGAAGCCATCACCACGGCGGTGGCCATGGCCGATGCCGTGCTGGCCGCCCGCAACAACCAATAAGACTGAAGAACATGAAACACATCGCACGCAAACGCTTCGGCCAGAACTTCCTGCAGGACGACAATGTCCTGGGCCACATCATTGACTCGATCAACCCGCAAGCCAATGACGCCATGGTGGAAATCGGTCCGGGCCTGGCTGCCATGACGGATTTGCTGCTGCGCTCCGTCAAGCACATGCACGTGGTGGAACTGGACCGCGACCTGGTGGCGCGCCTGGAAAAGCAGTACCCGCGCGAGCGCCTGACGGTCAATTCGTGCGATGCGCTGAAGTTTGATTTCGGCTCGATCCCCGTACCGGAAGGCCAGAAGCTGCGCGTGGTCGGCAACCTGCCATACAACATTTCCAGCCCGCTGCTGTTCCACCTGGCGCAATTTACGGCCGGCGTGCAAGACCAGCACTTCATGCTGCAAAAGGAAGTGGTCGAGCGCATGGTGGCGGAACCGGGCAGCAAGACCTATGGCCGTTTGTCGGTGATGCTGCAGTGGCGCTATCACATGACGCTGTTGTTCATCGTGCCGCCGGACGCGTTCGATCCGCCGCCGAAAGTCGATTCGGCCATTGTGCGCATGATCCCGGTCGCCAATCCGCTGCCGTGCGACCAGGCGACCCTGGAAGCCGTGGTGGCCAAAGCGTTTTCGCAGCGCCGCAAGGTGATCCGCAATTGCCTGTCCGGCATGTTCACGGAAGAGCAAATCATCGCCGCCGGCGTGACGCCAACCGACCGTCCGGAAACCGTGCCGCTGGAAGGCTACGTGGCGCTGGCGAACCTGCTGAAACCCACTGCATAAAAAAAAGCCCGCTACGGGAGCGGGCTGAATCCATTTCTTTGTGAAGAAGTGGAGGAGACGGATTCATTATGCTGCGGTCTTAACGGTGTGGCCAATTTATTTTGGCCATACCAGCCATTCTCCCCCTGAATATCCGGTCAGTTATTCACGCAGGTGACCACGATGTTATTGCGTGGCGCTTCACCCATCACGTCGGTGCCGTTGGCCACCGTGCAGGTTTGGCCGACCGGTTGCTTCAGCACTGTCACACCGTACACGGTGCCGTCCGGCACTTCGCTTGGCATCGTGAAGTCGGTTTTGGCTTGCGTGATTTCCAGCGTATCGGTGCCGTTCACCAGTTTCAGCGAATCGGTGCCCAGGCCTTTGACGATGCCGCCCACCGTGTACGAGTTTTGCAGGCAGACCAGGTAGGCGGAAATGGTGGCGGTGCGGCCGGCGGCGCCGGTCGATCCCCGGGTGAACGTGCACTTCATATGGTTCGGCTGCTGCGACACCGTGATCGCGTATTCCGTGCCGTACGAAATCGTGTTCGCGAATTTGAAGGTGGTCGCACCGACCGGCACGCTCAGGCGCTGGTCGCCATTGGCCAGCACCAGGCCGGCATTGGCCAGCGGTTTTGGCTGCTCGAAGGTATCCACCAGGTTGCCGGTCAGTTCAAACGACGCTTTGCCGCCGCAGGCGCCCAGCGCCAGCAGCAGGGCCAGCGCAGCTGCGTTGCGCACAGGGATTGCTTTCATGGGATGCTCTACTTTCAAATGCAAGTGATGATGACGTCGTTTTTATCGCCGACCGACATTTCTTCGCCGGCGCCGTTTTGCACCGAGCAAGTCTGGCCGGCAGGCTGCGCCAGGACGGTGATGCCATAGGGCAGCTTATTCGGCACGGTTTTGCCGAAGGTGAACGTGGTTGCGTTGGCCGGCACCGCGACCGTGATCGAGCCGTTGGCCAGCACCAGGCCGGCGCCTTTCAGGCCGTTGACGGTGCCGCCCAGCGTGTACAGGTCCGTGGTGCAGGTGATGATGGTCTGCGTGTACGAATAGTAGTTGGCGCGGCCCTTGTTATTCGATGGCGTGCACACCTGGCCGACCGGGTTGGTTTTCACGAGAATTTCAAATTCCGAATCGTTCGCCACCAGTTCGGCGAACGTGAAGGTGGCGGCGGCTGCCGTCAGGGTCAGATCCTTGCCCTTGTTGGTCAGGACCAGGCCGCCGCGGTTCAGGCCCGAAATGCTGCCACTGAGGGGAATGCTGCCGCCGCTGCCGCCACCGCATGCCGCCAGCGTGGTTGCGCACAGCGTGAGGGCGGCGCAACGCATAGTCAAACTCTTCATCAAACTCTCCAAAACAAAGGCCGGAAGGCCGGGGTGTGGCGGCATTGTGGCGCACGCAAACGGCGCCTATTCTAGTGCATCCACAAGATTGAACTTGTAACAGCTTGTGACCAAACCGGCTATTTTACCTGCGCCACGTCGCACACGGAGCGTCTGCCGCTGATCTTGCAGCGGTTTTTTATCTGTCCATGGCGGTCGAACACTGTCACATTCCAGTCGCCCGGCCCGCTGCGCTCCAGTCCCATGAAGCCGAAACCGTCGATCCAGGAGCTGAAATGTTCGACCGTGACACCGGGCGCCGGCATGGCGTCAAGCGGCAGCACGGCCGGCAGGGGGATCGTATCTTCCGCCGAACCGGAAAAACCGGCAATGAACTGGCTCGGGTGGCCGCTGGAAAAACTCAGTTGTTCCCACAGGTGTACGTGCCCGGACAGCATGGCTTGCACCTTATCGGGCAGCAGGCGCGGGTTGATCGAGCCAAAGCTTTGCTGCAAGCCCAGGTCGCCCTTGTGCCAGTCATAGTCGCCATTGGGCTTGCGGTCCGCACCCACGCCGAGGATAGGGTGATGCGTCAGGCCGATATTCCACGTGGCTCGCTGTGACAGTGCATCGAGCTTGCGGTACGTGTCACGGTATTTTTCATAGCCGGTCGAACCGGGCTTGAAGCCTTTCCACGTGGTGGCGGCGGTATCGATTACCAGCAATTGCGCGTCGCCGCCCAGCGGCACCGCATAGGGATCGCTGTAGTCGCCCCGGCTGTCATCGGTGGACGCGTTGCAGTCGCGGCCCGGCAGCAGCGGACGCGGGTCCAGCAGACGCCACCAGCCTTGGCCGGCCCGTTCGCAGCTTTCATGGTTGCCCCGCACCGCGACCCATGGCGCCGCCTTCAGCAGCGGCGCGGCAGGCGCGAACAAGTCGGCGTTCCAGGTATCCCAGCCATAGCCCCACGGACTGCCTGCGCAGCCGGCATTGCCTTCCGGGCAGGCGTTTTCGCGGTAGTGGTAATCGCCCACGTGCACGACCAGGTCCGGCTTCCACGCGGCGGCAGCGGCGGCGACCGTGGCAAACGGGAAGCGCTGCGGGTCGTTACATTCCTGGAACTCGTTATCCTTTTGTTTCATCCGGCAGCCGGTATCGCCCAGCACGGCGATGCGCCGCGGCGCGGCGCGCGGCACCGGCAGCGCCTGGCCTTGCACGCTGGCGGCCAGGGCGCCGGCCGGCAGCGTGGCTTCGCAGGTCAGCAGCGGGAACGCCGACGGTTTGCTTTCCTCCGGTTTCGAGGCGGTCGGCCGCAGCGGCATGGTGGCGGGCAGGGCGCGCACAGTCATGGCCAGCGGCTTGCCATCCACGGTCAACGCCGGGCAACTGGCGGCGGGGGTGACCACCCGGGCCATGGCCGCGCCCTGTTCGCCCATGATGACGTAGGCCGTGAGTTCGGCGGGCGGCGTGGCCGTGGGCGGCACGGCGCAGCCGGCCAGCAGGGCCAGCGGGACCAGCGGGACCAATAAGGCGGGCAGGGCGCCGGGTGGGGCGCCAAGTTGGGCACTAAGAGGGAAGAGCGTGGGCAAGGGCGGCTCCAGAGGGGCAATCCGCTAATTTACCATGGGCCGCCCTGATTTCCGCCGCCGCCCGGCATGCGACAATACCCAAATGAATCCCGCACCTCCCATCAAAGCCATCCTGTTCGACCTCGACGACACGCTGTGGCCGATCGCCCCGGTGATTGCGCAGGCCGAAGCCACCCTGCACGCGTGGCTGGCGGAACACGCCCCGAAAGTCGCGCAACAGTTTTCCATCGAGACCCTGCGCGCGCGCCGCATGGCGCTGCTGGCGCAGCAGCCGCAGTTGCATTTCAACCTGGCGCAATTGCGCCGACTGGGCCTGGAAGCCGCATTTGCCGAAGCGGGCGAAGATGTGGCGCACATCGATGGCGCGATGCGCCACTTCCTGGCGGCCCGCAATGCCGTGACGCCGTATGACGACGTGCTGCCCGGTTTGCTGAAGCTGAAAGACCGGCTGGTGCTGGGCACCGTCACCAATGGCAACGCCGACCTGGAAGTCGTGGGCATGGCCCACCATTTCAAGGTATCGCTGGCGGCCTGCGATTTCGGCACCGCCAAGCCGGACCCGGCGATTTTTCATGCCGCCTGCGCCGCGCTGGGCGTGGCGCCACACGAAACCGTGTATGTCGGCGATGACTTGAAGTTCGACGTGGAAGGGGCGCAAAAAGCCGGCTTGCGCGCCGTCTGGATGAACCGCACCGGGAGTCGCGCCCACGTGGAACTGGGCATTGCGCCCGATGCCGTATGCTCCACGCTTGATGAATTGCTGGCGTGGCTGGAAGCGCACCTGGAACAATGATTTTCGCCACGGCCTGTGGCTGCGTGCATAATAGGCGAATCACTCAGGCGCCTCAATGAGGCGCAAACATGCGTAGCTTGGAAGTTTAGAAACATGCAACTCGATATCCGTGCCCAAACCCTGCTGAAAGCGCTGGTGGAACGCTATATTGCTGACGGCCAGCCGGTCGGCTCGCGCGCGCTGTCCAAGATTTCAGGGCTGGAATTGTCTCCGGCCACCATCCGCAACATCATGGCCGACCTGGAAGAGATGGGCTATGTGGCCAGTCCGCACACGTCGGCTGGCCGGATTCCGACCCCGCGCGGCTACCGCATCTTTGTTGATACCTTGCTCACGGTGCAGCATATCGATGAAAGTTCGGTTGAATCGCGCATGCGCCTGCAGCACCAGCAGCCGCAAAAACTCATTGCCAATGCGGCGCAAATGCTGTCGTCGCTGTCGCAATTCGCCGGCGTGGTGATGACGCCGCGCCATGAATCCGTGTTCCAGCAAATCGAATTCCTGCGGCTCGGTGAGAAGCGCATCTTGCTGGTGATTGTCGGCCCAGGCGGCGACGTGCAAAACCGCTTGCTGCTGACCGACGTGGATTACACGCCGGCCCAGCTGATCCAATCGGCCAATTACATCAACCAGCATTTCAGCGGCCTGGCCTTTGACGATGTGCGCACCCGCCTGCAAGGCGAATTGCGCCAGTTGCAAAGCGATATGGGCCGGCTGATGCAGGCGGCGGTGGAGGCGGGCAGCGAAGCCATGGCCGAGAGTGCGGAAGACATGGTGATTGCCGGCGAACGCAACTTGCTGTCGGTCAGCGACCTGTCGTCGAACATGACGTCGCTGCGCCAGATGTTCGACATGTTCGAGCAAAAGACCGGGCTGATGCAATTGCTCGACGTCTCGAGCAAGGCCTCCGGCGTGCAGATTTTCATCGGCGGCGAATCGAACCTGGTGCCGATGGATGAAATGAGCGTGGTGACGGCGCCCTATGAAGCCAACGGCAAGATCGTCGGCACCCTCGGGGTGATTGGGCCGACGCGCATGGCGTATGAGCGGGTGATTCCGATCGTCGACATTACAGCCAAGCTGTTGTCGAATGCGCTGAGCAACAATTAAGTGTAAGAAGATGTAAAAAACCGGGCTAATGAGCCCGGTTTTTTCATCCGCCGCCGTGCTTAGTGCTGGCGGTGCGGACATTCCTTCTTGGTGCAATTACCGTAAATCGCCAGAGCGTGTTCCGCAATGTGGAAGCCACGTTCCTCGGCGATCGAATGCTGGCGCTTTTCGATTTCTTCATCGACAAACTCTTCCACGCGACCGCAATCGAGGCATACCAGGTGATCATGGTGCGTACCGGCGTTCAATTCGAAAATCGCCTTGCCGGTTTCGAAATG
Source organism: Pseudoduganella sp. GW821-FHT12E03 (assembly GCF_058807115.1). Classification (NCBI taxonomy): domain Bacteria; kingdom Pseudomonadati; phylum Pseudomonadota; class Betaproteobacteria; order Burkholderiales; family Oxalobacteraceae; genus Pseudoduganella; species Pseudoduganella sp. GW821-FHT12E03. The sequence goes on along the minus strand of NZ_JBXAQJ010000005.1, from coordinate 437,022 downwards.
GTTACGGTGCAGCAGGCCGGCCTGTTCGAACTGGGTCAGGACACGGTAGACCGTGGCCAAACCCACGTCCATGTTGTCAGCCAGTAAAATCTTGTAGACATCTTCCGCCGTCAGGTGACGCACCGGGCTGTTCTGGAAAATGTCGAGGATCTTCAGACGCGGCAAGGTCGCTTTCAGGCCGCTTGCCTTCAGGTCTGCAGGATTGTTACTCATGTTTCTTACTCGGTTGGGGGGCAAAGTGCTTTATCATATAGTGTTTTGGCACTTATGCTCAAATGAATTGAGGTCCTTATGCGCGTCACCCTGGCTTTACCGCAGTCCCTGTTGCACCGTTTGAAACGCCGTACACCCGTGATTGCGGGCATGATTTGCGTCGCATTCGCCGTAGGCGGTTGCGCGTCCACCAATAAGCTGGGCGCGAATGATACGAAGGAAGACTCGACTGTCGTCGCCAGCCAGGGCGCGCAAGTGAGGACCATCAGCCAGCTGCAAAAGTTCATGTGGTTCTTTTCCCCGTACCGCCCGAGCATCCAGCAAGGCAACTTCATTTCCGAGGAAATGCTGCAGCAACTCAAAGTCGGCATGACGCGTGACCAGGTGCGCTTTATCCTGGGTACGCCGCTGCTGACGGACATCTTCCACGCCGACCGTTGGGACTACCCGTTCCGCCTGGCGCGTGGCAATGGCGAAGTCATCGAAAGCGCCGTGGTGGTCCATTTCAAGAACGGTACAGTCGAGCGCTTCGAAGGCGGCAATTTGCCGACCGAGAAGGAATACATCGCCCTGATCGCCAATCCCGCCAAAAGCGCGAAAGAAGTATTGAGGGAACAAAAGACGGTATTGCCAGCGCAAGGCGCGCCATTGCCGGCCGGGACGGATACTTCGCCAGCGCAGCCGGTCGACGTCACGCCGAAGATCGACAAGAAATAAGGACATCATGAGTCAGTTGAATATCGCAATTGCAGGGGCAGGCGGCCGCATGGGCCGCATGCTGATCGAAGCCGTGCAGGCAGCGCCGGACATGACGCTCGCCGGCGCACTGGACGTGCCGGGCGCGCCCGGCCTCGGCACCGATGCGGCTGCTTTCCTGGGTAAACCAGCCGGTGTGGCGATTGAATCGGACTTGGCCAAGGGCCTGGCCGGCGCCGGGTTCCTGATTGATTTCACGCGTCCGGAAGGCACGCTGGAACATTTGAAATACTGCGCCGACCACGGTATCAAGGTCATCATCGGCACCACCGGTTTCGATGACGCCGGCAAGGCCGCGATCGCGGCAGCGGCCGAGAAGACCGCCATCGTGTTCGCGCCGAACATGAGCGTGGGCGTGAACGTCACGCTGAAATTGCTGGAATTCGCCGCCAAACAAATGGCGACGGGCTATGACATTGAAATCATCGAGGCGCACCACCGCCACAAGGTCGATGCGCCATCGGGCACCGCGCTGAAGATGGGCGAAGTGATTGCCGACGCGGTGGGCCGCGATTTGAAAGAGTGCGCGGTCTATGCGCGCGAAGGCGTGACCGGTCCGCGCGATCCATCGTCGATCGGCTTTGCCACCGTGCGCGGCGGCGACATCATTGGCGACCACACCGTGCTGTTCGCCGGTGACGGCGAGCGGATCGAGATCAGCCACAAATCCAGCAGCCGCGTATCGTATGCGCACGGTTCGCTGCGCGCGGCCCGCTTCCTGGCCGACAAGAGCACCGGCCTGTACGACATGTACGACGTGCTGAACCTGAAGTAATCAATGGATACCGGCCTGGTCGAAAATCATTTCAGCCTGGCGCGCTACTGGGCGCAGGGCGATGCCCTGAGCCACGCGGTGGCGTACACCTTGCTGGCGATGTCGCTGGTCAGCTGGTATTTCATCCTGTCCAAGGCGCTGCTGTCATGGCGGGTGCGCCGTTCGGCGGGCGCGGTCGATGCGTTCTGGTCCGCCCCCACCATCGCCGACGGCGTGGCGGCGCTGGCGGCCACCGATTCCGAACAGATTTATGTCGGCCTGGCGCGCCAGGGCGAAGCGCAAATGGCGGTCGGCACCCGCCATACGCTAGCCGGTGAAATGGGCTATAGCGAACAGGTGACGCGCGTGCTGCGCGGCGCCATCCACCGTTCCACCATGAAGCTGGAGAGCGGGCTGACCCTGCTGGCGTCGATCGGCGCCACGGCGCCTTTTGTCGGCTTGCTGGGCACCGTGTGGGGCATTTATCACGCGCTGGGCGCGGTGTCGTCCGGCGGCGCGGTGCAGATCGACAAGGTCGCCGGCCCGGTCGGCGAAGCGCTGGTGATGACGGGCATCGGCCTGATGGTGGCGATTCCCGCCGTGCTGGCCTTCAATGGCTTCAACCGCGTGAACCGCCTGACCCTGTCCGAGCTGGACGCGTTTGCCTACGACTTGCATGCGTACCTGACGACGGGCGACCGCGCCCACTTGAAAGGCTGAACATGGCGTTCGGCGGATTCAATCACCACCGGCAAAAAGAAGCGATGTCGGACATTAACGTCACGCCCATGGTGGATGTGATGCTGGTGCTGTTGGTGATTTTCATCCTCGGCGCGCCGGTGTTTACGGGCGCCGTGAAACTCGACTTGCCGCAGGCCGAGGCGCAGGCGGCGCAACAGCCGGCCGCCACCGTGACGGTGGCGATTGACGCTGCCGGCGCACTCTATTGGAACAATCAGGCGGTGACGATGCCGGTGCTGGAACAGCGCCTGCAGGAAGCCGCGAAGATGGCGCCGCAGCCGGAATTGCAGCTGCGCGCCGACAAGGACACCCGTTACGAAACGGTTGCCCAGGTGATGGGGGCGGCGCAGGCGCGCGGCCTGGAAAAGATGGGCTTCGTCACCGACCCCAAGGATAAAAAATAATGGCTACCGCAGAATTGAACGGCGCAGCAATCAAGGATTTCGCCACCTTCCACAGCGCATGCCGCGTTGCATTCGGTTTCCCCGATTCGTATGGCGACACCATGGATGCGTGGGTCGACTGCCTGTCTTACTTGCGCGATGAAGACGGCATGACCAAGTTCCGCCTGAAGCCGAATGAAGTGCTGGAAATCGTCATCAAGGATGCCGCGGCGATGCAGGCGGCAGCGCCGGACATCGTCGAAGAAATCACGTATTGCATTGGCGGCATCAATGAGCGCTATGAAGATTATGGCGAGAAGCCGGCGCTGAAACTGACGTTACGCTGATTCCCCCGGCGCCAGCGACAGCACATCAAACCCCGTCTCCGTCACCGCCACCATATGTTCCCACTGGGCCGACAGTGACCGGTCCGCCGTCACCACGGTCCAGCCATCAGGCATCTGGCGCGATTGCGGCTTGCCCGCGTTGATCATCGGTTCGATGGTGAACAGCATGCCTGGCTGCAGCACCATGCCCGCGCCCGGGCGGCCGTAATGGCGCACTTCCGGTTCTTCGTGGTACACCAGGCCGATGCCGTGGCCGCAATAATCGCGCACCACGGAATAGCCCGCTTCTTCCGCCAACTGCTGGATTGCATGGCCGACGTCACCCAGGGTCGCGCCCGGTTTGACGGCGCGGATGCCTGCCCACATCGACTGGTACGTGGTTTTCACCAAACGCTCGGCTTGTTTCGAGGGCTGGCCCACGTAATACATGCGGCTGGTATCGCCATGCCAGCCATCCTTGATGACGGCCACGTCGATATTGATGATGTCGCCGTCGCGCAAGACGCGTTTGGGCGATGGGATGCCGTGGCAAATCACTTCATTGACGGACGTGCAGATCGACGCCGGGAAGCCGCCATAGCCGACATTGGCCGGGATGACTTTCAGCTCGTCGACGATGTATTCGTGGCACAGTTTGTCGAGGTATTCGGTACTGACGCCGCCCTGCACATGCGGGCCGATCATGGTCAGCACATCGGCTGCCAATTTCGCGGCCACGCGCGCTTCTTCGATTTGCGCGGGGGTCTTGATCAGGATGGCGTTGTCTTTCTTCTTACGCATGCACGCCTCCCGCCATGGCGTCCGCCAGGGTGAGGCCGCCTTCGCTGGAGGCGGTGCGCATCAACATCTGGCAGATGTCGCTGTAGCGCAAGTCGGGATTGGTTTCGGCCAGCAAGCCGATACGCAGCCAGTGCTCGGCCTGCGCATTGATCGAACGGTTCAGTGCCGTGCTCGCGATGCGCAGGTTTTCATGCATCTGGTCGGAGATTTTTACGATGCCCATGGAGTATGAGTTATATATGAAGTGTATATGAAACGTATATTACCATGAATTGGCAATGGCGCCAGGGTGGTAAAGCATGTTATTTTTAATGCAACCACAGGAGATGCTATGCCCGCTTATGAACTCGCCCAACTGAACATCGCCGTCATGAAGGAGTCACTGGAATCGCCAGGCATGGCCGATTTCGTGGCCAATCTGGATCGTATCAATGCCCTGGCCGAGGCATCGCCCGGCTTTATCTGGCGCTTGCAAACGGAAGAGGGGGATGCCACGGCGGTGCGCCCGATGGGCGAGGATACGCTGGTCAATATGTCGGTCTGGAGCGATGTCGAGGCGCTGAACAGCTATGTGTACGGTGCGGCGCATGTGGAAATCATGCGCCGCCGTCAGGAATGGTTTGAACGGATGCGGGAAGCGTATATGGTGTTGTGGTGGGTGCCCGCCGGTCACCGCCCCAGTGTGGCGGACGCCATCGCCAGGCTGGAGTTGTTGCGGGCAAATGGTCCCACCGAAGCTGCGTTCACGTTCAAGGCAGCGTTCCCGCCGCCGGATGTGCCGCTATCGGATGCCGCGTGAACCTGGTTCAGCGCACGTCTTCCAATTTAAACAGCGGGTTATAAATCAACCCCAGCAAGTTCCCGTACGGGTCCGCCAGTTCCGCCACCTTGATGCCTTCGCCGACATCCTGGATCGCCGCATGCACGGATGCGCCCAACCCGGTGATGCGCTCGACTTCCGCTTCAATATTATCGACGCCCCAGTACGCGCAGCAGCCGGCCACACCGGGTTCGCCATCCGGCACCAGACCGAGTTCAAAGCCGGCGATGGCAAAACCCACATAGAACGGCTGGTCGAAGTAGGGCGCCGTGCCGAACACTTCCGTGTACCACGACTTGGCTTTATCCAGGTCGCTGACGGGGTACTTGACGGTGCGCAGGCCGTTGATCATCTTGAGTCTCCTGAAAAGGTTGCAATGCAGGCATGATGCCACGCCGCCGGCGGGCGCGATTGGAAAAATGGAAAGTGATGCAGGTGAGCCCTGTCACCGCCGCCTGTCTGGTAAACCGACTGTAATGTCGTCTGAAATGGTCTGATTTCATTGGCTTTGCTCTGTTTTTCGGAAAACCAGTTCAAAAAAGGCGAAATCAGAACAAATCAGATGGTATCCCAGAACGTTTACCGTACAGGGTTGAATGGGACGCAGGCCCCAGTCACGCGCAGAATCCTTCCGGCGTGCTGTCGGCAAACTCCCGAAAATCCCGGATCAAGTGCGACTGGTCGAAATAACCGCAGTCCAGCGCCAATTGCGCCCAGTCCAGCGCGGCCGGATCGGGGCCCCGCAGCGCCCCGGCCGCGCGGCGGAAGCGCTGGATGCGGGCGTACAGTTTCGGCGACAAGCCCACGTGCGTGCGGAATTGCGCCGCCAGGTGCTGGCGCGACACGCCTAACTGATCGGCCAATGACTCAATCCTCACAGCGCCGCCGCTGCCATCGAGCATGGCCAGCGCCGTGCCCACCAGCGACGGGCCCGCCGGCAATGCCATCACTTGCAAGCGCGACAATAAATGCTGTTCGATCAGCGCCAGCCGCGCCGTATCGTCCATGCCGTCCTGCCACAGCAGTTCCGCCAGCCGGTCCACGCCGCCTAACGCACGGAATTCCGTCACCGCCACGTCGAGGTTCGTCAGTTCATGCAACGGCACGCCGAGAAACCAGCCCGCCGCACCGGGCAGGAAGCGCACCGCCACGGTGCGCACGGGCGCGCCCAGCGGCACGTGGATGGCGCGTGTCATCATGCCGACCGCAAAGGCGGGCCGGCCGGCATCCTGCCACAGGATATCGATGCAATTGTCCGGCAACACCCGGTGCGACGCCCCCGGCAAGCCGCCGGCGGAATGACTGCGCCACAGGCACGCGACGTAACGGCGCAGCAGGGGATGCGGCGGGATTTCTTCGTAGACCATGGGGTATATGACTGTGCGTGCTAACTGAGGGCGCGAACCAGTATAATGAAAGGTTCATATTCATCAATATCCACCAATATTCCTACTGGCCGCAACCATCATGCAAGATAAATATAGTCCCGCCGACGTTGAAAAAGCCGCCCAGGCCCACTGGAAAGCCATCGATGCCTACAAGGCCGTCGAAAACGACCCGCGTTTCCCTAAAGGCAAGTATTACGCTTGCTCGATGCTGCCATACCCTTCGGGCAAGCTGCACATGGGCCACGTGCGCAACTATACGATCAATGACGTGATGTACCGCTACCTGCGGATGAACGGCTACAACGTGCTGATGCCGATGGGCTGGGATGCGTTCGGCATGCCGGCGGAAAACGCGGCGATGGCCAACAACGTGCCGCCTGCCAACTGGACGTACTCCAACATCGCCCATATGCGTTCGCAAATGGAGATGATGGGCCTGGCCATCGACTGGTCGCGCGAAATGACCGCGTGCAAGCCTGAGTACTACAAGTGGAACCAGTGGATGTTCCTGAAGATGCTGGAAAAAGGCATCATTTACAAGAAGACCGGTACCGTGAACTGGGACCCGATCGACCAGACCGTGCTGGCCAACGAACAGGTGGTCGATGGCAAGGGCTGGCGTTCCGGCGCGCCGATTGAAAAGCGCGAAATCCCGATGTACTACGTGCGCATCACGGACTACGCCGATGAATTGCTGGAGTACGTCGACACCAAGCTGCCAGGCTGGCCGGAGCGCGTGCGCACCATGCAGACCAACTGGATTGGCAAGTCGACCGGCGTGCGCTTTGCGTTCCCGCACGAGATCAAGGGCGCCGACGGCGCATTGATCCAGGACGGCAAGATGTATGTGTTCACCACCCGTCCCGACACCATCATGGGCGTGACCTTCTGCGCCGTGGCCGCCGAGCACCCGCTGGCCGCGCACGCCGCCCAGGACAAGCCGGAACTGCAAGCGTTCATCGCTGAATGCAAGATGGGTTCCGTGATCGAAGCCGACATGGCGACGATGGAAAAGAAAGGCATGCCGACCGGCCTGTTCGTCACGCACCCGCTGACGGGCGAGCAAGTGGAAGTGTGGGTTGGTAACTATGTCCTGATGACCTACGGCGATGGCGCCGTGATGGGCGTGCCGGCGCACGACGAGCGCGATTTCGCGTTCGCCAACAAATACAAGCTGCCGATCAAGCAAGTCATCACCACGGCTGAACAGCCTGAATACTCGGCCACGGAATGGCAGGAATGGTATGGCGACAAGGAAGTCTCGGTCGTGACCAATTCCGGCAAGTACGATGGCTTGAACTACGCCGCCGCGGTCGATGCGGTGGCCGCCGACCTGGCCGCCAAAGGCCTGGGCGAAAAGAAAATCACGTTCCGCCTGCGCGACTGGGGTATTTCGCGCCAGCGCTACTGGGGTACGCCGATCCCGATGATCCACTGCGAATCCTGCGGTTCCGTACCGGTGCCGGAAAAAGATTTGCCGGTGGTATTGCCGGAGGATTGCGTACCGGACGGCACCGGCAACCCGCTGAACAAGCATGAAGCCTTCCTGAAGTGCGACTGCCCGAGCTGCGGCAAGCCGGCACGCCGCGAAACCGACACCATGGACACCTTCGTGGATTCGTCGTGGTACTACATGCGCTATACGTCGCCGGGCGCCGACGCGATGGTCGATGCCCGCAACGATTACTGGATGCCGATGGACCAGTACATCGGCGGTATCGAACACGCGGTCATGCACTTGCTGTACGCGCGCTTCTGGACCAAGGTCATGCGCGACTTCGGCCTGGTGAAGTTCGACGAGCCGTTCGTCAACCTGCTGACGCAGGGCATGGTGCTCAATGAAACGTACTACCGCGAAGATGAAGCCGGCAAGAAAACCTGGTACAACCCGGCCGACATCGAACTGACCACCGACGACAAAGGCCGTCCGCAAAGCGCGTTGCTGAAAGCGGACAACCAGCCGGTGCACATTGGCGGCACGGAAAAGATGTCGAAGTCGAAGAACAACGGTATCGACCCGCAAGCCCAGATCGAGCAGTACGGCGCCGACACGGCCCGGTTGTTCACGATGTTCGCTTCGCCGCCGGAACAGACCCTGGAATGGTCCGGCTCCGGTGTGGAAGGCGCGAACCGCTTCCTGCGCCGCGTGTGGGCGTTCGGCTATGCACAGAAAAACGCGATTGCCGCAGTTGGCGGCGCGCTGGTGGGCAATGCCGTGACCGATGCGCAGAAAACCCTGCGCCGCGAAGTCCACAAGATCCTGCAGCAAGCCGATTACGACTTGAAGCGCATCCAGTACAACACCGTGGTGTCGGCTTGCATGAAAATGCTGAACACTTTGGAGTCGGCCAAGCTCGATGATTCGGCGGAATCGAACGCGGTGATCGCCGAAGGCTTCGCGATCTTCCTGCGCTTGCTGAACCCGGTGGCGCCGCACATCACGCACGTGCTGTGGGACGAACTCGGTTACGCCAAGGCCGCCGGCGACTTGCTGAACGCGCCATGGCCGCAAGTCGATGCGTCCGCGCTGGAACAGTCGGAAATCGAGATGATGATCCAGGTGAACGGCAAGCTGCGCGGCTCCGTCAAAGTACCGAAGGCTGCCGACAAGGCCGCCATCGAAGCGGCGGCGCTGGCCGAGGAAAGCGTGCAAAAGTTCATCGAAGGCACGCCGAAAAAGGTCATCGTGGTGCCTGGCAAGTTGGTCAACATCGTGGTGTAACGCTATGACGACGCATTCCGGTAATCACACGAATGGCCGCCGCACGCTGGGCAAGTTCTTGCTGGCGGCAGCGCTGGCCGGTTCCCTGTCCGCCTGCGGCTTCCACCTGCGCGGCGATGGTGGCCATTACCGGCTGCCATTCCCGTCCATGTACGTGGGCTTGCCGGAATCGTCGCCGCTGGCGATCGACTTGAAACGCAACATCCGCGCCAATGGCAGCACCGAGGTCGTGGGTGACCCCAAGCTGGCCGATGGCGTGATCGAGGTCTTGACCGATCCCGAAAAAACCCGCAGCAAATCCATCCTGTCGCTGAACAGCAATGGCCGTGTGCGTGAGTACTTGCTCACCTATACCATCATGTTCCGCGTGCGGGATAAATTGGGCAATGAATTGCTGGCGCCCACGCAAATCTCGCTGAACCGCCCGATCACGTTCAATGAAACGCAATTGCTGGCGAAAGAGCAGGAAGAAGCGTTGCTGTACAAGGATATGCAGACCGACCTGGTGCAGCAAATGATGCGCCGCATGGCGGCCATCAAGCCGGTGGCGCTGATGTCGATGGCGCCAAAGGAATGACATGCAGTTAAGGCTGGAAGCGCTGGACGCGCATGTCGCGAAAACCTTGGCGCCCCTGTATGTGATCACCAGCGACGAGCATTTGCTGGCGCTGGAAGCGGCCGACAAGATCCGCCGCGCGGCGCGCGCGCAGGGCTATTCCGAGCGCGATGTGCTGACCGTCGAGCGCAGCTTCAAATGGGGCGAACTGCTGGCGGCCAACCAGGCGCTGTCGCTGTTTGGCGATAAAAAGCTGATCGAGCTGCGCATCCCTTCCGGCAAGCCGGGCAAGGATGGCGGCGCGGCGCTGCAAAATTACGTGAAAGACCTCAGCCCGGACAACCTGACGTTGATCACGTTGCCGAAGCTGGACTGGCAGACGCAAAAGGCCGCCTGGGTGGCGGCCTTGCAGCAGGCTGCCGTGTATATCGACATCCCGAATGTCGAGCGGGCGCAATTGCCCGGGTGGATAGGTTCGCGCCTGGCCGCCCAGGGGCAGGGCGCCGACCGCCAGAGCATTGATTTCATTGCCGACCGCGTGGAAGGCAATTTGCTGGCGGCGCACCAGGAAATCCAGAAACTGGGCTTGCTGCATGAAGCGGGCAAGCTCACCTATGAGCAGGTACACGATGCCGTGCTCAATGTGGCGCGTTACGACGTGTTCAAACTCAGCGAAGCCATGCTGTCCGGCGATCCCGCGCGGCTGGTACGGATGCTCGAAGGGCTCAAGGGCGAAGGCGAAGCCTTGCCGCTGGTTTTATGGGCGGTCTCCGAGGAAATCCGTACGCTGCTAAAATTGAAGGCCGGAATGGCGCAAGGCCGGCCACTGGGGGCGTTGCTCAAGGAGTACCGCATCTGGGGACCGCGCGAGCGCATGATGGAACCTGCCCTGCGCCGTATATCGCTGCCCACCCTGGAACGGGCGATGCAGGATGCGGCGCAGGTCGACAAGATGATCAAAGGCTTGCGCGCCAAAGCCTATGCGGGCGACCACTGGGACGCGATGCTGCAATTGGCGCTAAAAGTTGCACGTGGTTGACGACTGAGGATTTGAAATGGATATCAAGCAGTACATGGAACAAGTGGGCCAGCAGGCGCGTGTCGCATCGCGCGCCATGGCCCGCGCCGATTCCGCGCAGCGCAACCGCGCGCTGCTGCTGATCGCCGAAGCGATCGAACGCGAAGCGGAGCTGCTTCGCGCCGCCAACAAGCAGGATATGGACGCGGCGGCCGCCAACGGCCTGGCGCCGGCCATGCTGGACCGCCTGGCGCTGTCGGATGCCGCCATTAAAACCATGGTGGAAGGCTTGCGCCAGATCGTCGCGCTGCCGGATCCGATTGGTGAAATCTCGAACATGAAATTCCGCCCGACCGGTATCCAGGTCGGCCAGATGCGCGTGCCGCTGGGCGTGATCGGCATCATTTACGAAGCCCGCCCGAACGTGACGGTGGACGCCGCCGGCCTGTGCATCAAGAGCGGCAACGCGACCATCTTGCGCGGCGGCTCGGAAGCGATCCACTGCAACCGCGCGCTGGCCAAGCTGGTCAAGGAAGGCCTGCTTGGGGCCGGCCTGCCGGAAAACGGCGTGCAAGTGGTCGACACCACGGACCGCGCCGCGGTCGGCGCCCTGATCACGATGCCGCAATATGTGGACGTGATCGTGCCGCGCGGCGGCAAGGGCTTGATCGCGCGCCTGATGGAAGAAGCCACGGTGCCGATGATCAAGCACCTCGATGGCATTTGCCACGTGTATATCGACGCCAGGGCCGACCTGCAAAAAGCGCTCGATATCGCCTTCAACGCCAAATGCCACCGCTACGGCACCTGCAACACGATGGAAACCCTGCTGGTGCACCGTGCGATTGCACCGCAAGTGCTGCCGGAACTGGCCAGGCTGTACGCCACCAGGAGAGTGGAATTGCGCGCCGATGCCGAGGCGCACGCGATCCTGGCCGGAGTACAGTATGCCCACCTGGCGCACGCCACGGCAGAAGACTGGGCCACCGAATACCTGGCGGCGATCCTGTCCATCAAGGTCGTCGGCGGCCTCGATGAAGCGATCGACCATATCAATACCTGGTCGTCGAAACATACGGAAGCCATCGTCACGGAAGACTACACGGATGCGCTGCGCTTCCTGCGCGAAGTCGATTCGTCGTCCGTCATGGTCAATGCCTCGACCCGCTTTGCGGACGGCTTTGAATATGGCCTGGGTGCGGAAATCGGCATTTCCAACGACAAGCTGCATGCACGCGGCCCGGTCGGACTGGAAGGACTGACGTCGCTGAAGTACGTGGTGTTCGGCCACGGCGAAATTCGCAAATAAAAAGGGCTCAACGCATGTTGTGGGTGAAAGCGTTTCACGTCGTCTTCGTCATTTCCTGGTTCGCCGGCATGTTTTATTTGCCGCGCATTTTCGTCAACCTGGCGATGGAAAAGGAAACCGTGGCAACCGAACGGTTGCTGCTGATGGCGCGCAAGCTGTACCGCTTCATGATGATGCTGTCGGTGCCGGCCGTGTTGCTGGGTGCGTGGCTGGTCTGGACCTTGTACCTGGAAGGCGGCGGCAAGATGCCGGGCTGGCTGCATGCCAAGATCACGCTGGCGGTGCTGGCAATCGGCTATTCGCACGCGTGCGGCAGCCTGCTCAAGAAATTCGAGATGGGTAAGAACCAGCGCAGCCACACGTGGTTCCGCTGGTTCAATGAAGTGCCGGTGCTGCTCTTGGTTGGCATCGTAATCCTGGTGATCGTACGGCCATTCTGACCAGAATGTGTCACACCCTGGGGTCTGACCCCAGGAAGCGGCGCCAGCAGTAGTTTTCAATTAACGGATAAAAGGTTCCCCTATGGCTTCCTATTTTTGCCCATGCCCGCGCGGCATGGAAGCGGCATTGGCCGAAGAACTCGGTGAAATCACCCAACTGCCTGGCAGCACGCTGAAAGTGCACAACCAGGTGCCGGGCGGTGTGCACTGTTCCGGATCGCTGGAAGATGCGTACCGCGTCAACCTGCACTCGCGCATCGCGTCGCGCGTGCTGATGCGCATGGCCGCCGGCGGCTACAAGAATGAAAACGATATCTACGACTTGACCCTGGCACAGCCTTGGGAAGAATGGTTCGGCACCGACCACACCATCCGCGTCGATGTCACGGCGGTGAAATCGCCTTTGAAGAGCCTGGAGTTCACCACGCTGAAGATCAAGGATGCGATCTGCGACCGCTTCCGCGACATGTATAACAAGCGGCCGTCGGTCAATACGCGCGAGCCGGACATGCGCATCGTCGGCTTCCTCGACCAGCACCAGTACATCGTCTATCTCGACACGTCCGGCGAAGCGCTGTTCAAGCGCGGCTGGCGCGATGAAACCGGCGACGCGCCCCTGCGTGAAAACCTGGCGGCGGGCTTGCTGCGCGTCTCCGGCTGGAAGCCGGGCGTGCCGCTGTTCGACCCGATGTGCGGTTCCGGCACCATCCTGTGCGAAGCCGCGCAAATGGTGCAGGGCATTCCACCGGGCGCGCGCCGCCGTTTCGCGTTCGAGAAATTCCATGACTTCGATCCGCAGCCGTGGATGGACATGAAAACCGCGATCAAGCCCAATCCGCTGCCGGCCGAGCCGACGATTTTCGGTTCCGACATTTCCGGCGACATGGTGGCCATGACGCGCCATAATTTGCGCAGCGCCGGTATCCTGTTCGAGGTGCCGCTCAAGCAGATCGAAGCGCAGCAAGTGCAGGCGCCGACCAGCGTGCCGGGCATCATGCTGACCAATCCGCCGTACGGCGAGCGTATCGGCGTGCGCGGCGACAGTACGCTGGGCGAAGACGAACTGGCGACCACGTTCTATTCGGCCTTCGGCACCACCCTGAAGCAGCGCTTTGCCGGCTGGACCGCGTTCCTGTTCACTGCGGACCTGGGCTTGCCTAAACTGCTGCGTTTGAAGGAAGCGCGCAAGACGCCATTCTTCAACGGCGCGCTGGAATGCCGCTTGTTCCGCTTCGATATGGTGGCCGGGTTCAACCGCCGCGAAGAAGCGAAGCCGAAGGCTTAATTTCCGTCGTGTTGTGACAACGTAGGGCGGGTTCCACGAACCCGCCATGCATGCGCCGCCGGGACGCATGCATTGCGGCTCGCTAAGCGAACCGCCCTACGCATTCAATGCCGCGTGTTGGCGGCGCAATGAGGACTCCCAGATGTTCCCAGACTCCCCCGCCAGCACATCCTCTGACGACGTCCACATCCCCCCGCCCGAACCCAGTCACCACAAACCGCTGTCCCGGGTCGCCCTGGCCTTCGTGCTGGCGTCACTGTCCATGCTGGGCCCGTTTTCCATCGATGCCTACCTGCCTGCGTTTCCCGACATCCAGGCCAGCTTGAACGCGTCGCCGCTGGAAGTGCAGCAAAGCCTGACCGCGTACATGCTGGCATTTGCCGGCATGGTGCTGTGGCATGGCGCACTGTCCGATGCCTTTGGCCGGCGCAATGTGGTGCTGGTCTCGCTGGTGCTGTTCGCGATCGGCACCATGGGCTGCGCGGCGTCCGCGAACGTCCATTATTTATGGTTCTTCCGCGTGCTGCAGGGCGTGTCGGCCGGCGCCGGGGTGGTGGTCGGGCGGGCCATCATCCGCGACCGTTATGCCGATGCGCAGGCGGCCCGGCTGCTGTCGATGGTGACCATGATCTTTTCCATCGCCCCGGCGCTGGCGCCGGTGTTCGGCGGTTATATCGTCAAGCACCTGAATTGGCGGGCGATTTTCCTGTTCCTGTTCGTCTATACGATCGGACTGTTTATTGTGTGCTGGCGGCGTTTGCCGGAAACCCTGCCGTTGCATAAGCGGCAACCGTTCAATCCCCGCTATTTGCTGCACAACTACCGCACGGTACTGGGTTCGCCGCTGTTCCACATCAAGGCGACCGTGGTGGCGCTGAATTTCGCGGGCTTGTTTGTCTACATTACCGCCGCGCCCTTCATGCTGCCGCAACATCTGCATTTGGGGCCGGACCAGTTCGGCTGGCTGTTCATTCCCGCCGTCAGCGGTATTTTCCTGGGCGCGCTGTTCGCCAACCGCATCGCGGGCAAGATCTCGTTTGCGCGCCAGATCGCGATCGGCTTCGGCTTCATGCTGGCGGCGGCCGCCTGCAATGTGCTGTACCACCTGTTCCAGCCGCCCGCATTGCCCTGGACCGTGGCGCCGCTGTTCTTTTACACGATCGGGATGTCCACGGTGTCGCCGGCTGCCACCCTGTTAGGTCTTGATTTGTTCCCGCACTTGCGGGGCACGGCGGCATCTTGCCAGTCATTCACGGTAACACTGCTGGCGGCGGTGGTGGCGGGGGCGATCGCACCGGCGCTATGGCACTCGGTGTTGTGGCTGGCCTACGGTCAACTCACTTTTACGTTGACAGCGCTGGCATTATGGTTGACGTCAAGACAATACCGTAGCATGCTACTACGCCAGCCGGACGGTGAGTTATAACGGCAACTTTAGAAAATAGTTTAGGGTAATGCCCTGGTCTGATAAGTTGCCGACTTCGTTTGTGCTAGTATGATTTTTCCATGCAAAAAAGTTGCCATGCATCACTATCTGTGGTCAGATGGCTTTTTATCATTTGCTAAGCGCCGATGCCGTTGGGCGCTTGCACTTTCGTCGACGTCCACTCTTAGCGGCAAATGCTTGATACGATGCATCAATCAGACAATGACATCCGCAATCGCTTGCTGATTGCCCGTCTGCCGGCCATGCCGCAGATATTGATCAAGTTGATCGAGCACTTGCAGGCGGACGACGCCGGCATGCCGGAGCTGGCGGCGCTGATCGCCAAGGACGCCGGGATGACCAGCAAGATCTTGGCGGTCGCCAACAGTTCCGCCTATCACCGCAACGGCCGCGCGGTGGGACTGGAACAATCCCTGGTGTCGCTGGGCACGGACATGATCAAGACGCTGGTCATCAGCGAATCCGTATTCCAGACCTTCAACAGCTTCCCCCATTCCGGCAGCACCGACTTGCGCGCGTTCTGGAAAAGTTCGCTGACCACCGCCGTGATTGCGCGCGATATCGCCAAAAACCTGGAATACCCGCACGTCGAAGAAGCTTACCTGGCGGGCTTGCTGCATAACGTGGGACGCCTGGCTTTGCTGGCCACCGCCCCGAAAGAATATGCGTTCAATTTCACGGCGCGCGACGACGAAGACTTGTGCGCAGTCGAGCAGCGCACCCTGCAAATCACCCATGCCGAAGCCGGCGCGTGGCTGATCGAACGCTGGAACCTCGATTCCTTCCTGGCCGATTCGGTGCTGTACCACCACGAACCGGTCAGCCGCCTGGAATCGGCCCATCCGCTGATTCGCATCGTGCGCCTGGCGCACGTGCTGGCCAATCACGACGATGTGGATGAAGCCGTGGCCACCGGCGCGGGCCTGTGCAGCCTGGAGGGCGAGACGCTGCATGCGATCGTCAAGGCCGCCGCGCGCCAGGTGGAAAAATCCGCCGATTACCTCGGCATCGATCTGGCCGGCGCGGACGATATCGTGCCGCCGCCCGCCTACATGCCGCCGGCCGATCCGGTGCAGCAGCGCCTGTCCGAAGAAGTGCGCAACATGGTGCTGGTCCAGGAAATGGGCCAGACCTTTGCGCGCCAGCAGGGCGAAACCGGCATGCTGGAAGCGATGACACGTTCGGCGCGCATCCTGTTTGATTTCAGTTCGTGCGTGATCTTGCTGGAAAACCCGACCGGCCAGGCGCTGGTCGGCGTGGCCGCCGGCGAGCACCAGCAGCGTCTGGCCGAGTTTTCCATTCCGCTGGCCAAAGGCGGCGCGATTGCGGCCAGCGCGCAGCAGCGCAAGCTGGCGCTGCTGACCCGGGTGGGCCAACCGAACCTGGGCATCGCCGAAGAACAATTGTTCCGTATCCTCGGTTCGGAAAGCCTGGTCTGCCTGCCATTGGTGGCGGGCCAGCGTTGCCTTGGCGTGCTGATTGGCGGTACGGCCGCCTGGCAATTGCCGTCGTACCAGAAGCGCGAGCGCTTCCTGCAGGCGTTTGGCAACCAGGCCGCATCGGCGCTGGAAACAGCGCTCAGTGAGCGTGGCCATGCGCGGCGCCAGATCGCGCACGTGGCCGAGGAATACCGCGAAGCGTCGCGCCGCGTGGTCCATGAAGTCAACAACCCGCTGTCGATCATCAAGAATTACCTGTCGGTGCTGGACTCCAAACTGGCGCGGCGTGAACCGGTGGTCGGCGAAATGTCGATCCTGAACGAGGAAATCGACCGCGTCGGTCAACTGATCAATGGCCTGGCCGACTTGCAGCCGACCGACACCACGCAAGTCACCAACGTCGCGCGGGTGGTCGATGATGTGCTGCGCCTGTTCCGCGCCACCGAATTCGTGCCGGCCTCGGTGCAGATCCTGGTACGCATGCAGGATGAGCCGGCGGAAATCGATGGCGACGCGGACGTCCTCAAACAAATCCTGGTCAACCTGATCAAGAACTCCGTGGAAGCCCTGCGCGGCGGCGGCAAGATTGAAATCGCCAACCGTGGCCACGTCAACCGCGAGCGCCGCCTGTACCTGGAACTGGTGGTCGCCGACAGTGGTCCCGGCATGCCGGCCGATGTGCTGGCCAACCTGTTTACGCCGGTGCGCAGCGACAAGGAAGGTAAACACCATGGGCTGGGACTGTCGATCGTCCACAGCCTGGTCAAGAAGTTAAACGGCATGGTGACATGCCGTAGCGGGAAAACCGGCACTACCTTCGAAATCCTGCTGCCGGCCCGCGGCAGCTCCAGCCAAATCGCCAGCGTACAAGCGCGGGCGATGGATTCAGTCTAAATCCGAGATGAACGCGACTCCTGCCAACGCCCAAACCCTGCATCTGGCAACTGACGCGCCGCACGCGGTACCGCTTACCAGCGATTACTGCCCGCGGCTGTTACTTGTGGACGATGAACCCCGATTGCTGTCGTCGCTGTATGAATTGCTGCGCGACCGCGATTACACCCTGGTCACGGCCACGTGCGGCAGCGAAGCGCTGGCGCAGCTGAACCGCCTGCACTTCGACCTGGTGCTGCTTGATCTGCGCCTGCCTGACATGAGCGGCCATGAAATCATGGATTTCATGAACGGCAAAGGCATCGATGCCGACGTGATCGTGATGAGCGGCGACGTCGGCATTGAAGCGGCGATCGGCGCGCTGAAACGCGGCGCCTATGACTACCTGCGCAAGCCGTACAGCCGCGAAGAATTGCTGAAGACCGTGGAAAACGCGCTGCAGCAGCGCCGCCTCGCGGTTGAAAACCAGCGCATCGCACAGCGCCTGGAAAATTCCGAGCGCATGTACCGCTACCTGGTCGACAGCTCGCCGGACATCATTTACACCTTGAACCACGAAGGCCACATCACCTTCGTCAATGACCGCGCCTACCAGTTGCTGGGTTTTACGCGCGATGAATTGATCGGCCGGCATTACTCGGTGCTGGTGCATGACGAAGACCAGGAACGCGCGCGCTATGTGTTCACCGAACGCCGTGGCGACGAGCGCGCCTCGCGCAACGTGGAATTGCGCCTGCGCTGCAAAGGCAATGGCATCGAGCGCACGTTCAGCAATACCCTGATGACGATACCGCTCAATGCGATCGGCATGCACGTGCCTGAGAGTGAACATGCGCGGCACCAGCATTACGGCATTTACGGCGTGGCGCGCGACATCACGGACCGCAAGCGCGCGGAAGAAGTGATTTCCTACCAGGCATATCACGACATCCTGACCGACCTGCCGAACCGCATGCTGTTCAAGGACCGCCTGGGCCTGGCCGTGATCCAGGCCAAGCGCAAGCTGACCGAACTGGCCGTGATGTTCGTCGACCTGGACCGTTTTAAACTGGTCAACGATACGCTGGGCCATGTGAAAGGCGATGAATTGCTGCAGCAGGCCGCCTTGCGCCTGAAAGACTGTTTGCGCCGTGGCGATACGCTGGCGCGCCAGGGCGGCGATGAATTCACCATTGTGCTGCCGGAATTGCGCGACCGCCAGGATGCGAAAGTCATTGCGGAAAAGTTCCTGGAAACCTTGCAAAAGCCGTTCGATCTCGATGGCCACCAGGTCCACATTTCCGCCTCGATCGGCATCGCGATTTATCCGTCCGACGGTGAAACCATCGATGAATTGCTGCGCCATGCGGACATCGCGATGTACCAGGTGAAAGCGCTGGGCAAGAACGGCCACAGCTTCTATCACAACTCGATGCTGGACATGTCGCACCAGAAGATCGCGCTGGAACAGGCACTGCGCCGCGCGCTGGAAAATAATGAGCTGGAAATGTATTACCAGCCGCAGGTCGATGTGAACACCGGCCGCATCACGGGCGCGGAAGGCTTGATGCGCTGGAATCACCCGCAGCGCGGCTTGCTGTCGGCCGGCGAGTTCCTGCCGTTCGCGGAAGAAAACGGCTTGATGCTGCCGATTTCCGACTGGATGCTGGGCGCGCTGTGCCGCGACCTGCTGCAGTGGAACGCGGCGGGCGGCGAGCATATGCGCCTGTCGCTGAACCTGTCGCCGCAATACCTGGACCGTGGCGACTTCTTTGAAAAGATGCGTGGCGCGCTGACGCGCTATGGCATTTCGCCGGCGCAGATCGAAGTGGAAATCACGGAAAACATTTGCATCCGCAATCCGCTGTATGCGATCGAACAGTTGAATAAACTGTGCCAGCTGGGCGTCTCGGTGGCGATCGACGATTTCGGCACCGGCTATTCATCGCTGTCTTACCTGCACCGTTTCCCGATCCACACCCTGAAGATCGACCAGTCGTTTGTGAAGGAAATCCACGACGAGCATGGCCACTATCCGGTCATCCTCGCCATCATTTCCATCGCGCGCGGCCTGGGCTTGCACTTGGTGGCGGAAGGCGTGGAAACCGCTACGCAGGCGCGCTACCTGCAGGCCAACGGTTGCACCACGATGCAGGGTTACCTGTACCACCGGCCGATTTCGCTGACGGACTTCATTACGGTGCTGCAAAGGCAGGAAGCGGGCGACCTGTCGCCGCAAGTGCTGCACGCGGCGCCGTCGATGGTGGCGATCCAGGCATAAGGCAGCATCATGCAGAAATATACGGCCACGGAAGCGGAGGCTTCGGGCGCCAGCAGTTACACCGCCGAGTTTTTACGTGTCAAAGACCTGGCGGAGCGCGGCGTGGCCAACGCCCAGCACAGCCTGGGCTTCATGTACTTCAATGGCCAGGGCGTCGAACAAAGCTATGAGCTGGCGCTGGCCTGGTACCGGCAAGCGGCCAACGCGGGGCTGGAACACGCGCAATACAACCTCGGCGTGATGTACCAGAAGGGCCAGGGCGTCGAACTGGACTTGACCGAGGCGGCGCGCTGGTACCAGCTGTCGGCGGAGCAGGGCTATGCGGCGGCGCAGTACAACCTGGGCTGGATGTATGCCAAAGGCCAGGGCGTGCCGTCCGATACGCAGCAGGCGATGTACTGGTTCAGCAAGGCGGCCGAGCAGGGCGACGCGGGGGCGCAAAACAACCTGGGCATGATGTATGACACCGGCAAGGGTGTGCCGCAGGATTTCCGGCAAGCGATCCACTGGTACCGCAAGGCGGCCGAACAGGGCTATCCGCGCGCGCAATTCAACCTGGCGCTGCGTTATGACAATGGCCAAGGCGTGCAGCAGGACGTGCACCAGGCCATTTCCTGGTTCCGCAAGGCGGCCAACCAGGGCTATGCCCCGGCCCAGTTCAACCTCGCGCTGCGTTATGACAAGGGTGACGGCGTGCAGCAGGACAGCGCGCAGGCGATCCAGTGGTACCGCTGCGCGGCGGAGCAAAACCACGCCAGCTCGCAATTCAACCTGGGGCTGATTTACGATAATGGCCATGGCGTGCCGCGCGATGAACAGAAGGCGCTGCACTGGTACCGCAAGGCGGCCGAGCAGGGCCACGCGGCCGCGCAAAACAACCTGGGTTTGCGCTATGACCAT
Source organism: Pseudoduganella sp. GW821-FHT12E03 (assembly GCF_058807115.1). Taxonomy (NCBI): domain Bacteria; kingdom Pseudomonadati; phylum Pseudomonadota; class Betaproteobacteria; order Burkholderiales; family Oxalobacteraceae; genus Pseudoduganella; species Pseudoduganella sp. GW821-FHT12E03. The sequence goes on along the minus strand of NZ_JBXAQJ010000005.1, from coordinate 416,570 downwards.
GGCCAGGGCGTGGCGCAGGATTACCTGCGCGCGGAACAGTGGTACCGCAAGGCGGCGGAACAGGGTTTCCCTGCCGCCCAGTATCACCTTGGCCTGCTGTATGACAATGGCAACGGCGTGCCGCAAGATGCGCAGGAAGCCGTGTTCTGGTACCGCAAGGCGGCCGACCAGGGCCATTTGCGCGCCCAATTCGACCTGGGCCTGCGCTATGAAACCGGGCGCGGCGTGCCGCACGATGCGCGCAAGGCGCTGCTGTGGTACCGCAAGGCGGCCGAACAGGATTACGTGGCGGCCCAATACAACCTGGCCCAATTGCTGGACCGCGATGACGGCCCGGCGCCCGATCCGGCCCAGGCCACGCAGTGGTATGCCAGGGCGGCGGAGCAGGGCCATACGTTGGCGCAGTTTGAAATCGGGCTGCGCTTCGATACCGGCCAGGGCCTCGGACCGGGCGCGGGGCAGGATATCGGACAGGGGATGAGGCAAGATGCGCGTCGGCGTGACTATGCGCAGGCGCTGATGTGGTACCTGCGGGCGGCGGAGCAGGGCCACGTGCGGGCCCAGTTCAATGTCGGCCTGATGTATTACAGCGGCCAGGGCGTGCCGGCCGACATGGCGCAGGCGTGGCTGTGGCTGGCCATGGCCGACAAGGGCGGCGCGCAAGGCGCGGCCCGCTACATGCAGGCGGCGGCCTCGCGCATGGATGAGGCGCAGCTGGCGCTGGTCCACCAACGCACGGAATTGTTGCCGGCCTGACCGGCCCCTTTTTTCACCCGCAAGATCAAACTGAGTAGGGCGGTTTCCGCAAAGCGGAAGCCGCCATGCCAGCGTCACCGCCAGCGCAGGCCATATTGCTGTAAGTACTCACTCCGCCTTTATTTGTTTCCACCAGTTAAAGCCGGCCGGTTAACCTGCCGTTACCCAGCGTAGAACCGCCTTTCCCTGGATAATTGCAAAAAATGCAAATCAACACCAACATCGATGCGATGACGGCCGGCCGCAGCTTACTGCGGTCGGCGTCCGATGTTGGCGTCAGCATGGCGCGGCTGTCTTCCGGCATGCGCATCAATTCCGCGAAAGATGACGCGGCGGGGCTGTCGATTTCCGAGCGCCTGACGGCGGGTGTCAACGGCATGAACCGGGCCGCGAAAAACGTCAATGACGGGATTTCGTTGCTGCAGGTGGCCGACGGGGCGGCCAGCCAGCTGGCCAATAACTTCCAGCGCATCCGCGAACTGGCGGTGCAGGCGGCCAATGGCACGTACACGGCCGATGACCGCAAGTCGATCCAGGGCGAAGTGACGGCGCTGATGAAGGCCAACACCGACATCATCCAGGGCGCCCGTTTCAACAACCTCAATTTGCTCGACGGCTCGTTCCGCGAAGATTTCCAGGTCGGCGACAAAGTCGGGCAAACCGTGTCGCTGGCGATTCCGGCCGTCATTCCCGCCAACCAGACCCAGATCAAACTGGTGGAAACGCCGGTCATGCAGGTCAAGGCCGTCGGGCAGGTGCAGGGCGCGCTGGCGACGGGCAGCCTGGTGATCAACGGCGGCGTGATCGGCGCGTCGGCGGCCGGCATCGATCCGGGGCAAAACAGTTTTTCCGCCTGGGCGGTGGCGCGCGCCATCAACAATGCCAACCCGTCCGGCGTGACCGCCACGGCGGAAAACCAGGTGTCCGGCACGGCGGGCGCCAGCGGGACGGCGCAAGCGGGCGACCTGACCATCAATGGCGTGGCGATCGGCGGCTTTTCCGGCGGTTCGCCGGCGGCCTATGCGGCGGCGGCCGCCGGCGCCATCAGCGGCGCGGCCGGCAGTTCGGGCGTGGTCGCCAGCGCCAGCGGCGGCACCATCACGCTGGAAGCTGCCGACGGGCGCGATATTGCTATCGGCGGCACGGCGGCGGCCGGACTGGGCCTGACCGCCACCATGCATCACGGCAAAGTCACGCTGACCAATATCGCGTCGATCGATGCGGAAAATGTGGTCATCGCGGGCAGCAATCCCGGCATCGCGGGATTCGCCGGCGGTGTCATCCCGCCCCAGGCGACCGGCGCCACGGTCATGGCGGTGCGGGCCGTGGGATCCGGCGACCCGCCGATCGACCTCAGTACGGCGGCCAGCGCCACCAGCATGCTGGACTTTATCGACGGTAAGCTCGACAGCATCAATGCCATGCGCTCCATGCTGGGCGCAACGGAAAACCGCCTCAGCGCCGCCCACGATAACCTGGTCAACAGCGTGGAAAACGCCAGCGCCGCCCGCTCCCGCATCCGCGACGCGGACTACGCGACGGAAACCATGCAACTGACCCGCAACCAAATCTTGCAACAGGCCGGCATGGCCATGGTGGCGCAAGCCAATTCGCTGCCGAACCAGGCATTGCTGCTGTTGCGGGCGTGATCCGGTTTATGGGGTTGCCCGCTGAAACTGCTGGTCGAGCCATTCAAATGCGGCGTCCTGCGCTTCCCTGGGAAATGCGTGCGCATGCGGCAGCATGCGCGCCTCGAAGCGCCCGGGCGCCTGCCATGCTTTCCACACCAGCGCCATCTTGCTGAACGCGGCTTGCGCGGAGGCGGCCGGGAACAGCGGATCGCTGGCGCCGGCAAGGAACAGCGCCGGCTTGGGCGCGGCCAGGCTGGCGATGTCGGGGTAATCGAGATAGCGCACCAGGCCCGGGTGCAGCATGTGCCATGCGGAGCTGCCTTTCAACTGGTTGTTCCCCGCCACCATCAAGCCCTCGGTGGTGGCCATCCAGTTGGCCGCCACCACGGCCGTCACCGCATCGGACAGCGCCGCCACTTGCCACGCGCGGTAAGCGCCCATGGAAAAACCAATCGCGGCCAGGCGGCGCGGGTCCACTTGCGGCTGCGCTGCCAGGAACGCGGCGGCGCGCACATCGTCTTGCGCCATCATGCCCGCCAGCGAGGTGCCGAGATTAAAACTGTTGGCCGCCAGCGCTTGTTGCGCCTCGCCCGTCAGCGGCCCACGGTCGCCCCAGCCCAGCGCATCCACCGCCAGCACCACGTAGCCGCGCCGCGCCAGTTCATCGCCCAGGTGGCGGCCGCTGAAATATTTGTCGGCCCACGCCTGTGACGCGCTAATGCGCGCCGCATCGCCCCACGGCGCAATCACTTTTTCCTTGCCGATGTCGAATTTTCCGCCATGGTCATGCAGCATCAGCGCGGCGGGGAAGGGGCCGGCGCCTTTCGGCGCCAGCAGCAGCGCGCGCACGCGGCTGTCGCGATTCACGCTGAACACGATGTCGCGCGCCACGTAAGCGCCCCGGTCTTGCTCGGCCAGCACCTGTGGTGCAAAGGGTGTGTGGTCCGGCGCCTGCAAGGTCGCTTCCCATACCCTGGCGCGGCCCGCCGCGCGCCACGCGGTCAGATCGTTCACTTGCGGTGACCACGCCAGCGGGAATGCCAGCCTGGCTTTCAACGCTTGCTGGAAGGCTGGCATGTTGTCCGTGATACCGGCCGCTTGCGGCAGCGCCGCCTGCGCGGAGGCGGCCAGCGCCGCCATGGAAAGCAATGTGGAGGCAATCAGGCGGGCTGGCTTGGGCATGGCGTCAACGTGGATCAGGCGGGACAGGACCATGACGATACCCGCATGGCACGGGTTTGACAAAATTTGCCGCCGCCGGATCGCGTTCTTACACAATTTGTAACGAATGAGTTGTCAGATTTAAATTTCTTCGTTGTAACATCGGCTTCCCTTTCCAGGAGATGACCGATGCTGAAACGTTTGATTCCCGCGCTGTGCCTGTGCGCCGCCATGGCGCCCGCCTGGTCCCAGTCTGAACCCGCACCCGCATCCGCACCTGTATCGTCCGAAGCGGCGGTGGAGGAATTGCAATCCATCCAGATCACGGGCCAACGCCCCGGCCCGGGCTTATGGAAAGTCAGCAGCGGTGACCACGTCATGTGGATCTTCGGCACGTATGGCCCGCTGCCGAAAAAAATGGAATGGCGTTCGCAGCAGGTCGAATCCATCCTGTCGCAAGCGCAGGAATACATCGGCATGCCGGGCGTGTCGGTGGAAGTGGGCTTTTTCCGCAGCCTGACGGTGCTGCCGTTCCTGCCTGGAATTCAAAACAATCCGGATGGCGCGCGCCTCAAAGACGTGCTGCCGGCCGACACCTATGCACGCTGGCTGGCGCTGAAGGAAAAATATATCGGCGCCGATGACGATATCGAGCGCCAGCGTCCGTTCTTTGCTGCGGGAAACTTGATGAGCAAAGGCTTGTCCCAGGCGGGACTGACGAACAGCCGGGACGTGACCAAGACCATCGACCAGATGGCCAAGCAGCACAAAGTCAAATTCACGCCCACGCATCTGGCGCTCGATATGGAAGATCCGGTCAAGACGGTACGCAACTTCAAGAAGACGCCGATGGAAGATGCGGAATGCTTTGCCAAGACACTCGATCGCGTCGAGAGCGAGATCGGCGCCATGCGCGAGCGGGCGGCGGCCTGGGCGATCGGCGATATGGAAGTGATCCGCAAAGTCGATTTCAACACACGTGAAAAAGCCTGCAACGACGCCGTGTTCGGCGCCGGCGGCATGCGCGACCAGGTGGCGCTGAAAGACGCCGAACAGCGCCAGCGCACGATGTGGCTGGCGGCGGCGGACAAGGCGCTGGCCGCCAACAACACCACGTTCGCGGTGCTGTCGATGCGTGAATTAATGAACCCGAAAGGCTTGCTGGCGGAATTGCAGGCCAAAGGCTATACGGTGCAGGCGCCGGAATAAGCCGTGCGAGGCATGCGGGTGTCGTTCACTGCTGGAATGGCGGCTGGCAGCGGCATGCCGTCCTGGATGGATGCGCTCAGGTAAGCAGCGTTGCCCGCAGCCGTTTGCGCTTCGGTTACACTGGAGAAGCCGTTGTTTTTGAGGTTGCCATCTGCGAGGAAAACCATGCCGATTGCCTTGCGCGTGCTGCTGATTCTTGGGGGGCTGTTCCTTACGCCGCCTGCCGCCCGGGCGCAGGCGGTGGAATTTCGTGTCGCCTACGAAGACAAGGACTCGCATGACCACATGGGCGTCGGCACCACCATGCTGAGCAATCCCGGCATCGTGGTGGAACTGGTCGGCATGATTGAAAAAAAGATACCGAACCTGCGCATCGTGTTTTACCGCAAACCATGGGTGCGCTGCCTGGCCGAGCTGGAGGTGGGGACGATCGACGGGGTGTTTTCCAGCAGTTTCCGGCCCGAGCGCATGAAGCTGGGTATTTACCCGATGGTGGACGGCCGGGATGACCGGCGCTACCGCATTGACACCAAGTCTTATAGCCTGTACAAGCTGCGCGATGCACCGTTGACGTGGGATGGCCGCAGCTTTGCCAATCTCCAGTATGGCCTGATTGCCATCCGTGGCTATGCTATCGTCAGCGAGTTGCGCAACATGAGCATCGCGGTTAAAGAGGTCAATAGCCCGGACGACGCGTTCCGCATGCTGCAGGCCGGGCGTGCCGACGGCTTTGCGCAGCTGACGGATTTCGGCGATATCGTGCTGCGTAAGAATGCCGCGTTCAGCGGCATCGTCAAATCCGGGCCGCCCATTATCACGCGCGATTACTATCTGCAGATCAGCCACCAGTTTAACGAGCGTCATCCCGGCATGGCGGAGAAGATTTGGAAAGCGCTGGCGGAAGTACGGCAGGCCGAGCACGAGCGGCTGTTGGTGAAGTACCTGAAGTTGACGGACAACTGAGCGTAAGTGGTAGCCTCGGGTCTGCAAAGGGCAAAACCTGCTGCTTCATGATTTCGGCGATCTCGATCCCATCACACTACCCGGTTTGCGATCTTGTCAACAACGTGCAAAGCCGCGTAGAATGCGGCTAACGCGGGTGTAGTTCAATGGTAGAACGGCAGCTTCCCAAGCTTCATACGAGGGTTCGATTCCCTTCACCCGCTCCAGCTTTCCTTCTCGTCAGCGCACACTGCGCAGCGGCACCAAACGCCGCCGGCCATTCCCCACGATCCGTTCTATGGTTTCCGGTGCGACGTTGAAGCGCCGCAGGTAGCGCGCCGCTTCCTGGACGCCGGCAACGGACATCAGCGCGATCGCATGCTGGACGATAGCTTCCGTCCGCTGATCGGTGCGCTGGCAAGGCTTAGGACTATTCCCAATTGCAGCCATGAGACTTCTCCTTCGGAGCGCACGAGGTGGTCATCCGGCGCCAGTCGTTGGGCAACTTGCACCGGATAAATAAAACTTTCGCTTTGATATTACTATCCGAAAGTTATCCTTTACAAGCTGTTAACACCGGCGGTGTTGCCAACAGCCATCACTCTTCAACTTCAACCGTAGGGCGTGTAGGCGATCCCGGTAATGATCACCGGCTGCACCGCCGCCTGGTTTTCCGCGCTCTCACTGAAAAACGCCAGCATTTCGGTGGCCGTCACCAGGCCCCGGTCCACCACATCGAGCCAATATGCGCGGCCCGCCGGTTCCGCTTCACGGTGCAGCGCGTTGCGGTAAAAGTTGGTGACCAGTTCATCATTGGTGGGATTTACCCCATACAGCGACTGGAATTCCGCGGAATGCGAAAAGTTGCGCGCCATATCCAGCAAGCTCATACCGTTATCCATCTGCTTGATCCAGTAACCCAGGCCGGCCGAGTCGGGCGTGCGGTGGAAGGCGGCCTGGTACAGGCGGTAGGCCTGGCCCGCGTTGCCGGTGATGTCCAGCGCCAGGTAGGCATTGTCAAACTGGATGCGTTCGATGCCTGACAGCGTGTCGCTGGCGCCGCCGTTCAAGGTGACCGTGCTGTTGCCGGCGGCGCTGGTGCTGGCCGCTACCGTGTAGGTGGCGCGCGTGCCACTGAAGATGGCGGTATCCATGCCCGTACCACCGTTCACTGTGTGGCCATGGTCGCCCAGCACGATGGTGTCATTGCCGTTGCCTCCATTGGCCGACAGCATGCTGCCGGCGCCGGTAATGGTGATGCGGTCGTTGCCATCGCCGCCATTGGCGCTATATGCGCTGGTCAGGCTGGTGACGCTGGCCGGCAAGGTGACGCTGATGGTGTCGTTGCCGGAGAAATAGGTGCTGTCGGCCAGGATGCGGTCGTCCAGCACCAGGGCGCCGGTGGCGGCCATGGGGCTGCCGATGGTAAACGTGCTGCCATCCACATAGGTTTGGACCAGTGACGTCAGGGTGCCGCTCACCGTGGCGCTGGACGTGCCGAGTCCGACATCGACGGTATTGCCCGATGCAGTGATCGAGCCGGTGATCCGGGTCGAGGCCAGCACATTTTCCGCCGTGATGTCGATCGATGTGATGGTGCTGTTGAACTGGACCGTATCGACGGTGGACAGCGCGCCTTTCACCGTGGTGACGGTATTGCCGAACACCTTGTCATACAGCGCATCGCTGGCGGCCAGCCGGGATTCCAGCGCGACGCTGTTGATGGTGCCACCTTCGTTGGTCAGCACGGTGCCGCTGGTGGGCGTGGTGGTATAGCCGAACTTGAGCTGCCCGTCATAGGTCAGCTTGTAGGCATCCGGCACATAATCTTCCAGCCGGGTGGCGGTAATGGCGCCACTGGTGGTGCCCGTCTTGGTCATGCCATAAAAATACTGGTAGGCGCCGTCCGGGTACGTCAGCCAGCCTTCCGGCGCTTCCAGCAGGATGTCACTGTAGTAATAGTGGTTGGCGGCGAAGTCGTAGCCGGCCTGGATCACCTGGTTGAAGACCTTGCCCAGCGTCGGGGCAATGGGAGCGCTGGCGCGCTGCGCCGCCAGCGCATCAAGCGTCGCCTGGGAATAATTGATTGCGACAGTGGTCATACAAACTCCATGAAAACGAGGCCGTCATGGCACGTCCATGCAGCTTGCGGGGTCCCGCCATTATACGAAGCAGCCCGTCTGCTGTCCTTATCGGCGTGTTCCAATTGAACTGAAGGTCAATGTGACAACGCCTCGGGAATATCGTCAGCGTTGCGGTTCGATGTCGAGCCACACCGCGTAGGTCAGGTGTTTGCCATTCCATAATTTGCCGCCACGGATGGCGGCGTCGCACGACACGGCTTGCCCTTCCAGCGCCTGGCGCAGCAGCTGCGCGCGGAACGCCTGTGCATCCTTCTGCGCCAGGTAGCCCACCATCCTGCCCGCCACGAAGACGGCGACCGGCTTGTCGTCATAGGGATTGGCTGCATCGACCATCAGCACGGCCGGCGCACGGGTGTCGGCGCCGTCGTCGCCGTGCTGGCCCGCCAGTTCCCGCACCGTGTCGGCATAGCGCGATTCGGCCACCACTTCGGTTTGCATCCGGCCGCCGTCGGACCAGTGCGCCGCCGGTTCCGGCGGGGAAGGCGGCGTATAGGCGCGCGTGTCTTTCAACGCGGCGGGCGGTGGCGCGGGCGCGCGGAAGCCGCCTTTCAGCAGCCAGGCCATGGCGGCCAGCGACAGGGCCATGGCGGCCAGCAAGAGTGCGTCGATCATATCGGTAACGGTGAGGGAAACAAGGCCGCTATTATCGCAGGCTGGAGGACGATGGCGGCAACGGACGTATAATGGTGGATTGTCTCCGATTTTTATGCACATCCATGTCTTCTGATACGCCTGATAACAAGCCGAATACCAGTCCTGTGCGCGGTATGCTGTATGACCCGACCGAGCACCGCATCCGCAGTTTTGTGACGCGCGCCGGACGCCTGTCGACCGGACAGGCGCGCGCGCTGGACGAGCACGGCCCGAAATTCCTGGTTGAATACACCAAAGCGCCGCTGGACTACGAGCAGACGTTTGGCCGCAAGGCGCCCGTGATCCTGGAAATCGGCTTTGGCATGGGCGGCACCACCGCCCATATCGCCGCCGCCATGCCGGACAAGGATTTCATCGGTGTTGAAGTGCACACGCCCGGCGTCGGCAGCCTGCTGAAACTGATCGGTGAGCAAGAGCTCACCAACCTGCGCATCATCCAGCATGACGCGGTCGAAGTCTTGAACTTCATGGTGGCCGACAATTCACTGGCCGGCGTGCATATCTTCTTCCCGGACCCATGGCACAAGGCGCGCCACAACAAGCGCCGTCTGATCCAGTCGCCATTCGTCAAACACCTGGTGCAAAAGCTGGCGCCGGGCGGTTACATCCACTGCGCGACGGACTGGGAAGATTACGCCGTGCAAATGCTGGAAGTGCTGGGCGCGGAAGAGGGCCTGCAAAACACGGCCGACGGCTATGCGCCGCAACCGGCTTACCGCCCGCTGACCAAGTTTGAAAACCGTGGCCTGAAACTGGGCCATGGCGTGTGGGACCTGGTGTTCACGAAAAAATAATCGTCAAGGCCAGACGGTGCGTCCTCCGACCACCGTCTGTTCCACCTTCACATTGGCCAGGTCGTCAGGCGGAATGGTGAACACATTCCGGTCCAGCACGATCATATCGGCCAGCTTGCCCACTTCCAGCGATCCCGTTTGATGTTCCATGCGCAGCGTGTAGGCCGCGTTGATGGTCATCGCGCGCAGCGCATCCGCCACGGACATGCCGGGCTGCCGCGTCAGCCGTCCCGCATATTCCGCGCCCGCATCCGGCGCCGCCGCGCGGGTCACGGCGACTTTCAGGGCAAACCACTGGTCCAGCGGATCGACCGGCCAGTCGCTGCCGAATGCCACGCGGGCGCCGGCCGCCTGCAGCACGGCTTGCGGTTCCACCAGTGCATAGCGTTGCGGCCCCATGTAATCCTTCAGCGCGCCGACCGTGTCCGGCGCGGGTTTGGCCCACTGGAATGACAGCACCGGCGTCGCATCGAGTTGCGCAAAGCGGGGATAGTCGGCCGGGTCGATGATTTCCGCATGCGCCAGCGCGGGCCGCAGCGCCTTGCCGGCCGGGGTGGTGCGCACAGCTTGCAGTGCATCGAGCGTGTCGCGCACGGCGCGGTCGCCATCGGTGTGGATGTGCGGATCGATACGGACCTTGGCCAGTGCGTGCAGGGTGGCGCGCAGCAGCGCGGGGCTGAAGTAGCTGTCCGGTCCTTTGTTATCGCCCGGCCCCCAGTCAGGTGTCTCCGCCGTGCCACGGTTGACCCAATAGGGTTCCAGCATGGTGCCGGTAAACGCGGGGGCGGAAATCACGCCATCCATGAACAGCTTGGCGTGGCGCACCTGCATCGAGGGCGCGGGCCGGATCGCGCCCTGGTCGAATTGCCGGGACAGTTTGACGGCGTTGGCCACACCCTTGCCCGGCGCTTCCTTGTTATGGTCGATCAGCACGGCGAAATGCGCGCGCGCCGTCAGCTTGCCGGCGCGTTGTACTTGCCGGTAGGCCGTCAGGGTTTCCGGGTCGGTAAACGCATCGAGGAAGGTGGTGACGCCCTGGCGCCGCATCGCGTCCAGCGCGGCGTTGGTGGCGGCCAGGTTTTGTTTGGGCGTCAGGGCCGGCAACAAGTCCATCGCCATATCCTGGGCGGCGTCTTCCAGGAGGCCGCTCGGTTCACCGTGTGCGTCGCGCGAGATTTTTCCGGCCGGCGGATCTTTCACATCGCGCGTGACCTTGGCCAGTTGCAAGCCCTTGGTGTTGAGCAGTACGGAGTGGCCGAACGACGAGCGTACGACGATGGGGCGGCGGGTTTTCAGGGTATCGAGCACGGCGCGGGTCATGTCCGCAGTTTCCGGCTGCATGCCTTGCTGGAACCAGTTGACGACAATCAGCCAGCGCCGCGGATCATCGGCTTCCTGGTCCAGGCAGGCCTGGATGCGGGCCTGGAATTGCGGCACGGTCAGGCGCTCGTAATTGAGGCTGCAATTGAGCAGCCGCGAGCCGCCCGATTGCGGGTGCATGTGGGCGTCGACCAGTCCCGGCATCAGCATGCGGCCCTGCAAATCCACCACGCGGGTGCGGCTGCCGATATGCGCTTGCGCACCGTCGTCATCGCCGACATAGGCAATGCGGCCGGCACGCACCGCCAGCGCCTGGTGCACGCTGTTTTGCGCATCGATGGTGTAGACGTAGCCGTTGCGGTACACGGTGTCGGCTGCTGCAGTGGCAGGAGCGGCAGCCGATGCGGCGGCAGGCAGGCAGGTTGCGATCGCTACCGCCATCGCCGCCATTGCGGACGTGGCAAACGCTGCGAACGGTGCGGTCGAAGGGGCGCGGGTCCTGCCTGCTGCCTGATGGTCCATCCGGTACTCCTATTCCAGTGCGGGTTTGTTAAAGGGCCAGCGCAGGCCCGGGAGGAAGGCTAGCAGGTTGCCTGCCAATACCAGCGCCAGCCCGCCGAATGCGGCGGCGCTCCAGTGGTAGCCTTCAAACACCGTGGACACCGTCAGCGCCACGATGGGGAATAATACTGTGGAATAGGCGGCGCGGTCGGGACCGATGCGGCCCACCAGCAACAGGTAGGCGGTAAACGCGATGACCGAACCGGGAATCGCCAGGTACAGCAGCGATCCCACATAGCGCGCGCTCGGTTCGAACGTGAACGGCATGCCCAGTACCAGCGCGCCGGTGGTGAGTATCGTGGCGCCGATCAGCATGGCCCAGCTGTTGGTGGTCCAGGGCGTCAGGCCCAGCGCCTGCATGCGGCTCGACAGCAGATTGCCGGTTGAAAAGAACAGGGTGCCCAGCAGCGCCAGCGCCAGGCCGGCCAGCATGCCGCTGTCATTCCAGTGTCCCTGCATTTGCGGCAGGAACAGCAGCGCAATGCCGGATAAGCCAAGCAATGCCCCCGCCACCACTTGCGGCTTGATGGCGCGGCCCAGGAACAGGCGGCCATTCAGCGCATTCCAGATCGGCGCGGTGGAAAATACCACGGCGACCAGGCCGCTCTGCACCCACTGGCTGGCGTAATAAAAGCACAGGAAATTGCAGCAAAACAGGGCCAGGCCCTGCGCCAGCAAATAAGGCCAGGCGGCGCGCGGCGGCCACACCGGCTTGCGCAACAGTTGCAGGACAATCAGCATGACGGCGGCGGCCAGCCAGAAACGGTAGGCAATGGAAACGGGGGCGGGGACGGCGCCGAGCTGGAATTTGATGGCGATCCAGGTGGTGCCCCAGATCAGGACGGTGAGCAGGTAGAGAAAGGCATTCATGGTGGTGGTCCCAGGTTCGATGCTGCCATCTTGCGGGGTGATCGACGTATGCGCTTGTCTTGGCTTGCGCAAATGTCGCGGCGCCATGGATGCGTTTCGACGGCTCTGCGGCGGCTTTGTAAAAGCCGCCCTACGGTGCAATTGTCTGATCTTGCGCACTTTTGTTCGCTGGCCTGCAAGGTGACTTTCCCGGTGCTAGACTGGCTATATGGCCTCCAATTCCCCTTCAGCCGTTGCTTCCTTCGCGCCCGGTGCGAACGCGATTGCGCACGCTGTGTTCAACACGATGCGCGGCACCGATGCGACCCTGGAGCGCTTTGCATGGCTGGGCGATGGCATGGCGGCGGCGATCTGGCAACGCGAGACGGTCGAGGCGGAAACCACGTATTCGCAGCCGGGCCACCACACGTTTTCGTGCTATCTCGGCGGCGGCTACCGCACCGAGCGCAATGGCACGCCGGGTGTCTACGGCGGCCCGAACCGGCTGTGCACCTTGCCAGACTGGCATGAATCGTCGTGGATGGTGCGGGGCAACCTGCGCCTGCTGCACGTCTACTTCATGCCGGAACACTTCACCAGCCGCGCCGTGCTGGAACTGGACCGCGAACCGCGCGAACTGACCCTGGCCGACCGTACCTATTTCGAACATCCGCGCCTGCTGGCGCTGTGCGAACGGCTGGTGGAAACACCGTGGCAGGGCGCCGATGCGCTGTTGCGCGTCAATGAAATCACCCATGCGGCCCTGTCCGAGTTGCTGCAGTCGCAGGCGATGACGGATCCCGGGGCGCGTTTGCGCGGCGGCCTGTCGACGGCGGTGCGGCGCCGGTTGGCCGATTACATCGACGCCAACCTGGCCCGTCCCATCACCCTGGGCGAACTGGCGCAGATTGCCTGTTTGTCGGAATTCCACCTGGCGCGCATGTTCCGCGTCTCGTTTGGCATGCCGCCGTCAGGCTGGGTCGCGCAGCGCCGCCTGGACCGGGCGCGCGCGCTGTTGAAAGAAACCGCCTTGCCATTGCAGCAAGTCGCCGATCTGTGTGGTTATGCGGATTTGAGTCATTTCAGCCACCGTTTCAAGGCGGCGATTGGCGCGCCGCCGGGCAAGTACCGGCTGGCGCTGGCCTGATATGGATTTGAGCCGCGTGGTAAATCCCGTAGGGCGGTTTCGCGCCAGCGAAGCCGCCATGCATGCGCCGCATTGACGCACGCATGGCGGGTTCGTAGAACCCGCCCTACGCAGATGCCGTACCGCCAGGTTGATGGTCCCGGGGCGTATAGGGCCGCTCAGGCCATTTCCGCCACGATGGCAAGAATCTGGTCGCCATACGACACCAGTTTTTTCTCGCCGACCCCGCTGATGCCGCGCAGTTCGCCCAATGTGTTGGGCTGGATCTTGGCGATTTCCCGCAAGGTCGCATCGTGGAAGATCGTATAAGCCGGCACGCCGTGTTCACGCGCCGTGCCCTGGCGCCACCAGCGCAGTTTTTCGAAGATCGCCTGTTCGCCGGACGACAACGTGGTTTCCACATAGTCCCGCGACGAAGATGACGAGGTGCGCTTGTGCTTGACGGGTTTCTGGTACTGGCGCAGCCGCACCTTGTGCTCACCCTTTAATACCGGGCGTGCCGCATCCGTCAGTTTCAGCGAACTGTATTGCTCGTGATCGACGGTCACGAGGCCCAGTGCGATCACCTGGCGCAGGATGGCGCGCCATTCCTGTTCCGAGATTTCCGCGCCAATGCCGAACACGGATAATTTATTGTGATGCCAAGTTTGCACCCGCTCACTTTCCATACCGCGCAAGACATCGACCACGTGGCCGGCCGCGAAGCGCTGGTCCACGCGGTAAATCGCCGACAACAGTTTTTGTACTTGCACGGTGCCGTCGAATGACACCGGTGGAATCAGGCAGGTATCGCAATTGCCGCACGGCGTGGCGGGTTCGCCAAAGTATTCAAGCAGGCGCATGCGGCGGCAACTGAGCGTTTCGCACAGGCCCAGCATGGCGTCGAGCTTCATGCTCAGCACGCGCTTGAAATTCTCGTCCGCTTCGGATTCATCGATCATCCGGCGCTGCAGCACCACGTCCTGCAAACCGTAAGCCATCCACGCGCTTGCGGGCATGCCGTCGCGGCCGGCGCGGCCGGTTTCCTGGTAATAGCCCTCGATACTTTTTGGTAAATCCAGGTGGCAGACAAAGCGCACGTCCGGCTTGTCGATCCCCATGCCGAACGCGATGGTGGCGACCATGACGATATTGTCTTCGCGCAGGAAACGGGCCTGGTTGCTGGACCGTTTCGCGTGTTCCATGCCGGCGTGATAGGGCAGCGCCTTGATGCCGTGTTCCACCAGGAATTCCGCGGTTTCCTCGACCTTTTTGCGCGACAGGCAATACACGATGCCGGAATCGCCCTGGTGCTCGGCCGTGATGAAATCGATCAGCTGTTTGCGGCCATTGGCCTTTTCAACGATCTGGTAGCGGATGTTGGGGCGGTCGAATGACGACACGAACTGGCGCGCATTGTCGAGCGCCAGCCGGTGCACGATTTCCGCGCGGGTTTGCTGGTCGGCGGTGGCCGTCAGCGCGATGCGCGGCACGTCCGGGAATCGTTCATGCAAGACCGACAGCTTGATGTACTCGGGCCGGAAGTCATGGCCCCACTGCGACACGCAGTGCGCTTCATCGATGGCGAACAGTGCAATGTTCGAATCCTGGAACAGGTCGAAGCAGCGCTGCGTCATCAGGCGTTCCGGCGCCACGTAGACCAAATCCAGCTGGCCGGTGCGCACCAGCCGCTCGATGCGGCTGGTCTCTTCAAAGGTCTGGGTCGAGTTCAGGAACGCGGCGCGCACGCCGACTTCTTCCAATGCATCGACCTGGTCCTGCATCAGCGCGATCAGTGGCGAGACCACGACACCGACGCCGTCGCGCACCATGGCCGGAATCTGGTAGCACAGCGACTTGCCGCCGCCGGTGGGCATCAGCACCAGCGCATCGCCGCCGTTGCCGACGTGCTCGACGATGTCGGCCTGGTTACCGCGGAATTCCGGGTAGCCAAAGACGGTTTGCAGCAGGTGCAGCGAGCGGTCGGCGGTATCGTTCATTGAATAGAGAGTATTTAGTCAGCCCAGACCACCATGCCCGAGTAGGCAGTGGCGATGACAACCAGACCAAACACGATACGGTACCAGGCAAAGATCGTAAAGTCGTGCGAGCTGATGTAACGCAGCAGCCAGCGCACGCAGAGGAAGGCGGAAATGAAGGCGGACAGCAGGCCGATGCCGAACATCGGCAAGTCGGCGGCCGACAGCAGTGCGCGTTCCTTGTACAGCGAGTACGCGCTGGCGATCAGCAGCAGTGGGATCGCCAGGAAGAACGAGAATTCCGTGGCGGCTTTGCGCGACAGGCCAAACATCATGCCGCCGATAATGGTGGCGCCGGAACGGCTGGTGCCCGGGATCAGGGCAAATGCTTGCGCGCAGCCGACCTTGAAGGCGTCCAGCGCGGTCATGTCGTCCACCGTGTGCACGCGCACCGCGTGGGGATTGGCCTTGGCGCGCTTTTCCACCCACAGGATGACGAAGCCGCCGATGATGAACGCCAGCGCCACCGGCACCGGAGTGAACAGCGAAGCCTTGATGGCCTTGTTGAACAGGAAACCCAGGATGGCGGCAGGCAGGAAACCGATGATCAGGTTGACGATGAAGCGTTGCGCGCGGCTGTCGCTGAACATGCCGGACAACACGGTGGCAATCCGCACGCGGTATTCCCACATGACGGCGACGATGGCGCCGGTCTGGATGACGATTTCAAAAACTTTGACTTTGTCGCCGACGAAATTGAGCAGGCTGCCGGCCAGGATCAGGTGGCCGGTGGAAGAAATGGGTAGAAATTCGGTAAAGCCTTCAACCAGGCCCATGATGAAGGCCTGAATTACGAGTGTGATATCCATGTTAATTGTCAATCAGGAAACGGCGGGGAGTCGAAGCTTACCATGGTGGGCGCATTGCAAGATGTACTGTGCGCTGAGGTCGGTATTCTACCCTGTTACCCCGGCGTACCGGACGCTGTGTTGGGTTGATGGCCCTGGATTTACAACCGGTGGTTGTTAGTCATATCACTCTACGCATCTAGTGAGATGGGGTGAAGCAGGTTATATTAACTTTCCTATAACTCGGAGATCGCGATGGAATACGTCAACCTGGGCCGTACGGGCCTGAAAGTATCCCGCCTGGTACTGGGCTGCATGACCTTTGGCGCGCCGGATCGTGGCGGCCATGAATGGACCCTGGATGAAGACAAGAGCCGTCCCATCATCCGCCATGCGCTGGAATCCGGCATCAACTTCTTTGACACGTCGAATTCGTATTCCGACGGCACCAGCGAAGAAATCACCGGCCGCGCCCTGCGCGACTTCGCGCGCCGCGATGAAGTGGTGATCGCCACCAAGGTGTTTTTCCCGCAGGGCAAGGGACCGAACCAGCGCGGCCTGTCGCGCAAGGCGCTGATGGCGGAAATCGACAACAGCCTGCGCCGCCTCGGCACGGACTATATCGACCTGTACCAGATCCACCGCTGGGATTACCACACGCCGATCGAAGAAACGCTGGAAGCGCTGCACGACATTGTGAAGGCCGGCAAGGCGCGCTATATCGGCGCTTCGTCGATGTATGCGTGGCAATTTGCCAAGGCGCTGCATGTGGCCGAGCGCAATGGCTGGACCCGTTTCGTCAGCATGCAAAACCAGCTGAACCTGATCAACCGCGAAGAAGAGCGCGAAATGCTGCCGCTGTGCGCCGATGAACAGATCGGGGTGATTCCGTGGAGCCCGATGGCGCGCGGCCGCTTGACGCGCGACTGGGATGCAGCGAGCCACCGTTCGGAAACCGACCTGATTGCCAAGGAAATGTATACGGCGACCGAGGCGGCCGACCGCATCGTGGCCGAGCGCGTCAAGCAGGTGGCCGAAGCGCGCGGCATACCGCGCGCCCAGGTGGCGCTGGCGTGGGTGCTGCAACAGCAGGCGGTGACGGCGCCGATCATCGGTGCGGCAAAAAACAGCCATATCGATGACGCTGTGGCGGCGCTGAAAGTCAAATTGACGAAGGAAGAAATCCGCCTGCTGGAAGAAGCGTATATCCCGCACGCGGTGGCGGGCTTTAATTAATTCACCAATACACTAGCCGAGCGACTGCAGCAATGCGGTCGCATGGCGGTATTTTTCGATACGGGCGATGTCCTTTGCCGTGGGCTGTGCAATGCGCGACAAGTCCATGTTGTCGGCCAGGTCGGCCAGTTTGACTTCGCGTCCCAGCGGGTTGGCCGCCGCACGGCGCACGAAATCGTCATACACCTCGCCATCGCGCTTGGTGACCGAGTCGATGCCGGCCATCACGGCGTCACTAAAACCTTCCGCGCGCAGGCGCTCGAAACTCCAGCCGTCGCAGTCTTCCACCACGTCGTGCAGCAGCGCGACGATTTTCGCATCGTCCGACACGCAGGAATGGGCCACCCGGACCGGATGGCCGAGATACGGCGCCCCGGCTTTGTCGACTTGTCCCTGGTGCGCTTCGCGTGCAATGGCAAGCGCGCGTTCCACTGTGCTCATGGTGTTCTCCCTGATGTTGTATCCATTATAGGAACTGTCGGTAGCCATACGCATGTTAATTGCACGGCAATATTGTGCGTGTCACACTAGCCTTTTCACATGTGACGGAGCGGGCGGAATGAAGAAACTGGCGATGGTGGCGGCAGTGTTGATCCTGGCGGCGAATGCATCCCGCGCGCAGCAGTGCGCCGCCGGTGACGCCGGCTGCAAGGAGCGGGCCGTGGTGGCGGACCTGGGCCGCATCCTGGCGCCGGGCGGACTGCAGGAGTCGTACAAGACGCGCATCGGCGGCATCGACCAGTGGCTCAATGTGCGTGGCCAGAGCAAGGACAATCCGATCATCTTGTTCGTCCACGGTGGCCCGGCCTCGACAGCCATGCCGACCCTGTGGCAATTCCAGCGCCCCATCGAGGAATATTTCACGGTGGTGCACTGGGACCAGCGCGGCGCCGGGAAAACTTTCCGCGAAACCGATCCCGCGTCGATTGCCGACACCATCCACATTGCCCGTTATGTCGATGACGCGATCGAAGTGGCGGACTACGTGCGCCAGCGCTATAAGAAAGACAAGGTGATCCTGCTGGGCCACAGCTGGGGCACCATCGTCGGGATGCAGGCGGCGCTGAAACGGCCGGATTTGTTCCATGCGTATGTCGGCGTGGGGCAGGTCATCAATGTGCGCGACAACGAGCGCATCAGCTATGACTATGCGGTGCGGGTGGCGAAAGAAAAGAACAATGAAGAAGCGCTGAAGGAACTGGCGTCGATCGCGCCGTATCCGGGCGACCAGCCGATCACGCGCGAGCGCATCATCACGGCGCGCAAATGGCCGCAATACTATGGCGGCCTGACGGCTTACCGCGATTCGTCGCAGTACTACTATGGCGCACCGCTGCTGTCGCCCGAATATGACAAGGCCGATGCGAAAGCCATCGATGAAGGCAACGTCTACACGCTGGGGAAAATCCTGCCGGAATTTGTCGAAGTCGATTTCAAGGGCGTGCGCGCATTCCCGATTCCCGTCGTGATGTTCCTGGGCCGCCACGATTACACGACGCCGGCCACGCCCACGGTCGAATGGATGAATAAAGTGAAGGCGCCGTATAAACGCACCGTGATGTTCGAACATTCCGCGCACATGATGCCGTGGGAAGAGCCGGGCAAGATGCTGGTGAGTTTGCTGGAACATGTGCGGCCGCTGGCGGTGAATGCGAAAAAGAGGTGAGCGATGGGCGCAGTGCGAATGGTTGGACGGGGCATGCTGGCTGCCGTGATGTGCTGGACGGGAGCGGCGTCCGCCGCCAGTTTCGACTGCGCCAAAGTTGCCGGCAAGACGGAGCGCCTGATTTGCAGCGAACCGCGGTTGTCCCGGCTCGACGAACAGTTGGGCGCTGCCTACCGCGAATTGGCCGGCCAGGGGCCGGACGAGCATGTCGTGAAAGCCTCGCAACTGTATTGGCTCAAGCAGCGCAATGCCTGCGAAGACGCCGCGTGCGTGACGGCCCGTTATCAGGAACGGCTGGTGGAATTCGAACGCCGCAAGGCGGCCGGCGGCAAACCGGACACCTGGCCGCAGCAGATTGGCGGCGCCGGTTCGGCGATTTGTGGCCAGGCGATGCGGATGGCGGCCGGCCGGTTCGAGTCCCGGCTGGCGACGCTGTATGCGCCTCAGCCTATACCGGACCAGTTTGGCAGCACGCTGGCGCTGGCGCCGGCATCGCTCGACCTGTTTGATGGCGAAGGCGATGGCTTGGTATTGGACGCCCAGGTATTCGAGAAAGCGCGGAGCGATGGTGTCAGCGTGATGTGGCAGTCGCGGGCGGAGCAGGGCGTGCGGCTGGCGGTCGTTGTCTGGCCGGTGGGATGGCGCGGCGACATGCACAGCTATTTCCTGGTCGAACCTGCCACGTCCCGGGACGCCTTCCAGCGCGCGCTGAATCAACGCGCGGCGCTGCCGGCCCGGGAAGTGCTATCCGACCGCTGGTGGCCGCCGTTGGTCTTGCGTGATGGCGCTGCGCTGTGGTTGTTGGACATGGGAGAGCCGTACCATTTCCTCCATGACTGGACCGTTTATTCGGTGGAGCCGGACAGGCTGGCGCCGCGCTGCACGATCCGCTTTCATGCACAGGTGGAAAAAGCCGCCAGCCTGTTGCCGCTGCCGGTACAGCGGCTGGAAACGTTGCTGGACCGGACCATGGGATCAGGCCAGGATGAGGGGACGCTGCAACAGACCGCGCGCTTGCGCCTGGCCGTGCAGCAGACCTGGGCCAATGCGGCGGTGCGTCCGTGGGCGATGGCTGAGCCCCATAATTCGCGGCAGCGCGTCGACCAGGGCTTGCGGGAATGGGCGGAAGGCGACGCGGCCAGCAGGAAGCTGTACCAGGAGATCGTGCAGCAATATCCGCTGGCGCAACAGGCGCTGGCCGCCTATTACGAAAAGACGCTGCAGCGTCCCGCGCACGAAGCGGCCCAGTGGGCCGAGCGCGTGCTCGACATCGCCTACCGCGCCCACTATGTCATGTCACAGTGAGTTCCCATGACTTATCTTGACGTGCTGTGGCTGCATACCAATGACCGGCAACCTGTGCGCATCGTGTCGGAACTCGATGCGCACCGTTATGAAGTGCGCAAGCTGGAATTTTTCCGTACGCGGGGCGTGGGGTTTGCGGCAGGCGATTTTGCGTTTGGCAGTACGGAACTGGACCCGGCGCCGTTGCCTGGACTGGATCAGATCAATGCGGATCCGCAGCGCCACGGCGCGGAAATCTGTGCATGGGAATTTGATGTGCTGTGGCGGCTGCATGCTGGCGCTTGATCCGCCTTGCTGGATTAATCTCCGCACAATATGCGGGGATTAGCGCCCGTATTCGCCGCACGGGCTGTGGGCAGGTGTTACAACCCCACTGTCGCATACGGCGACAATATCGTCCACCCCAGCGCCAGATATAAGTCCCGTCCTTCTTCCGTGGCCACCAGCACCCGGCGCGACGCGGCCGATTGCTGTGCCGCGCCCAACGCCGCCATCAGCGCCTTGCCCAGGCCGCGCCGGCGGTGCGGTGCTTCCGTGACGATGGTGTCGAAGATAAAGACGCCGTCATGCTCGACGGCATAGCCGCTGGCGGCAAGAGAATCATCTTCAAAGAAAATGCGTGCCACAGTCGCGGCGCCTTCCACGGAGATCGCCAGCCGGTAACCCGCAGGCAGCGGCTGTGCCGCCATGGGCGCACCGCCGTGAACCATCAAGTAGCCGATGTGCTGCAGCCGCCATCCCGGCGGCATCAGCGCCAGCAATTGCTCGCCGGTGCCGCACATCTTGATGAAGGTGAGGGGATCATCGACCGTCGGCGCCAGCGCGTGGATGCCTGGCACCGGGCCGGCGAAAACATGACGGCAGCGCTCAGCCGGCAGCCCGGTATCGACACGCCAGCCGCCATGGCAGGCGACCGGCAATGGCAAGCCGCGCGCCACCGAGCGCGCGGTCAGCCAGCGGCGCAGCAATTCCGGATCGACGTGCGCCGTCATCCGTGCGGCCGTGTCGCCCGTTCCAGTTCCCCCAGCCAGTGCACCGCATATTCCCGGCTGTCGCCGCACATGTCGGCCGCCGGTTGCAGGCCGCCGCAAAAGGCGGGGCGTTCCGGCTTGCCGAAAATCAGGCAGCGGTTGTCATCGGCCAGCTGGATGCAGCGCACGCCGGCGGGCTTGCCGTTCGGCATACCGGGAATCGGGGAGGTGATGGACGGCGCCGTGCAGCAGGCGCCGCAGTTGGGACGGCATTCCATATAGAGAAAAAACAAACGGGCGAAAGGGGGATTGTACCGCAAGCTCCCGTGCCCGCTGTAGCCGGTGCCGGCGGCTTACTGCTTACCCGGCGCGAAATTCGCCCGCGCCAGTTGCCCCGGCTGCAAGCCCGAATTGGCGCCCAGTTCCAGGTACACCTTGGCCATCTGCATCGGGCGCTCGGCCTGCGAAATCACGATGACTTTTTGCGCCGTCATGCGCTGGTTGCTCGATGGGAATTCGATTTCCACCGGCTCGTCCACGTTCACGTCACGCAATTTGGAGCGGGGAATCGACGCCACCACGCGCATGCGGGATGGATCGAACACGGTCAGCAAATGGCGGCCCGACGCGGCCGATTCGCCCACGCGCGCCAGCACCGCCGACACCATGCCGTCGTACGGCGCCGTGATGTCGGAGTGGCCGACGCGCGCCAGCACCTGGCCCGCTTTCACGCGGTCGCCCGGACGCACCAGCATGGCGGTGATTTCACCGCTGCTTGATGCGCGCAAGGTACACAGGCGCGCCGATTCCGTATAGCCTTCCGTGTTGCGCAAATCCACCTGTTCCTGAAAACCGGGGCGGGCGGCTGCCAGCGAGTTGCCGGCGCCCGCACTGGCGCCCTGCATCGGCAGGATCACCGCCGCGATAGCGCCCAGTACGAATTTGGCCAGCAATTGTGGGGCTGGCGCTTTTGAAGCTTGTAGCATGATGTCATCCCAAAGCGTTGTTGTGGTTATATGCCAGCCGCACGCAGGGGTCTGGGCGTGACGTTCAGGCAGGTTGGTGAGGATACAAAACAGTTGTGGAGAAATTGTGAACATTTAGTCCAGAATGTGGAGAGTGTTGTATGTCTGCGTTACAATTTCTGTTTCAATAATGCAAATTAGAGGGCGCGCACGATGACAAGCCCCCCGTCCATTGTCTGGCTGTTCCGCCTGTTTTTCCTCTTGCTCGCCCTGGGCGCATCGTCCGGCGCGCACGCCACGCGCACCGTGATGGAATTGCCGGAGCGCTTCCCGCTGCGGTTAGAAGGAAAGCTCGAATATGTGGAAGACGCGTCCGGCCACTTGACCCTGGACCAGGTGCGCGCCTTGCCGGCGCAGCGCTATACGCCACTCACGCCGGACAACTTCACCAAAGGTTTCACCGCTTCCGCCTACTGGGTGCGTTTCACATTGACCAATCCCGAACCGCGGCCGGTGGTCTGGGTGCTGCAGCACCGCCTGCCGTTTACGGATTATGTGGAAGCGTGGGTCTTGACAGGGCAGGTGCGCATGCACGAAGTGGCGGGCGACCGCACCCGGGTCGATGAGCGCCAGTTGCCGGCGCATTTGCCCAGCTTTAAGTTCACGTCCGCGCCGGGGGAAAGTGCGGAAGTGTATATCCGCCTTGGCAATATTAATAAAGCGGAAATGCAGATGGTGTTCCGGCTCGATACGCTGGCGTCGTTTGTGTCCAACATGGCGCGCAGTGAAAACCAGCTGGGCATTTTGTACGGCGTGCCGCTGGCGCTGGCTTTTTCCTCGATGGTGGGCGCCGCCGTCGCGCGCGACCGGCGCTTTTCCACTTATGGCTTGTATGCGCTGGCCACCATCGCCACCTGGATCGGCTTCAATGGCCACTTCGCGCGCTTCCTGCATTTCGACGATCCGGACTTGTTCAACAACCTGCTGCACATGCTGATGCTGGTGCAGACGATATTCCTGATCCTGTTTGCGCGCCAGTTCCTGCAAACGCGCACCCGCATGCCGCGCTATGACCGCATCTTCGTGGCCATCATCGTGGCGGCCTGCATCGGTATCGCACTGCGCCTGTGCGGCGTATTCACACCCGTGACGCAACTGACCCTGCTGCTGATGGCGATGACGTCCATTACGGCGCTGGCGGCCTGGCATGCGTGGCGCATGGGCATGGTCCATGCGCGCTGGTTCTTCTTCGCGCAGTTCTGCAGCACGGTGCCGGTGGCGGTCGGGCTGGCCGGCATCCGCCTCGGCTTTTATGCCTATGACGGATTTGTGAATTTCCAGGGCATTTACTTTGCCGAATTGCTGCTGCTGGCGGTGGCGCAGCATGACCACGTGCGCCGCATGCAAGACCGCCAGCGCAAGCTGGAGCAAGACCACGAGCGCGCGCTGGCCGAGCGCAATGCCTTCCTGGAAGCGGAAATGGTCAACCGCAGCAATGCCATGGCGGCGATGGAACGGCGCGCGGCATTTGTCGCCGAAGTGGGCGCCGTCACGCAACGCGTGGCGGGCGGCGAATTCACGGCGCGGCTGGCGCTGCCGGACGATGGCGCCATGCAGCCGCTGGCGGTCAGCGTCAACGCCATGGCGGAATCGCTGGCGCGCCTGGAGGGCGCGCGGCGCCACTGGATCGCGGAAATCAGCCACGAATTGCGCACGCCGCTGGCGGGACTGGTGGGCGAAATCGAAGCCATGCTCGATGGCGTGCATCCGATCGACATGGAACACGTGGAGTCGCTGCACCGCACCTGCGAGCGGCTGACCCGGCTGGTGGACGATTTACATGAACTTGCCATGAGTTACCTGCGGCCGTTGCGCTGCAAGTTCGCACCGCTCGACTACCAGCAATTGCTGGCCGACCTGTCGCCTTATTTCGCCGGCGAAGCCCGTAAAAAGGGCTTGGAACTGGAAGTCCATTGCGATGCGCCGCAAACAACGGCAATATGGGATAGCGCACGGATCAACCAGCTGTTGATCAACCTGCTGTCCAACAGCATCGCTTACACCGACGCGCCGGGCCGTATCACGGTGCGGGTCACGCCGCTGGAACAGCGCGTGCGCATCGTGATTGAAGACAGCGCCCCGGGCCTGTCGCGCGAGGAACTGGCGCAAGTGTTTGAGCCGTTGTTCCGCGCCGAGGCGGCGCGCAGCCGCCGCAGCGACGGCAGCGGCCTTGGCATGAAGATTTGCCGAGCAATCGTCGATGCGCACCATGGCGCCATCGGCGTCGCGGGGTCCGCACTGGGCGGTGTGCTGGTGCGGATCGAATTGCCGACCACTCCGGAGGACCAGGCGCCATGAGTTACACAGTGCTGATCGCGGAAGACGATGACCAGATTGCCGGCGTGCTGTCGGACTACCTGGTGCGGGAAGGCTTTGCTGTGCGGCGCGTCGCCGACGGACGCGAAGCGCTGCGAGGCATCCTCGATGACGAACCGTCGGTGGTGATCCTCGACGTGACCCTGCCTGGCATGGATGGCATTGCCGTGTGCCGCACGGTGCGCCACAGCAGTCCGGTGCCGATCCTGATGCTGACGGCGCTGTCGTCGGAAGAAGATCGCTTGAATGGCCTCAATTCCGGCGCCGACGATTATGTCTGCAAGCCGTTTTCTCCCCGTGAAATCGTGGCCCGTGTGCACGCGCTGTTGCGGCGCGCGGATCCGTCACTGAAAGTCAAACCGGCGCAAACCGGTTTCGTGATCGGCGGCGCCAGTGAGCGCGTGCTGTTTGACGGCCAGCCGGTGCCGTTGACCCGCATCGAAGAGCGGCTGTTCCGCACCATGGCCGCGGCGCCGCGGCGGGTGTTTACGCGTGAAGCGCTGATCAATGCGATGAGCGTGGAAATGCGCGACATCGGCGACCGCGCGATCGACACCCACATTAAAAACCTGCGGCGCAAACTGAAGCAGCTGGCGCCGGACCGCGGGTTTATCCATGCCATGTATGGGGTCGGTTACTACTTTGAAGAGAAGGTGGAATCGTCGTCGCAACGCGGGTGACTGGCGGCGTCATCACCACGTAACAATTGGCTGTCATGATGCGAGCTACCGTTCATAGTCTCTCCCATTGAATGTTTGGCCCGTCGCTTAAAAGGCAGACGGGCCTTTTTTTTCTATATACAATCGGTATCAAGTCCAGCCTCCCGGAGTGCGGCGCGATGCCCGCAATAGCGCAATCGGAAATCAAGCGGAGAAAAGTCCCCGGCGTCAGGGCCAGCCTGGCCGTGCTGGTGGTCGGATGCGTGTTGCCGCTGGCTTCTGTCGCTGCTTTCCTGATAGTCGATTTCTACGAGCGCGAACAAGCCGTGCTGACGGAAAACATGCTCAGCCGCACCCGCGCCATCATGGCCGTGGTGGACCATGGCTTCGAAAGTACCGCCTCCGCGCTGCAAGCCCTGGCAACATCGCGCCAGCTGCATGACGATGAATTGAAAGACTTTCATGCAAGAGCGGTTGATGTCCTGGAGATGATCCATGCGGACAGTCTCGTGCTGGTGGCGCCATCGGGCGCGTTACTGCTATCCACCCGCCGTCCGTATGGCGCGCCGCTGCCTCGCCTGCCGGGCACGCCATTATTAAAACGCATCCTGAAGACCGGTCAACCCGGCGTGTCCGACATGTTCATGGGCCCGATCGGCGGCCAGTATGTCTACACCGTTGGCGTGCCGGTGCGGCGCGAGGGCGAGATTGTCATGTCGCTCAATGCGACGTGGACACCGATACGCCTGCAGCGCGTGCTGGCGGAGCAAAAGCTGGCGCCGGCCTGGCGCGCGGCGATTATCGACAGTTCAGGCCACATCGCGGCGCGCAGCCATGAGAACGCCCGGTTTATCGGCAAGGAGGTGGTGCCGGCCCTGTTGCAGCGGTTGCGCGTATCGAGCGAAGGCGTGCTGAAGGCGCAAACGCTCGACGGCATTCCCGTGCTGACGGCGTATAGCCGCTCCGCCGCCAGCGGCTGGTCGGTGGCGCTCGGTATTCCGCTCGACGAACTGACGGTGGGCTTGCGCCGCTCACTGGCCTGGCTGATCGTCGGCACGCTGGCCGCGCTGGCGTCGGGGCTGGCGTTGGCATGGCGTATCGGCGGCGGCATCGCGCGTTCCGTGCACGCGCTGGTGGAGCCGGCGCGCGACGTGGCCGGCGGCGGCATGGCGCCGTTGCCGCAGCTGGCGGTGCGCGAAGCCAATGAAGTGGCGCTGGCGCTGCACGAGGCCGCAGCCGTGGTGCGCGATGCGCAGGCCAATATGCGTGAAAGCGCACAGCGGCTGGCGCTGGCGGCCGATGCTGCGCGGATGGGGATCTGGGTGCGCGACCTGGTGCATGGTGGCGTCTGGGCGTCGGATGTCTGGCGCGAATTGATGGGCTTTGCGCCGGAGCAGGAAGTCACCATGGGCCAGTTCCTCGAGCGGGTGCATGCCGATGACCGCGCCGCCCTGATGCGGACGCTGTATGAAGCGCAGGAGCGGGGTGGCGTCTACCAGACGGAATACCGGGTCGTGCTGCCCGATGGCACGTTGCGCTGGATTGGTTCGCATGGCCGCATCGAATGTGGCGCCGATGGCCAGGCCAGCCTGGCGCGCGGCATGTCGCTCGACATCACCAAGCGCAAACTGGCGGAACTGGAAGTGCAGCATAAGCAAAAGGAAATCATGCATTTGTCACGTGTGACCATGCTGGGCGAATTGTCCGGCGCGCTGGCGCATGAATTGAACCAGCCGCTGACCGCCATCCTCAGCAACGCGCAGGCGGCGCAGCGCTTCATGCGCCAGCCACAGCCCAACCTGGACGAAGTGCGCGACATCCTGCAAGACATCGTCGATGAAGACCAGCGCGCTAGTGACATCATCCGCCGTTTGCGCCGCCTGTTCAGCAATGCCGACATGCCGCGCCAGCCGGTCGAACTCAATGAGCTGGTGCAGGGTGTCGTGCAATTGCTGCGCAACGACTTGATCAACCATGACGTCAAGCTGATACTGGAGCCGGCGCCGGCCGGGATGGCGGTGTCTGCGGATCCGGTGCAATTGCAGCAGGTGCTGGTGAATTTGATGATGAATGCCTGCGACGCGATGGCCGACCAGCATCGTGAGCGCACGGTTACGGTGCGTGCCGGACTGGCGGAGGCGGGGCGCGCGGACATTGCCGTCACCGATAGCGGCAGCGGCATCCCGCAAGCGATGCTGGAGCGGATCTTCGAGTCCTTCTATACCACCAAGGCGCGCGGCATGGGACTCGGACTGTCGATTTGCCGCACCATCATCAAGGCGCACGGCGGCGAGCTGTGGGCGGAAAACAACCCGGAACAGGGCGCCACGTTCCACGTGGTCTTGCCGTTACAGGAGTAGCCAGCTGCCATGACACCCCGCGTTTTCCTGGTCGACGACCAGCCGGCGATCCTCAAGGCCCTGGGCCGGCTGCTGGCCTCGGCCGGCTATGCGGTGCAAAGTTACACGTCGGCCCGCGAATTTCTCGACAGCGGCGACGCCGGCACGCCCGGCTGCCTGGTGCTGGACCTGGCCATGCCAGGCATGGGCGGCATGGCGCTGCAACAGGAACTGGCGCTGCGCAACAGCCACTTGCCAGTGATTTTCCTGACGGGCGAGGGCGACATCGCCACCGGCGTACAAGCGATGAAGCAGGGGGCGGCTGATTTCCTGACCAAGCCGGTCAATGATGAGCGCTTGCTGGCGGCGGTGGAGGCCGCATTCGAGCGCAACCGCCGCAGCCTGGCCGACGGCGCGGAACGCGACGATATCCGCCGCCGGCTGGACACGCTGACGCCGCGCGAACGCGAAGTCATGGACCTGGTGGCGGAAGGCTTGCTGAACAAGCAGATTGCCGCCGCCCTGGGCACGGTGGAAAAAACCGTGAAGGTGCACCGGGCACGCGTGATGACGAAAATGCAAGCGAAATCCGTGTCCGCGCTGGTGCGGATGGTGGACCGCTTGCGCACTGCCCCCTCGGAACCCGAGCTGTAAGCACAAGGTCCAATATCCAGTCCGCCACGGGCGGGCTATCTTGGACTCCATGGATACCAATTCCCCCTGGGTGGCGATAGTGGACGACGAAGCGGCGATACGCCGCGCGCTGGTCCGGCTGCTGCGTTCCGCCGGCATCGCCGCACGCGCTTTCGAATCGGGCGCCTCGCTGTTCGATGCCCTCGATGGCTGCGCCCCATGCTGTGCCGTGCTCGATGTGCACATGCCCGCCATGTCCGGCTTTGAGGTGCAGGCGCAGCTGGCGCAGGTATCGCCGCGTACCGGCGTGGTGTTCGTCACCGGCCGCTATAACCCGGAAGACCATGCGCGCGCGCTGCGCCTGCAGCCGGCGGCGTACCTGCGCAAACCGATGGATATCAGGGCGCTGCTTGATGCGGTGTCCATTGCTTGCAGTACCTGGGCTCAATCGTTACAGCAGGAGGAATAACATGATCAGTGCAGCTGAAATATCGGGAGCGAAAATCCTGATCGTCGACGACCATCCATTCAATGTGGCGGTGCTGGCCGCCATGCTGCAGATGGCCGGCTATACCGACGTTACGTCCACCATGGATCCGCGCGAAGTGTGCGAGCTGCACCGTGCGCATAATTACGATTTGATCCTGCTCGACCTGAACATGCCGTTCATGGATGGCTTCGCGGTGATGCAGCACCTGAAGCAGCTCAATAACGATCATTACCTGCCGATCCTGGCGTTGACGGCGGCGCCGGAATACAAGCTGCGCGCGCTGGCCGAGGGGGCCCAGGACTTTGTCGCCAAGCCGTTCGATCACCCGGAAGTGCTGAGCCGCATCCGCAATATGCTGGAAGTGCGGCTGCTGTACAACGAGTCCTGCAGCCATGGAGAGCGGATGAAAAATTACGATGCATTGACAGGGTTGCCGAACCGGGAACTGTTTCAGCGCGCACTGGAACATATGATGGTGGCGGAGGAGCGGCAGGGCGCGCAGCACATGAGCGCTGTGCTGCTGGTTGACCTCGATGGTTTTTCCCGCGTCAACGATACGCTGGGCCAGGCCGCCGGCGACACAGTGCTGAAGCAGGCCGCGCGCCGCCTGCAGCAGTGCGCGCCGGCCAGCGCTTCGCTGGCGCGGGTCGGCAATGATGAATTCGCGCTGTCGCTGACGGCGCTGGAGTCGCCCGCCGTGGCGCTGGCCATGGCGGAAAAAATCCGCCTGGTGTGCAGCGAACCGTTTGTCACCGACGGTGGCGACGTATGCCTGACCACCAGCATCGGCATTGCGCTGCACCCGGGAGACGCCGCCGATGCCGCCACCCTGGTGCGGCACGCCGGTGTGGCCTTGCACCAGGCTCGCATGGCCGGGGTCAACAGTTGCCGCTGGTTCACCGAGAGCATGAACACCCAGGTGCAGCAGCGCTTTGAATTTGAAAACGCGCTGCGCAAGGCCTATAACCAGCGTGAATTCGAACTGTATTACCAGCCCAAGATGGATATCAGTTGCGGCCGCGTGGCCGGCGTGGAAGCGCTGCTGCGCTGGAACCGGCCGGGGCACGGCATGGTGTCGCCGGCCGACTTCATTCCCGTGCTGGAAGAAACCGGGCTGATTGTTGCGGTGGGCGCATGGGTCATCGATGAAGCCTGCCGCCAGGCCGCCCTGTGGCAAAACGTGACCAGCCAGCCATTCCATATCGCCGTCAACGTCGCCAGCCGCCAGTTCGCCGAAGGCAACCTGGAAGACATCGTGCGCCAGGCGGTGATCGCGCATGGCATCGAACCGGCCATGCTGAGCCTGGAAGTGACGGAAAGCGCCGTGATGGACGACACCGACCGCGCCGCCGGTATCCTGGCCGCGTTGCGCCGGCTCGGCGTCCATGTGGCGGTGGATGATTTTGGCACCGGCTATTCCAGCCTGGCGTACCTGAAACGGTTGCCGGTCGATACGCTGAAAATCGATATCGCCTTTATCCGCGAAGTCACGCGCAACCCGGGCGATGCCGCGCTGGTGGACGCCATCATTGCGATGGCGCACAGCCTGGGGTTGGACGTGGTGGCGGAAGGCGTGGAAACCGCCGAGCAACTGGCATACCTGACGCGGCGCCGCTGCGACCATATCCAGGGTTACTACTTCAGCCGGCCGCTGCCTGCGGGCCAGTGCGAAGTCCTGCTGAACAGCCATTCCGGCTTGGCCGCGCCCGTGGCGCCGGCAGTGCAGCGGCGTACTTTGCTGATCATCGACGACGAACCGCACGTGCTGTCGGCCCTGCAGCGCCTGCTGCGCCCGGACGGCTACCACATCTTGACAGCCCAATGCGCGGCGGACGCATTCAGCCTGCTGGCGCAGCACCCGGTCCACCTGGTGCTGTGCGACCAGCGCATGGAAGGCATGAGCGGTACGGAAATCCTGGACCGGATCAAGGATATGTATCCGGATACGTTCCGCATCATCCTGTCCGGCTATACCGACCTGGCCACCATCATGGAGTCCATCAACCGCGGTTCGCTATACCGTTTTTATACCAAGCCGTGGAGCAACCAGGTATTGCGCGACAATATCCGCGATGCGTTCCGCGATTATTGGCAGCGGTATGGCATGGCGCCGGCTGAAGCACAGACGGTGGTGGCATAAGGGGTATGCGATGCGCATGACGCGGCGATCGCGCTGGCTGTGGGGCGCGGCAGGCTTGCTGGCCATGTCTGCCATCGCCGGCGGCGTACGGATGGAGGAACCGATCCTGCCTGTGCCGGCAGCGGTGCCACAGGATCCCGCCAGGGTGGCGCTGGGACGCCGTTTGTTTTCCGACCCGCGCCTGTCGGGTAATGGCACTGTGTCCTGCGCCAGCTGCCACGATGTCGGCAAAGGGGGCATGGATGGCAATGCCCGGTCGATGGGTTTCGGCGGCCGCCTGACCGGCTTCAATACGCCCACGGTGCTCAATGCCGCGCTCAACTTCCGGCAATTCTGGAATGGCAGGGCGGCCACGCTGGAACAGCAGGTCGGCATGGTGGTGGAAAATCCTGTGGAGATGGGCGCCCGCTGGCCGGACGTGGTGCGCAAGGTGGCGGCGGACAGCGATTACCGGCGCGCCTTTGACACGGCATACGGCGGCATCACCCGCGCCAATATCGAGCATGCGCTGGCCACCTATGAACGGACGCTGGTGACGCCGGATTCCCGTTTTGACCGCTACCTGAAAGGCGACCGGGGCGCCATCACGGTGGCGGAAAAGGCCGGGTACCAGCGCTTCAAACAATATGGCTGCGTGGCGTGCCACCAGGGCGTCAATGTGGGAGGAAACATGTTCCAGAAATATGGCGTGGTTGCCTCGCCGCCATTGGTGAAAGGCATGGAGCTGGGACGTTTCCGCGTCACCGGCAATCCGCAGGACATGCACGTATTCAAGGTGCCCGGCCTGCGCAACGTGGCGCGCACGGCGCCCTACCTGCACGACGGCTCCGCCGCCACGCTGGACCAGGCGATCGACGCCATGTTCCGCTACCAGCTGGGACGCGCCGGCAGTCCCGAGGACCGCAAGCTGATCGCCGCTTTCCTGGCGACGCTGAACGCCGAACCGGCGGAACAGCCATGAAGCCGCGCCTGCATGTTGGCATGGCGCTGGCGCTGGCGCTGATGGCGGCGCTGCTGTATGTGCTGTCGCAGGCGCCGGAGTATGACGAGCCGGCCTATTTCGCCGATGTCGCGCGGGTGCAGCGGATACGCCAGCTCGATGCGCAGTGGGAGCAGGATTTGCTGCTGGCGCGCCTGGACATGTTGCATGGCTATGATGCGCTGGTGGCGCCGCTGGCCGAGATGACGCACTTGCCGCGCCAGTTGCACCAGTATCCCGGCAACAGCGCACTGGCTGCCCGTGTCACGGAGTATTTGCAGGCGCAGGAGGCCAAGGCCGAACTGGTGGAATCGTTCAAGTCGCATAACGCGGTATTTCGCAATTCATTGACTTACCTGATCTCGGTGTCGAACGAGGCGGAACTGGCGACGCAGGACATGCCGGCGCATGCCGGCCTGGCCCGTTCGTTGCACGAAATATTGTTGGACATCCTCAAGTACATCGAATTTAGCGGCGCCGAAGAACCGGAAGGCTTACAGCACCGCCTGTCCGGCCTGGCCGGCCAGGCGCAAGGTGTGCGTAGCCGGGAGTTGCAGCGCATGGTGGACAGTTTCGGACTTCACGCCAGCATCGTGCTGCGCGAGCGCGCGGCCGTCAACCGCTTGCTGGGCGATATCACGAAAGTGCCGACCGACACCTTGCTGGATAAAATGCAGGTGCTGTTGTCGCGCGAACTGCAGCTGGCGTCGCAGCGTGTGCGCCAGCACCGCTTTTACCTGCTGGCCTTGTCGGTGGCGCTCAGCGCCCTGTTGCTGTATGCCGCCTTGCGCCTGCTGCGCAACCACGCCCTCATCAACCGCTATAACACTTGCCTGCAGCAGGCCAATGACACGCTGGAAACCGCGGTGCGCCAGCGCACTGAAGAGCTCTCGCAGGCCAACCACCGGCTGCAGGCGGAAATCGACGAGCGCATGCAGCTGGAAAGCCGGATGGTGCAGACGGAAAAGCTGGCGTCGATCGGCCAGTTGGCGGCCGGTGTGGCGCACGAAATCAACAACCCTCTGGGCTTCTTATCGTCGAACTTCGGCATGCTGGAAGAATACCTGGGCAGTGTGCTCGCCATGCTGAGTGCCTACGAGTCGGCCGAGGCCGGGATGGCGGAAGCGGCGGCGACGCCGATCCGCCGCTTGCGCGAACAATCGCAGCTGGACTTCCTGCGCGCGGATATACCCGTGCTGATCGCGGAGTCGAAAGACGGGATGGAGCGGGTGGCCAGGATCGTGCAATCGCTGAAGGATTTTTCGCGCGCCGACACCGAACAGAAATGGGAGTGGGCCGACCTGCATCGGGGCATTGAATCGACCATGACGATCATTGCCTGCGACCTGCGCAAGGCGGCCGATGTGGTGCGCGACTATGGCGAATTGCCGCACGTCGAGTGCCTGCCGTCGCAACTGAACCAGGTGGTGATGAACTTGCTGGTCAACGCGGTGCATGCGGTGCATGCGGTGGGGCCGGAGCGGGGACATATCGTGATCCGCACGGGAGCGGCCGGCAGCGAAGCGTGGTTCGAAGTGCAGGACAGCGGCTGCGGCATACCGGAGGATGTCCTGCCCCGTATTTTTGACCCGTTCTTCACCACCAAGGCAATCGGCAAGGGCACGGGGCTGGGACTGTCGCTGTCATATGGCATCGTGCAGCGGCACCAGGGGCGCATCGAAGTGACGACCGCGCAGGGCGAGGGCACCACGTTCCGGGTGGTGTTGCCGTTGCGGCAGCAACTGGCGGCGGCGTGAGGGAAAGGAATACGTCTTCTCGTAAGCGGTGCTCGATCCGAGCCGGCCGTATACACCATTTTTACTTTGTCATCATGGCTTTTTAGACCGTTTTTACGGGGCGTTCGATACAGTTTCGGCCTGCCGCACCCGCGGTGATTTGTATCGATAGGAACCTGAAACCATGAAAAAAATCGTCCTTGCCGCCGCCATGTTGACGGCTTTCTCCGTGTCGGTGGCTGCTTCCGCCGAGGAAGCCAAGCCGGACCATGAAGTGAGCTTCAATGCCGCCGTCACGTCGGACTACCGCTACCGTGGCATTTCCCAGACCCGCCTGAAACCCGCGCTGCAGGGCGGCGCGGACTATGTCAATAATCCAGCCGGCCTGTATGCCGGCGCCTGGGCGTCCACCATCAAATGGACCAGGGATGCTGGTGGTGGTGGCGACGTGGAACTGGACATCTACGGTGGCAAGCGCGGCCAGCTCGGCGAGGCGATCAGCTACGACGTCGGTGTGCTGGCCTATGTCTATGCCGGCAACGATTTAAAACATGTTCCAGGTTTCGCCAACACCGACACCACGGAAATCTATGGCCAGCTCGGCTATGGCCCGGCGACGCTGAAGTATTCGCACGCCGTCACCAACCTGTTCGGTTTTGTGAACAGCAAGAACAGCGGCTACCTGGACCTCAGCGCCAATATTGCGGTGGTTGAAGGCTGGACCCTCAACCTGCACGCCGGCCACCAGGACGTGAAGAACACCAGCGCCGCCAACTACACCGACTGGAAGATCGGTGTCACCAGGGATGTCGGATTCGCCAGCCTGCAATTGGCCGCCGTCGGCACCAATGCTGGCAAGACGGCGTATGCGTCGCCCGCCAATGGCAAGTTCATGGGCAAGAACGCGGTGCTGCTGACGCTCGGTAGAACTTTCTGATTGCCACGGCGGGCACTGTCTCTGGCGCCGCAAGGCGCCATTTTTACACCTTTTTTACACCGCGATGGCCAGTGTTTACACTGATTTTATACGGTGCTGGCTAAGCTTCCCTTATCCAAACAAGACCTTTCGGGAACAGAAATGGACTTCGTATTTATCGGCGCGTTCGCCGCCTTCTTCGTGCTGGTGGCCGCCATGGCCAGCGGCTGTGACAAGCTGGGAGGCCGGCAATGAGCGCCTTTTACATCCTGGGCTCGCTCACCACGGCGGGCCTGCTGGTCTACCTGCTGGTGGCCCTGTTGAACGCGGAGGAGCTGTAACATGACCACGCAATCATTCTTGTTGTTGGCGGTCTTCCTGGTCGTGCTGCTTGCCATGGCCTGGCCGGTCGGCATGTTGCTGACGCGCGTCGCCGACGGCCGCGCCATTCCCGGCCTGGGCTGGCTGGCCTTTGCCGAAAAATGGATTTACCGCGCCGCCGGCGTGCCGCTCGACAGCGGGAAGCAAGGCATGGGCTGGAAGGCCTACGCGTTCGCGCTGCTGGTGTTTAATGGCGTGGGCGTGCTGTTCGTCTACGCCTTGCAGCGCCTGCAGGCATGGCTGCCGCTCAATCCCCAGGGGCTGGCCAATGTCGGCCCCGATTCCTCGTTCAATACCGCCATCAGTTTCGTGTCCAACACCAACTGGCAGGGTTATGTGGGCGAACAGACCATGAGCTACCTGAGCCAGATGCTGGCCCTGACCGGCCAGAACTTCTTCTCGGCCGCCACCGGCATTGCCGTGGCCTTCGCCCTGATCCGAGGCTTCGCCTTCCGTTCCACTAAAACGATCGGCAACTTCTGGGTCGATATCACCCGCGTCACCCTATATGTGCTGCTGCCGCTGTCGTTCGTGTTCGCCATTTTCCTGGTGGGGCAGGGCGCGATCCAGAACTTCTCGGCGTACAAGGAAGTGCAGCTTGTCGAACCGGTCACGTATTCCGTGCCGAAGACCGGCGCGGACGGGCAACCTGTGAAGGACGCCGCCGGCCAGCCTGTCATGGAAGAGCAACACTCCTCCACCCAGTTGATTGCGATGGGACCGGTCGCCTCGCAGGAGGCAATTAAAATGCTGGGCACCAATGGCGGCGGTTTCTTCAACGCCAACTCGGCGCACCCTTATGAAAACCCGACGCCGCTGGCCAATTTTGCACAGATGGTGGCGATCTTCCTGATTCCGGCCGGCCTGTGCTTCACCTTTGGCCAACTGGTGGGCGACCGCCGCCAGGGCTGGGCCGTGCTGGCCGCCATGACCATCATGTTCGTGCTGGCCGCCTGGGGCGTCATGGCCGCGGAACAGCAGGCGCATCCGGCATTGCACGCGATGGGCGTCGACCAGACGGCCAGCAGCCTCCAACCGGGCGGCAATATGGAAGGCAAAGAAGCGCGCTTCGGCATCGCCGCGACAAGCCTGTTCGCCACCGTCACCACGGCCGCTTCCTGCGGCGCAGTAAATGGCATGCACGATTCCTTCACGCCGCTGGGCGGCATGGGACCGATGCTGTTGATGCAACTGGGCGAAGTGGTGTTCGGCGGTGCGGGTTCCGGCCTGTATGGCATGCTGATCTTCGCCATCATGGCGGTGTTCATCGCCGGCCTGATGATTGGCCGCACGCCGGAATACCTGGGCAAGAAAATCCAGTCCTATGAAATGAAGATGACGTCGATCGCCATTCTGGTGACGCCGACCCTGGTACTGGCGGGGACCGCCATCGCCGTCATGCTGGACGCCGGCAAGGGCAGTGTGGCCAACCCCGGCGCGCACGGCTTCTCGGAAATCCTGTACGCCTTCAGCTCGGCCGCCAACAACAATGGCAGCGCCTTTGCCGGCATTTC
The DNA here is from genome assembly GCF_058807115.1 of Pseudoduganella sp. GW821-FHT12E03. NCBI lineage: Bacteria > Pseudomonadati > Pseudomonadota > Betaproteobacteria > Burkholderiales > Oxalobacteraceae > Pseudoduganella > Pseudoduganella sp. GW821-FHT12E03. The sequence goes on along the minus strand of NZ_JBXAQJ010000005.1, from coordinate 380,290 downwards.
CGCCAATACGCCGTTCTACAACACCATGCTGGCCGTGGCCATGTGGTTCGGCCGCTTCGCCGTGATCGTGCCGGTGCTGGCGATTGCCGGTTCGCTGGCGGGCAAGCAGCGCCTGCAAGCCAATGCCGGCACCATGCCGACGCACGGCCTGATGTTTATTTTCCTGCTGGTGGCCGTGGTGCTGCTGGTGGGTGTCCTGAACTATGTTCCCTCGCTGGCCCTGGGCCCGGTGATTGAACATTTGCAACTGACTAAATAAGGAGGGCGTCAACATGTCGCAATCACAAGCGCAATCCATGAGCGCCGCCCAGCCAGGAAAACGCCTGAAACTGTTCGAGTCGACGCTGCTCTGGCCGGCCATCATTGAATCGTTCTACAAGCTGAACCCACGCGTGCAATGGCGCAGCCCGGTGATGTTCGTGGTCTATGTCGGTAGCATCGTCACTTCGCTGCTGTATGCCCAGGCGCTGACAGGGCAGGGCGAGGCCGCCCCGGGCTTTATCCTGGCCATCGCCGTCTGGCTGTGGTTCACCGTGCTGTTCGCCAATTTCGCGGAAGCGCTGGCCGAAGGCCGCAGCAAGGCGCAGGCCGCGTCGCTGCGCAGCTTGAAGCAAAGTGTCAGCGCCAAGAAACTGCAGGCGCCCAAACACGGCACGGCATGGCTGCCATGCCCCGCCACCGACCTGCGCAAGGGTAATTACCTGCTGGCCGAAGCGGGCGATGTCATTCCCATCGACGGCACCGTGATCGAGGGTGTGGCGTCGGTGGACGAGTCCGCCATTACGGGCGAATCGGCGCCGGTGATCCGCGAATCGGGCGGCGATTTTTCGTCGGTGACGGGCGGCACCCGGGTATTGTCGGACTGGCTGGTGATCCAGGTCACGTCCAATCCGGGCGAAACCTTCCTCGACCGCATGATTGCGATGGTGGAAGGCGCCAAGCGCAAGAAAACCCCGAACGAGATTGCGCTCACCATCTTGCTGGTGGCGCTGACCATCGTGTTCCTGGTGGTCACCGCGACCCTGCTGCCGATGTCGATCTTTTCGGTGGAAGCCGCGCAGTCCGGTACGCCGGTCACCATCACGGTGCTGATCGCGTTGCTGGTGTGCCTGATCCCGACCACCATCGGTGGCTTGCTGTCGGCCATCGGCGTGGCCGGCATGAGCCGCATGATGCAGGCCAATGTGATCGCCACCTCGGGCCGCGCGGTGGAGGCGGCGGGCGACGTGGACGTGCTGTTGCTGGACAAAACCGGCACCATCACGCTGGGCAACCGCCAGGCTTCCGCTTTCTATCCCGCGGCCGGCGTGACCGAGCGCGAACTGGCCGACGTGGCGCAACTGGCTTCGCTGGCCGACGAAACGCCGGAAGGGCGCAGTATCGTGGTGCTGGCCAAGCAAAAGTTCAATATCCGCGAACGCGAACTGTCATCCCTGCATGCGCAGTTTATTCCGTTTTCCGCCAATACCCGCATGAGCGGAGTTGACCTGGACGGCCGCGAAATCCGCAAGGGTTCCGCCGAGGCGTTGCGCAAGCACGTGGAGGCCGCCGGCCGGCAGTGGCCGGCGGAAGTGGCGCGCTGCGTGGAAGACGTCTCCCGCAGGGGCAGCACGCCGCTGGTGGTGGCCGATAACGCCCGGGTCATCGGCGTTGTCGAGCTGAAGGACATCGTCAAGGGCGGCATCAAGGAACGCTTCGCCGAACTGCGCCGCATGGGCATCAAAACCGTGATGATCACCGGCGACAACAAGCTGACCGCCGCCGCGATCGCGGCCGAAGCCGGCGTGGATGACTTCCTGGCCGAAGCGACGCCGGAAGACAAGCTCAAACTGATTCGCGACTATCAGTCCGATGGCCGCCTGGTGGCGATGACGGGCGACGGCACCAACGATGCGCCGGCGCTGGCCCAGGCCGATGTGGCCGTGGCGATGAGTTCCGGCACCCAGGCCGCCAAGGAGGCGGGCAATATGGTGGACCTCGACTCGAACCCCACCAAGCTGCTGGAGATCGTTGAAATCGGCAAGCAAATGCTGATGACGCGCGGCTCGCTCACCACGTTCTCGATCGCCAACGATGTGGCGAAGTACTTCGCCATTATCCCGGCCGCGTTCGTCGGCACCTATCCGCAATTGAAGGCGCTCGATATCATGCAATTGTCGAGCCCGAATTCGGCGATCATGTCGGCCGTGATCTTCAATGCCCTGATCATCGTGTTCCTGATACCGCTAGCCCTGAAAGGCGTGCGCTACCGCGCGATCGGCGCCACCGCGCTGCTGCGCCGCAATTTGCTGGTGTACGGATTGGGTGGCCTGGTGCTGCCGTTTATCGGCATTAAACTGATCGACCTGCTGCTGGCGGCGTTCAATCTTATTTGAGATGGAGATGACCATGATTTCAACGTTCCGCCCCGCGCTGGTACTGTTTGGCGCCCTGACCGTCGCCTGCGGCGTCTTGTATCCGCTCGCCGTCACCGGTGTCGGCGCCGCCGTCTTTCCGGCGCAAGCGGCCGGCTCCATGCTTGAGGTGGACGGCAAGCCGGCCGGTTCTTCCCTGATCGGCCAGCAGTTCACGTCGCCGAAGTATTTTTGGGGCCGTCCGTCGGCCACCGGTCCGATGCCCTACAACGCGAACGGTTCCAGCGGCTCCAACCAGGGACCGCTGAATCCGGCCTTCACCGATGCCGTCAAGGGCCGCATCGGTGCATTGAAGGCGGCCGATCCCGCTAACACGGCGGCCATCCCGGTCGACCTGGTGACGGCGTCGGGCAGCGGCCTGGATCCGGAAATCAGCCTGGCCGCCGCGTATTACCAGTCCCGGCGCGTCGCCAGCCAGCGCGGCATGACGCTGCAGCAGGTGGAAGCGCTGATCGGCCAGCATGCGAGCCAACAGTATTTCGGCGTGTTTGGCGAGCCGCGTGTCAATGTCCTCGCGCTGAACCTGGCGCTGGACGGCAAGACACTCCATACCCGTTGATACTGACATGATGCCTTTCGACGACGACCGCCCCGACCCGGATGCGCTGCTGGCCCAGGTGCGGGAACTGGAGCGCAAGGCCGCGCGCGGCAAGCTGCGCATCTATTTCGGCGCCTCGGCCGGCGTCGGCAAGACCTACGCCATGCTGTCGGCCGCGCGCAAGGTGCAGGCGGCCGGCGCCGGGGTATTGGTCGGCATCGTCGAAACCCACGGACGCAGCGAGACGGCCGCCCAGGTGACGGGGCTCGAAGTGCTGCCGCTGCGCCAGATTGTCTATCGGGGCAAGGCACTGGGTGAATTCGACATCGACACCGCGCTGGAGCGCCGCCCAAGCCTTATCCTGATCGACGAACTGGCGCACTCGAACGCACCGGGTTCGCGCCATCCCAAGCGCTGGCAGGACGTCGAAGAATTGCTGGAGGCGGGCATCGATGTCTTCAGCACCGTCAATGTCCAGCACCTGGAAAGCCTGAACGATGTGGTGGGCGGCATTACCGGCATCCAGGTGCAGGAAACCGTGCCGGACACCGTGTTCGACGCCGCCGACGAGGTGGTGCTGGTCGATATCCCCGCCGACGAACTGTTGGCGCGCCTGAAAGGCGGCAAGGTGTACCACGCCCAGCAGGCCGAGCGCGCCGCGCAAAATTTCTTTCGCAAGGGGAACCTGATCGCCTTGCGCGAACTGGCGTTGCGCCGCACGGCCGACCGCATCGAGGACGATGTGCGCGCCTACCGCGTCGAGCAATCGATCGATGCGGTGTGGAAGACCGGGGCGTCGGTGCTGGCCCTGATCGGTCCCCGTCCCGGCTGCGAAAAGGTGGTGCGCAGCGCCGCGCGGCTGGCGGGGCAATTGGGAACCGAATGGCATGCGATTTATGTTGAAACACCGGTGCTGCAGCGCCTGCCCAATGCCGAGCGCGAACGCATTCTGAAGACCCTGAAGATGGCGGAGGATCTGGGCGCGGTCACCGCGGTCCTGTCGGGCGGCGATATCGCCGCCACGGCGGCCGATTATGCGCGCAGCCACAATCTGTCGCGGATCACGATGGGGCGCGGCCACTGGACCTGGCCCTGGCGCCGCTCGCATATCCTGCGGCTGGCGGAGTATGCGCCGGATATCGATTTGACCGAGGTGTCCGTTGGCGAACCCGATGCCGGCTCCCGCCTCAATACGGCCGCCGCCACCGACACGGAGGAGGATGCGCAGGCGCCATTGCGCGTGGGGGCTTACGCCACCGCAGCCGGGGCCAGCCTGGGCATGGCGCTGTTGGCAACCCCGCTGCTGGCCTGGTTCGACCTGGCCAACATCGCCATGCTGTTCTTGCTGGTGGTGCTGCTGGTGGCGGTGCGCTTTGGCCGTGGGCCCTCGGTGCTGGCCACCTGCGTCAGCGTGGCGTGCTTCGATTTCTTCTTCGTGCCGCCACGCTTCAGCTTTGCCATCTCGGACCTGCAGTACACGATCACGTTTGCCGTCATGCTGGCGGTGGGCTTGATCACTGGTCACCTGACGGCGGGCCTGCGGTTTCAGGCGCGGGTCGCCTCCTACCGCGAAACCAGGGCGCGTGCCTTGTATGAATTTGCCCGTGAATTGTCGGGCGTGCTGCTGACGGAACAGATTGTCGACACCACGGCCCGCTTCGTGCAGTCGACCTTCGGCGCCAGGGCGACGTTGCTGGTGCCCGATGCGGCGGGCCGCCTTGGGCCGCCGCCGGGCACCGAGCCGCCGGCCACGCTCGATATCGGAGTAGCGCAATGGGCTTTCGACCATGCGGAAGGGGCCGGCCTGGGGACGGATACCCTGCCCGCCAGCCCGATGTTCTATATGCCGCTGGTGGCGCCGATGCGCACCCGGGGCGTGCTGGCGGTGGAGCCGCAACAAAGGCGCTGGATTATGATTCCAGAACAGCGGCAGCACCTCGATACGTTTGCCGCCTTGACCGCCATCGCGCTCGAGCGCGTCCACTACATTGAAGTGGCGCAGGAAGCGCTGGTCAATATGGAATCGGAGCGCTTGCGCAACTCTCTGCTGGCGGCGCTGTCGCACGATTTGCGCACGCCGCTGACGTCCCTGGTGGGCCTGTCCGAATCGCTGGCGGGCTCCCGGCCCGCCTTGTCCGCGCAGCAGCTGGAACTGGCCCATTCCCTGCATGCCGAGTCGCTGCGCATGAGCGCCCTGGTGGCCAATTTGCTCGACATGGCGCGCATCGAGAGTGGTGGGCTGAAATTCAACCTGCAATGGCAGCCGTTGGAAGAGGTGGTCGGCAGCGCGCTGCGCGCCAGCCGGTTGCCGTTGAAGGAACATCATGTCAGCACGCAATTGCCGGCGACCTTGCCGCTGTTGCGCTTTGACGCCGTGCTGGTGGAACGTGTGTTGTGCAACCTGCTGGAAAACGCCGCAAAGTACACGGCGCCTGGCTCCTCGATCGTGGTGCATGCCCGGCAGAGCGGCGACCTGGTGCGGGTGACGGTCTATGATGACGGGCCGGGATTGCCCAAGGGCCGCGAGGAAGCCATCTTCGAGAAATTTACGCGTGGCGAGAAAGAGTCGGCCAAGCCCGGTGTCGGGCTCGGGCTGGCCATTTGCCGTGCTATTGTCCAGGCGCATGGCGGCGCCATCGACGCCGCCCAGTCGCCGCTGGGTGGAGCGGCAGTGTGCTTCACGCTGCCGGTCGGTACGCCGCCAGAGGCGCCGGAAATTGAGGAAGTTTTTTGATGAATAAACCACTGACTGAAGTCGCGCCGGTCGTCTTGCTGGTGGAAGATGAGCCGCAAATCCGGCGTTTCGTGCGCAGCTCCCTCGAGGAGGAGGGCTGGAATGTCCATGAATCGACCAGCATGCAGCGCGGGCTGATCGACGCCGGCACGCGCCATCCGGACTTGATCATTCTTGACCTGGGGTTGCCCGATGGCGACGGCATTGATTTCCTGGGCGACTTGCGTAAATGGTCGACGGTGCCGGTGATCGTCCTGTCGGCGCGGGTCAGCGAGGCGGACAAGGTGATGGCGCTCGATGCCGGCGCGGACGACTACCTGACCAAGCCGTTCGGCGTGTCCGAACTGCTGGCGCGGGTGCGGGCAACGATCCGCCGCCAGCGCCAGCCGCAGGCCAGCTTGGCAGGGGTGGTACGGTTTGGCGATGTGGAAGTCGATTTGCCAAACCGGCGTGTCAGCAAGGCAGGGACACCGGTTCACCTGACCCCGACGGAATACCGGCTGCTATCGGTCCTGGTGGCCAATGCCGGCCGTGTCATCACCGCGACGCAATTGCTGCGCGCCGTGTGGGGGCCGGCGCAAACCGACAACGCGCACTACTTGCGCATTTATATGGGGCACTTGCGCCACAAACTGGAAGACGATCCGACCCAGCCGCAATACCTGCTCACGGAAACCGCTGTTGGATACCGTCTGCAGGTGCCTGCTTGAGGTGGCGTCATTGCGCATGGTGATGCTTGCCTGGTGATCCGCTAGGAGGCCGCCTTGCAGCAGCGCGGTAATAACATGGACATTACCTGATGCCAGTACGAGGCGTGGGCCGGATAGGCCGAGCCGGCATACAGGCCGATGGCGCGCGGCAGGTTGGCGCCCTGCGGCTGGTAGCGGAAGGTGCCGAACACCATGTCCCACAGCACCAGCGAGCGGCCGAAATTGCTGTCGCCTTCGCCATCGACGGCCGAATGGTGCCAGCGGTGCACTTCATTGGTGCTGAACACGTAGTTCAGCCAGCCGCTGCGCAGCGGCAGGTTCGCGTGCTGCAGCATCAGCACCGGGTAAGTCAATGCGAGATAGCCGTACAACACGTCGGCGGGCGCGCCGATCGCCAGCAGCGGCAGCATGCCGAAGGCATAGTTCAGGGCGTGATTGAGCGGGTGCAGGCGGAAATTGTTCACCGTGTACAGCCGCCCGCTGCCGTGGTGCAGCGCATGCAGCCACCACAGCGCGGGACGGCTGTGGTGCAGGCGGTGTGCCCAGTAATAGCCGAACTCGGCGGCCAGGGTGGCGATGGCTACCTGCAGCGCGAATGGCAGGCCGACGGGAAACAGCTTGCCCGCCACGCCCAGGTGGCCATGGAGGGCGACCACCAGCATCGGCCCCCCCCATTTCAGCACCGGATCGATCACCGCCAGCAGCGCCGCCATGCTGAACCAGTCCGTGCCCGTATCGCCGTCGGCGCGGTTCCACTCGGGACGCAATGGCGCCCGGCGTTCCAACATCATGGCCAGGACCAGTGTGACGGCGCCGGGAAGCACCACCGCCAGTTCCAGGTTACCGCCGGCGGCATGCACCGCGAAAAACGATACGATGCTGGCCAGTAGCGCCGTGGGGAAAAACCAGCGTGTCATGATCAGTTGCATGGCATGCTTTCGTATTGCCGGGTCAGGCGCAGCCGCAGCCGGCTTGGCCTTGCGCCTTGGCTGCCGCGTCCAGCTGGCAGCAGGCGTTGCTTTCCGCCGGAGCCGGACCACCGCAGCAGCCCGACGCCACGGCGGCTGATTGGATACCGCACGCGGCGCCGGCTGCCTCGCCCGTTACCAGACGGGTATTGCATACGCCGGTCTCCGGCAGCGCCAGCTGCACATCGTTGGCCGCGGCCAAATCGCCCGCCAGCGCGGCCACCACCGAGCGCACCTGTTCGTAGCCGGTGGTCAGCAGGAAGTTCGGCGCGCGGCCATAGCTCTTGGCGCCCACCGCGTAATAGCCTGGTTCCGGATGCGCCAGTTCCGCATGGCCATGTGGGCGCACCGTGCCGCAACTGTGTTCGTTCGGGTCGATCAGCGGCGCCAGGGCATCCGTGCTTTCCAGCCATGGGTCGTTGCGCACGCGCAGTTCGCGCGCCAGAGACAGGTCCGGCCGGGCGCCGGTGGCGGCGATGATTTCGTCGATGCCGTCAATGCCGGGGACGCCTGCCTGGCCGGCAATGCGCAGTTTGCCCTGATGCGGCTCGATCGCCTGGATGCGCAAGCCCGTATGCAGTTCAAGTTGGCCGGATTCCTTCAACGCCTTCAATCGGGCGCCCAGTTCGCCTCGCGCCGGCAAGCCGTCCGCGGCGCCGCCACCAAATATGCGCGTGAAGCTGGTGCCGCGCATGGCCCATGCGATGCGGGTGTCCGGCGCCTCCTCCGCCAGTTGCGCCAGTGCCAGCAACGTGCCGGCGGCGGAGTGGCCGGCGCCCACCACCAGCACATGACGCCCGGCGTAGCGTGCGCGCGCGGCCCCCAGCACGTCGGGCATGCCATAGGCGATCTGTTCGTGCCCGGCTTTTTCTCCCAGCGCTGGCAGGCCGTCCGCACCCAGCGGATTGGGCTGGTTCCAGGTGCCGGTGGCGTCGATCACGGCGCTGGCCAGGAAGGTGCGTTCACCGTCCGGCGTCATGGCGCGGATCACGAACGGCGCCTGTTCGCGGCCACGGGTTGTCACCTTGTCCGTTGCCAGGCGGGTGATGGCGGTGACTCGATGGCCCAGTTTCAGCGACGCGGCGATGACGGGCAGTTCAGCCAGCGGCTGCAGGTATTGCCGAACCAGCTCGCCGGCGGTCGGCAGGGCGTCCTGCGGCGGAGCTTGCCAACCGGCCCGTTCCAGCAGTGTTTTGGCGGCCTGGTCGATGTTGTAACGCCATGGCGAGAACAGGCGCACGTGGCGGTAGCTGTCGAGGTTGGCCGCGATCGTGCGGCCCGCTTCGAGGATCAGCGGCGTCATGCCGCGCTCGACCAGGTGGGCCGCCGCCGCCAGGCCGACCGGTCCCGCGCCGAGCACGGCCACCGGCAGCAAGTCTTTCCGCATCACAGTGGCCGATGCCGGGCACACCCCCTGGAACTCGCGTGACGCCTGCAGCGCGGCGGGCGCGTCACTGCGCGCAATGGTGCGGAAACCCCGTTTGGCAAAGAAGGCCGCCGCCGTGGTGGTCAGCAGGATCAGGCGGTGAATGCCTTGCGCGGCGGCGCGCTGTGCGATGTCCTTTTGAAGCTGCTCACCATAGCCATGCCCCCGCAGGGCGCCGTCCACCACTACCGAGCGCAGCAGTGCTGTGTCGCCGTAGGGTTCCAGTCCGGCGGCCGCCACGATGCGGCCCTCGTGCTCGCCTACGATGAAATGCTCCAGGTGTTCCCGCGCGCCGTCCAGCGGCAAGTCCGCTGCTGTCAGCATGGCGGCAATGGCGCTCCAGTCGGCGGCAGCGGCGGTACGGATGGCAAGTGCGGATACGGCAGTCATGGCATTCTCCTGTTTGTTATTCGTCGAATTACGAATTGATAAGCAAATTTTTTTCCTATAAAGCGGCGACCAGGGCTTTGAGCTGGGCGATGCGCTCCGGATTGACGCAATAGCACACGCGCTGCTCGTCCGACGATCCCAGGATCAGGCCGGCCTGCTTCAGTATCGTGACGTGCTGCGAAATGGTCGACGGCGCAAGGGGCAGCACGTCGGCCAGGTTGCCGAAGTAACAGGCGCCATAGGCGGCCAGGTATTTCAGCAACTGCACGCGAGCCGGATGCGCCAGCGCCTTGCACAGCATGGCAATCTCTTCGGCGTTCACTTCCATGGCGTTCTCGCCGGTTCCCACGGTGCAGCAGTTGGTCATATTCGTCATTCGTCACTTAACGAACGAAGATTACGGCCGTTGTCATCGTCCTGTCAATATATTTTGATATTCTTCGAAATGTCGTATTATCGCCGGCACGCCCACTTCAAAGCCCCTCATCATGGAAACCAAACAAGTCATCGCCGCGCTGGCCGCCCTGGCGCAGGAGTCGCGACTGGCCGCCTTCCGACTGCTGGTGCAGACCGGACCGGGCGGGCTGGCGGCCAGCAAGATCGCCGAGCAACTCGATGTGGCGCCATCGTCGCTGTCGTTCCACCTGAAGGAGTTGAGCCACGCCGGCCTGATCACGGCCCGGCAGGACGGCCGCTTCATCATTTACAGCGCCAACTTCGACACCATGAACGGCGTGCTCGCTTTTCTGACTGACAACTGCTGCGGCGGCATCCCGTGCGCCGTGCCGGTCGCTTGCAGTCCTGCGCCATCGGGCCAGGGCTGCGCCTGATCTCCACTGAAACCAAGGAAAACCTCATGAACGTATTGATGCTGTGTACCGGCAATTCGTGCCGCTCCATCCTGGCCGAAGCCACTTTTAACCACCTGGCGCCGGCCGGCTGGCGCGCCATCAGCGCCGGCAGCAAACCGGCCGGCTATGTGCACCCGCGCTCGCTTGCGCTGCTGCAGCGCGAAGGCATCGCCATCGAGGGATATCACAGCAAATCGTGGGAAAACCTGCCGGTGACGCCGGACATCGTCATCAGCGTGTGCGGCAATGCCGCCGGCGAAACCTGCCCGGCCTACCTGGGCCCGGTGCTGCGCGCGCACTGGGGCGTGGAAGATCCCGCCCATGCCACCGGCACCGATGAGGAAATCAACGCGGCCTTCATGACGGCCTACCGCATCCTGCGCGCCCGGATCGAAGCGTTCCTGGCACTGCCGCTGGACGAACTGAAGAACGATCCGGCGCGCATGAAGGTGGAGCTGGACCGGATCGGAGACCTGGCATGACGCTGGCACGGCGCATCGTGGCCGAGGGCCTGGGCACGGCGCTGCTGCTGGCCGTGGTGGTGGGCTCGGGCATCATGGCCGAGCGGCTGGCGGGGGGCAATGTCGCCATCGCGTTGCTGGCCAATGCGATGGCCACCGGCGCGGGGCTGATCGCGCTGATCCTGATGTTCGGCACCATCTCGGGCGCCCATTTCAACCCGGTGGTCACCCTGTCGGAAGCGTGGCAAGGTAATGTGCCGGGCCGCGAAGTGCTGCCCTATATCGCGGCGCAGGTGATCGGCGCCTTTGCCGGCGTCGCGGCGGCGCACGGCATGTTCGGCGAGCCGCTGTTCTTGGCATCGCAGCACGTGCGGACGGGACCGGCGCAATGGTGGAGCGAATGCGTGGCGACGTTCGGCCTGATCGCCGTCATCATCGGCACTTCGCGCAGCCGCCCGGCCGTCACGCCGTTTGCCGTGGCCTCTTACATCGTGGCGGCGTACTGGTTCACGTCGTCGACGTCGTTCGCCAATCCGGCCGTCACGCTGGCCCGCGCCGCGACCGACACCTTTGCCGGAATCCGACCGATCGATGCGCCAGGCTTTATCCTTGCGCAGTTGGCCGGGGCCGCGTCCGCGTCCGTGTTGTTTTGCTGGCTGTACCCGGCGCCACCGGCCAATGCGACGGTGGGAGGCACGGTCCCGCCCGGTGATTTCGCGGACACCACCAGGAAAGCGGGGGCGTGATGGTGATTTCGGACTTGCCGAACATCAAGGAGGCGCAACTGGACATGCCGGACATGGCCAAGCTGGTCCAGCAAGGCGACATGGCGCATCCGCCCCGCATCCTGCTGCTGTACGGCTCGCTGCGCGAGCGCTCGTTCAGCCGCTTCCTGACCTATGAGGCGGCGCGCATCCTGGCGCATTTTGGGGCCGACGTGAAAATCTTCGACCCGATGGAGCTGCCGATGGTGGGCAGCGTGGCGGAAGACCATCCCAAGGTGGTCGAGTTGCGCGAGCTGTGCATCTGGTCCGAGGGCCAGGTCTGGTGCAGCCCGGAACGGCATGGCGCCATCACGGCTGTGATGAAGAACCAGATCGACTGGATTCCGCTGGAGCAGGGGGCGATCCGTCCAAGCCAGGGGCGTACGCTGGCGGTGATGCAGGTGTGCGGCGGTTCGCAATCGTTCAACGTGGTCAATACCATGCGCCTGCTGGGACGCTGGATGCGCATGTTCACCATCCCGAACCAGTCGTCGGTACCGATGGCGTACAAGGAGTTTGACGATGCGGGGCGCATGCGGCCGTCGGCGTATTACGATCGCGTGGTGGACGTGATGGAGGAACTGTTCAAGATGACCTTGCTGCTGCGCGGGCGTACGGACTACCTGACCGACCGCTACAGCGAGCGCAACGAGCGGGCGCTCAAGGCGATTGATCGGCAAATCGGCAAGCTTTGACGGGTAAGCGCCGGCGTCGTGCATGGACGGGCTGGCCGCCTTGACGCGGCCATACCCGAGGTCTACCATTAATGACCTTAGAGTAAGTAACTATCAAGTCATCACTTCGTCCGCCACCATGCACGATCCAACAGAATCCAAGCCGCGCTGGGAGCGGCGCAAGGATGCCCGGCCCCAGGAATTGCTGGCCGCCGCGCTGGACCTGTTCGTCAGCCGCGGTTATGCGGCCACCCGGCTGGAAGACGTGGCGCGCAGCGCCGGGGTGTCCAAAGGGACGCTGTACCTGTATTTCGCCAACAAGGAAGAATTGTTCAAGGCTGTGGTGCGCGAATCCATCGTACAGCCGATCGGCGAGGCGGAAACCGACTTTGCCGCCGGCGAGGGCCACAGCGCGGATTTGCTGCGCACCCTGCTGATGCGCTGGTGGGACAAGGTCGGCGCCACGCGGGCCGCCGGCATCACCAAGCTGATGATCGCGGAAGCCGCCAATTTCCCGGAATTGATGCAGTTTTATAACGAGGAAGTCATCGCCCGGGGCAATGCCCTGATTTCCAACATCCTGGCGCGCGGCGTGGCGCGCGGCGAATTCCGGCCGGTGGACCCGGACGTCATGATGCCGGTGCTGACGGCGCCGGTGCTCATGCTGATGCTGTGGTCGCAGTCGCCCCAGCTGTGCGCCGGCGCCGATATCGACCCGTACGTGTTCCTGGGCGCCTTCATCGACAACACCTTGCGCGGCTTGCGTCCGCCCGCCGCGCCAGAGGGCGCGCCCTACTGCATGCCATTGGCGTCCGCCACGACTTTGCACAATAAATAAGCAGATTTGGGTCAAATTTGTGCATTCAACCCCGCCAAACTGCAGGCTGTCGCAATTTCCTGCCCGCCGCTGCCGATATAGTTAATATGCCGTCCATTGCAGTTCAACGATAAAATGTCGGATTATTCCAATCAGTGGCACCTGACACCGGTAGTATCAGGCGCCATTCATTACCAACTAATCCATCACGAGTCTAAAGATGAATATCGAACAAGCCCGCTTCAACATGATCGAACAGCAAATCCGTCCCTGGGACGTCCTCGATACGGACGTGCTGGATGCGCTGCAAGTCGTCAAGCGTGAGAAATTCGTCCCGGCTGCACACAAGAACCTGGCTTTCGTCGATACCGAAATTCCCCTGGGCGGCGGCGAATTCATGTTCACCCCGAAGCTGGAAGCCCGCATCCTGCAGGAAGTGCAATTGAAAAAGCACGAAAACGTGCTGGAAATCGGTACCGGCAGCGGCTATCTGACTGCCCTGCTGGCGCACCGTGGCCGCCATGTCACTTCCGTGGAAATCTCGGCGGAACTGAAAGCCCAGGCTGAAGCCAACCTCGCCGCCAGCGGCGTCACCAACGTGACGGTCGAGCTGGGTAATGGCGCCCAAGGCTGGGCCAATGGCGCGCCATTCGACGTGATCGTGATTGCCGCCTCGGTGCCGGTGTTGCCGGAAGCGCTGCTCAAGCAAGTGAAAACGGGCGGCCGCATTTTCGCGATCATCGGCGAAGCGCCGGTGATGTCGGGCCATGTGATCACCCGCACCGGTGAAGCCGGCTACGACACCGTCAAAGTCTTTGAAACCAATGTGAAGCCGCTGCAATCGGCTGTCACGCCTTCGCATTTCACGTTCTGAGGAGGCGCCGGCCATGCAGCACATTACCGCACCTGAACTGGCCGACTGGCTGGCTGATGAAGCGCGTCCCAGCCCGTTTTTGCTGGACGTGCGTGAAAACTGGGAATACGAAACCTGCCATATCGCAGGCTCGGCCCTGATGCCGATGAATACGATCCCGGCCCGCATCGACGATCTCGATGAAGAGGCCACCATCGTATGCATTTGCCATCACGGCGCGCGCAGCATGAATGTGGCGGCATTCCTGGAACACCACGGCTTTGGCAAGGTCATTAACCTGACCGGCGGTATTCACGCATGGGCTGTGCAAGTCGACAGCGCCATGCCAAAATATTAAGCTGTCTTTTCCAACAACGATGACTCCCACGGAGAACGCAATGCAGAAACCCTTACTCGCCATGCTGATCGGCAGCGCAATGTTGACGATGAACGCACAGGCGGCTGACCTCCTCCAGGTATACCAGCAGGCGCTCGCCAACGACGCCACGTATGCCAGCGCGCGTGCCGCACTGGCAGCGGGTCAGGAGCGGACCACGCAAGGGCGTTCCCTGTTAATGCCGACGATCGGCCTGGGCGGCAGCAGCACCAAAACCACGGGCGACTTCGACTCCAAGAATTCGCCGACCCTGGACCGCTCGCTGGACAGCTCGAACAATAAATATGCGCTGCAACTGACGCAGCCGCTGTTCCGCTGGGACCGCTGGGAATCGTACCAGCAGAGCAAACTGTCCCAGGCGGTGTCCGAAGCCCAGTTCGCGCAGGCGCAGCAGGATTTGATCGTGCGCGTCTCGCAGGCGTACTTCGATGTGCTGACGTCGCAGGATGCGCTGACGTCGATCCAGGCGCAAAAGACGGCGACTACCGAACAGCTTGCGTCGGCCAAGCGCAACTTCGAAGTGGGTACCCAAACCATCACCGACACGCATGAAGCGCAAGCGGCATACGACTTGGTGGTGGCGCAGGAATTCGCCGCGCAAAGCGACCTGGAAGTCAAACGCGCCGCGCTGCAACAGATCATCGGCAAGCCGGCAGGTTCGCTGGCCACGCTGCGCACCGGCGTGAAAATTGCGTCGCCGGAACCAGCCGTCATGGAACCCTGGGTCTCGTCGGCGGAGCAGCAAAACTATGGCGTGGTGGGCGCCCAGTTGAACGTGGAAATCGCCAAGCGCGAAATCACCCGCCAGCGCGCCGGCCACTTGCCGACCCTGGACCTGACGGCCAGCAAAGGCCGGGACAGCACCACGGGCCTCGGCATCAACAAGGCGAATTCGATCGGGGTGACCTGGAGTGTGCCGATCTTCAGCGGCTTCAACGTCACCAGCAAGGTGCGTGAATCGATCGCGCTGGAAGACAAGGCCCGCAACGACCTGGAAGCGACCCGCCGCGCCGCGGCACAGGGTGCGCGCACGGCATACCTCGGCGTGAACAGCGGCCTGGCGCAAGTGCGCGCGCTGGAAGCGGCGGAAGTGTCGAGCAAGTCCGCGCTGGAATCGAACAAGCTGGGTTACCAGGTTGGCGTGCGGATCAACATCGACGTGCTGAACGCGCAGCGCCAGCTGTACTCGACCCAGCGCGACCTGTCCCGCGCCCGCTACGAAACGCTGATGAATGGCTTGCGCCTGAAATCGGCGGCGGGCTCGCTGAAGGAAGCGGACCTGGCGCCGATCAACGCGCTGCTGCAGAACTGATTGCCGCTGTCCTTCATCCCAAAAGCCGGGCTTGCCCGGCTTTTTTCTTGATCAGCGCAATCCGCCGCCCGCGCCGTCAAAGCTGCGCTCAATCAGCTCGATCTTGTAGCCGTCCGGGTCCGTCACGAAGGCAATCACCGTGGTGCCGCCTTTGACCGGGCCCGGTTCGCGCGTCACGTTGCCGCCATTGGCTTTCACGGCGTCGCACGCCGCCACGATGTTGTCGGCGGCAATGGCGATGTGGCCGTAGGCCGTGCCCATCTCGTATTTGTCCACGCCGTAGTTATACGTCAGTTCCAGCTCCGCATGGTCCGGATTGCTGCCATAGCCGAGGAAGGCCAGCGTGTATTTGTATTCGGGGTTGTCGCTGGTGCGCAGCAGTTTCATGCCCAGCACCTTGGTGTAGAAATCGATGGAGCGCTGCAGGTCGCCGACGCGCAGCATGGTGTGCAAGATTCGCATGGTATGGTGTGCCTTGAGGGTAAAACTGCGATTGTAGGCGTTGCGCGCCATCCGTGCAGGCGAAAAAACAGTTGCATCCACGCGCTATCGTGGTAACGTTAACGCATCATCATGTAAGGAGAGCGCAGTGACAGTCAAACGCCGCCGTTTTCTGGGCCAGGCCCTGGCTGCCGGATTGACCGGTTTTATGCCGCCGCTGCTGCGCCAGGCGCTGGCCGTGCCGGCGCACCGCGCCACCGGCAGCGTCATGGATGTGCAGCATGTGGTGATCCTGATGCAGGAAAACCGTTCATTCGACCATTACTTCGGCGCCTTGCCCGGCGTGCGCGGCTTCGGCGACCGTTTCACGATTCCGCTCAAGGGCCGCAACAGCGTGTGGGAACAGAGCAATGGCCGGCGCATCGTGATGCCGTATCACCTCGACCAGGAAGCCGGCAATGCACAGTGTGCGCTGGACTTGCCGCATACGTGGCCGGATGCGCAAGCCGCGTGGGATGACGGCCGCATGAGTTTCTGGGCCCGGTCCAAGACCGATGCGTCCATGGCGTATTACACGCGCAAGGAATTGCCGTTCCAGTTCGCGCTGGCCGATGCCTTTACCTTGTGCGACGCCTACCATTGCTCGCTGCAGGGCGGCACCAATCCCAACCGCCTGTATATGCTGACCGGCACCAACGACCCGCGCGCGCAGTGCGGCGGTCCCGCCATCGATAACCGCATGGAAGGACTGGGCCGGCCGGAAGACGGCTTTACCTGGATCACCTATGCGGAACGCCTGGAGCAGGCCGGCGTCAGCTGGAAGGTGTACCAGGACATGAAAGACAATTACGACTGCAACATGCTGGCCGTGTTCCGCCAGTTCCGCGAACAGTACGACCGCAAGGCCGGGCCGCTGTACGACAAGGGCTTGAGCAGCACCTTGTGGGACGCCAACCTGCAAGGCTTGCGCGACGACGTGGTGGCCGGGCGCCTGCCGCAAGTGAGCTGGATCGTCGCGCCGCGCCTGTATTGCGAACATCCGGGACCATCGACGCCGGTGCAGGGCGGCGTCTATACGCAGCAAGTACTGGAAGCGCTGCTGGCCGATCCGGCTGTCTGGAGCAAGACCGTGTTCCTGCAAATGTATGACGAAAACGATGCCTTCTTCGACCACATGCCGCCGCCGGCCGCGCCCGCGTTCAACCGCGATGGCAGCCGCGCCGGGGCGTCGACCGTCGACTGCGGCGACGAATGCCACACGGACCAGCGCCTGTACGGCCTCGGGCCGCGCGTGCCGATGCTGGTGATGTCGCCGTGGAGCAAGGGCGGCTGGGTCAATTCGCAAGTGTTCGACCATACGTCGATCCTGCGTTTCCTGGAATTGCGCTTTGGCGTGCGGGAGCCGAACATCAGCCCGTGGCGGCGCGCGGTCTGCGGCGATTTGAGCAGCTGCTTTGATTTCGCCAACCCCGATGCCTCGCCGCCATTGCAGGTCTCGCGCGGCAGGCAATGGGCCGATGCATGGCGCCGGGAGCAGCGCGCGCAAGGCGGCATCGACGTGCCGAGTGAAGGCATGCAAAGCGCACCGCGCCAGCCGCGCGGCGTGCGGCCGTCACGCGCCTTGCCTTATCAGCTGGAAGTCGCGTGCGGCGTGCTGGCATCGCGCCAGCAAGTGTCGCTGCGCTTCGTAAATAGCGGGCAGGCCGGCGCCGTCTTTCACGTATATGACCAGTTGCACCTGGAGCGCCTGCCGCGCCGCTACACGGTGGAGGCGGGCAAGTCGCTCGAGGACCTGTGGACCCCTGCGGCGGCGGACCAGGGCCGCTACGATTTATGGGTATTGGGACCGAACGGTTTTCATCGCCGCCTGCAAGGGAGCGTGGATGCGGACGGCGCCGCGCTGGCGCTGGAACTGGCGCCAATCACCAGGGAACTGCGTGGTGAACTGCGCGGCGCGCTGCGCGTCACGTTGCGCAACGATGGCGCGGCGCCGCGCGATATCGCGTTGCGCAAGCTGGCCTATGGCGACGCGCCGGTGCAATGGCGCACCCTGGCGCCGGGCGACAGCGCGCGGATTTTGCTGGCGCTCGATGGCCAACAGTACTGGTATGACTATGCGGTGCAGGCCGACGGCTGGATGCGGCGCTTTGCGGGCAGGCTGGAGACGGGGCGCCACGGGGTCAGCGACCCGGAAATGGGCACGTAAAATTAGGCCAGCGGCAGCGCCGTTTCATACTTCACTTCGCGCAGCGCCACGCTGGTGTTCACTTGCGACACGCCGGCCAGTTTCAGCAGCACGTTATGCAGGAAGTCGTGGTACGCGTTCATGTCTTTCACCACCAGCTTGACCATGTAATCGGAACTGCCCGTCACTTCATAGCACTCCATCACTTCGGGACGCAGCATCATGGCGTTTTCAAAACCGGCCACGACCGCGGCGTCATGCCGCGTCAGCGAGATGTGCAACATGCAACATTGCGACAACTCCACCTTGCGCCGGTCGACGATGGCGGCGTAGCGCTTAATCACGCCTTTTTCTTCCAGCTCTTTTTGGCGGCGCCAGCAAGGGGTTGCCGACATGCCTACTTTTTCAGCAAGTTCGTTGGTCGAAATGCGGCTGTTTTGTTGCAATTCGCTAAGAATTTTCAGCGATACCGCATCAAAAGTGGGATTTTCCATGAATGCCTAAAAATAAAAATCTTGTACTTTTTTGAGCCGTTTTTGACCTAAAGCAGAAAAATTATTCCGCACCCCGGCTCCTACTATCTCTGCATCAATGTTACAGGCGATGAGCCTGCCTATACAAGCTATATACAAGCTAATACGCGGAGATAAAACATGGGGTCGATGAATGATGTGAACGAGGTAAAACAGGTACCGGGATCGGGTGAACTGGCCGATCCGGACTACCGCCTCGACGACAATATGCGCCGCGAAACCGGCCGCATTTTCATCACCGGGACGCAGGCGCTGTTGCGCATGATGATCATGCAAAAGCGCATGGATGAACGCCACGGCTTGCATACGGCCGGCTTCATTTCCGGCTATCGCGGCTCGCCGCTGGGCGCGGTGGACCAGGAAGCGTGGCGCATCGCGCCGCTGTTGAAGGAAGCCGCGATTGAATTCTTGCCGGCCATCAACGAAGACCTGGGCGCCACCGCCGTGCTCGGTTCGCAGCAGGTGGAATCGGATCCGACCCGCACCGTCGAAGGCGTGTTTGCCATGTGGTACGGCAAAGGCCCCGGGGTCGACCGTTCCGGCGACGCCCTCAAGCATGGCAACGTGTACGGTTCGTCGCCGCACGGCGGCGTGCTGGTGGTGCTGGGCGACGACCACGGCTGCGTGTCGTCGTCGATGCCGCACCAGAGCGAACAGGCGCTGATGGCCTGGCACATGCCGGTGGTGAATCCCGCCAATATCGAGGAATACTTTGACTTCGGCCTGTATGGCTGGGCGCTGTCCCGCTTTTCCGGCAACTGGGTCGGCTTCAAGGCGATTTCGGAAACCGTCGAAGGCGGCGCCGTGGTCGAGTTGCCGGAGCCGCGCGACTTCAACGTGCCGACCGATTACCTGTACCCGCCGGGCGGCTTGCATTACCGCTGGCCGGATTTGCCGTCACTGGCGCTGGAACAGCGCCTGGCGGCCAAACTCAACGCCGTGCAAGCGTTTGCCAAGGTCAATTCCATCGATAAATTGGTGGTGAAAGCGCCGCAAGCCAAGCTGGGCATCATCAGCGCGGGCAAGGCGTACCTGGACTTGCTGGAAGCCTTGCAGCGCATGGGCGTATCGTTCGACTTGCTGGAACAGCTGGGCATCCGCCTGTACAAGCCCGGCATGACCTATCCGCTCGAGCGCACCCGGCTGTTCGCGTTTGCCGAAGGCCTGGAACAAATCCTGGTGGTGGAAGAAAAAGGCCCGGTGATCGAAGACCAGATCAAGGGCTTGCTGTACAACCTGCCCGCCGCCAGCCGTCCCGTCATCCTCGGCAAGACCGATGCGCAAGGCGAGCCGTTGCTCTCCAGCCTGGGTGAATTGCGTCCATCGCGCATCGCCCCGGCATTGATCCGCTGGCTGGCGCCGCTGCTGCCGCAACTGGGCCTGGAGCGCCAGCTGCCCTCGTTCTGCGCGGCGGATTTGCTGTCGAACAGCGCGGACGCCGTCAAGCGCACGCCGTATTTCTGTTCCGGCTGCCCGCACAACACGTCGACCAAATTGCCGGAAGGTTCGCGTGCGCTGGCCGGTATCGGCTGCCACTTCATGGCAACGTGGATGGAGCGCGATACGTTCAACCTGACGCAGATGGGCGGCGAGGGTGTCACATGGGTGGCGGCGTCGCGCTTCGTCAAGGCGCCGCACGTGTTCCAGAACCTGGGCGACGGCACTTATTACCACTCGGGCTACCTGGCGGTGCGCCAGGCGATTGCCGCCAACACCAATATCACCTACAAGATCCTGTACAACGATGCGGTGGCCATGACGGGCGGCCAGCCGGTCGATGGCGGCTTGTCGGTGCCGCAAATTGCGCAGCAAGTCGTGTCGGAAGGCGCTGCCAGGGTCGTGGTGGTGACGGATGATGTGTCGCGCTATGCGGGCGTGGTGCTGCCTGCCGGCGTGCCGGTGCGTCCGCGTGAAGAACTCGACGTGGTGCAGCGCGAGTTGCGCGATACCCAGGGCGTGACGGTGCTGATCTACGACCAGACCTGCGCCGCTGAAAAGCGTCGCCGCCGCAAGCAGAACAAGCCTGGTAAAACCGTGTTCCCGGACCCGGCCCGCCGCATGATGATCAACCCGGCCGTGTGCGAAGGGTGCGGCGATTGCGGCACGCAGTCGAACTGCCTGTCGATCCTGCCGCTGGAAACGGACCTGGGCCGCAAGCGCCAGATCGAGCAATCGTCGTGCAACAAGGATTACTCGTGCGTGGAAGGGTTCTGTCCTTCGTTCGTCTCGGTGCTGGGCGGCGCGCTGAAAAAGCCGGCCGCCGCGCAGATCACGCTGCAGCAGCTGGAAGACATGCTGGCGGCCCATCCGCTGCCACCGGCCTATGGTTTCGCGAAACCGTTCGAGATGCTGGTGGCCGGGATCGGCGGCACCGGTGTCGTCACCCTGGGCGCGCTGATCACGATGGCGGCGCACCTGGAAGGCAAGGGCGCGTCCGCGCTGGACTTCATGGGCTTTGCGCAAAAGGGCGGCGCCGTGATGTCGCATGTGCGGGTGGCCGCGTCGCCCGCGCTGCTGAACCAGGTCCGGATCGACTTGCAGCAGGCCGACGCCTTGCTGGCCTGCGACCTGGTGGTGGCCGCCATGCCGGACGCCTTGTCCGTGATGCGTCATGGCCACACCCAAGTGGTGGCCAATGAACGTGAAACGCCGACTGCGGAATTTACGCGTAATCCGGATGCCGACATCAACAAGGATGGCTTGCTGGCCAAGCTGCGCCACGGCGCCGGTGACGCAAACGTCTTCGGCATCAACCCGGCCGACCTGGCGCTGCGCGCGCTGGGCGAACAGATCACGGCCAACATCGTGATGCTGGGTTATGCCTGGCAGCGCGGCCTGGTGCCGGTCGGCTTGCCCGCGATGATGCGTGCGATTGAATTGAATGGCGTGGCAATTGACCTCAACAAGCGCGCCTTCATGCTGGGCCGCCTGGCGGCTGCCGACATGGGTGCCGTGGACCGGTTGGCGCAACCACAGCAAGTGATCCAGTTTGCGCAGCCGAAGTCGCTGGAAGAGATGATCGCCCTGCGCGTGCAATTGCTGACCGATTACCAGGACCGCCAGTATGCGGACCGCTATGTGGCGCTGGTGCGCCTGGTCGAGCAGAAAGAACGCGCGCTGGAAGGCGACGGCTCGAAACTGGCGCTGTCGAAAGCCATGGCGCGCAGCCTGTACAAGGCGATGGCGTACAAGGACGAGTATGAAGTGGCGCGTCTGCATGCCGACCCGGCTTTCCGTGAACAGATCGCCGGGCAGTTCGATGGCGACTTCAAGCTGCAATTCCACATGGCGCCGCCGCTGCTGCCGAAGCACAAGCCTGGCACCGATATTCCGGCCAAGCGTACGTTTGGCGCCTGGATGCTGCCTGCGATGGGCATGCTGGCCAAGCTGAAAGGCTTGCGCGGGACCGCGCTGGACGTGTTCGGCTATACGGAAGAACGCCGCACCGAGCGCGCCTGGCGCGACCAGGTGATGGCGCTGGCGGAAGAGCTGGCGGGCGGCCTGACGGCGGACAACAAGCCGGTGGCATTGAAGCTGGCGCAAGCAGCGGAAAAAGTACGCGGCTTTGGCCACGTCAAGCTGGCCAGCCTGGAAAAGGCGCAGCAGGAACTGGAAGCGCTGCGGCCGCAACTGCACGCGAAAAGCCAGTTCGTCATGATGAAGCGGGCATAAAAAATGCGGGCCACACAGGCCCGCATTTTTCATTGGGATGGGCTTAATACTTGCCCGTATCCTTATCGCGCAGGTGTAAATCCTTCGCATCATCATCAGGATAAGCGCTCTGGCTGGAAGACCCCGTGCCGCGGCTGATGTTGCCCTGGCCGGTGCTGTACGTGGCCGACGTTTGCGGGCTGCTTTGCATGGTGTTCGTGCCTTGTCCCATCACGCTGCCGGTCGAAGTGCGGTAGCCGGCATCCGGATGCGTGCCATAGAAACCGTGCACTTGCGACGTGAATTCGCTGCTGGCCATGTCGGGCCAGCGGTCCTTGTCGAAGCCCGGTGCGTTTTCCAGCCGGTCCTTGCTGACATCGAGGATGAAGCGTTTATTGGTCGTGTCAAGTTCCAGCGCTTGCCATGGCACGGCAAACAGCTTGTCGCCCATGCCCAGCAGGCCGCCGAACGACAGCACCGCATAGGCAATGCGCCCGCTCTGCATGTCGATCATGATTTCCTTGATGTCGCCCAGGTCTTCTTCCTGGCGGTTGTAGACGTCTTCGCCCATCAGGGTGTCGGCGCCCATCAGGCGCGGCCCCGGGCCATCGTCGGCGTCACGGTCGCGGTAAATACCGAATTTATCTCTGTCCAAATAGCTCATAGCAATCTCCTGGTAAGCCGGCTGGGCTGTACCGGCGAAAGTTAACTGTCAGTTAGCCCGATGCCGATGGTTCAGCTTCCCTTCGGCGTGACGCGCCAGACGATGTTCGCGACATCGTCCACCACCAGCAATGCGCCCGCCTTGTCCACTGCGACGCCGACGGGCCGGCCACGGGCCTTGCCTTCGGCACTGAGGAACCCGCTCAGGAAGTCTTGCGGCGGCCCGGATGGCTGGCCGTTGGCAAACGGCACGAACACCACCTTGTAGCCACTGTGCGGCTTGCGGTTCCATGAACCGTGCTGGCCGATGAAGGCGCCCCCACGGTACGTTGCGGGGAATAAATCCCGCTCATAAAAAGTCAGTCCCAGCGAGGCGGTATGGCCGCCCAGCGCATAGTCAGGCACGATGGCTTTCGCCACCAGGTCCGGCTTTGGGTCCTTCACGCGCGCATCGACATGCTGGCCGAAATAACTGTAGGGCCAGCCGTAAAAGCCGCCCGGTTTTACCGACGTCAGGTAGTCGGGCACGAGGTCATTGCCCAGTTCATCGCGTTCGTTGACGACGGTCCACAGCGCCTTCGATTGCGGCTGCCACGCCATGCCGTTCGGATTGCGCAAGCCGGTGGCGAACAAGGTGGCCTTATTGGTGGCCAGGTCCAGCTGCCAGATCGCGGCCCGTCCTTCCTCGCGCTCCATGCCGTGTTCCGCCACATTGCTGTTCGAGCCGACGGTGGCGTACAGCGTCTTCCCATCGGGGCTGGCAATGATGTTCTTGGTCCAGTGATGGTTCAGTGTCCCGCCCGGCAAATCCATGACCTTGACGCCGGGCGCGGTAATCGAGGTTTGCCCCGGCTGATATGGGAACTTCAGCACCGCGTCGGTATTGGCCACATACAAATCATTGCCGACCAGCGCCACGCCGAACGGGGAATGCAAGCCTTGCAGGAAGACCGTGCGGGTTTTCGCCATGCCGTTGGCATCGATATCGCGCAACAGCGTGATGCGGTTGGCCGGGGGCGTCACGGCGCCGGCCTTTTTCATTTGCGACTTCATGATGGCGCCTTTGATGCCCTTGCCGTCTTCCGGCTTGGGCGGCGCATTGGTTTCCACCACCAGCACGTCGCCGTTCGGCAGCACGTACGCCCAGCGCGGATGGTCCAGGCCACGCGCATAGGCGCGCACCGTGAAGCCCGTCGCGGCCACCGGCGCCTCGTTGTCCTTGAAGCGTTCGACGGCGGCCACGTTGACGGTGGGGATCAGCGATTTTTCCGGTGGCGGCAGCGCGGGCGAGGGGCCGAAGCCCGGGGGATAAGCTGGCTGTTGCGCCCATGCCGTCAGGCTGAGCGTGGCGATCAATGCAAACGGTACTGCTGGCTTCATTGTCGGCTCCTGTCAGTCATATGCCCTGTTCAATCACGCTTGCCGCCGGGTTGCGGCACCGCCGTGCCGGGCGGTTTGGGTTGCACTTTTTCCACACCCCGGACACCATGCAAATCCGTGTCGACCAGTCCCTGTTCGAGGTCGCTGGCGGCCTGGCGGATCACGCTGCGGGGTTTCGGATCATGGCCGTCAGGCGATTCATCGCGCTCATGCGGCAAGCGTTTGCCGTCGTCGCTCTTTGCCGGCAGGGCGGTATTGACTTGCCGGTCTTTGGCTTCCGTTACCATGATGGGTCCTCCTGTCGTCGCTTCGCGGCCATCATAGTCCCGTGAATTGTGTGCAGTCGCGCGTTTGAACTTTTTTGAAACAGTGCAATTACGGCATGAACTCAGGTAACATTTCCCGGCTAACTGCACAGGAATTTAGATGAAGAACGACGTCGCCCACCAGCATCACGACATCCCGGCCATTTGCCCCAATTGCGAAACGCCCACCAGCGGCGGCAACTATTGCCAGCACTGCGGCCAGGAAACGCGCCTGCACAAAGCCAGCTTTGGCGAATTCGCCCATGAGTTCATTGGCCATTACGTGGCGTTGGAAGGGCGCCTGTGGGGCACGTTCACGCGGCTGATGTTCCGTCCCGGCCTGCTGACCCTGGAATACATGCGGGGGCGCCGCAAGCGTTATGTGGAACCGCTGCGCTTGTACCTGTCGCTGTCGATTATCTTTTTTGCGCTGATGAAATTCACCGGGACCGACCCGGTGGAGATGACGGGCAAGGGCGCGGTCGCCGAAAAGCAAGAGCAGGTGACGAAGGAAATCACCAAAGAGGCGGCCGGCATCCGCGACGAGATTATCAAGAACGGCAGGACTGTGGATGCGAGGGGTAATCAGATTGAATTACCGGACCGCTTCCGCGAGGAGGCGCCGGGCCTGGCCAAGCATGTTGAAAAGCAGATCGACCACTTGAATACGCTCGATACGGAACAGCGCGGCGAACTGCTGACGGAAAGCTTCTTCAAATACGGCCCGTATGCGATGTTTGCGCTGATGCCCTTGTTTGCGCTGTATTTGAAATTCCTGTACCTCGGTTCCGGCAAACGCTATGGCGAGCACATGCTATTCGCGCTGCACACCAGCGCATTTGCATTTGTGTTGTTTACCGCCATCCAGCTGACGGCGAATAGCTTCGTGGTATTCCTGGAATTCTGCTGGCTGGTCGGCTACCTGCCCTGGGCCATGCGCCGCGTCTATGGCGGCAGCCGCTGGGCGACCTTCTTCCGCTGGTCGCTGCTGATGCTGGCGCACAGTATTTCAATCGGCATGGCGTTCATATCGGCGTGGGGTGTGGGCCTGGCATTGGCCCACTAAGCTTTTACTCGGTTTTCGCGGCCGGCTGCCACAACTCCACCTTGTTGCCATCGGGGTCCATGAACCAGCCAAAGCGTCCGTAATCAAACGATTGCGGATCGCCCACCAGTTCCGCGCCGCCGGTTTTGACTTGCGCCAGCGCGGCGTCGAGGTCGTCGACGATCAGGTTGAACATGAAGTCGCGCTTCGATGGCGCGAAGTAACCGGTGGTGTCCTTGAATGGACTGAACACGGTGCAGCCGCCATCGGGCATCGCGGCCGGAAAGAAGCTCGCGTAGTCGGTGGATTCCGTGGAAAAGCCCAGGTGTTCCTGGTACCACGCCATCAATGCCTGCGGATTGCGCGACTTGAAGAAAATACCGCCCACGCCAAGTACCTTTGCCATCTGTTCCCCCGTTGAGTGTGCTTGCAGTCTGTTGCTGCACAAATTATACTGGTTGTATGTACAGTATTGCGTGCATGGCAGAAGGTTGCATTATGGGTTACTCTGCCGGGTGTTACCACCCCAGTGTTGTTGCCCAGTATCGCGATGTCATTCGCGGCCCGATTTGTGGCCTATAGCCCGAGAGATTTATGCCAGCTACGCAAGTTCTGTTTAAAACAATCGCCCTGGTAGTGCGCCAGAATACCGCCGGCATTGAAGAAGCCGTGGGCAGCTTGCTGGACTTCCTGCGCCATGCCGGTCACACCGTCGTGTTCGAAGAAGAAACCGCGGCGCATTTGAGCGTGCCGGGTGTGCCCTCGATGACGGCGGCTGAAATCGGTGAACACGCGAATGCCGCGATTGTCATGGGCGGCGATGGCACCATGCTGGGCATGGCGCGCCGCCTGGCGCCCTTCGACGTGCCGCTGATCGGCATTAACCAGGGGCGGCTGGGCTTCATGACGGATATCCCGCTCGACGGCATGTTGCCGGTGCTCGAACAAATGCTGGCGGGTCACTACCAGGCCGAGCGCCGCACCATGGTCGAAGGGCGCGTGGTGCGCGACGGCCAGGATATCTATGTGGGGCGCGCGTTCAATGACGTGGTGGTGTCGCGCGGCGCGGGCGCCGGCATGGCGGAGCTGCGGGTCGATGTCGATGGCCAGTTCATGTATAACCAGCGTTCGGATGGCTTGATCATTTCCACGCCGACCGGTTCCACCGCCTATGCGCTGTCGGCCGGCGGTCCTTTGCTGCATCCGACCCTGGGCGGCATCGTCATGGTGCCGATTGCACCGCACGCGCTGTCGAACCGGCCGATCGTGTTGCCGGACTCCAGTGAAATCGTGGTTGAAATCATGCGAGGCCGCGACATCACCGTGAATTTCGACATGCAGACCTTTGCCAGCCTGCAGGCGCACGACCGCATCATCATCCAGCGCTCGCCGCACTCGATCACGTTCCTGCATCCGGAAGGGTGGAGTTACTACAATACGCTGCGCGAAAAACTGCACTGGAACGAATATCCGTCAGGCGAAGGCAAACTGGCCTGATCCCCTCAACTACACACCCTGCTGCCTATGCTTCGTACCCTGTCCATCCGCGATTTCGTCATCGTCGATACCATTGAACTGGAATTCTCCGCCGGCTTCACTGTGTTTACAGGCGAAACGGGCGCCGGTAAATCCATCCTGATCGATGCGCTGTCCCTGGCGCTGGGCGGGCGGGGCGATGCCAGCATGGTGCGCGAGGGCGCGGCCAAGGCCGATATCACGGCGGACTTCGTGGTGACACCGGTGGCGGCAAGCTGGCTGGCCGCCAATGAATTTGCCACGGAAGAAGGCGGCGCGCTGGTGCGCCGCGTGATCGACAATGCGGGCCGCACCAAGGCCTACATCAACGGCGTGGCCGCCACGGCGGCGCAGTTGCGCGAGCTCGGCGATTTGCTGGTGGATATCCACGGCCAGCATGCGCACCAGTCGCTGCTGAAAGCCGATGCGCAGCGCGAATTGCTGGATAACTATGCCAGGCTGCATGGCGCCGAGGACGGCGACGACGTGGCGGGCCAGCTGCAAGCGGTTGGCATCGCCTATCGCGCCTGGCGCGCGCTGGCCAAACAATTGCAGGAATACGAAACCAACGCCGCCAACCTGGCGTTCGAGCGCGAGCGCCTGGAATGGCAGGTAAACGAGCTGGACAAGCTGGCGCCGAAAGCCGATGAATGGCAAGAGGTGTCGCACGAACACAGCCGCCTGTCGCACGCCGCCAGCCTGCTCGAAGGCGCGCAGGAAACCCTGGCCGCGCTGTCGGAATCGGATGACCACCCGATCGTGTCGCAACTGTCGTCGCTGCAGCAAAAGCTGGGCAAGCTGGCGGCCATCGATACGGAATTGCAGCCGACCGTGGAATTGATTGAATCGGCGCGCATCCAGTTGCAGGAATCCGTGTATGCGCTGAACACTTACCTGGACAAGGTGGAGCTGGACCCGGACCGCTTGCGCCAGGTCGATGCACGCCTGGAAGCGCTGCATTCGGCCTCGCGCAAGTTCCGCGTGGCGCCGGAAGACTTGCCGCAAGAGCATGCGAACCTGGCCGCCAAGCTGCGCCAGCTGGCCGATGCGTCGGACCTCGACGGCTTGCGCCAGCAAGAACAAAAGCTCAAGGCCGCGTACATGGCGGCGGCCGAAGCGTTGTCCGCGATCCGCGAGCGCGCCGTGCACCGTCTGGGCATTGCCGTGACGGCCGCCATGCAGGAATTGAACATGACGGGCGGCGTGTTTGCCATTGCGCTGCGTCCGTGCGAACCGACGGCGTTTGGCGTCGAGCAGGTGGAATTCCTGGTGGCGGGCCATGCCGGCGTATCGCTGCGCCCGCTGGCCAAGGTGGCGTCCGGTGGCGAACTGGCCCGTATCTCGCTGGCGATTTCCGTCATCACCTCGCACGCGACCACCGTGCCGACGCTGATCTTCGATGAAGTCGACAGCGGCATCGGCGGCGGCGTGGCGGAAGTGGTGGGGCGCTTGCTGAAACGCCTGGGCCAAGCGCGCCAGGTGCTGTGCGTGACGCACTTGCCGCAAGTGGCGAGCCAGGCCAACCAGCACTTCCAGGTGGCGAAAGGGTTGACGGCCACGGGCAAGACCGCGTCGCGCATCGACGTGCTCGATCAGCGGGCCCGCGTGGAAGAAGTGGCGCGCATGCTGGGCGGGCTGGAAATCACGGCCACCACGCGCAAGCATGCGCAGGAATTGCTGGCGCTGTAATACAGGTACTATAAATAGCAGGTAAATAACGACGGCGACCTAATGAATCTATAATGACGGCTCCCCTCCGTCATTGCAGATCCATGGCCTTCCAAAAAGAACCCCCCCACACGCACGGCACCGGCTCGAGCAGCGCCGTGGTGCTCGTCAACCTGGGCACGCCGGACCAGCCGACCCGCTCGGCGGTGCGGCGCTACCTGAAGCAATTCCTGTCGGATCCGCGCGTGGTGGAAATTCCGCGCGCGATCTGGTGGTGCATCCTGCACCTGCTGATCCTGCCTTTCCGCTCCGGCCAGTCGGCCAAGAAATATGCGTCGATCTGGACCGAAGAGGGTTCGCCGCTGAAAATCCACACGCAAAAGCAGGCGCTGCTGCTGCGCGGCGCGCTGGGCGAGCGGGGCCACCGCGACGTGACGGTGGCCATGGCGATGCGCTACGGTTCGCCGTCGCTGCCCGATGTGCTGGCGCGCCTGAAAGCCGATGGCTGCACCCGCATCGTGGTGCTGCCTGCTTATCCGCAATATTCCGGCACCACCACCGGCTCGATCTACGATGCCGTGTTTGATCACTTCAAAACCGTGCGCAATGTGCCGGAGTTGCGCATGGTGCGCGACTACCACGATGACGACGGCTATATCGATGCCTTGAAAAAGACCGTGCTGGCCCACTGGGAAGCCAATGGGCGCGGCGAAAAACTCGTGATGAGTTTTCATGGCGTGCCCAAGCGCACCTTGCTGCTGGGCGACCCGTACCACTGCGAATGTCACAAGACGGCGCGCCTGCTGGCCGCCAAATTGAAATTGAAGGAAGACGACTACCTCGTGACGTTCCAGTCGCGCTTCGGCAAGGCCGAATGGCTGCAGCCGTATACGGCGCCCACGGTGCAGGCGCTGGCGCAACAGGGCGTGCGCCGCGTGGACGTGATCTGCCCCGGCTTTACCAGCGATTGCCTGGAAACGCTGGAAGAAATCGCGATGGAAGTGCGCCATGACTTTTTATCGGCGGGGGGCAAGGAATTCCATTACATCCCGTGCCTGAATGAATCGCCGACATGGATCGCGGCGTTGGCGGAGTTGGCGGAACATCAAATGATCGGCTGGCCCACGATGATCACGGGGGTGCAGCAGGACATCGCGAGGAAAGACCTGGACAAGGCCCGCGCCGCCGCCCTCAAGCTCGGCGCGGAAAATTGAAAACAATTATTAGCACTTGCCGCCGGTGAGTGCCAGCCTGTTAAAATATCCGGTTTGCAGGACTTGCCAAACGTACGTCACTCGACAGTGACTTCCGGCGCCGGGTCTGGAAAGACCCCTTGAAATGCAAGGTTATAGCCCCACTTGGTGCCCGTGCCGCAAGCAGTAATATCAAACAAACACGATTTGTAGGAGTCTTTTAGATGCAAGATCAGGAAAATCAAACGGTCCCGAATCCAGAGGTGGACCAGGCCCAGGCCGAATCGACTCCCGCCGAAGCCCAGGCAGACGCCACCCCATCGCTGGAAGAGCAATTGGCCAGCACCGAAGCACGTCTGGCTGAAATGCATGAAGCATTCATGCGTGCCAAAGCGGAAGGCGAGAACATCCGTCGCCGCGCCCAGGAAGATGTGGCCAAGGCACACAAATTCGCTGTTGAAAGCTTTGCCGAAGCCATGTTGCCAGTACGTGACAGCCTGGAAATGGCGTTGAAGGTCGAAAATCCATCGCTGGAATCGCTGAAGGAAGGCGTTGAAATGACCCTGAAACAGCTGAGCTCGGCTTTCGAGCGCAATCGCCTGCTGGAAATCCAGCCGGCCCAGGGTGAGAAACTGGACCCAAATAAACACCAGGCCGTATCGGTCGTTCCGGCCGACCAGGAAGCGAATACCGTTGTGACGGTGTTGCAAAAAGGTTACATGATTGCCGACCGCCTGCTGCGTCCGGCCATCGTGACTGCCGCGCAAGCAAAATAAGCGCCCAGGGCGTACTTAAACGCTTGAAATTACACGGCAATTCCCAATATACGGTTCAACAGAAACTTCGCTTACAAGGAAAATAAATCATGGGCAAAATCATCGGTATCGACCTCGGTACGACCAACTCCTGCGTTTCCATCATGGAAAACGGTCAGCCAAAAGTCATTGAAAACGCGGAAGGCGCGCGTACCACGCCTTCGATCATTGCGTATCAGGAAGACGGCGAAATCCTGGTTGGCGCGCCGGCAAAACGCCAGGCGGTCACCAACCCGAAAAACACGCTGTACGCGGTAAAACGCCTGATCGGCCGCAAATTTGAAGAAAAAGAAGTTCAAAAAGACATCTCGCTGATGCCGTACGAAATCACCAAAGCCGATAACGGCGATGCGTGGATCGGCGTGCGCGACAAGAAACTGGCGCCACCGCAAATTTCCGCGGAAGTGCTGCGCAAGATGAAGAAAACCGCGGAAGACTACCTGGGTGAAGAAGTCACCGAGGCCGTCATTACCGTGCCAGCGTATTTCAACGACTCGCAGCGTCAGGCCACCAAGGACGCCGGCCGTATCGCCGGCCTGGACGTCAAGCGCATCATCAACGAACCAACCGCTGCCGCACTGGCGTTCGGCCTGGACAAGACCGACAAGGGCGACCGCAAGATCGCCGTGTATGACCTGGGTGGCGGTACGTTCGACGTGTCGATCATTGAAATCGCTGACGTGGATGGCGAAAAGCAGTTCGAAGTGCTGTCGACCAACGGCGACACCTTCCTGGGCGGCGAAGACTTCGACCAGCGCGTGATCGACTACATCATCGACGAATTCAAGAAGATCAACGGCCTGGACCTGAAAAAAGATCCAATCGCCCTGCAGCGCATCAAGGCATCGGCCGAGCGCGCGAAGATCGAACTGTCGTCGTCGCAGCAGACTGAAATCAATGAGCCGTACATCGCCATGGCGAACGGCGCGCCAGTCCACTTGAACCTGAAGATTACCCGCGCCAAGCTGGAATCGCTGGTGGAAGAGCTGATCAACGCCACCATCGAGCCATGCCGCACCGCGATCAAGGATGCCGGCGTCAAGGTTTCGGACATCGACGACATCATCCTGGTCGGCGGTATGACCCGTATGCCGAAGGTGCAGGAAAAAGTGAAGGAGTTCTTCGGCAAGGATCCACGCAAGGACGTGAACCCGGACGAAGCCGTGGCCGTGGGCGCCGCGATTCAAGGTTCCGTGCTGTCGGGCGACCGCAAGGACTTGCTGCTGCTGGACGTGACGCCACTGTCGCTGGGTATTGAAACCCTGGGCGGCGTGATGACCAAGATGATCCACAAGAACACCACGATTCCAACCAAGTTCTCGCAAGTGTTCTCGACCGCGGACGACAACCAGCCTGCGGTGACCATCAAGGTGTACCAGGGCGAGCGTGAAATCGCCGCCGGCAACAAGGGCCTGGGCGAATTCAACCTGGAAGGCATTCCACCGGCAGCACGCGGTACGCCACAGATCGAAGTGACCTTCGACATCGACGCCAACGGCATTTTGCACGTGGGCGCGAAAGACAAGGCCACCGGCAAGGAAAACAAGATCACCATCAAGGCCAACTCGGGCTTGTCGGAAGATGAAATCCAGAAGATGGTGAAGGACGCCGAGCTGAACGCGGAAGAAGACAAGAAGCTGAAAGAACTGGCTGAGTCCCGCAACCAGGCCGATTCGCTGGTGCACTCGACCCGCAAATCGTTGACCGAATACGGCGACAAGCTGGAAGGCGGCGAAAAGGAAAAGATCGAAGCGGCCATCACCGACCTGGAAGGTTCGATCAAGAACGGCGACAAGGCTGACATCGACGCCAAAGTGGCGGCGCTGTCGACCGCTTCGCAAAAGCTGGGCGAAAAGATGTACGCTGACATGCAGGCGCAGCAAGCTGCTGCCGGCGGCGCGGAAGCGGGCGCCCAGCCAGGCGCCGGCGCGCAAGGCGGCGAAGCGAAGAAAGACGACGACGTGGTTGACGCTGACTTCAAAGAAGTTAAAGACAGCAAGTAATCAGTTTGTGTAGGGCGGGCCCCCGGGTTCGCCGATGCCGAGCCGAGTTCCTTTTCAGGCCGGCTCGGCTTTTTCGCATAATCAGTACATCAGTAAGTTGGACAACTTGGGTGCCGGGCCTTCAGGCCGGGCATCCACATATCAGGCCTAGAATATGGCAAAGCGTGATTTTTACGAGATTCTCGGGGTCGCAAAAAATGCGTCCGAAGACGAGATCAAGAAAGCCTATCGCAAACTGGCGATGAAATACCATCCGGACCGCAATCCGGACAGCAAAGAATCGGAAGAGAAGTTCAAGGAGGTCAAAGAGGCCTACGAGATGCTGACCAATCCGGAAAAGCGCGAGGCTTATGACCGCTACGGCCATGCCGGCGTTGACCCGAACATGGGCGGCGGTGGCGGCGGCTTTGGCGCGGGCGGCTTCGGCGACGCGTTTGGCGACATCTTTGGCGATATCTTCGGTGGTGGCCGTGGCGGCCGCAGTGCCGGTCCGCAGGTGTACCGCGGCGCCGACTTGCGCTACAACCTGGAAATCACGCTGGAGCAGGCTGCCAACGGTTTCGATACCACCATCCGCGTACCCTCGTGGGACAAGTGCGATACCTGCCACGGTTCCGGCGCCAAGCCGGGCACCTCGCCGGTCACGTGCTCGACCTGCGGCGGCCACGGCCAGGTGCGCATGCAGCAGGGCTTCTTCAGCATCCAGCAGACTTGCCCCAAGTGCCACGGCACCGGCAAGATCATTACCGACCCTTGCTCGCCTTGCGGCGGCGCGGGCCGGATCAAGCGCAACAAGACGCTGGAAGTGAAGATCCCGGTCGGTATCGACAACGGCATGCGTATCCGCTCGTCCGGCAACGGCGAACCGGGCACCAATGGCGGTCCGCCGGGCGACCTGTATGTGGAAATCCATATCAAGCCGCACCAGGTGTTCCAGCGCGAAGGCGACGACCTGCATTGCGAAATGCCGATTTCGTTTGCCCGTGCGGCGCTGGGTGGTGAAATCGAAGTGCCGACCCTGTCCGGCAAAGTCGCGTTCACGATTCCTGAAGGCACCCAGTCGGGCAAGACGTTCCGCCTGAAAGGGAAAGGCATCAAGGGCGTGCGTTCCGGTTATCCGGGCGACCTGTTCTGCCACGTGGCGGTGGAAACGCCGGTCAAGCTGACCGACAAGCAAAAAGACCTGCTGCGCGACTTTGAACAATCCATGACCGAAGGCGGCGCCAAGCATTCGCCGCAATCGAAGACGTGGCGCGACAAGGTCAAAGACTTCTTCGAATAAGTGGGATCAATCCGGGCCAATGATCAATCGGCCTGATTGAGGTACCATAGCGGCAAATCCCCGGACCGCCTGTTGCTTTACCGGCAACAGGCGGTTTTTTGCGCGCCCGCGAATAGCGGAATCGTAAAAGCCGATCCATGCATCGTATATGAGAGGACATACATGAGCGACATCAACACGACTTCCCCACTGGCCAACCTGCTGGAGAATAACCGCGCCTGGGCGCACTTGAAGGTCCAGCACGACCCGAATTATTTCAAGGACCTGACCCAGGTCACGCCGGAATACCTGTGGATCGGCTGCTCGGACAGCCGCGTTCCCGCCAATGAACTGCTGGGCCTGCCTCCAGGCAAAGTATTCGTGCACCGTAACATCGCCAACGTGGTGGTGCACACGGACTTGAACTGCCTGTCCGTCCTGCAATTCGCGATTGAACAGATGAAGGTCAAGCACGTGATCATCGTGGGCCACTACGGCTGCAAGGGGGTGCATGCCGCCATGACCAATACCCGTGTCGGTCTGGCCGACAACTGGCTGCGCCACGTGCAGGACGTGCACCAGAAACATGAGCGCTACCTGGGCGCCGTGTTGCCGGAAGGCGCGCGCGCCGACCGCCTGGTCGAGCTGAACGCCATGGAGCAGGTGGTTAACGTGTGCTCGACCACCATCGTGCAGGATGCCTGGGCCCGTGGCCAGGAATTGACGGTGCACGGCTGGGTCTATGGCTTGCAGGACGGCCACCTGCGCGACCAGTTGGCTGTCTCCAGCCTGGATCAACTGGCGCCGGCGCAGCAAAAGCGCCTGTCGCTGTACGCGGAACTGTAAAAGCCCGCTGCCATTCTGTTTGAAACGGCCCCGGCCGCCACATGGCGCCGGGGCCGTTTGCTTTGTTCCGGACAGGTCTTATGGGCCGGCGCCATCCTGCATGATGCGGCGCCATAGCCCGCTGGCGCGGCCAGCCTTCTGAATATGTTTCGCTCGCTCGAACGCCGCACCGTGCTCCGTTGGGGCATGTAACGATAAGTCGAAGAGGAAAATATAAAGAGTGGCTTCGCCCGCGCCTATTCAGCGTAAAATGTGCTGGCGTGCCCCTCCTTGGCGCGTTTATTGCTTGCAAATGAGGCATGAGCCGCAAATTACGCATCGTTTTAGTACATCCGCCTGACGAGAGTGACGCCTCGCTGCGGGCCCATGCCGTCCAGGCGGGCCTGAAAAAAGCCGGATACCAACTGGTCGCTTCACTGCCGGCCGACTTTCATTTACCCGAACGGATTGCAGAGATCCAGCCCGACATGATCATCGTTGACGCGGAATCGGACGCGCGCGACGTGCTGGAACATATCGTCGTCGCCACGCGCGACGAGCGCCGCCCGATCGTCATGTTTACCGAAGATGAGACGGAATCAAGCATGGAAGCCGCCATGGCGGCCGGCGTGTCCGCCTATATCGTGGCGGGCTTGCAGCCGGAACGCATCAAGCCGGTGCTCAACGTGGCGCTGGCCCGTTTCGCCCAGGAGCAAAAGCTGCTGGCGGAACTGGACGATACCCGCATGAAGCTGGCCGAGCGCAAAGTTGTCGAACGCGCCAAGGGCTTGCTGATGGCGCGCCACGGCATTTCCGAAGACAAGGCTTATCAAAAGCTGCGCACCATGGCCATGAACAAGAATTTGCGGCTGGCGGAAATCGCCCAGCGAGTCCTCGACGTGGAAGATTTATTGGGCTGAACCTGGCCTGATTTGGTGCATTGCAACACATTTGCACCACGATGGTGCGGTTTTTCCTGCTTCTTTCCCCCTTCTCACGCGTGCTGCCACTGGCACGCTCCTTGCAAATAACAAAGTGTGGACGTGGCCAACGGCGGTCGTGTCCCACCAGACAATGGCGTCTCGACAGTACGAATGGTTTCGTGCCGTAGGGACGCTTTTTTATTTTGCAATGGAGCGATGACGATGGCGACGGTAATGGCGGGTAAGGCAAGTCCGGAAAAACAACTGGTCAGGATTGGTTTCAATCCCCTGACTGACTGCGCCTCCATTGTCATGGCCGCCGTGCTGGGCTTCGATGAAAAGTATGGCATCAAGATTGTGCCCAGCAGGGAATCGTCGTGGGCCAATGTGCGCGACAAGCTGTTGACGGGCGAACTCGATGCCGCCCATGCACTGTATGGCATGGTGTATGGCACGCAGCTGGGGATCGGCAGCCCGGCACGGGATATGGCCGTGCTGATGAACCTGAACCGCAACGGCCAGGCCATCACGCTGTCGCGCCGCCTGGCGGAGCAGGGCGCCACCGATGGCGCCAGCCTGGCCGCGCTGATGGCCAGCAGCCATGACGGACAGCGGCGCACCTACACGTTTGCCCAAACGTTCCCGACCGGCACCCACGCCATGTGGCTGTATTACTGGCTGGCCGCGCATGGCATCGATCCGCTGCGCGACGTGCGCGCCATCACGGTGCCGCCGGCGCAAATGGTGCCGTACCTGCAAGCCGGCCATATGGATGGCTTTTGCGCGGGCGAACCATGGAACCACAAGGCGGTCATGGATGGCGTCGGCATCACGGCGGCCACCAGCCAGAACATCTGGCCGGAACACCCGGAAAAAGTGCTGGCGGCGTCGAGTGAATTCGTGCGCAGCCACCCGAATACCAGCCGCGCCATGATTGCCGCCGTGCTGGACGCGAGCCGCTGGATCGATGCATCCAGCGCCAACCGCATGGCGATGGCGGAAATCATTTCCGGCACAGCCTATGTGAACACCGGCAAGGATGCGATCAGCCAGCGCATTCTCGGCCATTACCAGGACGGCATGGGGCACAGCTGGGAAGATGCGCATGCGCTGCGCTTCCACCACGAAGGCGCCGTCAATTTCCCGTACCTGTCGGACGGCATGTGGTTCATGACGCAGCAGCGCCGCTGGGGCTTGCTGAAATCCGACCCGGATTACCACGACGTGGCCAGCGCAGTTCATCAGACCAGCCTGTACCGCGAGGCGGCGGAATGGACGGAGACACCGGTGCCGCAAGGCGTATTGCGAAGTTCAACCCTGATGGACGGCAAGGTATGGGACGGGCGCGACCCGGCCCGCTATGCGGCGTCGTTCGGCATCAGGCAGTAAATAGAGAGAGGTGCATATGGCACACGGATCAGCAGCAGCCGCCGTCAAGAAGGACGCGCCCAAGCTGTCGGGCGAAGTATTTGGCGCATTGATCAACCTGTCCGGCCGCCGCCGGTTCACGTCGCAACG
Organism: Pseudoduganella sp. GW821-FHT12E03; assembly: GCF_058807115.1. Classification (NCBI taxonomy): domain Bacteria; kingdom Pseudomonadati; phylum Pseudomonadota; class Betaproteobacteria; order Burkholderiales; family Oxalobacteraceae; genus Pseudoduganella; species Pseudoduganella sp. GW821-FHT12E03. The sequence continues at coordinate 343,057 of NZ_JBXAQJ010000005.1, read as the reverse complement.
GCTGGTGCTGTATGCGGTGCTGGCGGGCCAGGGCCAGGAAGGCGCGGTGGCGGTGGCGCGCGAGGCGCTGAAACTGTTCCGCGATGCGCACCAGGTGCTGGTCAATGGCAGCGACACCTTGCCCGGCATTTTCTGCCCGGCGCTGGAAGAAGCATATTTCGGCCGTACTGGCGGCGACCGCCAGATCCGCGAATTCATCGAACTGGCCGAGCGCACCCTGAGCGCGGCGGAAAACGGCTTGCGCAGCGTGCAGGGCTTGCTGGCGGAACTGGTGGCCAGCACCACGCCGCTGCTGGCGCTGCTGAACCAGGTGACGGCGATCTATGAAGAACAATCCAAGCGCCATGCACTGAAGATGAAAAACCAGCTGCGCTCCGTGATCACCGACATTGAAACCATTGCCCGGCAGGCGCGCATGGTGTCGTTCAATGCGCGCGTGGTGGCGGCGCGGGCCGGGCCGGCCGGCAAGGAATTCGCGGTGGTGGCGGGCGTGATGTCCGGCATCACGGGAGAGATCGACGACATGGTGAAAACAGCATTGGCTACCGCCAGCGCTTAATGGCCGCAGGAACAGGATAGGTGCAACATGAGCAAAGTGACATTGGTAGGTGCAGGCCCCGGCGATCCGGATTTGCTGACAGTCAAAGCCGTCAAGGCGATTGCCGCGGCCGACGTATTGCTGGTCGATGACCTGGTCAGCGACGCCATCATGGCGCTGGCGCCGTCATCGGCCCGCGTCGTGTATGTCGGCAAGCGCGGTGGCTGCGCGCAGACGCCGCAGGAATTCATCGAACGCCTGATGATTGCGGAGGCACGAGCGGGCCACCACGTGGTGCGCCTGAAGGGTGGCGATCCTTACATGTTTGGGCGGGGCGGCGAAGAGCGCGCGCATTTGCTGGCGCAGGGCATTACCGTCGACGTGGTGCCCGGCATTACCAGCGGCCTGGCCGGCGCCGCCTCGATCGGCATTCCGTTGACCCACCGCGACTGGAGCCAGGGCGCGGTGTTCGTCACGGGCCACGGCAAGGATGCGCAATCGGAACCGAACTGGCCCGCACTGGCGCAAAGCAGGCTGACCCTGGTCATCTATATGGGCGTGGCGCGCTGCGCGCAGATCCAGGCCGGCTTGCTGGCGGGCGGCGCTTCCATGGAGACCCCGGTCGCCGTGGTGCAATCGGCCACCCGCACGGCGCAACGGCAGTTGATCACCACCCTGGGCGAATTGCCGGCAGCGCTGGCGGCCAGCGGTATCGGCAGCCCGGCCGTGATCGTGGTGGGCGATGTGGTGCGCTGTGCGGATGCGTGGCCAGGCGAAGCCCATGTTGTCGAAGCTGCCCGCAACGCCGCCTGATGCGCACCAATCCGATGCACCATAAGCGTGCACTGCTGCACCGCAATATGCATGAAAGTCTGTTTTTCTTTCATAGCTAACAAGTAAACACCGTCAAAACACCTGGCACACCTCTTGCAATAGCTAAGGCATAGGATCAAAGGCGATCCTCCCAAACATTCTGCTGGTCCAACGGAGGAACAGCTAAGGACAACGGCGTCCGCCCAGACTGGTAATAGATCAGTGCTGAGCGGACGCCGTTTTTATTTCGGGATAAAAAAATGGCCACCAAAGCTAACAGCATCAACTTGTTTTCAATCTCTTCGGCGCCAATGCGGGCGTTCCACCTGACGTGGATGGCATTCTTCGTCTGCTTCTTCGCCTGGTTCGCTTGCGCACCGCTGATGCCGATCATCAAAGGTGAATTCGGCCTGACCCCGGCGCAGATCGCCAACATCAATATCGCGGCCGTCGCCATCACCATCATCGTGCGCCTGATCATCGGCCCTATGTGCGACCGCTACGGCCCGCGCAAGACCTACACCGGCTTGCTGGCGCTGGGCTCGATCCCGGTGCTGGGTGTGGCGTTCGCGCAGACCTATGAAACCTTCCTGTTCTTCCGCCTGTTGATCGGCGCGGTCGGCGCGAGTTTCGTGATCACGCAGTACCACACGTCCGTGATGTTCGCCCCGAAAGTCGTGGGCACCGCCAACGCGGCGTCGGCCGGCTGGGGTAACGCCGGCGGCGGCGCGGCACAAGCGGCCATGCCACTGCTGATGGGCGCCATGGTGATGCTGGGCGTGCATGAATCGCTGGGCTGGCGCGCCGCCCTGATGGTGCCGGGCGTGCTGATGCTGATCATGTCGGTGGTGTACTACAAATATACGCAAGACTGCCCGGAAGGTAACTACAGCGACTTGCGCGCTGCCGGTGTCGCCATCGAAGGCGGCAAAAAAGGCGGCTGGGATAGCTTCAAGCTGGCTGCTGGCAACTACCGCGTCTGGCTGCTGTTCATTACGTACGGCGCCTGCTTCGGCGTGGAAATCTTCATCCACAACATCGCCGCCACCTACTACGTTGACCACTTCAAGCTGAGCATCGGCCAGGCCGGCATGGCGGCGGGCAGCTTCGGTCTGCTGGCGCTGTTTGCCCGTGCACTGGGTGGCTATATCTCGGACAAGGCGGCACTGAAAGGCACCCTGAACAGCCGCGTGACCGTGCTGTTCATCATGATGATCGGTGAAGGCATCGGCCTGCTGTGGTTCGCGAAAGCCGAGAGCGTGGCGATGGCCGTCATTGCGATGCTGATCTTCGGCCTGTTCACCCACATGGCTTGCGGTTCGACCTATGCGCTGGTGCCGTTCGTTGACAAGCGCGCCCTGGGCGGCGTGGCCGGCATCATCGGCGCAGGCGGCAACGTTGGCGCCGTGGCCGCGGGCTTCCTGATGAAGGGCACCGGCGACACGCAGCAAACCCTCACCATCCTCGGCGTACTGGTGGCGGCTTCCGCCCTGTGCGCAATCGCAGCGCGCTTCAGCGCCGAAAAAGTAGAAGAGACAGCCCTGGCTGCCGCTTAAAAACCTCAAGGAGTAAGAACATGAAAATCATCGTCATCGGCCACGGCATGGTAGGCCACAAGTTCCTGGAAAGCCTGGCGACGCACAAGGCGCCTGGCACTAACGTGCAAGTGACGGTGCTGTGTGAAGAACCCCGTCCGGCGTACGACCGCGTACACCTGTCGGAATTCTTTGCCGGGAAAAGCGCGGATGACTTGTCGCTGGTGAAGGAAGGCTTCTTCGACCGTGACGACATGGTGCTGCGCTTGAATACCCGCGCTACCGTGATCGATCCGGCCGCCAAGACCGTGACGACCAATGACGGTGATGTTCTGTCTTACGACAAGCTGGTGCTGGCCACCGGTTCCTATCCTTTCGTGCCACCGCTGCCAGGCAAGGACCGCAAGGATTGCTTCGTGTATCGCACCATTGAAGACCTGGAAGCCATGTCGGAATGCGGCGCCCGCTCGAAGACCGGTGTGGTGATCGGCGGCGGCTTGCTGGGCCTGGAGTGCGCCAAGGCGCTGCGCGACATGAACCTGGAAACCCACGTGGTGGAATTCGCACCGCGCCTGATGGCGGTGCAGGTCGATGATGGCGGCGCCCGCATGCTGCGCTCGAAGATCGAAGCGCTGGGCGTGACGGTGCACACGGCGAAAAACACCACCGCCATCGTGAACGGTGAAAGCGGTACGCACCGCCTGGAATTCTTTGACGGTTCGCACCTTGATGCCGACATGGTGGTGTTCTCCGCCGGTATCCGTCCACGCGACATGCTGGCCAAGGAATGCGGCCTGGAAATCGGCGCGCGCGGTGGCATCGTGATCGACAACAATTGCCTGACGTCCGACCGCGACATTTACGCGATTGGCGAATGCGCACTGTGGGGCGGCCTGATTTTCGGCCTGGTGGCGCCGGGCTATGAAATGGCCCGCGTGGCCGTCAAGCACATGCTGGGCGAGGCGGCTGAGTTCAACGGCGCCGACATGAGCACCAAGTTGAAATTGATGGGCGTCGATGTGGCATCGATCGGCGACCCGCATGGCAAGGAAGAGGGGGCGCGTTCGTACCAGTTCATGGATGAACGCAAGCAGGTGTACAAGAAAATCGTCGTGTCGAGCTGCGGCCGCTACCTGCTCGGTGGCGTGCTGGTGGGCGACGCCAGCGAATATGGCACCTTGCTGCAAATGATGCTGAACAAGATGGAATTGCCGGAATCGCCGGAATTCCTGATCTTGCCGCAATCCGATGGCAAGGCCCGGCCGGGCCTGGGCGTGGATGCGCTGCCGGACACCGCGCAAATCTGTTCGTGCAACGACGTGTCGAAAGGCGCGCTGTGCGAAGCCGTGGCCGGCGGCTGCACCACGATCGGTTCGCTGAAGAGCTGCACCAAGGCCGGCACGGCCTGCGGCGGCTGCGTGCCGCTGGTGACGCAAGTGATGAAGGCCGAGATGAAAAAACTCGGCATGGATGTCAACAACCACGTATGCGAACACTTTGCCTACTCGCGCCAGGAACTGTTCCACCTGATCAAAGTCGGCAATATCCGCAGCTTCGGCCAATTGATCGAGCAGCACGGCAAAGGCCTCGGTTGCGATATTTGCAAACCGCTGGCGGCATCGATCCTGGCATCGTGCTGGAATGACTTCGTGCTGAAGAAAGAGCACGCCAGCCTGCAGGATTCGAATGACTACTTCCTGGGCAATATCCAGAAAGACGGCACGTATTCCGTGGTGCCGCGCATGGCCGGTGGTGAAGTCACGGCCGATGGCCTGATCGCGGTCGGCACGGTGGCGAAAAAATATGGCCTGTACACCAAGATCACGGGCGGCCAGCGGGTCGACCTGTTTGGCGCCCGCGTCGAGCAATTGCCGCTGATCTGGGAAGAATTGATTGCCGCCGGCTTTGAAACCGGCCACGCGTACGGCAAGTCGCTGCGCACCGTGAAATCGTGCGTGGGCTCGACCTGGTGCCGTTACGGTGTTGATGATTCGGTGGGCCTGGCGGTTGAACTGGAAAACCGCTACAAGGGCTTGCGCGCGCCGCACAAGATCAAGTTCGGCGTGTCCGGCTGCACCCGCGAATGCGCCGAAGCGCAAGGCAAGGACGTCGGCGTGATCGCCACCGAGAAGGGCTGGAACCTGTACGTGTGTGGCAATGGCGGCATGAAGCCACGCCACGCGGAACTGATCGCGTCCGACCTGGACAAGGCTACGCTGGTGCAATACATCGACCGCTTCCTGATGTTCTACACCCGCACCGCGGACCGCCTGCAGCGTACCAGCGTATGGCGCGACAACATGGAAGGCGGCCTGGATTACCTGAAGGACGTGGTCATCAACGACAAGCTGGGGATCGCAGCGGAGCTGGAAAAAGACATGCAGCACGTGGTTGATACCTACGAATGCGAATGGAAGCTGGCCGTGACGGATCCGGAAACCCGCAAGCGCTTCCGTACCTTCGTCAACAGCGACAAGGCCGATCCGAACGTGGTCTTCATGGACGAGCGCGGCCAGATCCGCCCGGCCACGCTGGAAGAGCGCAAGGCCCGCATCATCCCGATCAAAGCAGCTTAAGTACCATGGTGCCGGGCCTTCAGGCCGGGCATCCTCATAGCAGACACAGGTGCCGGACCTTCAGGCCGGGCATCCTCAGTAAGGAGAACATCATGCATCGTGACAATATGACCGCCAACTGGACCACCGTGTGCGACCTGGCCGACATCGTGCCCAACACCGGCGTGTGCGCCCTGCTGAACGGCGAAGCCGTGGCGGTGTTCCATCTGAGCGATGGCGAGCAGCGCGTGTTTGCCGTATCCAACTTCGACCCGAATTCCAACGCCTCCGTGCTGTCGCGCGGCCTGGTCGGCAACCTCGGTGAGCGCATCGTGGTGGCCTCACCGATCTACAAGCATCACTTCGACCTGCAAACGGGCGAGTGCCTGGAAGCGCCGGAACATGCGATCGCAACGTACCCGGCGCGGATTGAAAACGGCAAAGTGCTGGTAGGGGCGTAATCATGAAGCCCGCGCTGGTAGTGATCGGCAATGGCATGGCTGGCATGCGCACCGTCGAGGAGCTGTACAAGCTCGCGCCGGACCTGTACGACATCACGGTGTTTGGCGCGGAGCCTTACGGCAATTACAACCGTATCCTGCTGTCGCCCGTACTGGCCGGCGAAAAGACGGTGGACGACATCATGCTCAATACGCGTGAATGGTACGACAGCCACAACATCACCCTGCACGCCGGCGACCCGGTGGTCCACATCGACCGTTCGCGCCGCATCGTGCGTGCGCAGTCGGGCAAGGAAGTGCGCTATGACCGCCTGCTGCTGGCGACGGGCTCGAAGCCGTTCATCATCCCGGTGCCGGGCCATGAATTGCCGGGCGTGATTGCGTTCCGTGACATCCAGGACGTGGAAACCATGCTGGAAGCGTCGCGCAACCATCGCCACGCGGTGGTGATCGGCGGCGGCTTGCTGGGACTGGAAGCGGCCAACGGCTTGATGCGCCAGGGGATGGAAGTCACGGTGGTGCATGTGACGGACAGCCTGATGAACCAGCAGCTGGACAAGCCTGCCGCGGCGCTGCTGCAAAAAGCGCTGGAGGCGCGCGGCCTGCGTTTCCTGCTCAACGCGCAGACCGCCGAGATTACCGGCCCGGACCGCGTGACCGGCGTGCGCTTCAAGGATGGTTCCGAGATTCCCGCCGACCTGGTGGTGATGACGGCCGGTGTGCGTCCGAACATTGCGCTGGCCAAGGACGCGGGCCTGCATTGCGACCGCGCCATCGTGGTGGACGATACGCTGCAGACATACGATCCCCGTATCTATGCCGTGGGCGAATGCGTGCAGCACCGCAGCGCCACCTTTGGCCTGGTGGCGCCGATCTGGGACCAGGCGCGCGTTTGCGGCGCCCACTTGGCCGGCGCCGGCCACCGCCGCTACGTCCAGCAAGCATCGCCGACCCGCCTGAAAGTCACGGGTGTAGACTTGTATTCGGTTGGTGACTTTATCGGCGGCGAAGGCAGCGAAGACCTGGTGCTGCGCGATCCGCGCAAGGGCGTTTATAAACGCCTGGTATTGAAGGAAGGCTGCATCATCGGCGCCGTGCTGTATGGCGATGTCAAGGATGGCCCGTGGTACTTCGACCTGATCCAGAAGAAGGCCGATATCACGCGTATGCGGCAGACCTTGTTGTTTGGCGAAGAGTTAAGCGCCGCGTGACTGCATGGCGGCTTTGTAAAAGCCGCCCTACGGACCGTGGTGTGCCGAGGAACGTAGGGCGGTTTCCGCAGGAAGCCGCCATGAGTCGCCACTGAAGCAAAAATTGAAATAAGTGAGAATATCGTGAACCTGTCCACCGTCCCCCTGTCCGTACAAACCACCTGCGCCTATTGCGGCGTCGGCTGTGGCGTGAAGGCGACGCCCAAGGCTGACGGCGGTTTTGAGATTGCCGGCGACACGGCGCACCCGGCCAACGCGGGACGCCTGTGCGTCAAAGGTTCCGCATTGGGCGATACCATCAGCCTGGAAGGGCGCCTGCTGTATCCGATGGTGCGTGACCAGCGTGGTTCGGATGCGCTGCGCCGCGTCTCGTGGGATGACGCGCTGGGACAGGTGGCCGATAAATGGCAAGCCATCATCGATGAACACGGTCCGGACGCGGTGGCGCTGTATGTGTCCGGCCAGTTGCTGACGGAAGACTATTACGTCGCCAACAAATTGATGAAAGGCTACGTCGGCAGCGCCAACATCGATACCAATTCGCGCCTGTGCATGTCGTCCGCCGTGGCCGGCCACAAGCGCGCGTTTGGCGAAGACGTGGTGCCGGTCTGCTACGACGACCTGGAATCGGCGGACATGATCGTGCTGGTCGGTTCCAACGCCGCATGGTGCCATCCGATCCTGTTCCAGCGCATCGCCAAAGCCAAAGAAAAGCGTCCGGACATCAAACTGGTCGTGATCGATCCGCGCCGCACCGCCACCTGCGAACTGGCGGACTTGCACTTGCCGGTCAAACCCGGCACCGATGTCTGGCTGTTCAATGGCTTGCTGAGCTACCTGAATCAGATCGGCGCCATCGATGCCGAGTTTGTCGCGGAGCACACCAATGGCCTGGACGCCGCGCTGGCGGCTGCCGATCAGGAATGCGGCGATATCGCCAAGGTGGCCAAGACGTGCCGCGTCAGTGTCGAAGCGCTGACGGAATTTTATGAAGCGTTTGCCGCCAATGCGAAAGTCATTACCGGCTACTCGATGGGCGTGAACCAGTCATCGGCGGGGACGGATAAAGCCAATGCGATTATCAATTGCCACCTGATCGGCGGCCGTATCGGCAAGGAAGGCATGGGCCCGTTTTCCATCACCGGCCAGCCGAACGCCATGGGCGGCCGTGAAGTGGGCGGCCTGGCCAACATGCTGGCCGCGCACATGGACCTGGAAAATGCGGAACACCGCAACGCGGTGCGCACGTTCTGGGATTCGCCGCGCATGGCCGATAAAGGCGGCCTGAAAGCCGTGGACCTGTTCCACGCGATCGAAGAAGGTAAAGTCAAAGCCGTGTGGGTGATGGCGACCAACCCGGTGGTCAGCCTGCCCGATGCGGACCAGGTGCGCCGCGCGCTGGCCAAATGCGAATTGGTGGTGTCTTCCGACATCATCGAACGCACCGACACCAATGCCTTTGCCGACGTGCTGTTGCCGGCGCTGGGCTGGGGCGAGAAGGATGGCACCGTCACCAATTCCGAACGCCGCGTGTCGCGCCAGCGCGCCTTCCTGCCGGCGCCGGGCGAAGCGCGCGCGGACTGGCTGATCATTGCGCAATTCGCGCAGCGCATGGGCTATACGGGCTTCGATTTCGCCAATGCCTATGAAGTCTTCGATGAACACGCGCGCCTGTCCGCCTGGCGCAATGACGACAGCGATTTGCCGCGCAAGTTCAATATGGCCGGCCTGGCGGGCCAGGGCGCGCAAGCCTATGACGCGATGGCGCCGGTGCAGTGGCCATTGCTGGCGGGTGACAAGGAGGGCGCGAAGCGGATGTTCTTTGATGGCCGCTTCTCGCACCCGGACCGCCGGGCGCGCTTTATCGCCACCGCCCCGCGCCTGCCTGCCAACATGCCGGAAGAAGATTTTCCATTGACCCTGAACACCGGCCGCGTGCGCGACCAGTGGCACACGATGACGCGTACAGGCCGTTCCGCCAAGCTGGCCGACCACATCCCGGAATCATTCATCGACATGCACCCGCAAGATGCGCTGATTTACGGTGTACGCGAAGGCGAACTGGCGCGCATCACCAGCAAGTGGGGCGCGATGGTGGCGCGGGTGCAGCATGGCGGCGGCATTGCGCGCGGCAGCGTGTTCGTGCCCATCCACTGGAATAACCAGACTTCGTCCGATGCCCGCGTCGGTGCGCTGGTCAATCCGGTGGTGGACCCGGTGTCGGGCGAACCGGAATTCAAGCACACGCCGGTGCGCATCGAGCAATTCCGTGTGAACTGGCATGCGTTCGTGCTGTCGCGCACGGAACTGAACCTGGAGAGTGTGGCGCACTGGACCCGTATCCAGGGCAAGGAATTCGCCCGCTATGAAATGGCCGGGCGCAAGAACATCGATGATTTCACGGCCTGGGCGCGCGAATTGCTGGGCGTGACCGACCCGGACGCCGACTGGCTCGAATATGCCGACAAGAGCGAGCGCATGTACCGCGCCGTGCACGTGGTGAATGACCGCATCGAACAGTGCGTGTTCCTGTCTCCGCGCCTGGATTTACCGGCGCGCGGCTGGCTGGCCGGCTTGTTCGCGGAAGAGACGCTGTCCGATCTGGACCGTGCCGGTTTGCTGATCGGACGTCCGATGAAACAAGGCGTCGATGCGGGCCCGACCGTGTGTTCGTGCTTTGGCGTGGGCCGCAATACGATTTGCTCGGCGATCCGCGACAAGGATTTGAAATCCGTGCCGGAAGTCACGGCGTGCGTGAAGGCGGGCGGCAATTGCGGCTCGTGCGTGCCGGAACTGAAGAAAATCCTGATTGAAACGCGGGCGGAAATCAGCGCGGAAATGCCGGCCTGAGCCACCCGGGGCGGCCACCGGTCCGCCCTGGCGTCACCGGTCGCGCCGTCCGGTGGACGCTGCCATGCAATGGGTATTGCAATACTGGCAGCATTGATACTCGTGCATGACATGTTGCGCGTTCGTTCCCGGCGTAAAAATGTGATAAATTGGCTTATCGCTTAACAGAGGCCTCTGCCCAGAGACTGACGCCATGCGCCGTGCCATCGCATCAAGCCCCGCCAGCCACTCGTACCAGGAACGCATTCCTTAGGTACGCCCAGTCCTAGTCTGCACACACGAGGTGCGCGGCCCTGCATTTCCCCATTCCCTGGCCGCGTCCGATCAAGACATCAAGCGAGACTGATATGGCTATCCGGGAAAATTTTACGTACACCGACATGGATGTGTGGCTCAACGAAAACCGGGTCACGGAAATCGAATGCCTGGTGCCTGACCTGACCGGCGTTGCGCGCGGCAAGATTTTACCGCGCGTGAAATTCACGCAAGAGCGGGGCATGCGCATTCCAGAGGCCGTGCTGGGCATGACCGTGACGGGTAATTATCCGACCGACGACGTGGCGTATGACCGCGCGATTTCCAATACCGACCGCGACATGATCTTGCGCGCCGACCCCACCACCATCACGATGGTGCCGTGGGCCGCCGATCCCACCGCGCAAGTGATCCACGACTGTTATTTTGCCGACGGCGCATTGGTCGATTTCGCGCCACGAACCGTACTGCGGCGCGTGCTGAAACTGTATGCCGATAAAGGCTGGCAACCGGTGGTGGCGCCGGAACTGGAATTTTACCTGACGGCGAAAAACGCCGACCCGGACTTGCCACTGAAGGCGCCGATCGGCCGCAGCGGCAGGGCGGAGACCAGCCGCCAGGTGTACAGCATCGACGCGGTCAATGAATTCGATCCGCTGTTCGAAGATATCTACGATTACTGCGATTTAATGGGGCTGGACGTCGATACCCTGATCCATGAAATCGGCGCGGGCCAGATGGAAATCAACTTCCTGCACGGCGAACCATTGAGCCTGGCGGACAAGGTGTTCTTCTTCAAGCGCACCTTGCGCGAAGCCGCCCTCAAGCACGACATGTATGCGACCTTCATGGCCAAGCCGATGGCGGGCGAGCCGGGTTCGGCCATGCACGTGCACCAGAGTGTCTCGGACATCAAGACCGGCAAGAACATCTTCAGCAATGAAGACGGTTCGCCGTCGCAATTGTTCAAGCATTACATCGGCGGCTTGCAGCGCTATATGCCGCCGGCGCTGGCCATTGTGGCGCCCTACGTGAATTCCTACCGCCGCCTGGTGCGGCACACCGCCGCGCCGATCAACATTCAATGGGGCGTGGATAACCGTACCGTGGGTTTCCGGGTGCCGGAATCCGGCGTCCAGGACCGGCGCGTGGAAAACCGCATTATCGGCGCCGACGCCAATCCTTACCTGGCGCTGGCAGTGACCCTGGCCTGCGGTTACCTCGGCATGACGGAACAGCTGGAGCCGAACGCCGCCACCACCGGCAGCGCCTATGAATTGCGCTATGAATTGCCGCAAAGCCTGTCGGAAGCATTGTCCGCGCTGCGCCGCGAAGACAAGCTGCGCTTCGTGCTGGGTGACCGCTTCATTGACGTGTATGCGGCGATCAAGGACCTGGAGTACCAGGAATTCATGACGGTGATCAGTCCGTGGGAGCGCGAGCACTTGCTGCTGCACGTGTGATGGCCGGGCCTAGCGCAGTACCGCCTCCCGGATCAGCGCCGCCAGCACCTTGCCGTAACGCTCGATCTTTTCTTCCGTCACGTACGCATAGCCCACCAGTAATCCTTTGCGGATGGGCGGCGCGAGGTAATAGATCGACAGGGCATTGACCGACAGTCCCGCTGCTCGTGCCGTGCCATGCAGCGCCACGTCGTCGGCCCAATCAGGCAATTCCACCACCAGGTGCAGGCCCGATTCCTGGCGGCTGATGGTGGCCAACTGGGCGGCGTCCGTCCCCAGGTGCCGGGACAAGGCATGCCGCAACAGTTCGCGCCGCGCGCCGTACGTGTGCCGCAGCTTGCGCACATGGGTGGTGAAGTGGCCCAGTGCGATAAAGTCCGCCAGGGTCGCTTGCACCATCATCTGGCCGGGACGCTGCAAGTCATACAGCGCGCTTTTGAACGGTTCCACCAGCGTTGGCGGCGCCACCAGGTAGCCGACTTTGATGCCCGGGTACAGCACCTTGGAAAAGGTACCCATGTAAACCACGCGGTTGCCGCCATCCAGGCCTTGCAGCGAAGCGAGGGGACGGCCGCTGTAGCGGAACTCACTGTCGTAATCGTCTTCGAGAATCCAGGCGTTTTTGCGCGCCGCCGCTTCCAGCAAGGCGCGGCGCCGGGCCAGGCTCATGACGGCGCCGGTCGGGTACTGGTGCGACGGCGTGACGTACACCAGGCGCGGCGTTGTTGCCAGGTCGTCCGCGTCGAGAGCCATGCCGTCTTCATCGACGGTGACCGGATGCAAATGCAGGTCGCGCGCCTGGAACACGCGGCGCGCGCCCCAGTAGCACGGGTCTTCCACCCAGGCGGTATCGCCCGCATCGGCCAGCAATTGCGCGCACAGGTCCAGTGACTGCTGGGTGCCGGACGTGATCAGCACCTGTTCCACCGACACGCTGACGGAACGCGACAGGCGTAAATATTCCGTGATGGCGCGGCGCAGCGGCAGGTAGCCGCCGGACTGGCCATAGTCGAGCAAATCGGCACGGCCATCGCGCCACACGCGGTTTTGCAGGCGTTGCCACTGCTTGACGGGGAACGATGAAAAATCCGGTTCGCCCGGCGCGAAGGGCTGGATTTCATAGCGGGCGCCGGCGGCAAATTGCGTCAGTTCCATGCCGCGCCGCGACAGCGTGGCGGCTGAGGGCAATGCCGCCGCATCGTCTGCGTCGTTGCCCGCCCATGCCGCGTGCCGGCCGGCGTTCGCCGCATCGGCTGTGCCGAGGGCACTGACCGCAATCTTGCTTGCACGCGCCACAGTGGCAGGGCGTACTGCCTCTGTGGCGTGGGCGACATCCTGCTCACCGCGCGGCGCTTGTTCGATCGGTCTTGTGGTCCGGATGTTGCGTTCTCCGCGCTGTGCGCGCGCCATCGCTTTTAAATCCGCGACATAGGTCCCGCTGCCTGCTACGCTGACCACATAGCCTTCCGCCGCCAATTGCTCAAAAGCGGCAATGACGGTATTGCGTGCAATCCCCAGGTCGGCGGCGAGGTCGCGGCTCGATGGCAGCTTGCTGCCGGCCGCCAGCCGGTTCTGGTAAATCGCCGCCTTGGCGGCTTCATACAGGCGGCGCTGGCGTGGCAGGCGGGACTGGAAGTCCGCTTGCGCCAACGTGGCGGCCAGCATTTCCGAGACGGGCGTCATAAAGTGGTTCTATCGATTTGCTAAAAGTGGCGCTCGTCATCATACCAAAACAGGCATATGATGGAACCAGCTTAACAAATATGCCATCCCATGCGCCACCCCATCGTCCTTGTTCCATCGTGCAGCCACCAGATCGGTGCGCATCCGTATTACGCCGCGCAGCACAAGTATGTGGATGCCGTCGTCAAGGGGGCGGCCTGCACGCCGCTGATCGTGCCGGCGCTGGGCGGCGCCATGGATCTCGCCGCGCTGCTGGCCATCGCCGATGGCGTCATGCTGACCGGGGCGCCGTCGAATGTGCATGCCGGCCTGTATGGGCAGCCGGTGCGCGATCCGTCGCTGCCGCAAGACCCCGCCCGCGACGCCACGACGTTACCCCTGATCCGCGCGGCCCTGGAGCGGGGCTTGCCGATGCTGGCGATTTGCCGTGGCTTCCAGGAAGTCAACGTGGCGTTGGGCGGCACCCTGCACCAGGCTGTGCATGAGGTGCCGGGCTTGAACGACCACCGCGAAAGCAAGGACCAGCCGCTGGCGATGCAATACGCGCCGGCGCACAAGGTCCGGCTGCAGGCGGATGGGATGCTGGCGCGTCTGCTGGACGGTGCGCGCGATATCGCTGTCAATTCCCTGCATGGCCAGGGCATCGCCAACCTGGCGCCCGGCTTGCAGGTGGAAGCGCTGGCTGAAGACGGCCTGGTGGAAGCGTATTCCGTCAGCGCCGCGCCTTTTGCGCTGGCCGTGCAATGGCACCCGGAGTGGCAAGTCACCGATAACCCGGTGTCGATGCGGCTGTTTACCGCCTTTGGCGATGCCTGCCGCGCGCACCGCGACCGTATCCCCTAGCGCCCCTCTCAACCTGTGCCAACCCGGCCATGTTGGCCGGGCCTGAACCTTGAGAGGAACTTATGACGATACGCGAAAATTTTACTTACACCGACATGGATGTGTGGCTCAATGAAAACCGGGTCACGGAAATCGAATGCCTGGTGCCCGACCTGACCGGCGTTGCGCGCGGCAAGATCCTGCCACGCGGGAAATTCACGCAAGACCGCGGCATGCGCATCCCGGAAGCCGTGCTGGGCATGACGGTGACGGGCAATTACCCGACCGAAGATGACGCCTATGACCGCGCGATTTCATCGACCGACCGCGACATGGTGTTGCGGGCCGACCCCACCACCATCACGATGGTACCGTGGGCGAACGACCCGACCGCGCAAGTGATCCACGATTGCTATTTTGCCGATGGCAAGCTGGTGGATTTCGCGCCGCGCACCGTGTTGCGGCGCGTGCTGAAACTGTATGAGGATAAAGGCTGGAAGCCGGTGGTGGCGCCGGAACTGGAGTTTTACCTGACGGCGAAAAACGCCGATCCGGACTTGCCATTGAAGGCGCCGATCGGCCGCAGCGGCCGGGCGGAAACCAGCCGCCAGGTGTACAGCATCGATGCGGTCAATGAATTCGATCCGCTGTTCGAAGATATCTACGATTACTGCGATTTGATGGGGCTGGACGTCGATACGCTGATCCACGAAATCGGCGCCGGCCAGATGGAAATCAACTTCCTGCATGGCGAACCATTGAGTCTGGCCGACAAGGTGTTCTTCTTCAAGCGCACCTTGCGTGAGGCCGCGCTGAAGCACGACATGTATGCGACCTTCATGGCCAAGCCGATGGCGGGCGAGCCGGGATCGGCCATGCACGTGCACCAGAGCGTGGTCGATGCGCATACCGGCAAAAATATCTTCAGCAACAGCGACGGTTCGCCATCGTCCCTGTTCAAGCACTACATCGGCGGCTTGCAGCGCTATATGCCGCACGCGCTGGCCATCGTCGCGCCATACGTGAATTCCTATCGCCGCCTGGTGCGGCACACCGCCGCGCCGATCAACATCCAGTGGGGCGTGGATAACCGCACGGTGGGCTTCCGCGTGCCGGAATCCGGCGTGCAGGACAGGCGCGTGGAAAACCGCATCATCGGCGCCGACGCCAATCCTTACCTGGCGCTGGCAGTGACCCTGGCCTGCGGCTACCTCGGCATGACTGAACAGCTGGAACCGAACGCCGTCACCACCGGCAGCGCGTATGAACAGCGCCACGAATTGCCGCAAAGCCTGTCCGAGGCGCTGGCGGCGCTGCGGCGCGAAGACAAGTTGCGGCATGTGCTGGGCGACCGCTTCATCGACGTGTATGCCGCCATCAAGGACCTGGAGTACCAGGAATTCATGACGGTGATCAGCCCGTGGGAGCGCGAGCACCTGCTGCTGCATGTGTAAGTTATCGACAGGAGAACATCATGACGACACACGATACCCATACCCTGCGTGAACTCGACCATGCGCATTACCTGCACCCGTTCACCGACCACAAGGCGCTCGGTGAAAAAGGCGTGCGCGTGATGGTGCGCGGCGAGGGGATTTATCTGTGGGATTCCGAAGGCAACAAGGTGCTGGACGGGATGTCCGGCCTGTGGTGCGTGGCGATCGGCTATGGCCGTTCGACCATGACCAAAGCCATCAGTGAACAGATCGATACGCTGCCGTTCTATAACAGCTTCTTCAACACCACCACGGTGCCGGCGGTGAACCTGGCGCACCGCCTGTCGCAACTGGCCCCGCCCGGATTCCAGCACGTGTTTTTCACGGGCTCCGGTTCGGAAGCCAATGACACCAATGTGCGCATGGTGCGCCGCTACTGGGACTTGCAGGGTTACCCGGAGCGCCACGTCATCATCAGCCGCCACAATGCGTACCACGGCAGCACGATGGCGGGGGCGTCGCTGGGCGGCATGAGCGGCATGCACGAGCAGGGCGGCTTGCCGATTCCCGGCATCGTGCATATCGGCCAGCCCAACTATATCGAGTCCGGCGTCGGCATGACGCGCGAGGAATTCGGCGTCAAGGCCGCTTCCTGGCTGGAAGAAAAAATCCTCGAGGTGGGCGTGGACAAGGTCGCCGCGTTCATTGCCGAGCCGGTGCAGGGCGCCGGCGGCGTGGTGATTCCGCCCGATACCTACTGGCCGGAAATCCGCCGCATCTGCGACAAATACAGCGTCTTGCTGATTGCCGATGAAGTCATCACCGGCTTTGGCCGCCTGGGCCGCTGGTTTGCGTCGGAGCCGTACAAGCCTGACCTGATCACGTTTGCCAAAGGCGTCACGTCCGGCTACATCCCGCTGGGCGGCGTGCTGGTGTCGGACCGCGTGGCCGACGTGCTGATCCGGCAGGGCGGTGAATTCAACCATGGCTTCACGTATTCCGGCCATCCGGTCGCGTGCGCGGCGGCGCTGGAAAACCTGCGCATCATCGAATCGGAAAACCTGGTGGGCCGGGTGGCCGGAGAAGCCGGCGCTTACCTGAAGCAGCGCTTTACCGCACTGGCGGACCATCCGCTGGTGGGCGTGGCGGAGACCTGCGGTTTTGTCGCGGGGCTGAACCTGGTCAAGCGCAAGGCGGAAAACGTGCATTACCAAGTGGCGTTCGATCCGGCGCTGTCCGTGGGCATGGTGTGCCGCGCGCACATGTTCAACAACGGCGTCATCATGCGCGCCGTTGGCGACCGCATGATCATTGCACCGCCGCTGGTGATGACGCATGCGCAAATCGATGAAATGGTGGACCTGATCCGCCACGCGCTGGACCTGACGCTGGCCGAAGTCAAACAGCGCGGCTGGCTATAAACCGATGTCACACCCTGGGGTCAGACCCCCAATGTGACAAAAGTAGACATCTGCTGCGAAAAAATGTCTGCTTTTGTCATAAATGGGGTCTGACCCCAGGTGTGACATGCGTTGCTGTTAAGAAAAACGGTAGAGGAGAGAACATGGCAGACATTAACTGGCACGAACGTGCCGCCGCGTTGAACATCGACGGCCGCGCCGTTATCAATGGCCAGCGCGTCTGGTCGCGCACGGAACAGCGCTTCGATAAAGCATCCCCGATCGATGGCCGCAAGCTGGCCGAAGTGGCGCGCTGCGGCGAGGCGGATATTGACGCCGCCGTGGCGGCCGCCCGCGCCGCCTTTGACGATGGCCGCTGGGCCAACGTGGCCCCGGCGCAGCGCAAGCGCACCTTGATCCGCTTTGCCGATCTGATGGTGCAGCACAAGGACGAACTGGCGCTGCTGGAAACGCTCGACATGGGAAAGCCGATCAAATACAGCCAGAGCGTGGACGTGGCGCTGGCCGCCAATTGCGTGCGCTGGTATGGCGAAGCGATCGACAAGATCTACGATGAAATCGCGCCGACCGCCGGCAATTCGCTGGCGCTGGTGACGCGCGAACCGGTTGGTGTGGTGGGCGCCATCATCCCGTGGAATTACCCGATGCTGATGGCGGCATGGAAGATCGGCCCGGCGCTGGCGGCGGGCAACAGCGTGGTGCTGAAGCCGTCCGAGAAGGCGCCGTTGACGTCGATGCGGCTGGCCGAACTGGCGCTGGAAGCGGGCATTCCGCCCGGCGTGTTCAATGTGGTGCCGGGCTACGGCAACGAGGCGGGCAGCGCGCTGGCCTTGCACATGGATGTCGACACCATCGGCTTCACGGGTTCGACCCGCACCGGCAAATTGATCATGCAAATGGCGGGGCAGTCGAATTTGAAGCGGGCCTGGACGGAACTGGGCGGCAAGTCAGCCAATATCGTCTGCGCCGATTGCCCGGACCTCGACGCGGCGGTGTCGGCCGCGATCGGCTCGATTTATTTCAACCAGGGCGAAAGCTGCAACGCGCCCTCGCGCCTGTTTGTCGAAGCCAGCATCCGCGATGCCTTCATGGAAAAAGCGCTGAAACTGATCCCCGCGCACATGCCGGGCGATCCGCTCGACCAGGCCACGGAAATGGGCGCGCTGGTCGACGACATGCAGATGAACACGGTGTTGGGCTATATCGAATCGGGCAAGGCGGAAGGGGCGCGGTTGCTGGCGGGCGGTGAACGGGTACGCACGGAGTCCGGCGGCTACTATGTGGCGCCGACCCTGTTCGACCAGGTGAACCCGAACATGCGCATCGCGCAGGAAGAGATCTTCGGGCCGGTGCTGTCGGTGCTGACCTTCACCGATGTGCACGAGGCGGTGCGCCAGGCCAATGCCACGCCCTATGGCTTGCATGCGGCGGTATGGACCGCCAACCTGACGAAAGCCATCCAGGTTTCGCGCGCATTGCGCGCCGGGACCGTGCACGTGAACCAGTATGACGGCGACGACATCACGGTGCCGTTCGGCGGCTATAAACAGTCAGGCAATGGACGCGACAAGTCGCTGCATGCGTTCGACAAGTACACGGAGTTGAAGACGACCTGGATCCAGGTCGGATGACGTAGCGGCCAAATCCAGTGGCGTAAGCCGCTATCTCACAATGCGTAGGGCGGTTTCCGCCAAAGGCGGAAGCCGCCATGCCCGCGCCACCGGTATGGCATGCCGCAGTGGATCAGAAGCAGTGTTCCAACGCCGGGAAACTGCCATCCTTCACCGCCGCCACATAAGCGCTGACAGCGGCGCCGATGCTGGCCTGGCCTTCCATGAAGTTGCGCACGAAGCGCGCCTTACGGCCCGGGAATACACCCAGCGCATCGTGCATGACCAGCACCTGGCCGGAGCAATCCGGACCGGCGCCAATGCCGATGGTGGGAATTGCCAGCAGCTCCGTGACTTCCTTGCCCAGCGCGGTCGGAATGGCTTCCAGCACCAGCAAGGTGGCGCCGGCGGCCTGCAGTTTCAATGCGTCGGATTTCAGCAAGTCCGCGCTTTCGGCGGTCTTGCCTTGCACTTTGTAGCCGCCCAGCTGGTGCACCGATTGCGGCGTCAGGCCCAGGTGGGCGCAGACCGGGATCGAGCGCTCCGTCAGGAAGCGCACGGTGTCCACCAGCCAGGCACCGCCTTCGATTTTCACCATGTGCGCGCCGGCCTGCATCAGTTTGACGGCGTTGGCGAACGCTTCTTCCTTGGTGGCATAGGTACCGAACGGCATGTCGGCCAGCACCAGCGCCGACTTGTTGCCACGGGCCACGGCACGGGTGTGGTAGGCGATGTCGTCCAGGGTGACCGGCAGGGTAGAGTCGAGGCCATTGCACACCATCCCCAGCGAATCGCCAATCAGCAGCACTTCCACGCCGCAGCTGTCCATCAGCGATGCGAAGCTGGCGTCGTAGCACGTCATCATGGCGATCTTGTCGCCGGCGGCGCGGCGCGCCATCAGCGCGGGCCCCGTCACGGCTTTGCTGGCGACCGGCTTTGCCGGTGCGGGCGTGGTGCTTGCGGCCGGCGCTGGGGTGCTGGCGGCCATTTCATTTCCTTGCAAATAACCAGACATGTGTTCCTCGATCCTCAATATCGCGGCGTTACGCTGCGGACCGCGTATTCTAACGCCGAACGGTCATTCTTTTCCGAGCGGGGGCTCGAAGTTTCTTGCTGGAAATTATGAGCGAAAGATAAAGTAGACGGCGCCGATCAGGCACAGGGCGGCCCAGATGTAGTCGGTCTTGAACGGCTGGCCCATGTAAATCATGGCAAACGGCACGAACACGGCCAGGGTGATGGCTTCCTGCATGATCTTCAACTGCGCCAGCGAGAATTGCGTATAGCCGATGCGGTTGGCCGGCACTTGCAGCAGGTATTCAAACAGCGCGATGCCCCAGCTGACGATGGCGGCGACATACCATGCCTTGGTGTTGAGGCTTTTCAGATGGCCGTACCAGGCCACGGTCATGAAAATGTTGGACAGGGTCAGCAGGCCGGCGGTTTGCAGGAGGACGGGGATGTTCATGGGATTTGTGGCGCGAAGATGTATCCCAAACGGAGACGATTGTCTCCGCTTGGGATACGGAAGGGAATTGCCGAAAGGAATTATTCGACCGACTTGAACTCGTCGTAGGTCGCATCCCGCAGCACTGCCTGCGTGACTTCCGCCACTTCCGGGCGGGCTTTCAGCCAGGCCACGGCGGCGTCGAGCTGGTCCTGCGTCAGCGAGGTTTCGCCGATCAGCATGCCGTCGGTGGTGGCGAACGGCTGGCCGCCGCCGAAGCAGGCGACGTACAGGCCATTGGCCTCGACCCATTCGATCCACGCGCCCAGCCATGCTTCGAACGCGGCGCTGTCGAGCACCTGCTTGAAGCGCACCGAGACGTCGCCGCGCAGCTGTTTATAGTCGCCCAGGTGCAGTTTCTTGCGCTGGCGGTTGTTGGTGTTGCGCAGGCGGCGCTGCGATGGTTGGCGCAGGGTGGTCATATATTCTCCTTTGTTATGGCCTGGTCTTGGACAGCGGATTCAAAGCAGCGCGCCGGCGCGCGGCCCGGGATATTGACGCCGGGGGCGACTTCCAGCAGCGGTACCAGCACGAAGGCGCGCTCGCACATGCGCGGATGCGGCACAGTCAGTGTAGGCGAGTCGATCTGTTCCTGCCCATATAACAGCAAGTCCAGGTCCAGCGTGCGGGGGGCGTTGCGGTAAGGACGTTCGCGGCCGTGCGCCTGTTCAATCGCGTGCAGCGTCTGCAGCAGGGCTTCCGCGTCGAGCGTGGTGCCGATTGCCGCCACGGCATTGACGTAATCGTCGCCGGACGAGTCGATCGGCGCGGTGCGGTACAGGCTGGAGACGGCCGTCACCACACAACCGGGGGCGCGTTCCAGGCGCGCGACCGCGTCGAGCACATTGGCGCGCGCATCGCCCAGGTTGGCGCCGATGCCGATATAGGCGGTCACCATGCCGGTAACGGAAGTGGTGGCCGCCAAGCGGTTACTCGCCATCAGGGTGGGCTGGTGCCGGTGCGCCGTCGCCGCCTTCGCGGTTGCGTGGACCGCGGCGTGGCGCGCGCTTGCGCTTCGCCGCACCGCCGCCTTGCGATTGCGTGTGCAAGCCGGCGATCAGCGCTTCGCGCGCGGTCTCGTCGCCTTCGTAGAATGCGGTCCACCACTGGCCCAGTTCCAGGTCGATTTCGCCCGAGGCGCAACGCAGCAGCAGGAAGTCGTAACCGGCGCGGAAGCGCGTGTGTTCCAGCAGCTTGTACGGGTTCTTGCCGGTGCGGCGCTCGAAGCGCGGCTGCATCGACCAGATGTCGCGCATGTCGGAACCGATCTTGCGCTGCAAGGCCAGTTTCTCGGTCTGCGAATCGAGCACGTCGTCGGCCGCCTGGTGCAATGCGGGAATCGGGAATTCGCCGGCGGCGAGATACGCGTTCCACTTTTCCAGCACCTGGTGCCACAGCAGCGACGCGAACAGGAAGCCCGGCGATACGGTCTTGCCGGCGTGGATGCGGCGGTCGGTGGAATCGAGCGCCAGGGTGACGAACTTGACGCCGAGCGGCTGTTCCAGCACCACATCCAGCAGCGGCAGCAAGCCGTGATGTAAGCCTTCCTTGCGCAATTGCTGCAGGCAGGCCAGCGCTTGGCCGGACATCAGCAACTTCAGCATTTCATCGAACACGCGGGCGGCCGGCACGTTGTTGATCAGCGGCGCCATCACGCGGATCGGCGCGCCGGTATGCGGTTCGATGGTGAATTGCAGCTTGGCGGCAAAGCGCACCACGCGCAGCATGCGCACCGGGTCTTCACGGTAGCGCGCTTCCGGCACGCCGATGATGCGCAGGGTCTTGGCGCGGATGTCTTCGATACCGCCGTGGTAATCGATCACTTCCTGCGTGGCCGGGTTGTAATACATGGCGTTGATGGTGAAGTCGCGGCGCTCGGCGTCTTCGGCCATGGTGCCAAAGGTGTTATCGCGCAGTACGCGGCCATGTTCATCCTTGGGCGCGTTGTCGACCGCGGGACCACGGAAGGTCGTCACTTCCAGCAAGTCCTGGCCAAACATCACGTGCACGATCTGGAAACGCTTGCCGATGATGAAGGCGCGCCGGAATAGCCGCTTGACCTGTTCCGGCGTGGCGTTGGTGGCGATGTCGAAGTCTTTCGGCTTCACGCCCAGCAGCAGGTCGCGCACGGCGCCACCCACCACGAAGGCCTGGAAGCCGGCTTCCTGCAAGGTGCTGGTGACCCGTACCGCGTTATTCGACAGCAGTTTCGGATCGATGCTGTGCTGTTGCGGACCCAGGATGACCGGGCCGCTGGGAGCTTCCTTGCCTTTGACGCCCAGGATTTTGCGGATCAGTTTTTTAATCATTGAACAAATTAATGGTAGGCCAGCCTTGAGCGGCGGCGTGGCTGGTCAGGGCGGCGTTCGGGTTGCAGGCAACCGGGTGCGTCACCACCGACATCAGCGGAATGTCGTTATGCGAATCGCTGTAGAAGTGCGAGCTTTCGAAGTCTTCCAGGCGTTTGCCCAGCTTTTCCAGCCAGGCTTTGGTGTGGACGACTTTGCCGGCGCCCTGGGTCGGCGTGCCCAGCAGCTTGCCGGTGATGGCGCCGTCGCTGGAAACTTCCGGCATGGCGGCAATCAGGTGTTCCACGCCCAGCGCGTCGGCGATCGGTTTCGTCACGAAGTGGTTGGTGGCGGTCACGATGGCCACCAGGTCGCCCGCGTCGAGGTGCTGCTGCAGCAACGCTTGGGCGGACGGGCGGATCGCCGGGGCAATCACTTCGCGCATGAATTGCGCCTGCATTTCATCGAGCTTGGCGCGCGGGAAGCTGGCCAGGGTGCCCAGCGAGAATTCCAGGTATTCCACCGGATCGAGCGTGCCGGCCTGGTATTGGGCGAAAAATCCCTCATTGCGGCGGGCGAATTCCGTGGCGTCGACGGCGCCGATACGGCACAGGAATTGCCCCCATTCGAAATCGGAATCAATCGGCAACAGGGTGTGGTCGAGGTCAAACAGGGCCAGTTTCATCATTTTTGAGCTTGTTCCTGCAGCCACTCGCGCAGCAGCGGCAGGGTAATCGGGCGTTGGGTTTCGAGGGAATAGCGGTCCAGCGCATCCAGCATTTCGGACAGTGAACTCATGTCACGCCGGTAATGGGAAAGCAAATAGGGTAACACGCCGGCCGACAGCGTCAATCCCCGGGCCGCCGCCGCCGTGGTCAAAGCGGCAATCTTTTCATCGTCCGTCAGGCTGTGCAGGCGGTAAATCAGGCCCCAGCCCATGCGGGTGCGCAAATCTTCACGGACCGGCAGCACGGCCGGCGCGACGGCTCCGCTGCACACCATGAAGGCGTTGTTGGCGCGGATTTCATTGAACAGCGCAAAAGCGTCGATCTGCGCCAGCGGCGACAGCTTTTCACAGTCGTCCAGCAGGTACAGGTCGATCTCCGGCGAGTACACGAATTCCGACTCGATCGAAAACGGCGAGATGTAGCGGGCGCGGTCGGCCGTGCCCAGGGCGCGCAGCAAGTGGCTTTTGCCGGCGCCCATGTCGCCCCAGATATAGGCGAAATGCTCACGCGACGAGCGGTCCTGGAATTGGCGCATCAGCGCGGCCAGTTCCGCGTTTTGCCCGATTTCGAAAGAATCGAGGGTGAGCACCGGCTCGGCGCCTAAATCCAGCACCAGTTGTTTCATTGCCTTTGCCCTTGCGTCGTCGTCATCACACTACGCATTATAAAAGCTGCTGGACAGGTAGTGGCGGCGCAAGTGCTTGAAAGCCACCATCAGCACCGCCGATGCCGGCAGCGCCAGCAGCACGCCGACAAAACCAAACAGCTGGCCGAACGCCAGCAACGCGAAAATCACCGCCAGCGGATTGAGTCCGATGCGCTCGCCCACCAGGCGCGGCGTCAGGAAGAACCCTTCGATCACCTGG
Organism: Pseudoduganella sp. GW821-FHT12E03; assembly: GCF_058807115.1. Lineage (NCBI taxonomy): Bacteria > Pseudomonadati > Pseudomonadota > Betaproteobacteria > Burkholderiales > Oxalobacteraceae > Pseudoduganella > Pseudoduganella sp. GW821-FHT12E03. Next base: position 319,015 of record NZ_JBXAQJ010000005.1, on the reverse strand, counting down.
CCCGCGCCATAAATCACGGCCACCGCGATCACGCCGCTCCAGTCGGTAAATTGCAGCACCGCGGCAATCAGCGCCAGCACCAGGCCCAGGCCAAAGCCGAGGTAGGGAATAAATACCAGCAAGCCGGTCAGGATACCGACCGGCAGCGCCACGTCGAAACCGGCAATCATCAGCGACACCGAGTAATACACGGCCAGCACCAGCATCACCAGCAACTGGCCGCGCAGGTATTGCGCCAGCAAGGTGTCGACTTCTTCCGCCATGGCGATGGTGCGCCCGATATAGCGGCGCGGCACGCAGTCGGCAATCCGGGCAATCACCTTGTGCCAGTCCAGCAGCAGATAAAACAGCAACACCGGCACCAGCACCACGATGAACAGCCAGCCCAGCACGGCGGTGCCGCCGGCGCGGCCCCAGACCAGCAGCGAGCGCCAGATTTCATCGCCGGACGAGGTCAGTTGCTGGGTGACCAGTTCCTTGATGCCGGCGCTGCTCATCGGCACATTCACCCCCAGTTCGCGCAGGCGCGGCACCAGGGTTTCGCTGGCCTTGGCCAGGAAGGCGGGAATTTGCGCCTGCAACAGGGGGATTTCACTTTGCAGCACGGGCAGCACGATCAGGCCCAGCGTCATGATGGCGGCGATAAACAGCACCACCACCACCACCACGGCCAGTGCGCGCGGCACGCCGATGCGGCTAATGCGCAACCGTTCCAGCCGGTCGACCCCGGGATTCAAGGCATAGGCGATGATGGCGGCGGCCAAAAAAGGCGTCAAAATCGGCCCCAGCGCCAGCAACAGCAGCCAGAATGCCACCCAAACCGCCACCCAGAATACCGTCTGCTTTTGTTCTACCGAGAGGGGAAAAGGCATAGGGTTAGGGATTTTTGGCTAAAAATGGGAGATTGAACAGGCATTTTGATAGAATAGCGGTCTTGCCGCCACCGACGCCAAAAGCGCTGGAACCGGCCACCGCCTTCTATTTTACCGCCTCCGCTGCGAAATACACCATGAGCCAAACTTCTAATGTTTCCCTGTCCTACCGTGACGCCGGCGTCGATATCGACGCGGGTGACGCTTTAGTTGATGCGATCAAGCCGTTTGCCAAGCGCACCATGCGCGAAGGCGTGATGGCCGGCATTGGCGGCTTTGGCGCCATGTTCGAGATCAGCAAGAAATACCAGGAACCGGTACTGGTGTCCGGCACCGACGGCGTCGGCACCAAGCTGAAACTGGCATTTGAACTGAACCGCCATGACACCGTCGGCATCGACTTGGTGGCCATGAGCGTCAACGACATCCTGGTGCAGGGCGCCGAACCGCTGTTTTTCCTCGACTATTTCGCCTGCGGCAAGCTGGACGTGCCACAAGCGACCGCCGTGGTCAAAGGCATCGCCCAGGGCTGCGAGCAAGCCGGCGCGGCGCTGATCGGCGGCGAAACCGCTGAAATGCCGAGCATGTACCCGGCCGGCGAATACGACCTGGCCGGTTTCGCGGTCGGCGTGGTGGAAAAGTCGAAAATCATCGACGGCACCAAGATCGCCCCGGGCGATGTGGTGCTGGGCCTGGCCTCGTCGGGCGCGCACTCGAACGGTTATTCGCTGGTACGCAAGATTATCGAAGTGGCAAAACCGGACCTGGAAGGCGACTTCCACGGCCGCAAGCTGGCCGACGTGCTGATGGAACCCACCCGCATTTACGTGAAACCGCTGCTGGCGCTGATGGCTTCCATGGAAGTCAAAGGCCTGGTGCACATCACGGGCGGCGGCCTGGTGGAAAACATCCCACGCGTGCTGCAAGACCACCTGACCTGCGAACTCGATGGCAAATCGTGGACCCTGCCACCGCTGTTCCAGTGGCTGCAGCAGCACGGCGGCGTGGCCGACGCGGAAATGCACCGTGTCTTCAACTGCGGTATCGGCATGACCGTGATCGTTTCGGCAGACAACGCGGATGCGGCCGAAGCCCAGCTGAAAGCCGCCGGCGAAACCGTGTACCGCATCGGCAAAATCCGTGCACGCCAGGATGGCGAGCACCAGACCATCGTGGTGTAATGCCGGCAAGGCGCGTTCATTGAACGCGCCAGTGATGCCCGGGAGCGGACCATGCTGTGGCATCGTCCGCTTTTTTATTGGTGGGAGCGCAGATGGCCGGATTCAGGGTAGGCATGGCAGCAGCACTGCTGGCGCTGGCGCCGTATGGCCAGGCGCAGCCGACGTTGCCGGCGACAGGCGCCGGCGTCCCGCACGACCCGCGTCCCGCGCTGGTGTTGAGCGGCGCGATTGAAATACACAATACCTTCGGCCCATGGCTCGCGCTGATTTATACGGAAGCACTGGGCCGCCTTGGCTACCGGCTCGATTACCGGCCCTATCCAGCCAAGCGTTCGAGCATGGTGTCCGACAGCGGCGAAGTGGATGGGGAAATCAACCGTGTCGCCGAATACAGCCAGATGCACCCTGAACTGGTGAAAGTGCCGGTGCCGCATTTTGCGATCCGTTTTTCCGCCTACGCGGCGCGCCCCCTGATACTTGGAAATGGCTGGCAAGCGCTGAAACAGACGGATTTTCGCGTCGAGTACCGCAATGGCGTCGCCTTGCCCAGCGCGCAATTGCCGCTGGTGGTGCCGCCGGAGCGCCTGATGGTGGCCAACAGCTCGCTGCTGGGCCTGCGCAAGCTGCAAGTGGGGCGCAGCGATATCTTTGTTGAAGTCGATGCGGTCGCTGACGCGCTGCTGGCCGCCGACGAATTCCGCGGCACGTCGATCCGTAAAATTGCGTTGATGGACAGTGCCGACGTCCATGCCCACCTGAACAAGCGCCACGCCGACCTGGCCCAGAAACTGGGCCAAGTGCTGGCGGACATGAAGAAGGAAGGCTTGATCGAGAAATACCGGATCCAGGCCGGCATTCCCCGCAATTAGCAAACCGCTACACGGCGATCGATACCGTCACATTGGCCACATACCCGGTCGCCACGCTGCCGCTGATCGACAGCATTTCCAGCGAATAGCCATCGCTGAACACATTGTCCGTGGCGAAGCTGATGCTGTTGAAGTTGCGCAGGCTGCTGGTGTAGCCGCTGGCGCTCGAATACACGGTGGTGCAGATGTCGGTCGGGAACGCCAGTTGCGACGTCTTGACCTTGTTGCCCGCCGTGGTGGCCTTGGCCACGCTCGGATACACCTCGAAATGCATGTGCGGCATGCGGCCCGCATAGCAGCCGGGGAAGATGGTGGTGAAGGTGGCCACGCCATTGGCGTCGGTGGCCTGCACGCCGCGCAGGTAATTGGCGTCGACGCTTGATTCCGTGTACACGGAATATGCCCCTTCGCGCGTGCAATGCCACAGGTAGATCGCATACCCGGCCAGCGGCGCGCAACCGTTGTTCACGTTTTGCACCGTGATGTTGACGGTCAGCGGAACGCCTTCCACCTTGGTGGCGCTGCCCAGCGTATTGCGGATGTCCTGGCGCACGATGCCGGCCAGCGCCAGCACGTTATAGGTGCGGTTGCTGGCGGTGGAGCCGTCCGCCGGATACGGGCCGGCGGTTTCCTCGGGAATCACGGCGCAGGAAGCGGCGGCCGCGCGCGTCACCGTGACCGAATACGTCTTGCTGGTGGCGCCATCCTGCGCCGTCACCACCACGCTCAGCGTATTGCTGCCCACGTTCAGCGCCAGCGAGGCGGACGTGCCGCCGCTGGCCACGGTGGCGCTGTTGACCTTGATGGTGGCGCCGCTGCTGGCCGCCGCGGGCGTCAGCGTCACCGTGCCCACTGCGTTGGCCACACTGGCGGTATAGCTGGTGGTGGCGGCGGAAAACGATGGCGACAGGGTACCTGACGAAATCGCCAGGCCGCTCAACGTGGCGTCCGACGACAGCACCGCGGCGGCGCGCGTGACGATCACGGTATAGGTGCGCGTGGTGCTGCCATCCTGCGCCGTCACCACCACCGATAAGGTATTGGCGCCAACACTGAGCGCCAGCGCGGACGAGGCGGCGCCGCTGGCGACCGTGGCGCCATTGACCTTGATGGTGGCGCTGGCGCTGCTGGTCGGCCGTAAGGTCACGGACGCCATGGCATTGGCCACCGATGCCGTATAGCTCAGTGTGGCGGAAGCAAAGGTGGGGGACAGCGTGCCCGCTGAAATGACCAGCGTACTGAGGCTGGCGTCGGTGGAGACGGCGGCCGCGCGCGTCACCGCCACCGTGTACGTGATGATGTGCGTGCCGTCTTCCGCACTGACCACCACCGACAGTACATTGGTTCCAACCACCAGCGCGAGGCCGGACGAGGCGCCGCCGCTGCGCACGACGCTGCCATTGACGGTGATGGTGGCGCCGGCATTGGTGGCGCTCGGACTCAGGGTGACGGACGCCACGGTATTGGCCACCGATGCCGTGTACGCCACGGTGCCGGAAGCGAAAGCGGGCGACAGTGTGCCGGCCGACAGCGCCAGCGCGCTCAGGGTGGCGTCGCCGGACACGGTGGCGGTAGCCACGCTGCGCACCACGGTGACGGTGTAGCTGCGGCTGGTGACACCATCCTGCGCCAGCACCGTCACGCTCAGCGTGTTGTTGCCGACGTTGAGCGCGAGGGCGCCGGAAGCGTTGCCACTGGCAACCGTGGCGTCGTTGATTTTAATGGTGGCGCCGGCGCCGGCGGCGGCCGGCGTTAATGTCACCGACGTCACGGAATTGGCCACCGTGACCGCATAGCTGGTGGTGGCCGCGGCAAAGGCGGGCGACAGACTGCCGGTGGAAATGGTCAGCGACTTCAGGCTGGCATCGGACGACAGCGCCGGCGTGGCGCGCTTCACGGTCACCTTGTGTGTGCTGGTGGCGCCGCCGCTTTTCGCGGTGGCGACGATGTCGAAACTGTTGTCGCCCACATTCAGCGCAAACGCGCTGGAACTGGCGCCGCTGGCGACGGTGACGCCATTGATCGTCACGCTGGCGGCGCTGTCGGTCAGCGTGGGCGTAAACGCGATGGCGGTCGTGGCATTGGCCACATTGGCGGTATAGCTGCCGGTGGCGGCCGTGAATTCCGGCGACAGCGCGCCATCCGACAAGCTCAGTCCACCCATCAGCGTGGCCGACGTGGTGGTGGTGACGGCAGTGCTGCCGGCGGTGCCGCCGCCGCCGCAGGCCAGCAGGGACAGGGCGCTGAGCGAGCCCAGTGCGCCGAGCGCGGCGCGGCGGCGTAACGGTTGATTTGCCGCGTCGGCGGCCGGCATTGGGGTATTTGACATGACAGTCCTCTCTGAACAGGGGCTGGCGCCAGATCGCGTTGCGCGGCGCTGTACCGTTAAAAAGTGCCGTGAGGCAACTGTCTGTATTCTCCGCCGACTCGGTGTTAGCGGATGTCAAAATACGTAAAGTTAGGTAAAGACGGGCGGCAGGACGCCGCCCGGATGGCTGGGCGCCGGTTAGCGTTTCAGGATTTTCGCCACCGGCGCGGGCCGCAAGCGGTACGCGTCCGGCATGCCGGAGCCCAGCAGCGGCCGCAGGTACAGCCGGAACGCATCGGTGACATCGGTGCCTTCCGGCGTGATGAAAGCGTCCTCCATGGTGCGCGTCTTGCCTGCCACTGCTTCCAATGGCAGCAATTCATAATCGACCGAATAAAAGCCGGTGCGCTTGATGGCGACGGAGCCGTCGCGGTCGCCCCACATGGCAAATTGCACGGCTTTTTCGCCCACCTCGCGCGCTTCGCGCTGGTCCACGTCCGACACGCAGCCGATGAACGAACGCTGCAGGTAGCCAAAGGTATCGCCGCGCACGCGCTTGATACCGAGCTTGTCCTTGATGGCGTCGCACAGCAAGTCGGCCAGCGCGCCGGTGCCGGACAGTTGCACATTGCCGTGCGCATCGCGCTCGACTTCGTTGGCCAGCAGGGTGGCGATCGGTTCGCCGGAGGCGTCGTGGATGCCTTCGGAGACGGCAATCACGCAGCGCCCGTGCCTGGCGTACATGGCTTTCACATCGGCCAGGAAACGCTCCAGGTCGAAGACCCGCTCCGGGATGTAAATCAGGTGCGGGCCATCGTCGGGGAATTTCTTGCCCAGCGCGGCGGCGGCCGTCAAAAAGCCCGCATGGCGGCCCATGACGACCCCGACATACACGCCCGGCAGGGAAGCGTTATCGAGGTTGGCGCCGGCAAACGCTTGCGCGACGAAGCGCGCGGCGGACGGGAAGCCCGGCGTGTGGTCATTGCCGACCAAATCGTTGTCGATGGTTTTCGGGATATGGATGCAGCGCAGCGGGTAGCCGGCCGCCTGCGCCTGCTGGCTGACGATGCGCACGGTGTCGGACGAATCGTTGCCGCCGATGTAAAAGAAGTGTTCGATTTCATGCGCGCGCAGCACCTCAAAAATTTGCGCGCAATACTTTTCATCCGGCTTGTCGCGGGTGGAACCCAGCGCCGACGATGGCGTGGCGGCCACCAGTTCCAGGTTATGGCTGGTTTCCTGGGTCAGGTCGACGAAGTCTTCATTGACGATGCCGCGCACCCCGTGCAGTGCGCCATAGACGCGGGTCACATGGCGGTGGCGCCGCGCTTCCAGCACCACCCCCACCAGCGACTGGTTGATGACGGCGGTGGGACCGCCGCCTTGGGCGACCAGTATTTTTCCAGACGACATAAGCAGCTCCTTCAGCGAAGTTGGCCAGCCGTCAGGGTACTCCTATTTGCGCGCGTCGCCGATATGCTTGTCGAGGAATTTTTCAACCCGGGTCCAGAAATCGAGCCGGGTCTTCAGCAGCGACCAGCCGTGGCCTTCGCTCACGTATTCGACGAATTCCGCGTCGGCCTTGTTGCTTTCCAGGGCCGAGCGCATTTTCTTGAAGTGCACGAGCGGAACGCGCACGTCGTCGGTGCCGTGCGCCAGCAGCAGCGGACGCTTGATGCGCGCGGCCTGTTGCAGCGGCGACGTGGCGATGAACTGTTGCGCGTCCTTTTCCAGGTCGCCGATCAATTCCGGCGCGCCGTATTTCTTGTACTGTTCGCTCATGTCCGACAACACCATGGCGCCGCTGTTGAACAGCAGCGGGATATCGGTCACTGCCGCATAGGCAACGCCGCATTGGTACAAGTCGTGGTCTTTCACCAGCCCCATTAAAGTGGCATAACCGCCATAGCTGCCGCCCATGATGCAGATGCGTTTCGGGTCGGCGATGCCTTGCGCCACCGCGAATTTGACGGCATCGGCGATATCGTCCTGCATCGCCAGGCCCCATTGCTTTTTACCCGCGCTGAACAGGGTGCTGCCATAGCCGGTGGTGCCGCGGAACTCCGGCGCCAGCACGGCATAGCCGCGCGAGGCGAGGAACTGGCTTTCCGCGTCCCACTGCCATTCGGTGCCGCGCACATAGGGGCCTCCGTGCACCAGCACGACCATCGGCAGGTTTTTGCCGCCGGACTTCGGCAAGGTCAGCCAGGCGGGAATCGTCAATCCATCGCGGGCCTTGAATTTCACCAAATCCTGCAGCCCCATGTCGCCGGCCTGGATGTCGGGATGCTGGCCACCCAGCATGCTCAACTGCTTGCTCTGCGTGTTATACAGCATGAAAATGGCCGGCTGGCGGTCGGAGTAGGATTTAACCAGCATCCATGGCGTCTGCGGCTGGCGTGGCGGCGTCACCAGGTTGGTCGTGGCGGGCAGCAGGGCGTCGATGTCTTGCTGCACTGCCTTCAGCGCGGGATCGAACCAGACGGTGCCACGGCCATCGATCAGGTAATGTACGCCGGCCAGCTTGTTGCCGGTGTAAATCAGTTCGCCGGAAAAGTCGTACTCCGCCATGGAAACGAGGGCGTTCCCGCCCACTTTGCCGGCCGCCAGGTCGAATTGGCGCAAGGTGCTCTTGCCGCCATCGAGCGATTCGACCAGCAGGTGCGTGTCATCGATAAAGCCGAGTGGATTGATGCCGCCTTGCGGATCGTAGGCGTTGAATTCGGCCACCTGGCGCCAGTTGCCCGTGACGTGATCCCTGTAATGGAGACTTTCGCGCCCTTGCCGCGTTTGCACCATGATGCGCGGTTCGCCTTTCTGGTCCAGCAGCCAGCCCTGCGGTACCCCGGGACGCGCTACCGTCACGGCTTCGCCGTTGGCGGAGTTCAGCTTGACCAGTTCCGTGCGGTCCCGTTCATAGGTGCCTTCCCGCCATACCGGACGCTGCACATACACGACGTCAGAGTCCTGTGGACCTTCCTGCGCCATCAGGTAGGTATTCCATGGCTGAACCCGGGATTTGATCATGGTCCCTGTTTCTGACAGCTCGGGCTCATTACGGTGCGCCAGCCGGCGTAAATTGCTGCCGTCGCGGTCCATCGCAAACAGGCCCGGCGCGTAGCGTACGTCGCCTGGCGCCACGGTGCGGTCATTAATGGTGAAGACCAGCCGGTTGTCATTGAGCCAGCGGAAAGTGCCGATGTCTTCTTTCTCGAGGCGTGCGGAACCGACCACTTTCATGGTGTCCGTCGCCATGATCACGAGGCTGTCGCGCGTGGTGTCTCCGCCGACGCGCAGCCCGACATAGCGCCCGCTGGGCGACAGGCGCGCGTCGCTGAAGACGGCGTTTTCGAAGAACTGTTTGGCTGGCGCGGCAGCGTGGCTGGCGCCGGCCATGGTGAACAGAAGGAGGGAGAAGAGGTGGTTGAGTTTCATCAGTTATTGCGGTTGCGACGTGGTGCCAATGTGTTTATTCAGGAAGCGTTCGACCCGGGTCCAGAAATCAATGCGATTTTCCGGTAACGTCCAGCCATGGCCTTCGCCGTCGTACGTAATCCATTCCACATCCGGGTTATGTGCTTTGACCGCCTTGTAAAAGCGTTCACCGTGCACGATGGGGACGCGGCGGTCATGCGTGCCATAGGCCAGCAGGAGAGGGCGCTTGATTTTCGCGGCCTGCGCCAGCGGCGATGTGGCGTGCAGCTGTTCCGCATCCTTGACCGGGTCGCCAACCAGCACCGGCATGCCATACTTTTTCCAGCCGTCCGACAGGTCATCGATGATGCGCCAGGTTCCCGTGTACAGCAGGTTGATGTCCGTGACCCCGACCCAGTTGACGGCGCACTTGAACAAATCGCCATCCTTGATGACGCCCATCAGCGCCGCATAGCCGCCATAGCTGGCGCCAGCGATGCAAATGCGGCTGCCATCGGCCACACCTTGCCGCACGAGTGCGCGGGCGCCGTCGGACAGGTCGTCCTGCATCGCCAGGCCCCACTGTTTAAAGCCGGCCTGGAAGTGGCGGGCGCCAAAGCCCATACTGCCGCGGAATTCCGGCTGCAGCACGGCATAGCCGCGCGTCGCCAGGAATTGCGCTTCCGCATCCCAGTTCCATTCGCCGCCCCGCATAAACGGGCCGCCGTGGACCAGCACCACCAGCGGCAGCTTGTCTTTCTTGCCGCCGGGCGGCATGGTCAGCCAGGCGGGGATTTTCATGCCGTCGCGCGCGGTGTAATGGATGAGCGAGCGCGTACCCATTGCAGCCGGCTGGATATCGGGATTGGAATCGCCCAGTTTTTTCAGCTCACGCGTCTTTTTGTTGTACATCACGTAGACCGGCGGCTGGCGGTCCGACCAGGCCTTGACCAGCACCCACGGCGCATCGCCCCGGCGCGGCACACTGATTTCATTGATGGTGCCGGGCAACAGTTGGTCGACCGTGTCCTGCAGCGCCGCCATCTCCTTGTTCCACCAATGCGTGCTGCTTGCGTCCGTCAACAGGCGCACGCCCAGGACATTGTTGTCGGTTGTGACAAAGCTGCCCCGGAAGTCGTATTCACCCAGGTCGATCACAGCCTTGTCGCTGAGTTTTCCAGTTTTGACGTCATAGCTGCGTACCACGCGGCGGTCGGAGTTGGCGCCTGCGGCGACATACAGCAGGCCGTCCGGACCGAAGCCAACAGGCGAGAAGGTATCCGGCGAAACGCCATAGGCGGGAAACTCCGCCAGCTTGCGCCATTCTTCCGTGCCAGGATCGCGGTAGTGTACGGAAGCACGGTCGTTGTGCAGGGAGGTCGCTGCGCGTGCTTCACCGGCCGCATCGATCAGCACATGCTGCATGAAGGGCGGTTTGGGGACGCCTATTGCGCGGCCGGTTTTCGTATTCAGGCGCATCAGCGTCCAGCCGACGGTTTTGCCACCATGTTCTTCCGGACGCTCCACATACACATAGTCGCTGTCCTGCCTTCCTGGCTGGTTGACCAGCAGGTAGGTATCCCAAGGCATCAAGGTTTGCTTGATGTGGGTGCCGGTGGTGTATTGCCGGTCGTAGCCACGATCGACCAGTTGCAGCGCGCCGCTGCCGTCACGATTGACTGCAAACAGGCCCGGCGCATATTTCACGTCGCCTGCAGCGGCGTTGCGGTCGCGGGTGTCGTATACCAGCCGTTGTTCATTGACCCATTCGAAATCATCGATGTCGGCATCGCCATACTGGGCAACCGGTTTCGACCCCATGGAGTTCAATTCGACCACATACAAGGCGTCGCGCCGGCCCGCCATGCTGCCGCGTATCGCCACGTGCGTGCCTTCCGGGGATATCTTTGCCGCGCTGTAGCGGGCATTGGAAAAGAATGCTTCCGCTGGCGGCACAGCGGCCATCGCCGTGGCTGGCAGCAAGGCAAGCATCAAGACAAGAGTGTGTAAGCGCATGGAGACTCCTTATGGCTGGCCGATATGCTTGTCCAGGAATTTCTCGACCCGGCTCCAGAAATCTATCCGGTTTTTCGGCAACGCCCAGCCGTGCCCTTCCTCTTCATAGACGATCCATTCGACCTGCTTGTTGTGCTGGGTGACGGCGTCGCGGAACTTGTTGCCGTGGTAGAGCGGGACGCGCTGGTCGGCGCGGCCATAGGCCATCAGCAGCGGTTGCGTGATGCGCGCGGCCTGTTGCAGCGGGGAGGTGGTCTTGAATTGTTCGGCATCCTTGACCGGATCACCGATCATCGTGGGCATGCCATACTCTTTCCACATATCGGACATGTCCGAGACATAGCTCCAGTGGCCGGTGCTGAGCAGGCCGATGTCGGTGACGCCGACCCAGTTGATGCCGCACTTGTACAGTTCCGGGTTGTTCACCAGCCCCATCAGGGTGGCATAGCCGCCATAGCTGGCGCCGGCGATGCACACCCGCTTCGGGTCCGCCAGGCCTTTATCAATCGCCCATTTTACGCCGTCGGCGATGTCGTCCTGCATTTTCAGGCCCCATTGTTTCCAGCCGGCGCGGAAGTGCTTGGCGCCGAAGCCCGTGCTGCCGCGGAATTCCGGTTCCAGCACCACATAACCGCGCGACGCGAGGAACTGGGCGTCCGCGTTCCAACCCCATTCGCCGCCGCGCAAATAGGGGCCGCCGTGGACCAGCACCACCATCGGCAGGTTCTTGGCTTCGCCCCGTGGTGTGGTCACCCAGGCGGGAATGCGCAAGCCATCGCGCGCGGTATAGCGCACGGCATCCTGGTGCGCCATCTGCGCCGGCTGGATCTTCGGATAGGCTGCGCCCACCGTGAGCAGCGTCTTGGCTTCACGGTTGTAAATGAAGAACACGCACGGCTGGATATCGGAATACGATTCCACCAGCACATACGGGGTTTCCGGGCGTTTCGGCGGTGTCACGAGATTGATGGTGCCGGGCAGTTTGGCGTCAATCTCGGCCTGCATGGCTTTCAAGCCCTCGTCGAACCACGTGGTGCCCTGGCCATCGGTCATGTAGCGCACGCCCACCAGCTTGCTGTCGCTGAACATCAGCTTGCCGCTGAAGTCATAGCCATCCAGTTCGACCACGGGCTTTTCGCTGGTCTGGCCGGTGGCGAGGTCCAGCGTGAATACCGCGGACTTGTCGCGGCCACGGCGTGCCATGACGTAAAACACGCCGTCCGGACCGAAAGCCAGCGGCGTAAACGCGCCTTTGCCGCCCTTGTAGGTGGCAAAGTCCACCAGCATGCGCCATTCGCCGGTCTGTGGATCGCGCAGGTGGATCGCGCTCTTGCCTTTGTCCGACGAGTTGACTATCCGCGGCTCGCCTTTTTCATCGAGCAGCCATTCACGGGCATGATCCGGGCGGCGCACCGAAGTGTAGTGGCCGGTCAGCGTATTCAGGCGCAGCAGATTTTCCGCGTCCAGGTCACCGGTGCCGCTGATGACGCTGCTGGTGACATACACATGTTCGCTATCCTGCGCGCCATCCTGGCCCAGCATGTAGGTATGCCAGGGCAGCAGTTGCCGCGCGGTCGGCGACGCCGCGAGGATGCCGGAGCGGTTGGCCAACTGGCGGAATTGCTTGCCGTCGCGGTTCACCGCGTACAGGCCGGGGCCGAAGCGTTTGTCGGCCAGGCCCAGTTGCTTGTCGGTGGTGTTGAACAGCAGGCGTTCGTTATTAATCCACGTGAAGTTGCCGACATCGGCATCGCTGAAGTACGCCACCGAGGCCGCGCTCTGCGTGGTCAGGTCCACCACAGCCAGGCGTTCGCGGCCGTTGGCTGCGGCCAGTTTGGCCGCCAGGTAGCGCCCGTTGGGTGACAGCTTGGCGCCGCCGAATTCCGGGTTGTTGAAGAAATCCGCCAGCGAAGGCGCGGGCTGGGTTGCTTGCTGCGCTGATGGCGCCGGTTGCGCCGGTGCGGATGCCGGCGCCTGTGCGGCGGCGGCCAGTGGCACGGCAATCAGGAGGGCTGCGGTATGCCGCAAGACAGCGTGTTTCATGGTGCGGATGGTGTTTGTTTGGCGCCGGCGTTACCGGAACCGATGTTTTTATCGAGGAATTTCTCTACGCGGGACCAGAAGTCGATCCGGTTCTTGGGCAAGGCCCAGCCGTGGCCTTCCTCGTCGTATTCAATCCATTCGACTTGTTTATTGGTGGCTTTGACCGCGTCGCGGAACTTGGTGCCGTGGATAATGGGCACACGCATGTCGGCGCCGCCGTAGGCCAGCAGCAGCGGCTGCGTGATGCGCGCGGCCTGCTGCAGCGGCGACGTGGCCTTGAATTGCTCGGCATCCTTGACGGGATCGCCGATCAAGTCCGGCATGCCGTATTTTTTCCATAGCGGCGAGAAATCGGACGTGAAGCGCCAGTGGCCGGTAAACAGCAGGTTGATGTCGGTGACGCCGACCCAATTGACGCCGCATTGGAACAGGCCGGGATCATTGACCAGCCCCATCAGGGTAGCGTAGCCGCCGTAGCTGGCGCCGGCAATGCAAATCCGCTTGGGGTCGGCGATGCCTTGCGCGATGGCCCATTTCACGCCATCGGCAATATCGTCCTGCATTTTCAAGCCCCACTGCTTCCAGCCGGCGCGGAAGTGCTGGTAGCCGTAACCGGCGCTGCCGCGGAATTCCGGTTCCAGCACGGCATAGCCGCGCGATGCGAGGAATTGGCGTTCCGGGTCCCAGCCCCAGGCGCCGCCACGCGCGTAGGGGCCGCCATGCACCAGCACCACCATGGGCAGGTTTTTGCCGGCGCCGGCCGGCGTGGTGACCCAGGCTGGAATCCGCAAGCCGTCGCGGGCCGCATAATGCTGCAAGTCCATCGTGCCCATTTGCGACGATTTGATGTTCGGATAAGAATGGCCCGCCAGGCTTAATGTTTTCTTTTCCGAGTCATAAATGAAGTAGGTGCGCGGCTGGCGGTCGGAATACGCTTCCACCAGCAGGTATGGGGTTTCCGCGCGGGTGGGCGGCGTGACGATGTTGACGGTGCGGGGCAGCTTGGCATCGATTTCCTTTTGCGCAGCCTGCAGGGTGGCGTCAAACCATTGTGTGCCTTCGCCATCGGCCATGAAACGTACGCCCAGCAACTTGCCGCGACTGAAAATCAGTTTGCCGCTGAAGTCGAATTCTCCCAGCTGGACCAGCGGTTGCGGGCTGATGGCGCCGGTTTCCAGGTCCATGGTGTGGACGGTGGCGATGCCGTTGCCGGTGCTGGTACTGACGTACAGCACGCCATCGCCGCCAAACGCCAGCGGGTAAAAGACGCCCTTGCCGCCTTTAAACATCGGGTGCGACGCCAGTTTGCGCCAGTGGCCGGTTTTCGGGTCGAGGTAATGCAGCACTTGCTCGTCTTTTTCATGCGTGACGGCAAGGCGCGGCTCACCTTTGGCGTCGAGCAGCCAGTCACGCGTGTCGCCCGGACCCTCGACGGTGGTGGCGCGGCTGGTCTTGGTGTTCAGCTTCAGCAATTCCACATGGTCGACATTGCCGGGCGCATTGATATTGACGTTGACGACATACACCTGCTCGGAATCCTGGGCGCCATCGGCGTCCAGCATGAAGGTATGCCATGGCAACAGTTTCGGGTCGTCACCGCTGTGGATGAACGGATTGCTGTGCCGCGCCAGCTGGCGGAAACCCTGGCCATCGCGGTTCACCGCATACAGGCCGGGACCATAGCGCCGGCCACCGGCGCCGATCTGTTTGTCGCTGGTGTCGAACAGCAGGCGCTCATCGCTGATCCAGGCAAAGCGGCCGATGTCGGTATCCTTGAACACCGCCACGGATTTGGCCGACGTGTTGACCAAGTCGACCACGGCCAGTTGTTCGCGGCCGTTTTCCGCGATCCGTTTGGCCGCGAGGTAGCGGCCGCTGGGCGACAGCCGGGCTGCGCTGAAGTCGGGATTCTGAAAGAAATCCCCGATTGGCGGCGGTGCGGAGACGGCCTGCGGCGCCTGGGCGCCGGCCAGCAGGGGTAGCGCCATGATGATGGCTGCGGCAGCTTGCCGCAAAGTGACGTGTTTCATTGTGCTGACGATGCTGGTTTGGCGGCGGTTTTACCGGCGCCGATATGTTTATCGAGGAATTTTTCCACGCGGGTCCAGAAGTCAATACGATTGGATGGCAGGAACCAGCCGTGGCCTTCTTCTTCATATTCAACCCACTCGACCTGTTTGTTATGGACCGTGACCGCATCGCGGAATTTGGTGCCGTGATACAGCGGAACGCTCATGTCGAGGACTCCGTGCGCCATCAACAGCGGTTGCGTGATGCGCGCCGCCTGGTGCACCGGCGACGTGGCTTTCAACTGCTCCGCATCCTTGACCGGGTCGCCGATCAGCACGGGCATACCGTACTTCTTCCACATCGGCGGCAAATCCGAGCGGAAGCTCCAGTGGCCGGAGTACATCAGACCCAGATCGGTGATGCCGGCCCATTCAATGCCGCATTTGAACAGTTCAGGATTTTTCGCCAGGCCCATCAGCGCCGCATAGCCGCCATAGCTGGTACCGGCGATACAAATGCGGCCCGGATCGGCGATGCCTTGGGCGGTGGCCCATTTGACGCTGTCCGCGATGTCATCCTGCATACCCAGGCCCCACTGTTTCCAGCCGGCCTGGAAGTGTTTCTCGCCATAGCCTGTGCTGCCACGGAATTCCGGCGACAGCACGGCATAGCCGCGCGACGCCAGGAATTGTGCCGATGGGTCCCAGCCCCATTCGCCACCGCGACGGAACGGGCCGGAGTGGGCCATGACCACCAGCGGCAAATTCTTTTTCTCGTTTTTCGGCAAGGTCAGCCAGGCGGGGATGGACAAGCCATCGCGTGCCGCATAGCGTACGAGATGCATGGTTCCCATTTGTGCCGGCCGGATTTTCGGATAGGCGCCACCGATCGACGTCAGGGTTTTTTTTGCCGTATCGTAGATAAAGTACGTGTTCGGCTGCGAGTCGGAATAGGCTTCCACCAGCAGATAGGGAGTCTCCGGGCGCGCCGGAGGCGTGACCACGTTGACGGTGTCCGACAGCTTGGCGTCGATTTCCGCTTGGGCTGCCTTCATGGTGGCGTCGAACCACGTCGTGCCTTCGCCGTCGGTGAGATAGCGGATGCCCAGCAGCTTGCCATTTCCCATAATGAGCTTGCCATGGAAATCGTAGCCATCCAGCTCAACCAGCGGCTTGGCGCCGAGGGCGCCTGTCGCCACGTCCAGCGTGTACAGGGCGGCGTGGTCGCGGCCAGCGCGCGCGGCGACATACAGCACGCCGTCCGGGCCGAAGGCCAGCGGCGCGTAGGCGTTTTTATCGCTGGTGAACGCGTCGAAGGTGGCCAGCTTGCGCCAGGCTTTCGTTTGCGGATCGCGGTAATGCACGGTTTCCTTGCCGGCATCGAGCGTCGTCGCAAGGCGCGGTTCGCCCTGTGCGTCCAGCAGCCAGTTCATGACGTCGCCGGGCCGGTCGAGCGTGGCGCGCTGGCCTGTTTTTGTATTCACCCGGATCAGCTTCGAATAGGCCCAGTCGCCAGGCGCATTGAATTCGGCGTCGATGGCGTACACCTCGTCCTTGTCCTGGGCGCCATCCTGCGCCAGCATGAAGGTATGCCATGGCAGCATGTCCCTGAACTGGTTTTTATGGATGACCGAGCCTGTGCGGCTGGCCAACTGGCGGTTTTTTTCGCCATTGCGGTCGACGGCAAACAAGCCGGGACCATATCGCTGGTCACCCAGGCCGAGTTTTTTGTCGGCCGTGTCGTAAATCAGGCGTTCATCGTTGACCCACGCAAAACGGCCGATGTCGGCCTTGCTGTAATACGCGACCGTGGTAGATTCGTGGGTTGCAATGTTCGTGACGGTCAATTGCTCACGGCCATTGGGTCCTGTCAGCTTGACCGCCAGGTAGCGGCCGCTGGGCGACAATTTGAGGCCGCCGAATGCGGGATTGCTAAAGAAATCCGCTGCGGGAATCAATGGCGCGTCGGCGGCATGGGCCGGGATGGACAGGGACGATGCGGCGGAAAATGCAGCGAAAACCGCGCTGGCGGCAAAGCGAAGGGATGGGAGCGGCACGACGTACGTTATAAAGAAAATAATTTCCCTAGATTAACATCGCCCTGTCAATTTGGCTAGCCTGCCTGATAACTCCCTCTAGTCGTCACCGGTCCCGCGGCGACGCTTCCGGGGTGCGGATAAAGTCGATCAGCGCCAGCACATCCTTGCCCGGCGGCGGTGTCAGCCAGCTCACGATCACCATCGCCAGCACACCGGCCGGCACGCCGAACACGCCGGCCGAGACCGGCGCGATCTGGAACCATTGCCCGGCCGCGTTGCCGCCCAGGATGGGATTGGTGTGCAGCATGTAATACACGCACACCAGGAACCCGATCGCCATGCCGGCCACCGCGCCCTGGCGGGTGGCGCGCCGCCAGAACACGCCCAGCACCAGCGCCGGGAACAGGGTCGAGCCGGCGAGCGAAAACGCGGCCGAGACCAGCGACAGGATGTCGGCCGGTTTGGTTGATGCCGCATAGGCGGCAATGAAGGCCACGGCCAGCAACAGCAGCTTGGAAATCGTCACGCGTTTTTGCGTGGACGCGTGCGGATCGACGGTCTGGTAATAAATGTCGTGCGACAGCGCATTGGAAATCGCCAGCAGCAGGCCATCGGCGGTGGACAGGGCGGCCGCCAGGCCGCCAGCCGCCACCAGCCCGGAAATCACATAAGGCAAGCCCGCGATTTCCGGCGTGGCCAGGACCAGTACGTCGCCATCGAAGGCGATTTCCGCCAGTTGCACGATGCCATCCCGGTTGATGTCGGCAATGCTGATCAGCGGGTGCGCCCGGTCCACGTTGGCCCAGTACGACACCCAGGTCGGCAGCTGGGAAAATTTGCTGCCCACCATGGCGGTGTACACGTCGTATTTCACCATCACGGCCAGCGCGGGAATGGTCAGGTAAATCAGCAGGATAAAGAACAGCGTCCAGAATACCGACACCCGCGTCTCATGCACCGACGGCGTGGTATAGGCGCGCATCAGGATGTGCGGCAAGGCGGCCGTGCCCACCATCAGGCAAAACACCAGCGCCAGGAAGTTATTGCGCTTGATATCGGAGGCCTGCGCGCTGGGCGCCGCAAAGGGTTCCGCGTGTGGTACCGGGGGCAGGGCGCGCTGTTCATAATAGCGCCGCGCCGCGTCCCACGCATCGGCGGCTTCTTCCACGGTCTTGGGATAGGCCAGCAGCGCTTTTTCCGCCTGGCGGATTTCCAGCAAACTGCCATTGCGCTGCTTCACGGCGTCCAGCTGGCGCTGGGCGTCAAAGCGCCCCGCGTCCCAGGTGCCGGGCAAGCCTTCCACTTTGGCCGCATAGTCGGCGGCGCGCTGTTGGTACAGGCGCCGAACTTCCTGTTCTTTCGGATCGTGCTGCAGGGCCTGTTCGCGCGCGGTCAATTGCGGCAACAGTTTTCCGTAAGCCACCTGCGGCACAGGGTTGCCGCCATGCTTGGCCGACAGCCAGATGGCGGGCATCAAGAACGCGACCAGGATGATGATGTATTGCGCCACCTGGGTCCAGGTGATGGCGCGCATGCCGCCGAGGAAGGAGCACACCAGGATACTGGCCAAGCCCAGGAAAATGCCGACCGAGAAATCCACTCCGGTAAAGCGGGACGCGATCAGCCCCACCGCATAGATTTGCGCCACCACATAGGTGAACGACACAATGATGGTGGCGGCCACCGCCATCATGCGCACGATGCGGCCGTGATGCGGTCCGCCATAGCGGGCCGCGAGGAAATCGGGAATCGTGTACTGGCTGAACTTGCGCAGGTAAGGGGCGATCAGCAGCGCCACCAGGCAATAGCCGCCGGTCCAGCCCAGGATATAGGCCAGGCCTTCGAAGCCGTGCAGGTACAGGGTGCCGGCCAGGCTGATGAAGCTGGCGGCGGAAATCCAGTCGGCGGCGGTCGCCATGCCATTGAACAGGGCCGGGACGCGCCGTCCCGCGACATAATATTCCGACACGTTCGAGGTGCGGCTGACCAGGCCGATGAAGGCGTACAGGGTGATGGTGGCCAGCATGAATAAATAGCCGATCCACACGCGTGGCATGCCTTCTTTTTCCAGCATGGCCAGCGCCAGCAGGAAGCAGCCGAAACCGCCGGTAAACAACAGGTAGTAGCGCGACAGGCGCTGGAAGAAGGTGCGCTTCATGGCGACTGGTCCCGGTAGCGCTGGTCCAGCACGCGCATGCGCCACGCATAGCCGCCGATGATGGCCAGGAACATCAGCAGCGCACCCTGGGCCGCCAGGTAAAACGACAGGGGCCAGCCGAACAGGGTCATGCCGCTTAGTTCACGCGCAAAGAACACCGCGCTGAACACCGTGGCCACCCACAACAGCAACAGCACGGCAGTGAGGTTGCGGGTCTGTCTCCAGTGTTCCATGCGCAGCGCATGCAGGCGGGGGTCATTCATACTCGCTCGATTCCGGCAGCGCCGGCGGTGTATAGAAAGGGAACGTCAGGCGGAACAGGCAGCCCGGCATTTTCGGCGCCAGGCTGCGCGGGTTGGTTGTCAGTTCGACGCTGGCGTCATGCTGCTGTGCGATCTCGCGCACGATGGCCAGTCCCAGGCCGGAACCTTCCGCCGTGCTGCCGAGGATGCGGTAAAAGCGTTCAAACACGTGGCCCCGTTCGGTTTCCGGAATACCCGGGCCGGTGTCTTCCACTTCCACCACGGCCATGCCACCGGCCGCCCTGACGCGCACGGTGACGGCGCCGCCCTGCGGCGTATAGCGCAGCGCATTGTCGATCAGGTTGGACAGCATTTCACGCAGCATGGTGGGATTGCCGGCAATCGCGATGCCGTCGTCCGGCCCTTCGTAACCGAGGTCGATGCGGTGGCTGAAGGACGCCGGCACCCAGTCGCGCACCGCGCTGCGGGCCAGTTCCGGCAAGTCCAGCGGCAACAGCGCGGCGCCGGCCTGCGGCTGGTTTTCCGCGCGGGCCAGCGCCAGCAACTGGTTGACCAGGCGCGTCGCCGCTTCCGAACTTTTGGCCAGCTGTTCCAGCGAGCGGTGGATTTCTCCCTGGTCGGTCTGGCGCAGCGCCAGTTCCGACTGCATGCGCATGCCGGCCAGCGGGGTTTTCATCTGGTGCGCCGCGTCCGCGATAAAGCGCTTTTGCATGTCGATCGACAGCGACAGCCGCTCCAGCATGTCATTGAGCGAGCGCACCAGCGGCGTGATTTCTTCCGGCACCTGGCGCGCATCGATCGGACTTAAATCATCCGGGTTGCGCGCGCGGATACGCTCCTGCAATTGCGCCAGCGGCGACAAGCCGCGCGACAGGGCAAACCACACCAGCGCCAGCACGATCGGCAGCACGATGAATTGCGGCAGGATCACGCCCTTGATGATTTCATTGGCCAGCTTGGCGCGCTTTTCCAGGGTTTCCGCCACCTGCACCAGCGCCAGCCGGGTTTCCTCCGCGCCGCGGTCTTCCAGCACAACAAAAGAATAGGCGATGCGCACCTGGGTGCCATGCATGTTGCCATTCCTGAAGTGCACCGCGCCCGGGCGGTCGCGGTCATCTTCCGGCGGCTGCGGCAATTCGCGGTCGCCATCCTGTATCTCGCCACTGGGTGCGACGATCTGGTAATACACGGTGTCGACATCGTCCGCGCGCAGCAAATCGCGGGCGGAACCGCCGGTGCGGGGCACCATGCGGCCATCGACTTCGCGGATTTGCTGGGCCAGCACGGTGACGCTGTCTTCCAGCGCGTGGTCGAACGGCTGGTTGGCGATGGATTTCGCCACTAGGTAGGTGATGGCGATACTCATGGGCCACAGCAGCAGCAGGGGCGCCAGCATCCAGTCGAGAATTTCGCCAAACAGGGAATGCTGGATTTCCGCGCTGCCATCGCCACCATTGCTGCCGCCCTCCTGCCAGGCGGACTGGGGATCGTCGTCAGGGGAGGGGGCGCCCACGCTGCGCTTTATTTGGATTCAGGGCGCGGGGCGTCGCTGAATTTTTCCAGGCAATAGCCCAGCCCCCGCACGGTGGCAATGCGCACGCCGCCCACTTCGATCTTCTTGCGCAGGCGGTGCACGTAGACTTCGATGGCATTGTTCGACACTTCTTCGCCCCATTCGCACAGATGGTCGACCAACTGTTCTTTCGACACCAGGCGCCCGGTGCGGGCCAGCAGGATTTCCAGCAAGCCCAGCTCGCGCGCCGACAAATCCAGCATCTGGTCATTGATATAGGCGCTGCGGCCGACCTGGTCATAGGTCAGCGGGCCGTGCTTGATGACGGTGGAGCCGCCGCCCTGGCCGCGCCGCGTCAGCGCCCGCACGCGCGCTTCCAGTTCGGATAGCGCAAACGGCTTGGCCATGTAATCGTCGGCCCCGAGGTCGAGGCCATTGACGCGCTGTTCGATCGAATCGGCCGCCGTCAGGATCAAGACCGGCAGCAGCGAACCGCGCGAGCGCAGCCGGCGCAACACTTCCAGTCCCGGCATCTTCGGCAAGCCCAGGTCCAGGATCAGCAAGTCGAATTCCTGGGTGGACAGGGCAGTGTCCGCCTCCTGCCCATTCTTGACGCAATCAATCGCATAGCCGGACTGGCGCAGCGAACGGGTAAGGCCATCGGCCAGGACGCTATCGTCTTCGGCAAGTAAAATACGCATGGTTGATTCGAATCAGCTGCGGGAGTTGGTATTTTGTAAGAGTTTGCTTAACATTGCCAGCTTTTACGCGATTTCGTTATTTCGCACGCCGGCAAAAACAGCGCTTGCAAAAACCACTGGATTTTTATACAGTATCACCTGTACCTAATCACGCATCTGTCAACATCACGCCGAGAGACCATCATGGACGACAAGAAAGCCGCAGTACCCGCATCGGAAAAGGCCAAAGCGCTGGCCGCTGCGCTGGCGCAAATTGAAAAGCAATTCGGCAAGGGCTCCGTGATGCGCATGGATTCCAGCGTGCCGATCGAAGAAGTGCAAACCGTGTCCACCGGCTCGCTGGGCCTGGACATCGCGTTGGGCGTCGGCGGCTTGCCGCGCGGCCGCGTGGTGGAAATCTACGGTCCGGAATCGTCCGGTAAAACCACCTTGACCCTGCAGACCATTGCAGAAATGCAAAAACTGGGCGGCACCTGCGCGTTCATCGACGCGGAACACGCGCTGGACGTGGTCTATGCACAAAAACTGGGCGTGAACCTGAGCGAGTTGCTGATTTCGCAACCGGATACCGGCGAACAGGCCCTGGAAATCTGCGACGCGCTGGTGCGCTCCGGCAGTGTGGACATGGTGGTCATCGACTCCGTCGCCGCCCTGACGCCGCGCGCCGAGATCGAAGGCGACATGGGCGACTCGCTGCCAGGTTTGCAGGCGCGTCTGATGTCGCAGGCACTGCGCAAGTTGACCGGTTCCATCAACCGCACCAACACGCTGGTGGTGTTCATTAACCAGATCCGCATGAAAATCGGCGTGATGTTCGGCAGCCCGGAAACCACGACCGGTGGTAACGCGCTGAAGTTCTACGCGTCGGTACGCCTGGATATCCGCCGCACCGGTTCCATCAAGTCCGGCGATGAAGTGATCGGTAACGAAACCAAGGTCAAAGTCGTCAAGAACAAAGTGTCGCCGCCGTTCAAGGAAGCGCACTTCGACATCCTGTATGGCGAAGGCACGTCGCGCGAAGGTGAAATCCTGGATCTGGGCGCCGAGCACAAGATCGTGGAGAAATCCGGTTCCTGGTATAGCTACAACGGTGAGCGTATCGGTCAGGGCAAGGATAACGCCCGCACGTTCCTGAAAGAGCGCCCGGCCCTGGCGCGCGAAATCGAGAACAAGGTGCGTGCAGCCTTGGGTGTGCGGGAATTGCCGCCTTCGGCGGAAGACGCCGCACCGGCGCCGAAGCTGAAAGCTGTCGACTAAGCTTTAATTAGTATGTAGCAATGTAAGGCGGAGACACGCGCAAGCGCGTCATCCGCCTTTGTTATTTCCGGAGTCCGTGATGCCCATGCCCAAACCCAGCCTGAAAGCCCGTGCCTTGCGCCTGCTGTCCACGCGCGAGCACAGCCGGCTCGAGCTGGGTCGCAAGCTGGCCCGGCACGCGGAAGAGGGCGACGATATCGATGCCTTGCTGGACTTCCTGGAAAAGAATAACTGGCTGTCGCAGGAACGCTTTTCCGAATCGCTGGTGCACCGCCGTTCCGCCCGCTATGGCGCCAGCCGCATCGTGGCGGAATTGCAAAGCCACGGCATCCAGGGCGAAGCGCTGCACGAGTTAAAGGCGGGTCTGGCGGAAGATGAAACCGCGCGCTGCGTCGAAGTGTGGCGCCGCAAGTTCGGCGCGGTGGCGCAAGATGCGCAGCAAAAAGCCAAACAAATGCGCTTCCTGATGCAGCGGGGGTTTTCGCAAAAGGCGGTGCGCGAAGCGCTGAAGGGCAGTCCGGACGACGACGAGTAAGTGGTAATCACCCTGCCATATTTAATTACTAAGTAGTGTGAATTTGCCTGCTAGTTGATATAAGGCACATCGCAACTCGCGCAATCGTGTGCTACACTTTGACGGTTTTTGCAGCACCGCGGGGGCGGTGGTTGTCCGTAGAAGCTGCGGCAACGTGCTTTTTGATGCATAAAAGTACATGGCTGCTTTTAATTTCTGCCGCGAAAGCGGCATCGGTATTATGTCCTTGTCAACTCCAGTCTCTCGACGTGCGCTACGGCACACGCGTGCCATAGACATCCAGGCGTATGCGCGCGAGGATGGCCTGTGGGACCTCGACGCCCATATCACCGACATCAAAGAAAAAGACACCCTGCTCGCTTCCGGCCTGCGTTCCGCTGGCCAGCCACTGCATGACCTGTGGCTGCGCATTACTGTGGACCGTCAACTGAACATCGTTGCAGCCGAAGCCGATTCCGCCTCCGTTCCGTACCCAGGTTTTTGTGACACCATCGCGCCCGCTTACCAGGCGTTGGTGGGACTGAACTTGTTAAAAGGTTTCCGGCAAGAACTCAAGCAGCGCTTGAATGGTATTGCTGGTTGTACCCACATTACGGAACTGGCCCAGGTCTTGCCAACGGCGGCAGTCCAGGCTTTCGCCAACGATGTCTGGCCCACGCACGATGGGGCCAGCGCCGACGTGCCGCATAACAAGCCGTTTCAGCTCGATAAATGCCATGCCTTGCGCACCGATGGCGGGGCGGTTGCCCGCTTCTATCCGCGCTGGGTGGCAACCACGGCTGAGCCGGCGAACGCAGAAGAATCCCCCCGGCAGTTTAACCAAGCAGTTTAATCATTTTTATCAGTACCAATCAAAAGGGAAGCCAGCATGAAAATCCATGAGTATCAAGGCAAAGAGATCCTCCGAAAGTTCGGAGTGACGGTTCCGCGCGGTATCCCGTGCATGTCCGTGGAAGAGGCAGTGAAAGCTGCTGAAACCCTGGGCGGCCCGGTGTGGGTGGTCAAGGCGCAGATCCATGCTGGCGGCCGTGGTAAAGGCGGCGGCGTGAAAGTTGCCAAGTCGCTGGAACAAGTGAAAGAGTACTCGGACCAGATCATGGGTATGCAGCTGGTCACGCACCAGACCGGTCCTGAAGGCCAGAAAGTACGCCGCCTGATGATCGAAGAAGGCGCGGACATCAAGAAAGAACTGTACGTCTCGCTGGTCACCGACCGCGTGACCCAGCGCGTTGTGCTGATGGCGTCGTCGGAAGGCGGCATGGACATCGAAGAAGTCGCTGAAAAGCACCCTGAACTGATCCACAACGTGGTGATCGATCCAGCCGTCGGCCTGACCGACGCGGATGCGGACGCCGTTGCGGCGAAAATCGGCGTGCCAGCCGAATCGATCCTGGACGCGCGCGCCAACCTGCAAGGCCTGTACAAAGCGTACTGGGAAACCGATGCATCGCTGGCTGAAATCAACCCGCTGATCCTGACCGGTTCGGGCAAAGTCATCGCCCTGGATGCGAAGTTCAACTTCGACTCCAACGCCCTGTTCCGTCATCCGGAAATCGTCGCTTACCGCGACCTGGACGAAGAAGATCCAGCCGAAGTCGAAGCATCGAAATTCGACCTGGCCTACATCTCCCTGGACGGCAACATCGGCTGCCTGGTGAACGGCGCCGGCCTGGCCATGGCAACCATGGACACGATTAAACTGTTCGGCGGCGAACCTGCCAACTTCCTGGACGTGGGCGGTGGCGCCACGGCTGAGAAAGTGACCGAAGCGTTCAAGATCATGCTGAAGAACCCTGGCCTGAAAGCCATCCTGGTGAATATCTTCGGCGGCATTATGCGTTGCGACGTGATCGCCGAAGGCGTGATCACCGCATCGAAAGCCGTTTCCCTGCAAGTGCCGCTGGTCGTGCGCATGAAGGGCACCAACGAAGATCTGGGCAAGAAGATGCTGGCTGACTCTGGTCTGCCGATCATCGCTGCTGACACCATGGAAGACGCTGCCAAGAGCGTTGTTGCCGCTGCAGCTGGTAAATAATTAAGGGAATCAACATGTCTATTCTGATCAACAAAGACACCAAAGTCATCACCCAAGGCATCACCGGCAAGACCGGCCAGTTCCACACCCGCGGTTGCCGCGACTACGCCAACGGCCGCGAAGCATTCGTTGCTGGCGTGAACCCGAAGAAAGCCGGCGAAGACTTCGAAGGCATTCCAATCTACGCGTCCGTCAAGGAAGCCAAATCGGAAACCGGCGCCACTGTTTCCGTGATCTACGTGCCGCCGGCAGGCGCTGCCGCCGCGATCTGGGAAGCCGTTGAAGCTGAACTGGACCTGGCTATTTGCATTACCGAAGGCATTCCAGTCCGCGACATGATGGAAGTCAAAGACCGCATGGCCAAAGCTGGTTCCAAGACCCTGCTGCTGGGCCCGAACTGCCCAGGCCTGATCACCCCTGACGAAATCAAGATCGGCATCATGCCAGGTCACATCCACCGTAAAGGCCGCATCGGCGTGGTGTCCCGTTCGGGCACGCTGACCTATGAAGCAGTGGGTCAGCTGACCGCACTGGGCCTGGGCCAGTCGTCGGCAGTTGGTATCGGTGGTGACCCGATCAACGGCCTGAAGCACATCGACGTGATGCGCATGTTCAACGAAGATCCAGATACCGACGCGGTCATCATGATCGGTGAAATCGGTGGTCCGGACGAAGCCAACGCAGCCCGTTGGATCAAGGACAACATGAAGAAGCCAGTGGTTGGCTTCATCGCCGGCGTTACCGCGCCTCCAGGCAAACGCATGGGCCACGCCGGCGCGCTGATCTCCGGTGGCGCTGACACCGCGGATGCCAAGCTGGAAATCATGGAAGCCTGCGGCATTACCGTCACCCGCAACCCGTCCGAAATGGCGCGTCTGCTGAAAGCAATGCTGTAATTCAAGCTTTTGGTGAATAATAAGGGGGAGCGTCAAGCTCCCCTTTTTTTATTCCTACTTCGGAGGCGCTGGTTGGGGAAGATCATCATTGCGCGCGACGGCGTGGTCGAACAGGAAATCGCGTTGAACAAGGAACGCATGACCATCGGCCGCCGCAGCCATAACGACATCGTGCTCAGCCATCCGGCCGTCAGCGGCGAACATGCCGTCATCACGACCATCCTCGATGATTCCTTCCTGGAAGACCTTCGCAGCACCAATGGCACGTTCGTCAACGGCCAGCGCATCGGCAAACATTTCCTGCAGCATGGCGACGCCATCAAACTGGCCAAGTACCAGATCGATTACCTGGCCGATGGCGTGCGCCCGCAAGCCGAAGCCGCCACGCCGTCGGACGCCACCGTGCCGCTGCCCCAGGTGGCCGTGACGGCGCCAGGACGGGTCGAAGTCATGAATGGCGCCAATGCCGGCAAGCAGTTGGCGCTCACCAAGCCCTTGACGACTCTGGGCCGTCCGGTGGTGCAAGTGGTGGTGATTTCCCGTGGCGTCGATGCATATTCCATTGCCCAGGTGGAGGGCGACGCGCCCACCCTGGTCAATGGCGCCGTGCTGGGCAAGCAGCCGGTGCGGCTGAAAAACGGCGACATTATCGATCTCAGCGGCACGCAAATGGCATTTCGACAAGATTGATCTGACAAAATCTGTCAGTTGCCAATTTTTGGCCATGCGAGCTGACAAATTTTGCCGGTTGACTGACAAAAAACGTCAATCCGGCTGCCTGGATTGACAGAAATTGTCGTAAATCATGACTTTCAATGGCGAAAACAGGCTGGCACGCGGTTTGCTCTTACTCAAACGTGGCACCAAACAACCTGTACCAATCACCGCCTGAGGAGAATCAAAATGAAATCCATTAAACAAATCAAGAAGCAAGCACAAGCCGGCTTCACCCTGATCGAACTGATGATTGTGGTTGCCATTATCGGTATCCTGGCGGCTGTGGCGATTCCAGCGTACAGTGATTACACGATAAAAGCCAAGATTGCTAATGCGCTGGGCGCCGTTACTCCGCTGAAAACTGCGGTTGGCCTGTGCGCCCAGGAAGCTGGAGGCGTGCTGACCGGTTGCAATACGACCGCCGCTGGCGCCGTGACCGTCGTTCCAGTCTTTACCGCGACCAAGGAAGTGGCATCGGCAACGGTTGCCGGTGGTACGATTACTGTGACGCTGGCAACCGGCATCGGCACCGGCGTTGATGGCTTGGTCATCACCATGGCCCCAACTGCTGCCGCCAACGGCACGGCAATCACCTGGAACAATACCACCACCGTGACGAATACCGCAGCTGCGGCGGCGATCACGAAAAACAACTAATCCATCTGGCTGATACCGCCCGGTTAGGGCGGCAAAAAAACCGGGCTGAGGCCCGGTTTTTGTTTTTAGACAATCTTTTGCCGGTCCGCGATCAACGCTTCATACGTCAGGTTTTGCAGCAAAGTGTAATGCGACGGATCGAGCCCCGAGAATTGCACGCCATAGGTATGCATGGACGGCCGCTCCGGCGTGGCGGGTTTGATGGCGTTGGAGTTGCGCACGTGCGCATAGGTATTGACCAGCACTTGCCGGTTATCCGGCGGCGCCAGCAACGTAAACGACAGTCCGACCTTGGCGTCACCTCCCGGCAGCGGCAATTCCGATTCGAGCAGCGCGCCCGAGACACTGAGATTGACCAGGAACACGTTGGCCTTGATGCCGCCCGCGCACGCGAGCTGGGCGGGAATGTCGACTTTGACGCGCATCGCCGTGCGCAGGCTGGTGCCCTGGATGCGTGCAGGGAAGGCGACATGCGCATACAGCAGTGGACGGTCGAAGACGCGCTGCACGACCGTGGAAAAAGCGCACACGTTGACGCCGGAAAAGACGCGGATCGTCAGCTTGTCGCCTTCGGCCAAGGCGACCGGGGCGCCATTTTCCAGTGGCGCCTTGACGATCATGTATTCATCCTTGATCCAGCCGATGACCGTGGAAAAGTGCTGGATCGGCTTCAGCGTGCGGTGCGTGATCAACTGGATCCGTCCACCCACCTGCAAATTCATTTGCTCGAACTCAACCTCTTGCGTCCGCGCTTCCGCCGCCGCTGTGCTGCTGGTCATGCCTGTCCTTTGCTGTAACCATGTTCGGGCGGCAATTATATACCGATGGTTGTAAATTTGGCATGATCGTGCGCGGACCGCGGCACGGTATTAACTGGTGGCGCTCCAGTCACCCGACTTGCCGCCATGCTTTTCCATGACCCGGATGTCGGACATCACCATGCCCCGGTCGACCGCCTTGCACATGTCGTAGATGGTCAGCAGTCCCACCTGAACGGACGTCAGCGCTTCCATCTCGACCCCGGTTTTGCCGTAGGTTTCCACTTGCGCGCGGCAGTGGACGGTGGCGTTGGGTTCGCAAATTTCTGGTTCTTGTCACCACTTAGTTACACAAAAATGGGACAGGATTTACCCGATCCTAGTGTCAGTTTACAGCTGGATGACGGCACGGGCTAGTTGTCCCATGCCGACAGATTTCTGTTTCGCGATCTTCGCTCATCAGTATTGCGAGTTTGGGTCAAGTGTTCTCAATTCTTAATGTTCTCCATGCCCCGGCATTTTTCCTTTATGGCAGGTGACCTGTGTTTCAAAATACCAGCCGTGACCAGCATGTGGCTGAATATGTTGCAGTCCACAGCGTTCAATGCTCAGGTTGGCAAAATATGAGCAAGCCCCAATGTCCATTTAAACCAGTTTGTAGGGCCTTAGAAAGGGTGCTGTGACCTCGCAAGATATCAACCACGGCAAGCACCAACCACAGGTCTAAACGCCTTCCAAATCAGACCAAGATGATGATGCTCTATGGCCTGGAAGCCACATCTAGCCTAGCTCTCCGCTGAATTTGGCGTACCAAATCGGCATTGAATTTCAGTGCCGAATAACGGCGAGAGAACGCCAGCCAAGTTACGCGTGTGATGCCTTGCCGCTATTCTGGTACAGCCGGGTAACTGTCGTCTGGTGCCACTGGCCACCGTTGAAGGTAGCGAAGCCTTCTTCGTTCAACAGGTCGGCTATGGCCTTCATGGTTTTGCCTTCGGCGCGCAGCGGGTCAATACGGGCAATGGCTTTGGCACGCCATGCTGCACCACGGGCCTTGTTCGTGTCGTAGCCCTTGGCCCGATGGGCTTCCAAGCTGGAGAGGTTGCCCAGCGTACGCCCTTCGGCCTTGATCCTGTCCAGTGCCGCCTTGGTACGCTCCGATATCAACCGGCGTTCCTTCACTGCCAGTGCTGCGTACAGGTGCAGGGTGAAGGCGTCGGTATCGGCACCGAGTTCCGACACGATGAACGGCACACCCTTGGACATCAAGCCGCTGATGAACGCTACGTCCCGGCTGAGACGGTCGAGCTTGGAGACGATCACCGGGCAGCGCAACTTGCGGGCCTTGGCCAGTGCTGCACGCAAGCCTTCGCGGTCTTCCACGCCCAACTTGCCACTGGCTATCTCCCGTACCACGTCCACCAGTTCGAACCCTTCCGCAGCAGCGAAACGTTTTACGGCTTCGTGTTGAGCTTCAAGGCCAAGGCCGGATTTTCCCTGCTCTTGATCGGACACACGCAGGTAGACGATGGCGGGCTTGATGGTCATTGAGCTGCGTTTTGAAGTGAATATGCAGTGATTGTATGGTCATTCAGTGTATGCATCTAGTATTTTCGTAGCCTCGCTGGCGAGGAAACTACGAACCTCAATCACGCTCAAGGCTTTCACTGAACGCTTGCGTGCAGCGGCAACGTACGGGAATCTGAACGTAAATTCGGCGAGGAGATTGTTGCAAAGTAGGTACATCGTTGCTGCGGAGAAAAAGCAGTCGGAAATTAGGTTTGCGTACCTAATCTGCGCACTTTTCTGTGTTTTGTCGGAGTCGTGACGTCAAACTAGCCCAACAGCCATAAGGCGAAAACCAAAACAGTAAACACACAGCGCATCGGGAATAAAAACCGATGGCTATTTTCAAACGTAGTTGTCTCAATTCACCGTCAAGGAGAACGCGCTATGTGCAAATCGAAGAAACCGAATGTCTCGCAGGAACCGAAGAAATCGATGCTGGAGAAGTTGAAGGAAGCGGAAACTTGGCTGCGTATCGCCAAGAACGTAATCGGCATCGTGATACTGGTTGCTCCGTTCATTCCGCACCAGTGGCCGATGTGATGAACTAGAACGGTAGCTTACTGGTGGTGGCGGTGGCATCGATGGTGTCACCGCCGAACTCCATGCGGTCGAATTTGATATCTTCCTCAAACCCTACAAGCCGTGGATCACGCCGAACGCCGTAGTATGTCGTGGAAGTGAAGCTCACGTGTGGGCCTCGCTAACGTGCGGCTAGCGCTAGGCCACCAGAGAATCAACGTACTCGGTGCTGACGCCGGGCGGGAAAATCCAGTTGGATGTCCCTCGCGACCGTCTTTCCAGTTTCGAGCCGAAACTGGTCGCCAAGCACCAGCGGCGCATGGAAGGCTTTGACGACCACGTCATCAGCATGTATGCCCGAGGCTTCCCCGAAGCCATCGAGGGGGGCTATCCGCAGGCGCAGATTCAAACGTGCATCGTCCATCTGATCCGTAACTCCTTGGTACTGACTTCGTGGAAGGATCGCAAGGAGCTGGCTGCCTCGCTCAAACCCATCTACCAGGCTGTCAACGCCGACGTGGCTGCCGCAGCCCTGGACGACTTTGCGGCTGGCCCATGGGGCACCAAATTCCCGACCGTGGCGGCCATGTGGAAGCGCCAGTGGGAGCAGGTGATCCCGTTCTTTGCCTACCCGCCGGAAGTGCGCACCGTCATTTACACGACCAACGCCATCGAAAGTCTGCACATGCAACTGCGTAAAATCGTCAAGAACCGGGGCCACTTCCCCAGCGACGATGCGGCCACCAAACTGCTCTTCCTGGCATTGCGCAATATTGAAAAAGATTGGAAGATGCCTGCACGAACTTGGAAGCAGGCAGTTAACCAGTTCGCCATCATGTATGGTGAGCGTTTCACCAACGCGATCAGCTAATTAAACTTTGGCCCCGCACACAAAATTCCTGACAGGTCCCGTACTCGTCAACGCAGGTCTGCGCTGTACGGGCCAGCATCGCCAGCTTTCCAAATCCACATAGCATCAAAGGATTCGCTCGGATGCCTTCTCCAAAAACACACTTCACAAAGTCTGCTAGAAAATCTAATTCATGAAACCCTTCAGAAACTAATTGGTCTTAATGAGAGAATTGAGTGCAACCTCTTCCAAGAATCGCGAAAGCGGTGGTGCATAGATTTCCTATTTAGGACGTCCTTCGTGTGCATGCAATAGCCATTCAACTATCCCGCCGATGAAATGTATTGCTAATCGTCCTTCTATATCGGTGATGTCTGGCAACCATGGTCTTCCATGCCCAGTCCCCAGTTTGTTTCTCATCGTATTAATTCCCAATGCCAGGGTAAACATACCACGTTCAGCTTTGCATTTTGGATGCTCACCCGGTTGAGGTGGATGGTGTGGCGTAGCTAGGCCCAAGGCAACGAAAGCCATACCAAGCAAAGTTTCGAAATTTGCGCTCTCTGGTGATTGACCATTCCGCTCAACAAGAATGTGTTTTGCCGCCGCTTCCAAAAGGTCTTTACTAGTACCAGTCAGTAAAGCAGCATCGTCAGCACCTCGTTTTGCTCTTTGGACATACGCTTTCAAAGCATTGGTCAGAGCTACACCTGAGAGATTATCAAGAACAGTAGAGCTAAGTTCTCCATCCAAACTCAGGACATAACCTTCATTCTTAAAAGTAGCAATTGCATCTTGAATCGGATTGGCACCTACGTAGTTTGGTGAACTGCTCCGAAACCCGCCACAAGATCGAAGCTTGGCTATCAGCTTCGCAACGAGTGCTTCACCTGCCGAAATGTCGTTCTCTAACGCCCAAGTCAACACTCCACGGACCCGCTTTGCCTTACCAACTAGTTGCCCCTGCGTACGGGGATCAACTTGCAGTAAATTCGCTTGCTTGAAAAGAAATTCAAGGTCGGAATGACTTGGCTCTCTCGTTTCACTTTGCGCATCGTCTACAAGGCGAGCTACAGCGAAGAGAATTGCATCAGATAACGGTGCCGACATGGCCTCACTCTGGAAGAAGGTGGAATAGGAAATTATGCCATAAGATTACCAATAGTCAGCATTTATGCAGAAGTTGTTGCGCTGATGCTTCGAATCTTGCGAAGCGGCATCACGTCTTGCATCACCTGCTATTATGTGAAAACAACTTTTCAAGGAGATGGTGATGGCGGATTTCATTTACGTAGACAATTCGAATCTTTACATTGAAGGGCGAAGAGCAAGTGCTGTATCGCAGAGATTGGCATCGGATATTAATGAAGCAATGCGCGATGGAATATTCGATCATGCTTACACCATCAGCTTTGGAAAGCTTTACCAATTTCTTTGTGGAAGCGATAATAAATCAATAAAAAGAGCTGCACTATATGGATCGCGTCCCCCACCCAATGATGGAATCTGGAAGATTGCAGAGAAGGCTGGTTTTGAACTTCACTTGGAAGATCGGAATGTAAAGAATAAGGAAAAGAAAATCGATACCGGAATAGCGACCTTGTTGACAAAGGACGCGTACAAGACCGGAAAACCGAAAGAGGATCTGTTCACATTGGTTGCAGGTGATGCGGACTATGTTCCGGTGATAAATGAATTAAAAAAGGATGGTTACATAGTTGAAGTTGTTTTCTGGGATCACGCAGCGAGAGAGTTGAAGGAGGCGGCCTCAAAGTTCATTGGCCTGAATGATTACCTAGAAAATCTTCGGCTTGACTAAGTACCTAGTATTTGGGATAACCACTCGAAAGAAGTTGTATTCTCATCCAGATGCGGCTTTCCAGTTGATTGCCCGTCAAAGTTCCAGCAAGTAACGTAAGTGAGTATTCCATTCGGTCGCATTGACGAACTTGATCAAGAGGACGACTTTCTGGCGTCGAGCTGTTTCCGCTCTGGCACGTCTAGTCGCCTTGAAGCTGTGCTGTTCCGCAGCCACGTAGTCAAGTCGAACACCGGCTTTACTTAACCGCTGTGCTTCAGGAGCGAAGGCGTGAAAGCTGTCGGTGTCGTGTGTCACCAACTCGTACTTACGGATCAGTTTCAGCGTTGCTTCATCTGGTGTGGCGGTGAAGAAGATGCAAAAGTTCTAAGGGGTTGTTATTGCGACGGAAGTGGCCAAAAAAAACGGCCATTCTAGATAGCCGTTTGTTTATCCAAGAGATAGCTGACAAGTCAAAAATTACTAACTTGTCTTTTTTTAAAGTTGAGGAAGGATAGAACTGCCCCAGGCTTTCTCTCGACCTTACTGCTAGTCGCTCCAGCATTCCGAGGTCGAAGAGTTGCAAGCTCAACCACTTCAGGTGGGGCATCGAAATAATGATCGCGGAGGCCGCAGATCTTCTCCACATCACGGGGAGAGAAGCCGAGATGACGTGGAATACCTTCCGTTGGCAATATGCCTTCGCTAATCAGTAGTTCAATAGTTCGACGAAGTAAGCGAGGTGTTTCGGGTACCCATTTCTCATCACCAGGCTCTGACTTAGAGCCCCAGCGAGCTGATCGACGCTTGAACAGCGCTAGCTT
Organism: Pseudoduganella sp. GW821-FHT12E03; assembly: GCF_058807115.1. Taxonomy (NCBI): domain Bacteria; kingdom Pseudomonadati; phylum Pseudomonadota; class Betaproteobacteria; order Burkholderiales; family Oxalobacteraceae; genus Pseudoduganella; species Pseudoduganella sp. GW821-FHT12E03. Next base: position 285,214 of record NZ_JBXAQJ010000005.1, on the reverse strand, counting down.
TTCTTCGTCGCGTAGGAGGCCAAGCGCATGAAGGCGCATCATCATTGCAGCAACAGAGGCTCCCCAGCGCTGTTTTAGGATCAGAAGATTGTCAAGATTTGCTGGTACACGAACTTCACGAGCAAAAGTCTCAGCCGGGAGCAGAAGTGCTCCAGCAAACCGATGGGCTTGTTTCTCCATTTGGTTATATCGGTCCAGTTCGTCGGACCTAGGTATATGCTTGTGCAGAATGAGATGGCCTATTTCATGAGCCAAGTCAAAACGACTACGGAACCCATTTGCTTTATCGGATGAAAGGAGCACTATGGGGCGGCCCAAGATGGCGCTCCAGCTTGATAACCCCTCAATAGCTGAAATTTCTGTTTCCTCTCGGATAATGAGAATCCCGGCACTTTCTGCGGCAAGTGCAAGATTTTGGATAGGACCACGACCAAGTTGCCATAAACTCCGGCATTCTTCAGCAGCAGCTTCGATGTCGCTACTGCTAATTTGCTCTGGGTCTTTGAAATTTCTTTCTGGAATTCTTAGTTCCGGATAATCAACATAGTCGCTAAGAAGGAGAGCAATTTCCTGCCCCCATCCTGTACGCGCTTCTAGTTTACTACGAGCAGTTTTAAGTGCTGAGGCATTGCTTCGAAAGAGTGGTTTAGAAATAGGCTGCAAAATAGGGCGTGTTAGCCACTCAGGTTGAACATTCAGTTCAAAAGCAAGTCGATCAAAAGTAGCTGCTTCTGGAGCTTGGCCACCTTTACACCATTTTGTAATGGTTGAGGCAGCCACGCCGACTAGGCTTGCTAGTTGGCCTTTAGTGAGGCCTCGTGCAGCAAGTGCTTGTTCGAGGCGCTCTGGTTGAAGGTCTTTAATTCCTTTGGTCATTGCCAGTTTGTTTCTTCGGCTTGAGTTTAGGCTTGGCGTCGTCAGCCTGGACAGTAATGTCGAGTTGATCGTACAAATTCAAAAAGTCCGGAATTGGACTCACATATAGGAATGATTGCATATCAGGAGCAGGTAGCGCCAGCATTACTTGCGTCAACTTTGACATGCCATTTTCATCCTGCCCATCTAGTACGCCAATGATGAAAATCGTTCCGCCAACCGGAGATGATGCTTCATCGAAAATGTCTGGCTGTACATACATTCGGGCAATATCAATATTGATTTGAGACAACTGTTGCCGAGTCGCACTGCGCTTGAATCCACTCGACCATTTATGGCCTGGAACGTTTACTCGGGCAATTTTGAAGATGCCAAGTTGCCCAATCACAACTTGCGTGCCGCGCAGTGCAGTCGGATTTGCACCATGAACCAACAGCGCCTCGTAAAATGCTTCATTCGTGAAGAAATGTCGGTTCTGGCCTACTGCGGATGGGCGATGACCTTTTGCAAACGTTGTCGCTTGCATACGCCCTTTTTCGTCTCCGTTGTAACAAGCATCCTCAAAAGCCATGAGTGCGTCACGCGGGATGTGCTGCATGATGAGTTTTTCTAAGTCTTTGATACCAGCGGCAGATACGGATGACATACACTTCCTCATGGATATGTTGCGGGTTACGGGAATTTTATCAAAAAAACTTTCGTGTTGAGTGCTTTTCTATGTTTTTTCTTTTCGTAAAATTCCCCAATGGAAATTTACTTGAATGCGAAGGGCTTGCCTGGTTACCCTAACTTCTGAGCTGAGGCTTCAGCTTTCGGATGGTAATAGCGCTTCAGCATTTGGATAGTCTGGTGTCCAGTTACCGACGCCAGTTCAATTACATTCGGCAGCTTCTCAGCAAGTTTGCTGGTCGCGGTGTGCCGGAGGTCATGAAAGTGCAAGTCCACGATGCCTGCACGCTCACAAGCAGCGACAAAGCAGTTGTTCACCACCATGTACGAAAGCGGAAAAACCATGCCGCTGTCATGCCGAGGAAGGGCATCAAGAATCGATACGGCTTTCTTCGATAGCGGAACAACGCGAGACGTACCGTTCTTCGTTATAGGCAGATACGCAGTCTGCGCGCTCAAGTTGACGTGTTCCCACTGTAGCGCGAGCAATTCACCTCGCCGCATAGCTGTTTCCAGCGCCAGCGACACTAATGGCACCATCCATGGGCTGCGCCTCCGTATCGGCCTCAATTCATGCAGCAGGGCAGCTTCCTCGTCGGCAGCAAGGAGCCTGCTACGGCCTTGAGGTGTAGTTGGTTTGCGAACCAGTGCGCAGGGGTTTGGTGTGGGTAGACCCCATTCCCGGCGTGCGTGAGAAATGACGCTGGACAGAATGCTGAGGTCACGAATGATCGTGCCTGCGGATATGGACTTCAGGTGCTCATCGCGGAAGCTGGCAACCACGGACGGCGTGATTTTGTCCATGCTATAGGCAGCAATCTTGTGCCTTAGCAGGAAGTGAATGGTGTAGTGCTACCGCTCCATGCTGCGTTTGGTGGGACTAACTTCATCCCGGTAGCGCTTGAGCAGGTCGGATAAGAGAATGTCCTTTGCTGAACGTGCCGATTCATGGGCGCCTTTATCCATTGCGGATTCAAGGCTCCTTGCCCATGTCTGTGCTTCGGTCTTTGTGGCGAAAGACTTTACTTCGTCGGGGTAGCCTTTGCGGCGTACGCGTGCCTGCCACGAGCCTGCACGTTGTCTGATCGATGCCATTACGTTTTCCTATTGGGACAAACGTGGGACAAGAATCAGAAAATCAGCGGAACTAACGATCTACTGTCTATGTTGGCGCCGGGTGCTTACAGCAGCAATGGCAGGAACGGAAGTGAGTTGAACAAGTCAAATCAATAACTTAACTGGTCACACTCCAGTCACCCGACTTGCCGCCATGCTTTTCCATGACCCGGATGTCGGACATCACCATGCCCCGGTCGACCGCCTTGCACATGTCGTAGATCGTCAATAACCCCACCTGCACGGCCGTCAGCGCTTCCATTTCCACCCCGGTCTTGCCGTAGGTTTCCACTTGCGCGCGGCAGTGAACGGTGGCGGCGGGTTCATCGACGTCGAATTCCACCGCGACTTTGGTCAGCGCCAGTGGATGGCACAAGGGGATCAAATCGCTGGTGCGCTTGGACGCCATGATGGCGGCAATGCGGGCAATGCCCAGCACGTCGCCTTTCTTGGCCGAGCCCGATACGATGATGGCCAGGGTTTCCGGCTTCATTTTGATCTTGCCGCTGGCCACCGCGATGCGGTGGGTTTCCTGCTTGCCGCCGACATCGACCATATGCGCCTGTCCTGCGGCGTCAAAGTGGGTCAGGCCTGCGTTCTCGTCATTGCTGGTGTTGTTCATGTATAGTTGGATTCTTAGCTGGTGTTGATAGGTATCATAGCATCGTGACTCTCCAACGTTTTTCATCGCGCCTGATAATCCCCCTCGCGATTTCCTTACTGTTCGCAGCGCCGCAAGGCGGCGCGCAAATGACGCCGTCCAAGCCGATCAATTTGCCCAGCCTGGGGGATACGGAACGGCAGGAATTGTCGCCCCTGATGGAGCGCAAGCTGGGCGAGCAAATCATGTACGAGATCCGCAGCAACAAGGATTATCTCGACGACGCCCCGATCCTCGAATACTTGAACGAGTTGGGCAACAAGCTGGTGGCGGCCCATCCGGGCGCCCGGGGCGAGGCCAGCTTTGACTATGGCTTCTTTGCCGTGCGCGACAACCAGCTCAATGCGTTCGCGTTGCCCGGCGGTTTTATCGGCGTGCATTCCGCGCTGCTGCTGGCGGCGCAAAACGAATCGGAACTGGCGTCCGTGCTGGGACATGAAATCGGCCACGTGGCGCAGCGCCATATTGCGCGCCAGTTGGGCCAGCAAAAGACCGATGCGCTGATTCCGCTGGCCGCGATGATCCTGGCCGCACTGGCCATGAAATCGAGTCCGGACGTGGCGATGGGCGTGATGATGGGCGGGCAGGGCCTGGCCATCCAGCGCCAGTTGAATTTCGGGCGCGATGCGGAGCGGGAAGCTGACCGCGTGGGGTTCCAGATCATGGGCGAGGCGGGTTATGACACCAGCGGCATGGTGGGATTTTTCCAGCGCATGCAAACGGCCAGCCGCAATTACAGCGATAACGTTCCCGCTTACCTGTTGACGCACCCGTTGACCACCGAGCGGATTGCCGATATCCAGGCCCGTATCCGTGAGCAGCCCTACCGCCAGCGCGCCGACAGCCTGTCGTTCCATTTGATCCGCGCCCGCGCCCGCGTGCTGCAGGATGAAAGTACGCAGGGCCTGGCGGAATCGATTCGCACCTTCCAGGATTTGCTGTTGCAGGATAACCGCCAGCAAAAAACCGCGGGCCAGTATGGCCTGGCGTTTGCCATGTTAAAGAAAGGCGACTTTGCCGCCGCACAGGGTTGGCTCGACAAGGCGCGTGCGACCGTCGGTGCGCCGCCACCGCCGGGGGCGTTCGGCGTGGCGCGGCAAGATGCGGCGCCGACAGTCTTTATCAACCTGGCGCTGGACATCAAGCTGGCGCAGGAAAGCAATGCGCCCGTGATCGCCGCTGCGCTGGCCGAGGCGGAAAGCGCGCATTTGAAATACCCGCTGTCGCGCGGCATCGTGCACCAGTATGCGAAAGCAATGATCGTGTCCGGCAAGCTGGAGGAAGCGGCGCGCTTCCTGCGCGACCAGGTGCAACAATACCGCGAAGAGCCGGAAGGATTTGATTTATTGGCGGAAGCGTATGCCAAGCAGGGCAAGATTGCTTTGCAGCATATGGCGCTGGCGGAATCGTACATGCTGCAAGGCGGCATGCTGGCGGCGATCGACCAGCTGGGGCTGGCGCGCAAGTCGGCCGACGCGTCGTTTTATGACCAGTCGCAGATCGATGCGCGCGAGCGGGAATTCAAGCAGCGCCGCAAGGAGGCGATGGGGGACAAGTACAAGGAGCCGTGACTTTACGGGGCCGGCGTCCGTTGGAATTGGAATGTTGCCGCCATGTCCGCCGTGTCCAACCGCTGCACTGGCACCGGACCCAGTTTCAGCGCGATGTCTCCACCGTCCATCCATGCGCTCAGCGCCTCGTCGCCTGGCGGGACAAATTGCGCCATGGCCTGCGCCATGTCGCGGTCATCGAGTTGCGCCACGATCGCGCCGCTGCGCAATACCAGGTGGCCCTCATCCGTCAGCCACGCGGCATCGATTGCCCCCAGCGGCGCGCCCGTATGTAGCACATAGCCGTGGACCGGGTCGGTGCGGCATACAAATGGTGCGGCTTCCAGGTTCACATACACGCGCTGCGGCCCATTCTGGAAATACCAGCAGCCCCGTTCGTCGCGGTCGTAATTGCGGACAATAAACCCCACCAGCGCGGGATGGGTCAGTTTGTCGCCCGGCAAATTGAAATGCTGGGCGCGCTCGTCGCGCATGCGCCAGTTGCCCCTCGCATCGAGGCCCAGCCAGCCATAGCAGTGCGGCACGTTCGGCCATTTCGCCAGCGCCTGTTTGACGATCTCGTCCATGGTTACGCCTCGCAGGATTGCACGGCCGCGCCAGCGGTGCTGGTGGCGGGGTTTTCAAGGAATTGCAGCAAGCGCTGCGGCAGCCAAGCCAGGCTGCCCGGCACGCCGCCGGCTGCAAATCCCACGTGGCCACCCTGTTCAGGATAGTCCAATGTGACACACGGCGCCGCCTCGCGCGGCAAGTGAATGCCGGGCAGGAAGGGATCGTTCAGCGCATTCAGCACCAGGGTCGGCACGGTGATGTCCGTCAGCACATGTCTGGCGCTGGCGCGGTGCCAGTAATCATCGGTATCGCGGTAACCGTGCAGCGGCGCCGTCACCACGTTATCGAAGGCATATAAATCGTTGGCCGCCTGCAGCGCCGCCAGGTCATACAAGCCGGGGAATTGCTTCAGCTTGGCGATGCATTTGGGTTTCAGCGTCTTCAAAAACATGCGGGTGTAGACGCGGTTGAAACCACGCGACAGGGCATCGCCGCCGCGCGCCAGGTCGAGCGGGGCGGACACGGCCGCGGCCGCATCGACAAAGCCGGCCTGGGATTGCGATTCGCCCAGCCAGCGCAACAGGGCATTGCCGCCCAGCGACACGCCGGTGGCATAAAAGCGGCTGCATGGGACGGCCCGCGCCTGCGTATGCAAACGGCGCACGATCCAGTCGACTTCGCCGGCGTCGCCGGAATGGTAAAAGCGGGGCGCAAGGTTGGGCTCGCCCGAGCAGCCGCGGAAATGCGGCACCGCGCCGGACCAGCGCCGCGCTTTCAATTCCGCCATCATGGCGCGCGCATAGTGGCTGTTGGACGAACCTTCCAGGCCATGGAACAGCACGACAAACGGTTTATCGGCATCGCCATCGACGAAATCCACATCAATGAAATCGCCGTCCGGCGTGGGCCAGCGCTCGCGCCGGAACGGGACGTCCGGTTTGCGGATGCACGTGGCCGGATAAATCGTTTGCAGGTGGCCGCTGGGCAGCCAGAAGGGGGCGGTGTACTTCATCAGGTCAATGCAGTATTTGCGCCGGATTTTCAATCGGCACGGGACCGGGCGCGACCGATACGTGGTGCAGCACAATGCGCCAGCCTTTCGGCGTCTTGATATAGACATTGCTGGCGATGAGGTGCGCCGCTTCGCCGCTGGCGGCGGTGACGCCTTCCACCACGGAGTGGATCGAGCACATCAGGTTATGGGTTTCATGCAGCACGGACGGCATGATGTGCAAACCCCCATGCTCGAGGATGATCGACCAGGATTCGCGGATCGCGCGGTGGCCCACGAGGCGCGGGCCGCCCGGATGGATGCAGGCGATTTCATCGTCATCGGCCCACAGCGCCATCAAGGCATCGACATCGGCCCGGTTCAGCGCATCGTAAAAAGCAGCTTCGACTTCAGCGGCGCTGCCGTTCAACTGCTTTCTTTTGGTGGGCATGGTGCGCTCCGGGCATTCACAAATTAATGGTGAGAAACCACCGTGCCCGGCTTCAGGCGGTAGGCGGTGCCGCAGTACGGGCACTTGGCCTGGCCGTCGTGGAAGTCGAGGAAGACGCGCGGGTGCGACGACCACAGTGGCATCGCTGGGTTCGGGCAGTGTGCCGGCAAATCCTTGCCTTCGAGTTCGACTGCTGGGGTGGTGGCATTGCTCATCTTGGCTATCTCCGGATGCGGTAACTGATAAAGCACAGATTTTAACGGATTCGGGCGGCCAGCAAAAATCATCGGTAGAATAGCGGCTGATTCCAGCACTAGCCTGCGGCGATACATTCCATAATTGCAACTTGGTTGATAACTAATTGCAAATCGTGCATGGCCAATCTTTTGACATGACCGAACCTCACCGCGCGCCGCCGCCGCATCCCTCCGACATTGATTCCCACGACGAAGCCGCCTGGCGCGATGGCTTGAAGGATGGCATGCCGACCCTGTTCGGCATCGGCGCCTGGGGCCTGGTGGTGGGCGTGGCGATGGTCAAGAGTGGCCTGACCATCGCGCAGGCGCTGGGCATGACCTTCCTGGCGTTCGCCGGTTCCGCACAATTGGCGGCGTTGCCGCTGATCGCCGCCGGCGCGCCGGTCTGGGTGGTGTTTTGCACGGCGATCGCCGTCAACCTGCGCTTTGTGATCTTTTCCGTCTTGCTGGCGCCGCATTTCCAGCACTTGCCATTACGCAAACGTTTCCTGTTGGGCTATGCGTCCGGCGACATGACCTCGGCCCTGTTCCTGCAGCGTTATCCATCGGAGCAGCCGCAGCGCGGCAAGCTGTCGTATTTAACCGGCTTAATGTATCCCAACTGGGCAGCGTGGCAAATCGGTTCGATTGCCGGCATTTTTGCCGGCAGCGCCGTGCCGGCCGAATGGGGCCTGGGCTTTGCCGGCACCTTGGCCATCATGTGCATCCTGGTGCCGCTGATCGCCAACCGGCCGGCGCTGGTGGGGGTATTGGTGGCGGGCGGTGTGGCGGTTTGGGGCCATGCGCTGCCTTATAAACTGGGCTTGCTGGCGGCGGTGCTGGTGGGCATGGTGTCGGCCATGGCGGCCGAGGAATTGACCGATAAACTCAAGGGGATGCGCCGTGGCTGACTGGGAAATCTGGCTGACCATCGTGGCGCTGGCCGTGGCCACGGCCGCGACCCGCGCGTCGTTCTGGGTGGTGGGCCACCATATCAATATCCCAAAGCGCGTGCATGAAGTGCTGCGTTACGCCCCGGCCTGCGCGCTGGCGGCCATTGTCGCGCCGGATTTATTGCTCGGCCCGGCAGGGCAGGTGCACTTCGACTACAGCAACCCGAAACTGGTGTCGGCGCTGGTTTCTGTTGTATTTTATTTACTACGGCGCAACATGCTGGAAACCATAATTTTCGGCATGGCCTTCTTCACGGCACTCAGGCTGTTGCACGTTTTTTAAACGAATCCGGTGCTGCATTGCGGTAGAATAGCGGCTTTCCAACACTTTGCCCCTAGCCTAGCCATGCAAGCTGTCCTGAATTTCACCCGCCTGCAAGACCTGCTCCCACAACTGCAAGGAAAACGCGTTTTCATCCGCGCCGACCTCAACGTTCCGCAAGATGACGCCGGCAACATCACCGAAGACACCCGTGTTCGCGCTTCCGTGCCGGCCATCCGCGCCGCCCTGGATGCCGGCGCCAAAGTCATGGTGACGTCGCACCTGGGCCGTCCGACCGAAGGTGAATTCAAGGCCGAAGACAGCCTGGCGCCCGTCGCGCAGCGCCTGTCCGAGCTGCTGGGCCAGCCGGTGGAACTGAAGCAGAACTGGGTCGATGGCGCTGGCCTGGACAACCTGCAAAACGGCCAGGTGGTCTTGCTGGAAAACGTCCGCGTCAACAAGGGCGAAAAGAAAAATTCGGATGAACTGGCCCAGAAAATGGCCCAGCTGTGCGACGTGTACGTCAACGACGCGTTCGGCACCGCGCACCGCGCGGAAGCCTCGACCCACGGTATCGCCAAGTTCGCGCCGATCGCCGCGGCCGGTCCGCTGCTGGCGGCCGAACTCGACGCGCTGGGCAAGGCGCTGGGCGCCCCGGCCCGTCCATTGCTGGCCATCGTGGCCGGCTCCAAAGTATCGTCCAAGCTGTCGATCCTGAAAGCCCTGTCGGAAAAAGTCGACGGCCTGATCGTCGGCGGCGGCATTGCCAACACCTTCATGAAGGCGTCCGGCCTGAACATCGGCAAGTCGCTGGTGGAAAACGATTTGCTGGACGAAGCCAAGGCCATCATCGAAATCATGGCCAAGCGCGGCGCCGAAGTGCCGATTCCCGTGGATGTCGTCTGCGCCAAGGAATTCGCGCCGACCGCCGTGGCCACCGTGAAAGCCGTGGCAGATGTGGCCGACGACGACATGATCCTCGATATCGGCCCGCAAACGGCGAAACTGCTGGCGGAGAAAATCGCCGCAGCCGGCACCGTGGTGTGGAATGGCCCGGTCGGCGTGTTTGAATTCGACCAGTTCGGCGAGGGCACCAAGACCCTGGCGCTGGCGATCGCCGATTCCAAAGCATATTCGATCGCCGGGGGCGGTGATACGCTGGCAGCGATTGCAAAATATGACATTGCCGATAAAATTGGTTATATCTCTACCGGTGGCGGCGCTTTCCTGGAGTTCCTGGAAGGCAAGATTCTGCCAGCCGTGGAAATCCTGACCCAGCGTCACAGCAAGTAAGAAGCAGCAAGCAGCAGTAATTCCGTCCCGCCGGCGGATGCCTGGCGCCCCACCGCAAGGTGCGGCGCCGCATGCACTGGAGGGACGCCGCCCGGCCCACCCCAGCGAAGGAACCCTATGTCCCGCGGTACTAAAATCGTCGCCACCATCGGTCCAGCCTCCACCGACTTTGATGTCTTGTGCAAAATGATCCGGGCCGGCGTCGATGTCGTCCGCCTGAATTTCTCGCACGGTAAAGCGCAAGACCATATCGACCGCGCGACCCTGGTGCGCCGCGCGGCGGCGGAATGCGGGCGCGAAGTGGCGATCATGGCGGACATGCAGGGACCGAAAATCCGCATCGGCAAATTCGAAAACGGCAAGATCGAACTGGCCAATGGCGATCCTTTCATCCTCGATGCGAAATGGGGTGAAAACGGCGAACTGGGCACCCAGGAAAAAGTCGGCCTCGATTACAAGGCGCTGCCGTCCGACGTGCATACGGGCGACACCTTGCTGTTGAACGACGGCCTGATCGTGCTGACCGTGGTGCGGGTGGTGGGCAGTGAAATTCACACCACCGTGAAAATCGGCGGTGAACTGTCGAACAACAAGGGCATCAACCGCCAGGGTGGCGGCCTGACCGCGCCGGCGCTGACCGCCAAGGACATGGAAGACATCAAGACCGCGATGAGCTTCCAGGCTGATTACCTGGCCATCTCGTTCCCGAAAAACGCCACCGACATGGCGATGGCGCGCCAATTGGCCAATATCGCCGGCGAGCCATACCGCCACAAGCCGATGATGATCGCCAAGATCGAACGCGCCGAAGCGATTCCGGCGCTGGCTGAAATCCTGGGCGCCTCCGACGGCATCATGGTGGCGCGCGGCGACCTCGCGGTGGAAGTGGGCAATGCCGCCGTGCCGGCGCTGCAAAAGCGCATGATCAAAATGGCGCGCGAAGCCAACAAACTGGCGATCACGGCGACCCAGATGATGGAGTCGATGATCGTCAACGCGGTGCCGACCCGCGCCGAAGTGTCGGACGTGGCCAATGCCGTGCTGGACGGCACCGATGCCGTGATGGCGTCGGCGGAAACCGCCGCCGGCAAATACCCGATTGAAACCGTCGAAATGATGGCGGCCATTTGCGTCGAGGCCGAGCAATCCGAATACAACAAGCTCGACGCCGACTTCCTCAACGTGACATTTACCCGCATCGATCAGTCGATCGCGTACGGCGCGCTGTTTACGGCGCACCATTTGCGCGTGAAAGCCATCGTGGCGCTGACGGAATCCGGCTCCACGGCGCTGTGGATGAGCCGCCACAGCATCGATACCCCGATTTTCGCGCTGACCCCGAGCGTGACCACGGCGCGCAAGGCGTCGCTGTACCGCAACGTGCGCGCCTACCAGCTGCAGCAGGGCACCGACAGCGCGATCGTGCTGAAGGAAGCGGAAGAGCTGCTGGTGGAATATGGCATCGTCCGCAAGGGCGACATGATCGTCGTCACATGGGGTGAACCCATGGGCCAGGTGGGGGGCACCAATGCCCTGAAGATCGTCAAAGTCGGCGAGTTTGCCTGACGCCGCGTAAAGATTTCTTTTTTATCATTGTTATTGGAGTTTTACCATGTCCCTCGTATCCATGCGCCAGTTGCTGGACCACGCCGCAGAAAACGGCTATGGCATTCCAGCTTTCAACGTCAACAACCTGGAACAAGTGCAAGCCATCATGGCTGCCGCCGACGCGCTGAACAGCCCGGTGATCATGCAAGCGTCGGCCGGCGCCCGTAAATACGCCGGTGAAGCGTTCCTGCGCCACCTGATCGACGCCGCTGTGGAAGCGTATCCGCACATCCCGGTCGTCATGCACCAGGACCACGGCCAGTCGCCGGCAGTCTGCATGGCCGCGATCCGTTCGGGCTTCACGTCGGTCATGATGGACGGTTCGCTGGAAGCGGACGGCAAATCGGTGGCTTCGTATGAATACAACGTCGACGTGTCGCGCGAAGTGGTGAAATTCTCGCACGCGATCGGCGTGACGGTGGAAGCGGAACTGGGCGTGCTCGGTTCGCTGGAAACCATGAAGGGTGACAAGGAAGACGGCCACGGCGCCGACGGCACCATGACCCGCGAACAATTGCTGACCGACGTGGCCCAGGCCGCCGACTTCGTCGAGCGCACCCAGTGCGACGCGCTGGCAATCGCGATCGGCACCTCGCACGGTGCTTATAAATTCACCCGCAAGCCAACCGGCGACATCCTGGCGATCGACCGCATCAAGGAAATCCACGCGCGCATCCCGAACACCCACCTGGTGATGCACGGTTCGTCGTCGGTGCCACAGGATCTGCTGGCCATCATCCGCGAATTCGGCGGTGACATGAAAGAAACCTATGGCGTGCCAGTCGAAGAAATCCAGGAAGGCATCCGTCACGGCGTTCGCAAGATCAACATCGACACCGACATCCGCCTGGCGATGACCGCTGCGATCCGTAAATACCTGTTCGAAAATCCATCGAAATTCGACCCGCGCGATTACCTGAAGCCGGCCCGTGCCGCCGCCGAGGAAATCGTCAAGGCCCGCCTGCTGGCATTCGGCTGCGAAGGCCAGGCTGGCAAGATCAAGCCGCTGCCGCTGGACAAGATGGCCGAGCGTTACAAGGCCGGCGCGCTGGCCCAGATTGTGAAGTAAAATTCTGTTTTTGGACGGGCTCACCACAAGCCCGACTTTCCAGCCGGCGGCTCTTTTCAGGGCCGCCGGTTTTGCATATCTACAAATCCCCTCCGCTATGAACAGCCTCTACCAATCCTCCATCAAGTCCCTGCCATTGCTGGGTCACGGCAAAGTCCGTGACAACTACGCCGTAGGCGACGACAAGATCCTGATCGTCACCACCGACCGCCTGTCCGCCTTCGATGTCGTCATGAACGAACCGATTCCCGGCAAAGGCATGGTGCTGAACCAGATGAGCGATTTCTGGTTCGAGAAACTGGGCCATATCGTGCCGAACCACCTGACCGGCGTGGCGCCAGAGTCGGTTGTTGCGGCCGATGAAGTGGAGCAGGTCAAAGGCCGTGCAGTGGTGGCCAAGCGTTTGAAGCCGATCATGGTGGAAGCCGTGGTGCGCGGCTACATCATCGGTTCGGGCTGGAAAGATTACCAGGCAACGGGTTCCGTCTGCGGCATCCAGCTACTGGAAGGCTTGCAACAGGCCGAGAAGCTGCCTGAGCCCCTGTTCACCCCGGCCGCCAAGGCCGATCTGGGCGAGCATGATGAAAACATCAGCTTTGCTGAAATGGAAAGCCGCATCGGCGCGGAACTCGCCGCGAAAATGCGCGACGTCTCGATCGCCCTGTACAAGGCCGCATCGGAATACGCCGCCACCAAGGGCATCATCATCGCCGACACCAAGTTTGAATTCGGCCTCGATGACAATGGCGTGATGCACCTGATGGATGAAGTGCTGACGGCCGACTCGTCGCGCTTCTGGCCAGCCGATTCGTACGCGCCAGGCATGTCGCCGCCATCGTTCGACAAGCAATTCGTGCGCGATTACCTGGAAACCCTGACCGACTGGGGCAAGACCGCTCCCGCGCCGGCGCTGCCAGCGGACGTCATCAACAAGACCCAGGCCAAGTATTTCGAAGCCATCGAACGCCTGACCGGCGAAAAGCTGAAGGTGTAAGCGATGACTGACGTGAACAAACCACTGGTCGGCGTCATCATGGGTTCGTCCTCGGACTGGGACGTGATGCAAAACGCTACCAACATCCTCAAGCAGTTCGGCGTGCCGTTTGAAGCGCAAGTGATCTCGGCCCACCGCATGCCCGATGAAATGTATGCGTACGCGAAAAGCGCCCGCGAGCGCGGCCTGCGCGCCATCATCGCCGGCGCCGGCGGCGCCGCCCACTTGCCAGGCATGGTGGCGGCCATGACCATCGTGCCGGTGCTGGGTGTGCCGGTGCCGTCGAAATACCTGCGCGGCGAAGATTCGCTGCTGTCGATCGTGCAAATGCCGAAAGGCGTGCCCGTATCGACCTTCGCCATCGGCGAAGCGGGCGCCGCCAATGCGGCGCTGACGGCCGTGGCCATTATCGCCACCACCGACGATGCGCTGGCGGCCAAGCTGCTGGAATTCCGCGCCACGCAAACGGCGGCGGCGCAAGCGATGACGTTGCCGGTGAATGAATGAGTAACAGCGCCGATAATGCACATAACCCGCCGAGCTGGCTGGGTGTGATGGGCGGCGGCCAACTGGGCCGCATGTTTGCGCAGGCCGCGCAAAGCATGGGTTACCAGGTGGCCGTGCTGGAACCCGCCGCCGATTGTCCGGCCGGACAAGTCGCGCAGCGCCTGGTCAATGCCGGTTACAGCGACGCCAACGGTCTCGACGAATTGGCGAAGCAGTGCGTGGCGGTCACGACCGAGTTTGAAAACGTGCCGGCCGACTCGCTGTCGCGCCTGGCGCAAACCGTGTTTGTCGCGCCGAACGCCCATGGCGTCTCGGTTGCGCAAGACCGGATTGCGGAAAAACGCTTCTTTGTCGGTTGCGCGCCGAAGTCCGGTGTTTTGCCGGCGCCGCACAAGGTCATCGCATCCCAGGACGACATCGATGCGATCACCGATGACTTGTTGCCCGGTATTTTGAAAACCGTGCGCATGGGTTACGACGGCAAGGGGCAAGTGCGCGTGAAGTCGCGCGACGACGTGCGCAACGCCTTTGAAGCCATGGGCAAGGTCACCTGCCTGCTGGAGAAAATGCTGCCGCTGGCCTATGAAGTGTCGGTGCTGACGGCACGGGGCGCGGATGGCGCGTCGGTGGTGTATCCGATCGCGGAAAACGTGCACCGCGACGGCATCCTGTTTACCACCACCGTGCCGGGCCCGAATATCTCGGCCGCGTGCGCGCAGGCGGCGCAGGCGGCGGCCACCGCCATCGTGGCCGAACTCGGTTATGTCGGCGTGCTGTGCATCGAGTTCTTCGTCCTGACCGACGGCACCCTGGTCGTCAATGAAATGGCGCCGCGTCCGCACAACAGCGGCCATTACACCATCGATGCCTGCGCCACCAGCCAGTTTGCACAGCAAGTGCGCGCCATGGCGCGCCTGCCGCTGGGCGACGTGCGCCAGCATTCGCCGGCCGTGATGCTCAACATCCTCGGCGACGTCTGGTTCGAAGATGGCAGCGATACCCCGCGCACGCCGGCCTGGGACCAGATGCTGGGCTTGCCGGGCGCGTGTTTGCACCTGTATGGCAAGGATGATCCGCGCCGTGGCCGCAAGATGGGCCACATCACGTTTATTAGCGCCACGCTGGACGATGCGCAGCGCCAGTTGCACGCCGCGTGCGCTATCCTGGGTATTCCTGCGTGAGCGGTGTAGTGAGCATGAGCAATATCGACCAAAAGGTCCTGGGCCAGGCATCCGCGATTCTTGAATCCGGCGGCCTGGTGGCGTTTCCCACCGAGACGGTGTACGGCCTCGGCGCGGATGCGGAAAATCCCGCCGCCGTGGCGCGGATTTATGCCGCCAAGGGCCGTCCCAATGACCATCCTGTGATCGTGCACGTGGCGCCCGGCGCCGACCTCGATTACTGGGTCACGGACATCCCGCCGGCGGCGCGCCAGCTGGTCGACGCCTTCTGGCCCGGCCCGCTGACCTTGATCCTGAAACGCCATCCGCAAATTCCTGACGCCGTCTCCGGCGGCCAGGATACGGTGGGTTTGCGCTGCCCGTCGCACCCGGTGGCGATTGCCCTGTTGTCGGCGTTCAAAGGCGGCAAAGGGGGCGTGGCGGCGCCGTCGGCCAACAAGTTCGGCAATGTCAGCCCGACCACCGCGCAGCACGTGCGCGATGAATTCGGCGCCGATGTGCTCGATGCTGCCGGCATGGCGGAAACCGCGGCGCACGCGGTGGCGGCCATGATCACCAAGCGCATGGAAAACCCCGACGCCCGCGTGTTCGATACCGCGCGCAGCCTGCGCGTGGCCGTGCTCGATGGCGGTTCCAGCCAGGTGGGCATTGAATCGACCATCCTCGACCTGTCCCGCCTCGCTACCCACGGCCCCGTGCTGCTGCGTCCCGGCCATATCGGCGCGCAGGATATCTGCGATGTGATCGGCGTGATGCCGAACTTGCCGGACCAGGGCGCACCGCGCGCCTCCGGCACGCTGGAATCGCATTACGCGCCGAAAGCGCCGGTGGCGCTGGTGGACGCCGCGCGCTTGTCCGAGGTGCTGGCGCAACTGGCGGCCAAGGGCCACCAGGCTGCCGTCATCCATTATTGCGACAACGGGGGCCTGCCTGCCGGCGCGTTCAGCGCGCACCAGCACATGCCGTCCGACGCGCCAGGCTATGCCTTTGGCCTGTATGCGGCATTGCGCGCGATGGACCAAAGCGATGCGCCACTGATCCTGGTGGAAGCGCCGCCGCACACCGATGCCTGGCTGGGCGTGAATGACCGCTTGCGCCGCGCCGCGTTTGGCGCGGCCGGCATCGTCGACCGGCTGTTGCAACCGTCGCCGTAAACACATGGCTGTGTGCGCACACGCACACAGCGTGTCCTCGCACGCATCTGCTATTCTGGTATTGTTGAGTGGTACTGATGAACAGTGCCACGCCGGTTCAAAACCGGCGCGCATAACAAGAATAGGAGGCCAGCCATGGTCTTGCGCTTGTATGCATTTGTCCTTGTCATTGCTGTCACTTCGGCAATGGCTCCCGCTGGCGCCGCCGAGCGCCCGTCCGACCCTTCCGATCCGTCTCATGCCGCCGTTGCCGTCAGCACCGCGCCTGCCTATGCCCCCGCCATGGCCGGCGGCAGCGCCACGGTGGCAGGGACGGTCGCGGTCCAGCTGGCGCGCCAAGCGCCAGCGCGGGGCACCCTGCTGTCGGGGCCCACGCTGGTGCCGATCGACGTCGTCACCGACACCATCGACAAGCTGGAACCGCCGTTGTTGCGCACGCTGTTGAAGCGGCGTGACGGCTTGCTGAACATCACCGGCGAACCGCGTTGCGCAATTGCCATCCACAGCCTGCGCTACCAGACCGTGGGCGGGCAGGGCGAGCCGACGGATGCGGGCGCGGTCATCATGGCGCCGTCCGGCAAAGACCCGGCCTGCAGCGGCCCCCGTCCTGTCCTGTTGTATGCGCACGGCACCGTGCTCGATAAGACCTTCAGCATGGCGCGGCTCAATGGCGAAGCGCGGCTGGTGGCCGCCATGTTCGTGGCGCAGGGCTATATCGTGGTGGCGCCGGATTACGCGGGCTATGGCGTGTCGTCGCTGCCCTACCACCCCTACCTGAACGCGGAACAGCAGGCCGCCGACATGATCGATGCCCTGCGCGCGGCCCGCGCCGCCTATGGCGCGCTGGGATTGCAGCCCTCGCAGCGGCTGTTCTTGACGGGCTATTCGCAGGGCGGCTTTGTGGCGCTGGCCACGCAGCGCGCGATCCAGCAGCATCACGCGGAAGAATTCAAGGTGACGGCGGCGGCCGGCCTGTCCGGCCCGTACGCATTGACGCAGATGGCCGACGATATCTTCAGCGGGCGTCCCAGCACGGGCATCACGGCTTACCTGCCGCTGCTGACCACGTCCGGCCAGCGCGCTGGGGCGGCGCTGTATGCTGCGCCGGAAGATCTGTATGAAGCCCGTTATGCCGAAGGCATTGAAGCGCTGCTGCCGACCAAGGTGAAACTCGATGACTTGGTTAGCAAGGGCAAGCTACCGAAAGGCGCGCTGTTTGCCCGCGATTCCCAACCCCAGGCGGTCGATGCGTCCGCGTTCTTTGCCGACCGCAACCTGGTCCGCACCAGCTACCGCAACGCCTACCTGCAAGACATGGCGGCGCATCCGTGCCGCGGCGACCTGGCCGAACCGCTGGCCTGCGCCCCGGAACACGGCTTGCGCAAATGGATGGTGAAAAACGACCTGCGCAGCTTTGTGCCACAAGCGCCACTGCTGTTGTGCGGCGGTGCGCGCGATCCCGTGGTGCCGTTTGCCAATGCGGAAAGCGCCAGCGCGTACTACAACGCGCATGGCGCCGCCACCGTGCTGGTCGACCTGGAAACCATCCAGGCACAGGATGCCTACCTGGCGCAAAAACAGGGTTTTGCGCGTGAATTGCACAACCTGGTGCAGGATGCTGCCAAAAAGGGTAATGATCCTAACAAGGCAGTGTCTGACCGTTACCACAGTCGGCTCGCTGCCAGCTTTTGCCTGATGGCGGCGCGCGACTTTTTCAATTCCGCAAGTCCTTAGATCACATCAGTCTGCTATTCTGACCCGATTGTTTAATCGGGAGCAGTACATGCGTCACACATTCACGTTGCTAGCCGCTGTGGCGCTGACCGCCTGCGGCGGCGGCAGCGGCGGCAGCAACGGTATCCCCAGCAGCGGCGGCGTGGTGGTTTTGCCGCAACCGCCGGCGCCGCAGCGCGGCACGCTGGTCGGCGGCCCGTCCATGGTCCCCGTCATGGTCAACGGCGTCGCCGTCAACACGCTCGAACCGCAGCAATTCAAGCAAATGCTGGACGGCGCCCAATATGGCGCCAGCGGCATTACCAGCACACCGGTGTGCGCGGTTTCGGTGCAGACCGTGCGCTACAACACCGTGGGGTCCGGGTTTGAAGCGACGGAAGCGTCGGCGGCGGTCTACCTGCCGTCCGGTACGGACCCGGCGTGCACGGGCGCCCGTCCGGTGCTGCTGTACGCGCACGGCACCTCGCCGCTGAAATCGTATGACATGACCAACTTGGCCGGCACCGAAGCGCGCCTGGTGGCGGGCATCTTTGCGGCCCAGGGCTTTATCGTGGTGGCGCCCAACTATGCGGGTTATGCCGGGTCGTCGCTGCCTTACCACGCTTACCTCGACGCCGAGCAGCAGGCCGCCGACATGATCGATGGACTGCGCGCGGCCCGCAAGGCGTTCCCGCAAGTGCTGGGCGCCTCCAAACTGTTTGTGACGGGGTATTCGCAGGGCGGCCACGTGGCGGTCGCCACGCAGCGCGCCATGCAATTGCGCTATCCGACGGAATTTTCCGTGGCGGGGGCGGCCGGCTTGTCCGGTCCCTACGCCTTGCTGAAGTTTGGCGAGGCGATCTTTGGCGGCGCGCCGACCACCGGCGCCACCGCGTTCCTGCCGATGCTGACGACCGCCGCGCAGCGCGCCGGCGAGGGCGCCTATGCGAATGCCCCGGACATGTATGAAAGCCGCTATGCCGCCGGCATTGAAACCCTGTTGCCGGGCACGCAAACCCTGGGCGACCTGGCTGGTAGCGGCCGTTTGCCGGAAAAGGCGCTGTTTGCCGGCAATTCCGTGCCGCAGACCAGCGGCCATGAGGCTTTCTTTGGCGATAACAACCTGGTGCGCACCGCGTACCGCGACAGCGTGACTGCCGACATGCGCAACAATCCGTGTAACGCCACGGCGGAAAAGCCACTGGCGTGCGCGCCGGTGCAACCGCTGCGCAAATGGCTGTTGCGCAATGATTTGCGCAACTATGGACCGTCGGCGCCGCTGTTGCTGTGTGGCGGCGACAGCGATCCGATTGTGCCGTTTTACAACACCACGGCAGCCGCTGATTTTTACCGCGCACAGAAGACCGGCGCCCCGCTGCATGTGGTGAATGTCGACAGTACGCCGGGCCTGGGCGATGACTATGCCCAAGCCAAGCTGGGGTTCCTGGCCGCGAAGAGTGCGGTCAAGATCAATGCCGCTGTCAGCGGCGGCTCCGGTGATGCCGCGGTCAGGGACGCGTACCACGCGGGACTGGTTGCGCCTTTTTGCCTGCGCGCCGCACGGGACTTCTTCCGCGCACGTTAACTGCCCGTTAGAATACGCCCTCAGTTAGTTGAGTAATTTACAAAATTGCCCTATACAAGGATGTGTCCGGCTGGCATATTACGCGGATTGCCTAATAGCACGTACGTTCGATTAGTAGAATAAATTTCTAAGGAGACACAATGCGACAAACGAAAATTGCGCTCGCAGTCATGGCCATGGCGGCCGTTCTGGCAGGTTGCAGCGGCAACAGCGGCAAACCCGATGCCGGCGATCAAACCATCCGGGTCAAATTCGGTTCGCAAGTCTCCTTCGGCGACAGCCTGTCCGATCTCGGCACCTACGCGGTCGGCGGCGTGAAGGCACTGGGCGGCGGCAAATACGCCATCAACGGCGCCACCGGCACCGGCCCTGAATTCTCCGGCAAGATCTGGCTCGAACACATGGCCGCCCAGTTGGGCCTGCCGGCGCCTTGCGCCGCCATGACCGGCCTCGACGGCGATGCCAGCAAGGGCTTCAGCGTCCCGGTCACGACGAAAGCCGGCTGCTACGGCTATGCGCAGGGCGGCGCCCGCGTCACCAGCCCGGTTGGCCCTGGCCACAAATTGACTGGCAGCCCAGTGGGCCTGTTGACGGTGCCGGTGGTGCAGCAAGTGAAAAACCACCTGGCTGCGGCCGGTGGCAAGTTCAAGGGCGATGAAATCGTCTTCGTGATGGCAGGCGGCAATGACTTGCTGTTCAACCTGGGCGCCCTGTCGGCCGCCGCAACGGCTGCCGGCACCGCCGCAGGCACCACGGCCTTTGCCAACAGCCTGATCAGCCAACTGGCTGCCGGCGCCACCAATCCGCAAACCGCGGCACAGGCCATCGGCCTGGCGATGGCGGCGGAATCCGCGAAACCGACCAAGACCGATGCCTCGGTCGTGGCTGCCGCCGTGACGGCCGCCGTCATGGCGGGCAATACCGCCGCAGCGTCGCCAACCGTGTATGGCCCGATGGTGGCCAAGGCCCAGGCCGAAGCCACTGCCACCGGCACCAAGGCCGGTACCGACTACGCTGCCGCGCATGCTGCGGAGCAAGTGGTGGCCATGGCGACCGCCGGCAAGGAACTGGTTGCCATCGTGAAAAACCAGCTGCTGTCGAATGGCGCAAAATATGTGACCGTCAATAACCTGCCAGACGTGTCGACCACGCCGTCGGGCCTGGCGCAGTCGGCGGCCAACCAGCAATTGATCCTGGCCATGGTGAAAGCCTTCAATGACGAGCTGACCAAAGGTCTGGCCGGCATCGATACCGTGCTGCTGATCGACGTGTTCACGTCGTCCCGCGACCAGGCGACCAATCCTGCGCCATATGGCCTGACCAACGTCAAGGACACCGCATGCGACCTGAGCCCGGCGAAAAACCCGCTGGGCAGCTCGCTGACTTGCAACCTGAACAACCTGAAGCCGGGTGACGTGGGCCGCTACTCGTTCGCCGACGATACGTTGCCGACGCCGTACAACTACTGGCTGCTGGCGCGTTTCGTTTCGGAACAAATGGTCGTGAAGCGCTGGCTGTAAGCCGCGGCAACTCTCGGATACTGGAGACACAATGAAAAAACAAATCAATTGCGCAGTGAAATTGCTGGCGCTGGCGGCGGCGCTGGGCGCGGCGTCCGGTGCGTCGGCGCAGTCGGCCGGCCAATGGGTGGTGGCGGTCGGCATGAACAAGATCGAGCCGGATGTGAAGAGCGAGCCGGTGTCGGCCCCGGCATTGCCGAACAGTAGGGCGGACATTGGTGCGGACATGCAGCCGGTCGTCACCATCGCCCGCATGCTGACCGATAACATTTCGGTGGAAGTGGACCTGGGTGTGCCGTACAAGCACAAGCTGTACGGCGCGGGCGCGCTGGAAGGCACGGGCAAGATGGGGTCGTCGGAAGTGTTGCCGCCGACCTCCTTCATCCGGTACCACCTGTTCCAGCCGAACAGCAAGATCCGTCCCTACGTCGGCCTGGGTATCACCTATGCCATTTTCCAGAATGAAACGGGTTCCGGCCAGTTGACCGCCGTGCTCGATCCGGGCGGCAAGCCGGTCACGTTCTCCATGAAAAACAAGTGGGCCGTCGGCGCCAAGATCGGCACCACGATTTCGTTCAAGGAAAACTGGTTCGTCGACGTGCACATGGTCAAGACCAAGCTGAAAACCACCGCCACGTATTCGACCGGCCAGACCCAGGTCGCCGCGCTGGATCCGACCGCTGTCGCAATTTCGGTCGGCCACAACTTCAACTGGAAGTGGTAATCCGCCCCGGCCCCGTGGTTTAACGGAACGGGACCCCAAAACGCCGCAGCGTCACTCCGCTGCGGCGTTTTTTATTTGGGGCCAGGCCCCGAAATGTCGAGTAGATCGTTGTATGCCGTGAATAAAAAAAACGCCGCAGGAGGTGACCCCTGCGGCGTTCTTGTTTCAGACTTGCCGGATTACTGGAAAGCCTGGATACCGGTGATCGCGCGGCCCAGGATCAGGGCGTGGATGTCGTGCGTGCCTTCGTAGGTGTTGACCACTTCCAGGTTCACCATGTGGCGCACGATGCCGAATTCGTCGGAGATACCGTTGCCGCCCAGCATGTCGCGGGCCACGCGGGCGATGTCCAGCGATTTGCCGCAGGAATTGCGCTTCATGATCGACGTGATTTCCACCGCCGCCGTGCCTTCATCCTTCATGCGGCCCAGGCGCAGGCAGCCTTGCAGCGCCAGGGTGATCTCGGTTTGCATGTCCGCCAGTTTCTTTTGCACCAGCTGGTTCGCGGCCAATGGGCGGCCGAATTGCTGGCGGTCCAGGGTGTACTGGCGTGCGGTGTGCCAGCAATCTTCGGCGGCGCCAATGGCGCCCCAGGCGATGCCATAGCGGGCCGAGTTCAGGCAGGTGAACGGGCCTTTCAGGCCGCGTACGTCCGGGAACGCGTTTTCTTCCGGGCAGAACACGCTGTCCATCACGATCTCGCCGGTCACCGACGCGCGCAGGCCGAATTTGCCGTGGATCGCCGGTGCGCTCAAGCCTTTCATGCCCTTGTCCAGGATGAAGCCGCGGATCGCGCCTTCGTCGTCCTTGGCCCAGACCACGAACACGTCGGCCACCGGGGAATTGGTGATCCACATTTTCGAGCCGGTCAGCTCATAGCCGCCGGCGACTTTGCGGGCGCGGGTGATCATCGAGCCGGGGTCGGAACCGTGGTTCGGTTCGGTCAGGCCGAAGCAGCCGATCCATTCGCCGGTCGCCAGTTTGGGCAGGTATTTCTGCTTCTGTGCTTCGCTGCCGAATTCATAGATCGGCACCATCACCAGCGACGATTGCACGCTCATCATCGAGCGGTAGCCGGAGTCCACGCGCTCGACTTCACGCGCGATCAGGCCGTAGCTGACGTAGTTCAGGCCGGGGCCGCCGTATTGTTCCGGGATGGTCGGGCCCAGCAGGCCCAGTTCGCCCATTTCGCGGAAGATGCTGGTGTCCATGCGCTCGTGGCGGAAGGCTTCCAGGATGCGGGGCGCCAGTTTGTCCTGGCAATACGCGGCGGCGGCGTCGCGCACCATGCGCTCGTCGTCGCTCAGCTGGCTATTCAGCAACAGGGGATCATCCCAGTGGAATTGCGCGCGGGCTTGGCTCATCGTAGTGGTCTCTCGTTATGGTGGATGATCCCGCCATTCTAGAACGGTGTTACCGGCGCGGCTTTTGAAATGGCGACACCAATTTCCGTTTTTGACCCTACTTCAGCTTGCCGAACTGCCCGCCATGGAAGATAAGAGGAGACTGCGGCGCAAATGCGCAGTCTTCGACTTCGCCGACGAAGATCACGTGGTCGCCTTCCGGGTAGCGGCTGCGGTTGTGGCATTCGAACCACGCAATCGCGCCTTTCAGGATCGGCATGCCGGTGCGCGACAATTCAAATTCCACGCCGTCCCACGGATCGTCGGAGCGGCGCGAAAACAGCTTGGCCAGGTGCGCCTGTTCCGCATTCAAGACATTGATGACGTAATGGGAATTGCCGCTGAAAATCGGCAGGCTGTTGGCGGAGCCGCCCAGGCTCCACAGCACCAGCGGCGGGTCGAGCGACACGGAATTGAAGGAACTGGCCGTCAAGCCGCGAAAACTGCCGTCTTCGAGGCGGGTGGTGATGACGGTGACGCCGGTGGCGAATTGCGACAGCGCCTGCCGGAAATGCAGGGAATCGAATTCGCGTGATTCGGCGCGGGGGGAGCTTATATTCATAGGGAATGCCTGTATCTTTCCGCCATTATGCCAAAGAACGCAAGAGTGCAGTCTGGCCCCATTTGCGTTACAGTAGCCTTTATGAAAGTGATCTCTGCGCAGGGGGCTGTATGACAACGGAAACTGCCGTTCTTGGGGGCGGCTGCTTTTGGTGTATCGAAGCGGTCTACCTGGAAGTACGGGGTGTCACCCAGGTGGAATCCGGCTATACCGGGGGCCAGCAATCGAACCCGTCGTATGAACAAGTGTGCACCGGAGGCACCGGCCACGCCGAAGTGGTGAAACTGGTATTTGACCCCGCCGTCATCACGTACCGCGATATCTTGGAAATTTTCTTCACGATCCACGATCCCACCACCCTGAACCGCCAGGGCAACGATGTCGGCACCCAGTACCGCTCCGTGATTTATTACCAGTCGCCGGAACAGGAAGCCACGGCGCGCCAGGTGATGGCGGAAATGGCCGCCGTGTGGGATGCGCCGATCGTGACGGAACTGGCGGCGCCGCAGCCGTATTTCCGGGCCGAAGACTATCACCAGAATTACTTTGCACAGCACCCGTTGCAGGGCTATTGCGCCTTCGTGGTGGAACCGAAAGTGGTCAAATTCCGCAAGATGCACAGCAACCGCCTGAAATAGCCGCGTGCAAAGCCGCACATAACAACGCACCTGGCAACGCACATAAAAATACCGATAAGCGCACATGAACGTCGTAATCGTCGACGATACCCATATCAACCTGGTCTTGATGTCGCGCCTGATCGGCAAGCTCGATGGGGTGCAGACCGTCACGTTCCAGGCGGCGCAGCCGGCGCTGGACTGGTGCAACAGCCACCCGTGGGATTTGCTGATCATCGATTACATGATGCCGGACATGGACGGGCTGGAATTGATCGCCCGCTTGCAGGGCGACCCGCGCGAACGCCCGCCGGTGCTGATGGTGACGGCCAGCATGGATGTCGAAGTACGGCACCGCGCGCTGGAAAACGGCGCCAGCGATTTCCTCATCAAGCCGATCGATAAAGTCGAATTCCTGGCCCGTACCCGCAACATGCTGCAATTGCGGCGCGCCACGGTCGGCTTGCAGCACCGCGCCAGCTGGCTGGCCGACGAAGTGGCCAAGGCCACGCAGGAATTGCGGTCGCGCGAGCAGGAAACCATCATGCTGCTGGCGCGCGCCTCGGAATACCGCGACCCGGAAACCGGCGCCCATATCTTGCGCATGGCGCATTATTCGCGCCTGATTGCCCATGAACTGGGGTTGCCGCCGCAGGAACAGGACGACATTTTTAATGCGGCGCCGATGCACGACGTGGGCAAGGTCGGCACCCCCGACCAGATCCTGCTGAAGCCGGGACGCTTGAGCGGCGATGAAATGGCCATCATGCGCCAGCACGCGCAAATCGGCTACGACATCCTGAAAAGCAGCCAGGCGCACATGCTGCAGCTGGCCGCCACCATCGCCCTGACACACCATGAGCGCTATGACGGCGCCGGCTATCCCAACGGATTGCGGGGCGACGCCATTGCGCTGGCGGGCCGGATCGTCGCGGTGGCCGACGTGTTCGACGCGCTGACCAGCCGCCGCCCTTACAAGCAGGCGTGGAGCATGGACGCGGCGCGCCAGTATCTGCTCGACAACAGCGGCAGCCACTTCGATCCGCAATGCGTGGCGGCGTTGCTGGCGCGCTGGGACGATGTGCAGGCCGTGCGCGCCCGCTATGAAGATCCCGGGCCTGCAACGGAACCCGACAGCGGGCAGGCCGCCGGCGGCGCCTGACATGCAGTATTTCCGCCTGCTGAAACTGATACGGCGCGCACTGGGCGCCGTCAATGAAGAAGAAATGGCGCACCGGCTGGCGTCGCTGCGGGCGATCGGTGAAACCTCGCTGGCCAACGGCCTGGTGACGCTGTTGCGGGAAGGCGAGCGGGCCGATCCCGGCCTGGAACCGCGGCTGCGCGAAGTGGAAGCGGAGCTGGCGCTGGTGCGCGCGGAAAACCTGCTGCTGCACCAGGAAGCGGCGCGCCACGGACTGGGCACGCGCAGTGGCCGCGAAGAAGCGCGCCGCCTGGCGTCCTTGCTGCAAGACTTGCAGCTGCACCGCGAAGACGATGTGCTGCACAACCAGGAATTGACGGAACAGATCCTCGATCAGTTGCCGATCCCGATCTTCCTCAAGGACCGCGCCGGCCACTACCTGCGCTTTAACAAGCGCTTCGAGGAAGTCACCCAGCGCACCCGCGAGGAAATCCTCGGCCGCACGATTGAACATATCGCTTCGCCGCGCTGGGCCGAAGCCACGCGGCGCGAAGATGCGCTGGCCTGGCAGGGACAGAACGTGCACAGCGAACGGCGCCTGATGGGCTTTGACCCGCCGCGCGACGTGATGGTGTCGCGCAGCGTCATCAGCAGCGGCGGCAATGAATACATGCTGGGTTATTTCATCGATATCAGCGAACAGCGCGCCGCGCGCGACGCCATGCAGCGGGCGGTGGAATCGGCGGAGGCGGCAAGCCGCGCGAAGAGCGAATTCCTGGCCAACATGAGCCATGAAATCCGCACGCCGATGAACGGCATCATCGGCATGACGGAACTGGTGATGGAGTCCAGCCTGACGCCGGAACAGCGCGCCGACCTGGCGCTGGTGAAGGCGTCGGCCGAGGCGTTGATGAATATCGTCGACGGCATCCTGGATTTTTCCAAGGTGGAGGCGGGCAAGCTCGATATCGAGGACGTGCCGTTCGATTTGCGGCAAATGGTCGAGGATGCGGTGCGCGTGATGGCGCTGCGGGCGCGCCAGAAAGGGCTGGAGTTGCGCTGCACGCTGCCGGCGTCGCTGCCGCGCAATGTGCGCGGCGATCCGGGACGGCTGCGCCAGGTGTTGATCAACCTGATCGGCAATGCCATCAAATTCACCGCCAGCGGCCATGTGGAGGTGGCGCTGGCGCTCGAACACGATGACGATGAACAGTGCGGCATTGGCTTTATGGTGAGCGATACCGGCATCGGCATCCCGCTGGCCAAGCAGCAATTGATCTTCGAACCGTTTGCCCAGGTGGACGGCTCCACCACGCGCCAGTTCGGCGGAACCGGGCTGGGATTGACGATCTGCCGCCGCCTGGTGATCCTGATGCAGGGGGAACTCGGCGTCAGCAGCGAGCCTGGCCGGGGCAGCCGGTTTTCCTTTACGGTGCCGTTGCGCCATACCGGCCTGGCCGCCGTGGCGCCGCTGCGCACGGTCAGTGCGCAGGCGGCCGACCGCGCCGCCGGCGCTGGCGCCGCCGATGCGGCCGCCGGCCCGGCGCCGGTGGCGGCGGAGGCCATACCGGCGGCGCAGGGCAGCCTGCGCGTGCTGCTGGCCGAAGACAACCCGGTCAACCAGCGCCTCGCGCTGCGCCTGCTGGAAAAGCTGGGCCACCGGCCGACGCTGGCCGACAGCGGCGTGGCCGCGCTGGAAGAGGCGACCCGCACCGACTACGACGTGGTGCTGATGGATGTGCAAATGCCGGTGCTGGACGGCCTGGCGGCCACGCGCCATATCCGCCAGTGGGAACTGGGCGGCAAGCGCCACGTGCCGATCATTGCCATGACGGCGCGCGCCATGGCGGGCGACCGCGAACAGTGCCTGGAAGCGGGCATGGACGATTACCTGGCCAAGCCGATCGACCTGGCGCGCCTGCGGCAGGCGCTGGCGCCGTACGTGGCGCAGGCCGCCGCTCCGGTGCTGGACTGGGACGCCGCGCTGCTGCGGCTGGACGGCGACGTCGATTTGCTGCATGAACTGGCCGGGCTGTTCCTGCAGGATGGCCCACAACTGTGGCGCGAAGTGCTCGAGGCGCGCGCCGCGGGCGACCATCCACGGTCGGCCCGTGCGGTGCACAGTTTAAAAGGCGTGCTGGTGAACTTCGGCGCGCAGCAGGCGATTGCCGCGGCGGAGCGGCTGCTGGCGGGCAGCGCCGATGGCGATGCGCTGGCGGGTGCGTTGGCCGAGGTCTACCGCGAACTGGCGGCCAGGGGCGCGCAGCGCCACTGAGCGCCACCGAGCGCGGATCAGCGGCGCGCCGCCAGCCGGGCGTTCACCCAGCGCATCAGCGCCGCATTGTCGGCCATATTGCCCGGATACGTTTCATCCGGCGCCAGCGGTTCGCGGGTCGCCGTCGCTGTCTTGAAAAAGGCGGTCGGCAGCTGGAACGAACCACGGCCGCTGGGCAGCGCCGACTGGCTGATTTCGCCATACGGGGAATAACCCTGGGTCGCCTCGCCCAGGACGACGGCGCCGCGCACGCCGCGCAGTTGCTGCACGAAATTCATGCAGGAGCTGAAGCAGCCCCGGTCGATCACGGCGGCCACGCGCGGTCCTTGCGGCGCCGCCCAGGTTTGCCCGGCTTCCCGCGCCTCGGCCTCGCCATCGGCGCCCGATATCAGCACAATTTTCCGGCCCTGCGCCAGGCCGTGCTGGAGTTTGTCCGCATTTTCCAGCAACGCATTCCTGGCCTGCGCGAAGTTCGGATGGGCGGCCATGCGCCGCTGTAAGTCGATCACATTCTGGCTGGCCACCATGTACACGGCGTAGCCGCCGCGCGGCTCGAGGCGGTCGGCGAACGGCTTGCCGTACAGTGCCTCCAGCGCGCGCGTGCCCCAGGATGAATCGCCGCCGCCGTTGCCGCGCAGGTCGAACACCACCCATTGCGGCTGCTTCAGAGTTTTCAGTTGCGCATACACCGCCTGGTAGGCTTTGCCGCCATCGGACGGATTGAAATCGGGCATGCCAACCCAGTACTGGTTGCCGTCCAGCCGGCGCACCGCCACCGGCGTGGCACTGGCGATCAGCTGGCCCAATGCCGCGTCGAGCCGGCCGGCGGCGACGTCGTCCCCGATGCGGCGTTGCGGCAGTGCATAGCTGCGGCGCGTGCCGTCCGCCAGTTCAAAGGTGCAGGCGGCGGGCGTCCAGCCATAGCCCTGCTCCTGCATGACGGCGCGCGCCATGTCGCTGTGCGCATGCGGGTATTCCCCGGCCGTTGCGCTATACGGGGCGACACGGCTTTGCAGGTAGGTGCCGATCCAGACGCCGTCGCATTGCTGCACTTGCGCGCCGACCGGCGGCAGCGGTACGGGCCAGTCCGCCTCGCGCCAGGCGACGCGGTAGCGGCCATGCACCTGGTCCAGCAACACGCCGGTCCAGGCGCGCACCGGCAACGTCAGTTGCAAGCCGGTATGGGGATCGCCGAACGCGCGGACAAAGCGGGCCAGCATGCGGTTGTACTGCACTTCGCTGCCGACCTCGGCGGCTTCCAGCCGCGCCACCGGCAGCGCGGCCTGCAGCGGCTCGGCCACATTGAGTTGCGCGGCGTGGATGCCGTAATGGCCGGCCTGTATCGCGTCGGCGACGGCTTGTAAATCCCGCTGCGCCAATGCGCTCCAGTCAGCCGGCGTCTGCGGCGTGGCGGGGGCGGCTGGCGCCGCCTGGGAGTTGCATGCCGCTGCCAGCGCGGCAAGCAGGACGGTCCTGCGAAATGGGGTCATGGCTTTTCTGGCAAGGGGAAAGCCACGGATAATAAATTGGAAATTTTCTTTTTGTCAACAAAGTTCGCGCCCCTCCCGATAGCGCGGCGCAGGGGCGGGCGGTGGACGTTAAGGCTGGATCCGCTGTTTGGTCCAGCTGCCATCCGCTTGCCGCGTGAAGACGATGCGGTCATGGAAGCGTGACGCGCGGCCTTGCCAGAATTCCACGCGTTCCGGAATCAGGCGGTAGCCGCCCCAGTGTGGCGGACGCTGCGGATGATCGCCGCTGGCCGCTTCCACGGCCGCATAATTCGTTTCCATCTGCTCACGGCTGGCAATCGGTTCGCTTTGCTGCGAAGCCACCGCCGCCAGCTGGCTCTTGACGGGACGGCTGTAAAAGTACTTGTCGCTGTCCTCGCTGCTGGTCTTTTCCACGCGGCCTTCGATGCGCACCTGGCGCTCCAGTTCACGCCAGAAAAACAGCAGCGCCGCGTTGGGGTTTTCCGCCAGTTGGCGGCCTTTCTGGCTGTCGTAATTGGTGTACCACGTGAAGCCGCTGTGGTCGTATTGCTTGATCAGCACGATGCGCGAACTGGGTTTGCCGTCGCTGCCGGCCGTGGCCACGCTCATGGTATTGGCTTCGAATACCTCGGCTTTCATGGCTTCATCGAACCACTTGGCGAACTGGTCGACCGGATGGCCCAGCACTGCGCTTTCATCGAGGCTGGCGCGGCCGTAATCGAGGCGCAAGTCGGCGATATCGACGCCGCCGGCCGTGGTGGTGGCGCCCTGCGCGGCAGGCGCGATGCCGCGCCGCAACTGCATGGCGTCGCCCAGGCTGCGCATTTGTTCGTCACTGAACAGGCGCTTTGCCATCGGCGCAATGTTTTGTTCTTCGACTTCCATGTGCGCCGTGTAGGCCTCGGCAAATTGGCGCACCAGGGCGCCGGACAACGCGCTGTCCGTTCCCGTGGCAATGTTGTCAAGCTGCGCTTTGATGGCCAGCCAGTCGGCGTCCATTTGCTGGTGCTGGGCCAGGATGCGTGGCGCCAGGTCATTTAACAGCGCGGCATCGGCGCCTTGCGCCGTGGCTTGCAGCATCGGCAGCAAGTTGTGTTCTTCGTCTTCGTGGTGCAGGTGGGCCGCATTGTTGAAATACTTCAGCACGGCCTGGGCTGCCTGCTGGGCCTGGGCGTCGGCGCCGTGTTCCGGCAGGTGCGCCTGCAGTTTTTGCAGGGTGGCCAGTTGCTTGCGGATGCGGTCGTGGCAATGCTTGAGGACGGCGATGGGCTGGCTGAAATCAGGGGCGGTGTCGAACAGGGATGGGCTCATGGCGGGGCGTGGCGAGGATGGCAATAATGGGATTCTAAGAGATAGTTCGTGCGCGCGTCCGTTAAAATGACGGGATGAACGCATTAACCAACCCAGAAGACATTGATTTTGACCGCCGTTTTGGCGGAATCGGCCGCCTGTATGGCCAGGCCGCGCTGCAGCGCTTCCGCGACGCCCATGTGTGCGTGGTCGGCGTGGGGGGCGTAGGTTCGTGGATCGTGGAAGCGCTGGCGCGCAGCGCCATCGGCCGCCTGACCCTGATCGACCTCGACAATGTGGCCGAGTCCAATATCAACCGCCAGATCCAGGCATTAACCGGCACCATCGGCCAGGCCAAGATCCATGCGCTGGCCGAGCGCATTACGCAAATCAACCCATATTGCCAGGTCACGCAAGTCGAGGATTTCGTCACGCCGGATAACCTCGACGCCATGATCGGCGCGCACCACTACGACTACGTGGTGGATGCGATCGACAGCGCCAAGGCCAAGACAGCGCTGATCGCCTATTGCCGCCAGAAAGCGATTCCGCTGGTGATTATCGGCAGCGCGGGCGGGCAGACCGATCCGACCAAGATCGCCGTGCGCGATCTGGCCAGGACGGAACAGGAACCGCTGTTGAAGAAAGTGCGGCGGCGCTTGCGCAGCGATTACGGTTTCCCGCGCGGCGAGAAAAACAAGTTCAATGTGGACGCCGTGTTTTCCATGGAGCCGCTGCAATATCCCGAGTCGGGCGAAGTGTGTTCGGTCGATGGCGATGACCGTGGCACCGGCGTGACCGGCCTCAATTGCGCGGGCTTTGGTTCATCGATGGTGGTGACGGCCACGTTTGGCATGGTGGCTGCGGGGCATTTGCTGCGCAAGCTGGCGGCGCAGGTGGCGCCGGACCCGCAGGAGACGCCATCGGCTGAAACCGAGTAGCCATGCGTGCGGTAACGTGGCGCGGTGGCTCGCCGGGGCTGCATGCAGGGCGGCTTTCGCGCTGCGAAAACCGCCCTACGGATTCAGCGCCAGCGGCCGGTATTCACTGCTCGCCATGTCGGATTCCACCAGCGCGACCTGGGACACGTTCCACAACACGGGTTCAAACGCGGTGGTGGGCGGCGCATGTTTGGCCTCGCGCGCCAGCGTGACGTGCGGCTTGAAGGCGCCATGGGTGGCCGGATCGAACCCGGCTGCCGTCAATTCCGCCATCAATTGCGCCTGCATGTCCAGTAGCGCGGCCGGCGGTTGCGCCATGCCTGCCCAGGCAATATGGGGCCGGGCGAAATAGCCGAAGCAGTCGATCCGCAATGGCATGGCGGGCACCGTCAGGCGCTCCAGGATGGCCAGCAGCGCGGGCAGCCGCGTTTCTTCCTGCTGGCCCAGGAAGGCCAGGGTCAGGTGCAGCTTGGCCGGCGGAATGTGGCGTCCCTGCACCAGCGGCAACAGCCGGGCCAGGGCGGCGCGGGTGGCGGGATCGGGCCACAGCGCGAAAAAAAGCTTGCGTTTGGCTGTGGCGGGGGAGTCATTTGATATCATTCGCGCACCTTAATTTGAAGGAAACATTACATCATGACCCGTAGTTTGTTTGCATTCGTTTTCGCTGCTGCGGCCACGGCGCAGGCTTTTGCCCAGGCTCCCCAGACGCCCGAGGCGCCTCAGGATAAACCCGTGGCCCAGGCGGAAGCCGCGCCATCGGCCGCATCGGCGCCGGTGGTGGCCGGTTCCGCCCAGCCCGGACCGGTGGCGGACCAGTTGATCATCACCGACCATAAAGTCGGCGCCGGCAAGGAAGCGCTGGCCGGCAATACCGTGCGCGTGAATTACACGGGCTGGCTGTACCGTCCGCTGGCCAAGAACCAGCGCGGCAAGAAGTTTGACTCGTCGGTTGGCCGCGAACCGCTGGAATTCACCGTGGGCCGTGGCCAGGTCATCAAGGGCTGGGACCAGGGCGTGCAGGGCATGAAGATCGGCGGCAAGCGTACCCTGATCATCCCGGCCGAACTGGCGTACGGTTCGCGTGCCATGGGCAACGACATTCCCCCCAATTCCGCCCTGATCTTCGACGTGGAACTGGTCGGCGTGAAATAAAGCGCGTAAATTAGGGACTCCCGCCACCCGTTCGGAGTCCCTATGAAAATAGCCAATGACGTCACGGAACTGATCGGCAATACGCCCCTCGTTCGCATCAACCGGCTGGCCGCCGGCGCCCCGGCGCAAATCCTGGCCAAACTCGAATTCTATAGTCCCGCCCACAGCGTCAAGGACCGCATCGGCCTGTCCATGGTTGAAGCGGCGGAGGCGGGGGGACTGATCCGTCCTGATTCCATCATCATCGAACCCACCAGCGGCAATACCGGCATTGCGCTGGCCATGGTCTGCGCCGCGCGCGGCTACCGCTGCACCCTGGTGATGCCCGATACCATGAGCCGCGAACGGCGCATGCTGTTGCGCGCTTATGGCGCCCAGCTGATCTTGACGCCGGGCAGTGAAGGCATGCTGGGGGCGATCCGCAAGGCGGAAGAATTGGCGGAAGCCGATCCGCGCTACCTGATGCTGCAACAGTTTAATAACCCAGCCAACCCGGACGTGCACCGCCGCACCACGGCCGAAGAAATCTGGCGCGATACCGAAGGCCGCGCCGACATCCTGGTGGCCGGCGTCGGCACCGGCGGCACCATTACCGGCGTGGGCGAAGTACTGAAGGCGCGCAAGCCGGGATTCCAGTGTATCGCGGTGGAACCGGAAGCCTCGCCGATGCTGTCGAAAGGCACCAAGGGGCCGCACCCGATCCAGGGCATCGGCGCCGGCTTCGTGCCTGCCGTGCTGAATACCCACGTGTACGACGAAGTGATCTGCGTGAAGAACGACGACGCGTTCGACACCGCGCGCCGGGCCGCCGCGGAGGAAGGCTTGATGGTGGGGATTTCGTCCGGCGCGGCCTTGTGGGCCGCCATGCAGGTGGCGCAGCGCCCGGAAAACGCGGGGAAAGTGATCGTGACGATCATTCCATCGTTTGGCGAGCGCTATTTGAGCACGGCGCTGTATGCCGGGCTAGCCGACCAGCCGTAGGCTTAATGCTTTTGCAGGCAGCACGCATGTTCGGTGGTGCCCAGTTCCACCTGTAGCGTGCAGTGGTGGATTGAGAATTCCGCTTTCAGGCGCGCCGCAATGTCATCGATCGCCTGGTCGCCCGGATAACCGCCGGGCATCACCAGGTGGGCGGTGAGCGCGGTTTCCGTCGTGCTCATGGCCCAGATGTGCAAGTCGTGCACGTCGCTCACGCCGTCCCGTTCACGCAGGAAGTGGTCGATGGCGTTGGCGTCGACCGATGCCGGCACGGCCGCCATCACCATTTTCAGCGATTCCTTCAGCAACGACCAGGTGCTCACCATGATGATGGCGACGATCGCCAGGCTGACGGCCGGGTCGAGCCAGGTCCATCCGGTCCCCATCACGGCCAGGCCGGACAGCAGCACCCCCAGTGAAATCGCGGCATCGGCCGCCAGGTGCAGGTAGGCGCCCCGGATATTGATGTCGTCCTTGCTGCCGGACATGAACAGCATGGCGGAAAAGCCGTTGACCGCAATGCCGATGGCCGCCACCACGGACACGGTGGCGCCCGCGACC
The DNA here is from genome assembly GCF_058807115.1 of Pseudoduganella sp. GW821-FHT12E03. Lineage (NCBI taxonomy): Bacteria > Pseudomonadati > Pseudomonadota > Betaproteobacteria > Burkholderiales > Oxalobacteraceae > Pseudoduganella > Pseudoduganella sp. GW821-FHT12E03. Next base: position 251,121 of record NZ_JBXAQJ010000005.1, on the reverse strand, counting down.
GGTGTCGGGTTCATCAACTGCAGCACGGCTTCCCAGGTAATGGCGCCGCACGCCGCCATCAGCAACATGGCGTTGAACAGCGCCGCCAACATGGAACTGCTGCGCAAGCCATAGGTATAGCGCGCGCTGGGCGCCCGTTTGGCGAGAATCGCGGCGCCCCACGCCAGCGCCAGGCCCAGCACGTCGGACAGGTTGTGGCCGGCATCGGCCATCAGCGCGGTGGAGTTGGCCAGGAAACCGTAAGTGAATTCGATCGCGACAAAGATGGCATTGAGCGCAATGGCGATGGCGAAGGCGCGGCCCTGGCTGTTCGGATCGCCGTGATGATGGTGGTGATGGCCGTGGCCATGCCCGTGATGGTGGCCGTGGCCGTGGTCATGGGCATGCTTGCCGTGGCTGCAGCCTTGACGATCGTGGCTGTGATCGTGGCCATGGTCATGGCCGTGTGCGTGGTGGTGGTCGTGGCCCATGGTGTCAGTCCGGTTCGGCGATGTGTTCGAGCATATCGTGGAGGACGCCGCTGATGTGGGCGTCGGCGGCGGCATAAAAGACTTGCTTGCCCTGGCGTTCCGATTTGACGATGCGCGCCGCGCGCAGCAGGCGCAAATGGTGCGACACCAGCGATCCGGACAGTTGCAGCGATGCGGCAATGTCGCCCACCGCGATGGGTTCTTTCAGACACGCCAGCACGATGCGCAAGCGGGTCGGGTCGCCCAGTAAATGAAACAAATCCGCCAACTGCGCAATGGAGGCGTCGGAAACAGGGGAGGCTGTCATAATTTAAACATATGAATATATATTCATATGTTAGCACACCATGGGGTCAGGCGTGCAATCGTGCATTCAATCTGTGGGGTCAGGCGTGCAATCGTGCATTTTCAAGGCCACGATGGCCGTTGTGGCCTTGAAAATGCGGGAATAAGGGCGGAATTCCCTGGTCCGGTTCGGGTTTGGTGTGTCAAACCCATCTTGCCCCCGCGATGCTGCTTCCCCTAAGAGCCAGCATCGGCGCGGTTTCGCACGGATCAGGAATGCACGATTGCACGCCTGACCCCACCAGAAAAACGCATCAATGCACGCCTGACCCCACGGTGTGGCAGTTAATGGCAGGGCGCGCTGCCGCTGTCTTGTTGGGGCGGTTCGGGGAATTCCGCGATGTAGCCGATGGGATCGGCAGGGAGGAATTGCCAGCGGTAGCCGTCGGCCAGCAATTCGAGTTTCAAAACGCCATGGCTGGCGTTCAGCCGGACGGCGCTGCCGGGTTCCGGCCACAGGAACGGGGTCAGGTAGGCGCCGCCGGTGCCGGCCACGAACTGGCGGATGCCGCGCGGTACGTCGATGCGGCCCTCCGCGTCCATTGGTTCGAAGCGTTCGTAATCGTGGTCGTGGCCGGACAGCACCAGTTCCGCCCCCGCCGCGTGCAAGACGCGCCAGGTTTCACGCATATGGTGGTTGGCCGCATGGCCGCCGGAACTGTACAGCGGCACATGCCAGTACGCCAGCGTGCAGCGGGCCGGGTGGCGCGCCAGTTCATCCTTCAGCCATTGCAGCTGAGCCGCATGGTCGGGGCCTTTTAAATGGCTGTTCAGTGCATACAGGCGCCAGTTGCCCAGTTCGAAACTGTAATAGCCGCGCCGTGGCGGCCCGGCCTGGGCGCCGAAATACTGGTAATACGCGTCGGCCGTGCCGCCCGCATAATCATGGTTACCCGGCGCCGGCCGCGTGCGCGCGCGGAAGGCGCCCCATGTGGCGTCATAACAGCCGTGCAGCGCAGCCGGGGTGGCAACGGGATACACATGGTCGCCCAGGGTCAGGACGGTGGCGTCGGCCGGTCCGGCGGCAATCAGCGCGGCAGTGCGCGCGGCGCCGGAATAGGCCGGGCGGCTGGCGCGGCAATCGGCTATATCGCCCGCGGCAAACACGGTGGCGCGGACCGGCTCGGTGTCCGGGCCGGCAGTGTGCGCCGATGCGGCGCAACACAGCGTTGCCAGCCAGGTGCAGCGCGCAGGCAAGCCGCGAAACAGATACCGAAAGGAAGACTTCAAGGAGCACCGCAAGGTTACGCCAGCCTGCGCAAGACGCCCCGCAGCGCATGCACGACGGCCTGTTCGCGCACGGACTGCCGGTCGCCGTCGAATACCCGGTGCTCGGTATCAACCACACCATCCACCGACCAGCCAAACCACACGGTGCCCACGGGCTTGCCTGGCACCGCCCCGCCCGGTCCCGCAATCCCCGTGGTCGACAGCGCCACCAGCGCCATGCTGTTGGCCTGCGCCCCGGCCGCCATGGCGGCCGCCACTTCCGCGCTGACGGCGCCATGTTGCACGATCAATGCCGCCGGCACGTCCAGCATGGCAGTCTTGGCGGCATTGGAATACGTGACGAAACCACGGTCGAACCAGGCCGACGATCCGGCGATCTCCGTCACGGCTTGCGCCACGCCGCCGCCGGTACACGATTCCGCCGTGGCCAGCATCCAGCCTTTGCGCTGCAGCGCTGCGCCGACCTCGCTTGCCAGCGTTTCAATTGCCTTGTCCACTGATCCTCCGCTTTGTTGGGCTGCGCCCATTCTAGCCCACCGGCCGCATCCGGCGCTGCGGCGCGGTTCAACATGCAAATCGCTAGCCAAGTGTTGTTGGGCATGCTCACAGGCATGCCGGCATGCACGCAGACACTTCTGAACAGGTGCACACAACTCTGAGGGAGCGATACAATAGACGATGCGGCAATTCGCTGCCGGGCATTTTCCGATTGCCGTTTCCTGGGCCGAGCATCCATGGCATATCTGCCTCCGCATTACCTGTTCCATTGTTGGCGCCTGTTGCTGGCGCTGGCTTGTTTGCCCGCATTTCTGCCCGCCTTCGCCCATGCCCAGCCGCCCACTCCCGTCGAGCGCCAGATCAAGGCGGCCTACCTGTATAAATTCGCCGGCTTTGTCGAGTGGCCGGAAGGCAGCTTTGTCCGGCCGGACAGCCCGGTGGTCATCGGCGTGATGGGCGCGGATGCGCTGGCCGAGCAGCTGGAACGCACGGTGACGGGGCATACCGCCAACGGCCGTCCGCTGCAGGTGCGCAAACTCAAGAAAGGGGAGGCCACCGGCAGTGTGCATATCCTGTTCCTTGGTGTCATGGACAAAGCTGCGCTGGCCGACGTCATGAACGCCAGCCGCAACCAGCCGCTGCTGACTGTTTCCGACAACGAGGAAGCCTATGCGCACGGCAGCATCATCAATTTTGTGGTGGCCGATGACCGGCTGCGCTTCGAAGTCGCGCTCAAGCCCGCAGCGACGGCGCGCCTGCGCATCAGTGCACGTATGCTGTCGGCGGCTTACCGCGTGAATACGGGGGCCTCATGATTGCCTTGCGCTCATTGCGGCAAAAACTCCTGGGCGTGGTGATGCTGTCGACGCTGGTGGCGCTGCTGGTCTCGCTGGCCACCATCGTCGTCTACGACTTGCGCGCCTACCACCAGAGTGTGACGTCCGACATGGCGACACAGGCCGAACTGGTCGGCCACATGTCCACCGCCGCGCTGGCGTTCGATGACCAGCGCCTGGCCAAGGAAACCCTGGCGCTGCTGCGGCTGCGCCCCAAAGTCAACGCCGGTGCGATTTTCAATGCCAAAGGCAAACTGTTTGCCAGCTATGTGGCGCCTGGCCAGGATGACCATTTCCCCACTGGCGTGGAGGAAGAGGGGGTGCGTTATGAAGCGGGTAAACTGACCTTGTTCCGGCGTATCGTCGACAATGGCGAAACCCTGGGCACCGTGTACCTGCGGGCCGAATATGAAATGGTGGGCCGCATCGGCGATTACCTCACCATCGCCTTGCTGGTGATCTTGCCGGCCATGCTGATCGCTTACCTGATCATGAGCCGCACGGACTTCATCATCACCCGTCCGATCCTCGACATCCGCGACGTCGCGCGCGACGTGATTGCCACCGGCGACTATTCGCGCCGCGCCGCCCGCACCAGTGAAGATGAAGTGGCGCAGCTGGTGGAATCGTTCAACACCATGCTCAGTGAAATCGAGACGCGCGCCAGGGAACTGGGCGCGCGCAAGCAGGAACTCGAAGCATCCAACCTGGAACTGGCGCGTGAAGCGGAACAGCGCGCCGAAGCGCAGCATGAAGTCATGCGCCTGAACGAGGCGCTGGAAGAGCGGGTGCATGAACGCACGCTGCAGCTGGAAGCCATCAATGGCGAACTGGCGATGGCGATGGAAGAAGCCAAGAGCGCCAACCAGGCCAAGTCCGCGTTCCTGTCATCGATGAGCCATGAATTGCGCACGCCGCTCAACGCCATCCTCGGTTTCGCGCAAATCCTCACTTCGGACAAGCTGCCCTCGACCCTGGTGCAGAAAAAAGAATTCGCCAATCATATTTTGAAGTCGGGCCGGCACTTGCTGACCCTGATTAATGAAATCCTCGACCTGGCCAAGATTGAATCGGGCGCGGTGGCGCTGTCGATGGAGCCGGTCGACCTGGGTGAAATCCTGCAGGAATGCCAGACCATGACGGCGCCGCTGGCCGGCAACCGCGGCATCCGCCTGCTGTTCCCTCCGGCGTGCAATATCAACGTCGCGGCCGACCGCACGCGCCTCAAGCAAATCCTGCTCAACCTGCTGTCCAACGCCATCAAGTACAACCGCGAAGGCGGCGCCGTGGTGGTCGACTGTTCGATGCAGGCGCCCGATATGGCGCGCTTGTCCGTCCAGGACACCGGCATGGGCTTGAAGCCGGAACAGATCGCCCAACTGTTCCAGCCGTTCAACCGCCTGGGCCAGGAAACCGGTGGCGAAGAGGGCACCGGCATCGGCCTGGTGGTGACCAAGCGGCTGGTGGAACTGATGGGCGGCGTGATCGGCGTGTCCAGCAGCCAGGGCGTGGGCAGCATGTTCTGGATCGAGCTGCGGGCGGCCGAACCGTTGCGCCTGTTGCCGGAAGTGGGGCAGGCGATTGCCGATGCGATGCCGACCGACGGACCGATGCCGACGCGTCCCACCACCTTGCTGTATGTCGAGGACAATCCGGCCAACCTCAAGCTGGTCCAGGAAATCATCAGCTTCCGGCCTGATTTGCAACTGGTGGCGGCGCCGGATGGCCATCTCGGCATCGAGCTGGCGCGCGCGCACCAGCCGGACATCATCCTCATGGATATCAATTTGCCGGGCGTGAACGGGATTGATGCGCTGAAATTGCTGAAAGCCGATCCCCGCACCAGCCACATTCCCGTGATCGCGCTGACGGCCAATGCCATGCCGCGCGACGTGGAAAAAGGAATTGCGGCAGGATTCTTCCGTTACCTCATCAAACCGATCAACATTGATGAATTCACGGACGCCATCAACAGTACGGTGGTGTATCTCGCACAAAATAAGGCAAGCAAGGTAGGTACATGATTACGCCAGCGGACATCCTGAACGCCAAGATTTTGATAGTTGATGATCAGGCGGTCAATGTCCAGTTGCTGGAATACCTGCTGTCCTCTTCCGGTTATACCGCCGTCAGCTCCACCACCGACCCGCGCGTGGTCGCGCCGTGGCACGAACAAAACCGCTATGACCTGATCATCCTCGACCTGCAAATGCCGGGCATGGATGGCTTTGCCGTCATGGAAGCCTTGAAGCCGCTGGAAACCGATGCGTACCTGCCGGTGCTGGTGGTGACGGCGCAGCCGGACCACAAGCTGGCCGCGCTGGAAGCCGGCGCCCGTGACTTCGTCAGCAAGCCGTTTGATCCCATCGAAGTCCTGACGCGCATCCGCAGCATGCTGGAAGTCCGGCTGATGCACCGCGAAGCGATGCACTATAACGCGCTGCTGGAGCAGACAGTGCGTGAACGCACGGCCGACTTGCAGCGCTTCCGCAGCGCCATGGACGCCACCGCCGATGCGATCTTCCTGATCGATTCCGGTACGCTGGCGCTGGTCGATATCAACGACGGCGCCTGCCGCATGCTGGGCTTCGGGCGCGCTCAGATGCTGCATCCGACGCCCGATTCCATGCAGGATCCCGTGCCGGGCCATGGCGGCATGGCGCCCCCGGTCCTGACCCGCATCGGCCTGGGTTCGCGCGACGAACTGGCGCTGCGCAGCCGGGAAGCGCGCGATGCGGCCAGCGAGGGCGCCCGCGCGCCGGCCTTGTTTGAACAGGAATTGACGCGCCAGGACCTGACGGTGGTGCCGGTGGAACTGTACTGGCAAGTGCATACGGAAGGCGGCGGCAGCAGCACGCTGATTTGCGTGGCGCGCGACATCTCCGAACGCCGCCTGGCGGAAGAACGGTTGCGCCACATGGCGCATTACGACAGCCTGACCGGATTGCCGAACCGAACGCTGTTCTTCCAGACGCTGCTGGACGCGATCGAGCTGGCGCGCGACAAGGAGTGGCGCATTGTCGTGCTGTTCATTGCACTGGACCGCTTCAAAGGCGTCAACGATACGCTGGGCACGGCGGCCGGCGATGATCTGTTGCGCCAGTTCAGCACGCGGCTGGTGCAATGTGTGCGCATCCGCGACACGGTGGGCCGCCTGGGCGGCGACGAGTTCGGGCTGATCCTGACCATGACGCGCGACCAGCAGGATGCCGTGGCGGTGGCCAATGAAGTGCGCGAAGCGCTGCGCGCGCCATTCGACCTCGATGGCCACCAGGCCGCGCTGACCGCGTCGATCGGCATCGCCATGTATCCGGACGATGCAACGGAGCCGGAAACCCTGGTCAAATATGCCGATACCGCGATGGAGCGCGCCAAGCAGGCCGGCCGTGACGGCTACCGCTTCTTCACGGCCGGCATGAATGTGCAGGTGCTGGCGCGGCTGGACCTGGAAATGGCGCTGCGCCGGGCACTCGATGACAATGAATTCGTGCTGCATTACCAACCCAAGATCAACCTCACCACGGGCCGCATCAGCGGCGTGGAAGCGCTGATCCGCTGGCAGCGGCCCGGCGTCGGGCTGGTGTATCCGTCCGAGTTCGTGGCCATCCTGGAAGATACCGGCCTGATCATCCGCGCCGGCGCCTGGATCATCGATACCGCGTGCCGCCAGATCGCCGCATGGAACCGCTCGATGGTGGGACCGGTGCACGTGGCGGTCAATGTGTCGAGCCGCCAGTTCATTGAGGGCGACCTCGAGGGGGAAGTCCGGACTGCGCTGGATCGTCACAAGGTGCCAGCGGAATTGCTGGAACTGGAATTGACGGAAACCGCGCTGATGTCGAATGCCGAACGCACTATCGGCGTGCTGACGCGGCTGAAGGAACTGGGCGTCAAATGCGCGATCGACGATTTCGGCACCGGTTATTCCAGCCTCGCGTATTTGCAGCGCTTCCCGATCGACAAGCTGAAAATCGATATCGCGTTCGTGCGCGACATCACGACCAATCCCAACGATGCCGCGATTGCCGTGGCCATTATCAGCATGGCGCACAGCCTCAAATTGCGCGTGATTGCGGAAGGGGTGGAAGCGCGCGCGCAGCTGGAATACCTGCGGCGCAACCGCTGCGATGAAATCCAGGGCTTCTTCTTCAGCCGCCCGCTGCCACCGGCCGAACTGGGGCAATTGGTGGAAGCGGGCAAGGGCTTGCCGCCGGACCCGAACCAGTCGGGTGAGCCGCAGCAAACCCTGCTGATCGTGGACGACGATGTCAATGTGCTGTCGTCGCTGCACCGGCTGTTCCGGCGCGATGGCTACCGCATCCTGACGGCCGTGTCGCCGGCCGAAGGGTTTGAATTGCTGGCTTTATACCCGGTACAAGTGATCCTGTGCGACCAGCGCATGCCGATCATGAGCGGCACGGAATTTCTCAGCAAGGTCAAGGAAATGTACCCGGACACGATCCGCATCATCCTGTCCGGCTATACCGGTGTGGAATCGGTGCTCGATTCGATCAACCGGGGCGCGATTTACCGCTTTTATACCAAGCCATGGGATGACACGCAGTTGCGCGATAACGTCCGGCTGGCGTTCCATCATTATTGGCTGATGCATGGGACCGGCCGCCGTGTCGGGGATCCAGACCAGGATCACACTGCGCTGGCATAGTTTGGCGGCTTCCGCAGGCACTGTTTATGGACGGCGGCCTGAACTCCGTAGGGCGGCTTTTACAAAGCCGCCGTGCCGGCAAAGTGGTCGAATCCTTGCAGCCGCAATGCCAGCTCAGCCCCATTACCATCCACGAGCCGCAGCCCTGGCGCCGCTTCGATGACGCCGACCCGTGTTACCGCCGTGCCGCATTGCGCACCCGCCGCGATGATCGCCTCGCGCGATGACACCGGCGCGGTGAAGCACAATTCGTAATCATCGCCGCCCGCCGCCATGAAGCGCCGCCGCAAGTCGCGGTCCTTGGTGGCCAGCACCGGACCGCAAGGCAGCGCATCCACATCGAGCGTGGCGCCCACTTGCGATTTTTTCAGGATATGCCCGAGGTCGCCCACCAGCCCGTCGGAGATATCGAGCGCGGCGCGGGCCAGCCGCTGCGACGCCAGCAGCATGCCCAGCGCCACGCGCGGCGTTGGCAGGTGCATGCGGGCGCCGGCCGCGTCCTGTTCGCCGGCGGTCAGCACCAGTTCATTGTTATAGCCGGCCAGCGCCAGGCGGGCATCGCCCAGGGTGCCGGAAATCCAGATATCGTCGCCCGGCTGCGCCGCATCGCGCCGCAGCGCATGCCCGGGCGCTACTTCGCCGAAAATCGTGATGCAGATAGTGAGCGGGCCTTTGGTGGTATCGCCGCCGATCAGTTCGCAGCCGTGATGATCGGCCAGCGCAAACAGTCCTTGCGAAAAGCCGCGCAGCCACGCGCGGTCGGCGGCCGGCAGCGCCAGCGCCAGGGTGAAACCCGTGGGTTTGGCGCCCATCGCCGCCAGGTCGGACAGGTTCACGGCCAGGCATTTATGGCCCAGCCGCAGCGGGTCTTCACCCGCAAAGAAATGGCGGCCTTCGACCAGCATGTCCGATGAAATGGCGGTTTGCATGCCTGGTGTGGGCGCCAGCAGGGCGCAATCGTCGCCGATGCCCAGCACCGCGGTGCCGGGGCGGGAACGGACAAAGTATTCAGTGATGAGGTCGAATTCGGAGAGCATGCGGCATTGTACCGAAACCGCGCGCCGGCTTAATCGCCGCCGCCGCCGCCGCTGTCGCTGGAACTGCTGCCGCAATCGCCGCCTGAACTTCCGCTGTCGCTGAAACCGGACGAACTGTCAGCTGCCGCATCAAAGCGGCAACCGCGCTGGCCGTCATCCGAACCGGAAGAGACGCTGTCCAGATAAGTACTGGTGGCCAGGTACGACGGCATGCCATCGTCATGGCCGGCGCCGGCGCCGCCGCTATCACCGCCTCCATATCCACCGCGGCTGTTGCGCACCAGCGCCCAGACGCAGAACGACAGCGCCGCGATGGCCAGCACCAGCACGGCCAGGAACACCATGCCGCCCAATGGCGCCGCAACCAGCGCAAAAACCGCGCCGATGGCGATGGCCGCCGCCATGCCCGCCGCGTTGTTGTTACGCATGGTGTTCGTCTTCGAGTTGCATCGGCGCGTAGTTGACGTTGGGGCGGTGGCTGCGGCGTTCACTGTATTGCCACAGCATGGCCGAGGCGACGGACGTGGCGGCCAGGATGGCGGCGATGCCGGTGCCTTGCGGGACGAACAGCAACAGGATAAAAGTCAGGGGAAACAGCAGGCGGGAATAGCGGAAGCAGCGGTGCCAGAACAGGTAGCTCATTGCGTCCCTTTCTAAGAAGGCAATGGAATCAGTCTATGCCTGTGTGGCGCGCATGTCCAGCAAGAACAGCAAGGTGAAATCCCTGCTGTTTTTGCGACCGATTATATGAAACAACATATTTTATTAATGCAATTTTCGCGATAAAACCGCGGTGGATATATGTTTACGATATTAAGGAATGCGTCAACATATAAGAAATCTATTATAACCTTTAAGTCAATAGTTTTTCGCCCGGAGTTGGTGAAAATACCTAGGGAATTAGAAGTAGCCCTCTGCTAAAATTTGGCCTTTCCGATAGACAAATAGGAAGGCCGCATCAGCATGGACTCGTCATCTGATAAGAAAGAGGAAATTCGTCAGCAATTGCGACAAGCCGCACTTGAGTATCACGAATGTCCCAAACCCGGTAAGATCAGCGTCACCCCCACCAAAACCCTCACCAATCAGCGCGACCTGGCGCTGGCCTACTCCCCCGGCGTAGCAGCCCCTTGCGAAGAGATCGTTGTCGATCCCGCTAATTCCTACAAGTACACTTCCCGCGGCAACCTGGTAGCAGTGATTACCAATGGTACGGCTGTGCTCGGCCTGGGCAATATCGGCCCGCTGGCGGCGAAGCCTGTGATGGAAGGCAAGGGGGTGCTATTTAAAAAGTTCGCCGGCATCGATGTATTCGACATCGAAATCAATGAAATGGATCCGGACAAGCTGTGCGACATCATCGCATCGCTGGAACCGACCTTTGGCGGCGTCAACCTGGAAGACATCAAGGCGCCGGAGTGCTTCTACATCGAGCGCCAGCTGCGCGACCGCATGAAGATTCCGGTCTTCCATGACGACCAGCACGGCACCGCGATCATCGTCGGCGCGGCGATCCTGAACGGCATCAAAGTCGTTGGCAAGAACATCAAGGAATGCAAGCTGGTGGTGTCCGGCGCGGGCGCCGCGGCGCTGGCTTGCCTGGACCTGGTGGTGGACCTGGGCTTCCCGATTGAAAACATTACGGTGACCGACCTGGCCGGCGTGGTCTACAAAGGCCGCACCGAGCTGATGGACCCGGACAAGGAACGTTTTGCCCGCGAGACCAGCGCCCGGACGCTGGGCGAATGCATCGCTGGTGCGGACATTTTCCTGGGTTTGTCGGCTGGCGGCGTGCTGAAGCAGGACATGGTCAAGCAAATGGCGCCGAACCCGATCATCCTGGCGCTGGCCAATCCGAATCCGGAAATCCTGCCGGAAGACGTCAAGGCCGTGCGCGGCGACGCCATCATTTGCACCGGCCGTTCGGATTACCCGAACCAGGTCAACAATGTGCTGTGCTTCCCGTACATCTTCCGTGGCGCACTCGATTGCGGCGCCACCACGATCACCCGTGAAATGGAAATCGCCGTGGTGCACGCGATTGCCGACTTGGCGCATGCCGAACAGTCGGATATCGTGGCCACCACCTATGGCATCCAGAACCTGTCGTTCGGTCCGGAATACCTGATCCCGATGCCGTTCGATCCGCGCCTGCTGACCAAGATTGCACCGGCCGTGGCGCAAGCGGCATTGGAGTCCGGCGTGGCGACCCGTCCGATCAAGGACCTGGACGCCTATGCGGATCACCTGCAGCAATTCGTCTACCGTTCCGGCACCTTCATGAAGCCGATCTTCACGGTGGCGAAACAGACCCCGGCCGAACTGAAGCGCATCGTGTATGCGGAAGGCGAAGAAGAGCGCGTGCTGCGCGCGGTGCAAGTGGTGGTCGATGAACGCCTGGCCCGTCCGATCCTGGTGGGCCGTCCGGCCGTGCTGGAATCGCGCGTGCAAAAATTCGGCCTGCGCCTGCGCCAGGGCGTCGATTACGACGTCATCAACCCGGATTACGACGAGCGTTACCGCGATTACTGGCAAGAGTATTACAAGGAAACCAGCCGCAAGGGCGTGACGCAGGAATATGCGCGCCTGGAAATGCGCCGCCGCCACTCGCTGATCGGCGCCATGATGATCAAGAAGGGCGATGCCGACGGCATGATCTGCGGCACCTTCGGCACCACCGACCTGCACTTGAAATACATCGACCAGGTTCTGGGCAAGAAGCCGGGCGCCAACGTGTATGCCGCGATGAACGTGCTGGTGCTGCCGGAGCGCCAACTGGCCATCCTCGACACCCACGTCAATGAAAACCCGACGGCGGAACAGTTGGCGGACATGACGGTGATGGCGGCGGACGAAATGCGCCGCTTCGGCATGGTGCCGCGCGCCGCGCTGCTGTCGCACTCGAACTTCGGCTCGTCCAACAGCGAATCCGCGCAAAAAATGCGCAAGGCGCTGGCGCTGGTGCGTGAACAGGCGCCGGAACTGGAAGTCGACGGCGAGATGCATGGCGACACCGCGCTCGATTCGAAACTGCGCAAGAAAATCATGCCGGATTCGTACCTGCAGCAGGATGCCAACCTGCTGGTGATGCCGAACATCGATGCCGCCAATATCTCCTACAACCTGGTCAAGACCGCCGCCGGCAACGGTATCGCGATTGGCCCGATCCTGCTGGGTTGCGCGGCGCCGGTGCACATCCTGACCCCGTCCGCGACGGTGCGCCGTATCGTCAACATGACGGCGCTGTGCGTGGTCGATGCTGTGGCGCAGCGTAAGAGCGGTGCGGCGTAAGGACGCCATTAGCGGTTAAAATTGCTGCAGCGCACAGACCCCGGCTTCGTGCCGGGGTTTTTCTTTCTCTGTAACAATATGTAATTTCTGTAATGCGTCTGGCGTGCTGGCGGGACGCGTTGGGGTCTCTGTTACAATATCTGGCTATTCCGTTTGTTTGTCATTCATTCAATACCATGCATAAGACCAAAAAAGCGCTCATCACGGGCATCACTGGCCAGGACGGCGCCTATCTTGCTGAATTACTGCTGAGTAAAGGGTATCAAGTTACTGGCACTTATCGCCGTACCAGCTCGGTCAATTTTTGGCGTATTGAAGAACTTGGTATTCAAAACCACGCGAATCTGAACCTGGTCGAATACGACCTGACGGATTTGTCGTCGTCGATCCGCCTGTTGCAAAACGGGGGCTTCGATGAAATCTATAACCTGGCGGCGCAAAGCTTCGTCGGGGTGTCGTTCGAGCAGCCGGTCACCACGGCGGAAATCACGGGCGTGGGTGTGGTCAACCTGCTCGAAGCGATCCGCATCGTTAACCCCAAGATCCGCTTCTACCAAGCATCCACCTCCGAAATGTTCGGCAAGGTGCAGGAAATCCCGCAAAAGGAAAGCACGCCGTTCTACCCGCGCAGCCCGTATGGCGTGGCCAAGCTGTATGCGCACTGGATGACGGTGAACTACCGCGAGTCGTATGGCATCTTTGGCGCGTCCGGCATCTTGTTCAACCACGAATCGCCGCTGCGCGGCCGTGAATTCGTGACCCGCAAGATCACCGACTCGGTCGCGAAGATCAAGCTGGGCAAGCTGGAAGTGCTGGAACTGGGCAACCTGGACGCCAAGCGCGACTGGGGCTTTGCCAAGGAATATGTGGAAGGCATGTGGCGCATCCTGCAGGCGGATCAGCCGGATACCTACGTGTTGGCCACCAACCGTACCGAGACGGTGCGCGATTTCGTGACGATGGCCTTTAAAGCGGTCGGTATCGCGATCGAATGGCAGGGTAGCGCCGACCATGAAACCGGCCACGATGCCCACACCGGCAAAGTGCTGGTGCGCGTCTCGCCAAAATTCTACCGTCCGGCCGAAGTGGAACTGCTGATCGGCGATCCGGCCAAGGCCCGGACGGAACTGGGCTGGGAACCGAAAACCACGCTGGAAGAGCTGTGCCAGATGATGGTGGACGCCGACCTGCGCCGTAACCAGGCCGGTTTCTCGTTCTGATGGACGCCACGCTGCAATTGCTGTCGCCGCGCCGTGAAGGCGAAGGCAAAACCGCGCTGGTCACCGGCCTGGCGGGGTTTACGGGCCGTTATGTGGCCGACGAATTGCGTGCGGCCGGTTACCGCGTGGTGGGCACCACCGTGCCGGGCCACGGCGCAAGCGAAGACTTGCTGCCGGTCGACCTGACCGACCGCGCATCGGTGTTCTTCGCAGTGGAGCAAGTGCAGCCGGACGTCGTGGTGCACCTGGCGGCCATTGCCTTTGTCGCCCATGCCGACATCGGGCAGTTCTACAACGTCAATGTGATGGGAACGCGCAACCTGCTGGAAGCACTCGCGGCCCAGCCGAAAAAGCCGACCGCCGTGCTGATCGCGTCCAGCGCCAATATTTATGGCAATGCGGATGTGCCGATGCTGGATGAGCAGACGCCTCCCGCGCCGGCCAATGATTACGCCGTCTCCAAGCTGGCCATGGAATACATGGCGCGGCTGTGGATGGACAAGCTGCCCATCATTTTCACGCGCCCGTTCAATTACACGGGTGTGGGCCAGCATGAAAACTTCCTGTTGCCAAAAATCGTCGCGCACTTCCGCCGCAAGGCGCCCGCCATCGAGCTGGGCAACCTGCACGTCTGGCGCGATTTTTCCGACGTGCGCCTGGTGGCCGCCAGTTACCGCGCCTTGCTCGACAAGGCGCCGGCCGCCGCCGGCCAGGCGTTCAACATCAGTTCGCGCACCGCTTATTCACTGGGCGAGGCGCTGGCCATGATGAACCGCATCGCCGGCTATGAGATCGAGGTGCGTGTCAATCCCGCGTTCGTGCGCGCCAATGAAGTGGTGCGCCTGGTCGGGGACAATACCCGCCTGGCCGGCGTGGTTGGCGCCATCACGCCAGCGCCGCTGGAGCAGACGCTGCGCTGGATGTACGAGGCTTGATATCGTGCGGATCGGAATCTCCACCACGACCATAGAACCGGCGCTGAACGGCGGCCGGCTGGACGGCATCGGCGTCTACAGCCGCGCGCTGGTGCGCCGCCTGCCGCGCCAGGGTTGCGCGGTGCGGCCGTATTCGTTTGCGCCGGGCGGCATCGAGCTGGAAGCGGGGACGCGCCTGCCGGCGGCGTTCGCGCTGGCGACCCTGCGCGACCTGGTGCTGCCGGGCGCGATGCGCCTGAAGATGCCGGACGTCGACTTGTACCACGCCACGGATTACCGCATCGTGCGGATGGACTGCATGGTGGTCGCCACCTTGCACGATGCGCTGACCATCAAGCATCCGGAATGGTGCAGCCCGCACCTGCGCAAGCTGAAGAACTGGCTGCAGGCGAAAGCCGCCCGCAAGGCCAACCATGTGATCGCGCATACGCAATTCGCCATCCGCGAACTGGTGGAATGCTTTGGCGTCGACGAGCGCCGCATCAGCGTGGTGCCATGTGGCATGGATGAAGAATGGCTGGAAGCGCCAGCGCCCGAGGATGTGCAAGCCACGCTGGCGCTGTATGGTTTGCAATCCGGTTATTACCTGACGGTTGGCACGCTGCAGCCGCGCAAGAACATGGGCCGCGTACTGGAAGCTTACCTGGCGCTGCCGCCCGTGCTGCGCGCCAAGCGCCAGCTGGTGATCGTGGGGCAGCCGGGCTGGCGCAGTGCGGCGTTGCAGGCGCAAATCCG
Source organism: Pseudoduganella sp. GW821-FHT12E03 (assembly GCF_058807115.1). Lineage (NCBI taxonomy): Bacteria > Pseudomonadati > Pseudomonadota > Betaproteobacteria > Burkholderiales > Oxalobacteraceae > Pseudoduganella > Pseudoduganella sp. GW821-FHT12E03. The sequence continues at coordinate 235,858 of NZ_JBXAQJ010000005.1, read as the reverse complement.
CGCCGCGCAGCAAAACGGCGAAAATGTCATCTGGCTCGATAACCTGACCAGCCACGACCAGTTGCGCCATGTGTATGCGGCGGCCGGTGTGTTTGTATTTCCATCGCTGTACGAAGGTTTCGGTATTCCGGTGGCGGAAGCATTCGCCTCCGGCGTGCCAGTGATTACATCGAACACCACCTCACTGCCGGAAGTGACGATGGGGGCCGCGGTGGACGTGGACCCATTGTCGGTGGCGGAAATTGGCGCCGCCATGCTGGAACTGGCGCGCAACGATGCGCTGCGTGCGCGCCATATTGCCGCGGGCAAGGCGCGCGCGCTGGACTTGACGTGGGCCGAGTGCGCGCGCAAGACGGCTGCGGTTTACAACCAATTGCTTTCCTGATGGTTCCCTGTCCCTATGCGCGTACTCCATTTTTGCAAAACTTATTATCCTGATTCGTGGGGCGGTATCGAGCAGGTGATCCGCCAGATTTGCGTGGGGACGGGACGCCTGGGCGTCAGCAACGATGTACTGACCCTGACGCGCGATAGCGGTCCTGCCAAGCTGGAGTTCGAAGGCCATACGGTGCACCGCGCACCGTTGAATTTTGAAATCGCATCCAATGCCATGTCGCTGGGCGCCGTGCGCAAACTGGCGCACCTGGCGCGCGATGCGGACGTCGTGCACTACCATTTCCCGTGGCCGTTTGCCGACATGGCGCACTTCCTGGCGCGTATCGACAAGCCCAGCGTGGTGACCTACCACTCGGACATCGTGCGCCAGAAAGCCCTGATGAAGGTGTACACGCCGCTCAAGCGCCGCTTCCTGAGCAGCGTTAGCGCGATCGTCGCGACGTCGCCGAATTACCTGGCGTCGTCGCCAGTGCTGACACGCTACCAGGAAAAGGCGTGCGTGATTCCGATTGGCCTGGATAAAACGATTTATCCGCGTCCGCGTCCGGAAATCAAGGAACAGTGGCGCCAGCGATGCGGTGAACGGTTCTTCCTGTTCGTTGGCGTGCTGCGCTATTACAAAGGCTTGCATATCCTGCTGGACGCCGTGGCGAACACGGAATATCCGGTGGTGATTGTGGGCGCCGGCCCGATCGAGCTGGAATTGAAGCAGCATGCGCAGCGCCTGGGATTGAAGAACGTCATGTTCGTTGGCGCGGTGGGCGAAGAAGACAAGGTCGCACTGCTGGAATTGTGCTACGCGCTGGCGTTCCCGTCGCACCTGCGCTCGGAAGCGTTCGGCATCTCGCTGCTGGAAGGGGCGATGTATGGCAAGCCCATGATTTCCAGCGAAATCGGTACCGGCACCACCTATATCAACATCGATGGCGATACCGGCCTGGTGGTGCCCCCCAGCGATCCCCGCGCCTTCCGTGAAGCCATGCGCACGCTGTGGGACAACCCGCGGCAAGCCGCTGAAATGGGGCATCGCGCCGGGTTGCGCTATTGGGAATTGTTCACAGCGGAAAAGATGGCCCACAACTATATGCAGCTATACCGCGAGCTGAAGCAGGCTGCCGGCGTGCGGCAGATTATCGCTCCGCCCATTTCTCCCTGACCGCCAGCATCTCCGGTAACTTGTCGAGGAACAGGTCCACCAGTTCCGGGTCGAAGTGCCGTCCCTTTTGCTGGCGTAGGTATTCACAGGCTTCCGCCACCGGCCATGCCGCCTTGTACGGGCGCGCCGACGTCAAGGCGTCGAACACGTCGGCAATGGCCACGATGCGCCCCTCCAGCGGAATCTCGCGTTCCCGTAATCCTGCCGGGTAGCCGCTGCCATCCCATTTTTCGTGGTGCGTCAGCGCGATGTTGCGCGCCAGCGCCAGCATGCCATGCGGATGTTCGCCGATGATGTGCGCGCCGATGGCGGCGTGCGATTGCATCACCGCCCATTCTTCCTTGTCCAGCGCGGCCGGCTTTTGCAGGATGCGGTCCGGGATGCCGATCTTTCCGACGTCATGCATCGGCGCCGCATGCAGCAAATCTTCCGCCGCCACTGCGGACAGGCCCGCGGCCAGTCCCAGTATGCGCGCGTAATGGCTCATGCGGATCACGTGCAGGCCGGTCTCGTTATCCTTGTATTCCGCCGCCAGGCCCAGGCGCTGCACGATTTGCAGCCGGGTCTCGCGCAATTCATCGGTGCGCACCAGCGATAAATGCGTGCGTACGCGGGCCCGCACGATGGGCGGACTCAGTGGTTTGGTGATGTAATCGACGGCGCCCGCATCGAAGCCCGCCACTTCATCCGCCGGATCGCTGAGCGCGGTGGCGAAGATGACGGGAATCGCGCTGGTGGCGGGATCGGCTTTCAGGGCGCGGCACGTTTCGTGGCCGTTCATGCCGGGCATCATCACATCCAGCAAGATCAGGTCGGGCACTTCGTCCCGCGCCAGTTCCAGCGCCCGCGCGCCATCCTTGGCGAACAGCAGCCGGTAGTGGTCTTGCAGGATATGGCGCAGCAATTGCAGGTTGTTGGCTTCATCATCGACCGCCAGGATCAGCGGCTGCGGGGCGGCATTCATGTTATCGGCTCACATTGCGGGAGGGAGGCCATGGCGGTGGCCAGACGGGTTTGTGCAAGGGGGAAGTCGAAGTCGTTCAGCGCGGCGTCCAGCGCATCGAGTGCAATCAATGCTTCGCGCGCATCCGCCGCTGCGGCGTGCCGCGCTTGCTGCCGCAGCCGGGCCAGCGCGGCGTCATCCAGCGCGCCACGGCGCAGCGCTTGGTCCAGTGCTTGCGCCGCCGTTGCGGCTTCCCGCGGGCAGAATACGGCAGGCGCGCTTGCCGCTGCACGAGCTACGCCGCCGGGTGCTTGTCCGGCTTGTTCCCTGCGCGCCGCATCAAGCGCATCGGCCAGCGCGGGACCCAGTTGCGTCAGTGCTGAATGCAGGGCAAAGGCTGCCGTGCCGTCGGTGCGCGTGGCCGATTGCTCGGCCTGGTCCAGCAGGCGCGCCAGCGCGGCGAAGCCCAGGCTCATCGCAATGCCCCGTGCGCGATGCGCCAGCGCCGCCATGGCGGCGCGGTCGCCCGCTTCATCGAGCGCATGCAACTGGCGCGCGGTATCGCGGTAGTCATCGGCCCAGCGGCCCAGGGCGGCGCGCCAGGCGGCAAGGTCGCCATCCCAGCGCGCCAGGCCGGCGCTGCGCTCCAGCACAGGCGGCTGCCCGGTAGCGGCGCCGGTCATGGTTGTGCCGGTCGTGCCGGCCGTGAAGGCTGGCGTCACCGGCGGCGTCGCCAGGCCCGGCATGTGGCCAGCCGCATGGCCAGCCGGGGAGGCTGGCGCAGCGCCAACGCCCTGCGCCGCCAGCACCCGGGCGATTTCCTGCGACAGCGCATGCCATTCCACCGGCTTTGACGCAAAGCCATCCATGCCGGCGTCGCGGCTGGCCTGGCGGTGCGCATCGAGCACGCTGGCCGTCATGGCAATGACCGGCGTGCGCCGGCGGCCCAGTCCCGCTTCCGCGGCGCGGATCGCCTGGGTTGCCGCCAGGCCATCGAGCACAGGCATTTGCACGTCCATCAGGATCACGTCAAACTGGTGCTGGGTGGCCAGTTGCACACAGGCGGCGCCGTCGGCCACCGTGGTCACCATGTGGCCCCGCTTTTCCATCAGGATGCGCAGCAATTCCAGGTTTTGCGCGACGTCGTCGGCCGCCAGCACGCGCAGCGGCGGCAACGTACACGGGCCGCCGGCATGGTGCGCGGCCGGCGCCGGTTCGCCATGCGCCGGCACCAGCGGCAACAGCACATGGAAGCAGGCGCCCTCGCCAGGCGCGCTGTCGACGCGGATGTGCCCGCCCATCAATTCCACCAGCTGCTTGCTGATGGTGGTGCCGAGCCCCGTGCCGCCATAGCGGCGCGTCATCGACGCATCGGCTTGCGTAAATGGATCGAAGATGGCGGCCAGGCGTTCCCGGGCGATGCCGATGCCGGTGTCGCGCACCTGCAGGTGCAGCAAGCCGTCCGTGATGCCCGCATGCAGTGCGACACTGCCGGACGCGGTGAATTTCAAGGCATTGTCGAGCAGGTTGCCCAGCACTTGCCGCATGCGCAGCGCATCGCCATGGACGTGGCGCGGCAAGTCCGGCGCATAGTGCATGTCCAGCGCCAGTCCCTTGGCGTGCGCGGTGGCGCTGGCGGTGGACGCCAGTTCGTCGACCAGCGCCAGCAGGCTGTAGTCGGCCAGCTCCAGTTCCACCGCGCCCTTATCCAGCTTGGCGGTATCGAGCACTTCATTGAGCAGGCGCAGCAGCGAACGGCCAGCGCTGCGGATGGTGTCCAGGTGGCGGCGCTGTTCCGGCTGCAGTGCGCCGTCCAGCAAGACGTCGGTGAAGCCGAGGATGGAATTCATCGGCGTGCGGATTTCATGGCTCATGTTGGCGACAAAGGCGGCGCGCGCGGCGGCCGCCTGTTCAGCCTTGTCTTTGGCGCCGCGTAATTCCTGCTCCATGCGGCGCCGTTCCGTGATGTCCAGCATCACGCCATCGATCCAGCGCACCGCGCCGGCGGCATCGCGCACCACGGCGCCATGTTCCCATATCCAGCGCATGCTGCCGTCGGCGTGCTGCAACGCGTATTCGATCAGGTAAGGCTGCTCGGTGGCGATGCTGTGCGCCAGCGCGATGGCCATGCGCGGCGCATCGGCCGGCAGGATCAGTTCCGTCAGCGTGCGGCGGGGCGCCGTGCCCATGAAATCGGCCGCCGGGTGGCCGGCCACCAGTTCCACCCCATCGCTGAGAAACACCAGCGGAAAGCCCGGTTGCGCCAGGCAGCGGAACGAAACGCCGGGGATATGGCTGATCAGCGAGCGGAATTGCTGTTCGCTTTCGCGCAGCGCCTGTGTCATGGCCAGCCGTTCGCTGATGTCGGTAATGAACAGCACGAACAAATCCTGGCCCCGGTTGTGCGCGTGGCCCAGCGCGCGGCGGATCGGCACACAGCTGCCATCGCGGCGCACGCCCATCGATTCCAGGTCGCTCTTGATGGCGCCGGTGTCGCCCCGTTTCAGGTGGTATAGCAAGCCCTCGCGTTCGGACGAGGCGGGGTCGGCCATCAGGAGCGCCACATTGCGCCCGATGATGTCCGCCCGCGGCCAGCCGAAGATGCGTTCCGCCGAGCGGTTGAAGTCCACGATGACGCCCTGGCGGTCCACCGTGATGACGCCGTCCACCGTGGTGGTCAGCAGGGCGCGCATCCAGCCTTCGCGCTGGCGCAACTGGTAATACAGCCGGCGGTAGCGCAGCAAGCCATAGGCCGCCATCGCGAAGACCGCGACGGCGCAGGCGATGGCAAAGCCGGCCAGCATGGCGGGAGCTTGGGAAGCCATAGTGGATTGTTGTCGTTAGAGTATTGGTAATTTACCTAGCGACATACAGTAGCATATTTCCACACGGAAATATCAAAGTTGTTGCGGCGTTGTTAAAAACCCGGCAACAACTTCGAGAAATCCTGCTCGATGCGGGCCGCGTGCACGGTGGCGTCGTGGTACAGCACGATAAAGTCGGTGTTGGCGGCATCGCCGAACACGAATTGCCGTACCTGTTCCATGTCCGCTTCCTGCTTGACCAGGTACAGCGTATTCGCGTTGACCAGCACGGTTTCCTGGTAGTAGCGGGCAAACCACGGCGCGGCGGGCGGACCGAACGAATCCGTGATCAAGACCAGCCGTTTGCGCGGCGCAGACTGGTTGCGCAGGCGGATCACTTCAAAATCCTTCAGGATGGCCGGCGCGTTGTTGAAACAGACCGCGCCGTAGCAAAAGTCGATATGCGACGCCGCCATATCCATCACATCGACTTCGCTGGGCCGCTTGATGCCCGGGAACAGGTGGCCGATATCGGACGGCAGCCATTCCTTGCGGCTGACATAGCGCGTGGCGGCGTCCGGGTCCACGCCATAAAACTGGCGCAAGGTCCACTCCGCCGTCAGGCGCGGACCGGCGCCGCCCCAGTGGAAAAAGGTACGGGGGAACAGGTCGGTTTCACGCGAGGCGGTGCGCATCTGGTCCAGCGGGTAGGCGACATGCTGCCGCACGGCCGGATCGATGTCCGGTTGCGCCAGCCAGCGCTGCATCGGCGGCGTGGCGGTGCGGCACAGCGCACTCGCCCAGCCTGGCAATTGATCCACGTGCACGGCCGGGGCGGACGGCACCACCAGCAAATTGGCGGCGATGCCCCGTTCGCGCGACAGCGACAGCAGGCGCCGGATGTGCGTATCGATGGCGCCGGTCACCTCGGTCTGGTAGCCGCAGGCGGAAAACACCATGGCATACGCCGGCGCAGCCGGGTGCGAGGTGGTCAGGAAGGTGCGGCCTTCCTGGCCTTGCACCACTTGCGCGGTGGGATACTGGCCAAACAGCTTGTAGCGGACCTTGGTATTGAGGCGCACCAGCGCGGCGCGCAGGCTGAAGTTGTCATTGGCCCAGGCATCGAACGAGGCGCTGTACTTCAAGGCTTCTTCAACGGACGTCGGGCGTTGCGGCGGCGCGGCCAGGTGGCGGTTTTCACCTTCGCGCTGCTTGTGGCTCAAGGTGGCAAGGGCCGGCGTGGCCAGCAGCAGGACCAGCAACGCCTTCGCCAGCGCCGACAGCGTTTTATTGTGTGGGACGGGCTGCATCAGAATCGGAAATAAATGAACGGGTTATAGGTGCCGGACGCCAGGCTGGCGCTGCACAGCACGAACGCGGCCAGCGCCAGCGGCAATTGCACGGCCAGTTTCCAGCGCGCCGGCGCGGCCGGGACCGTGCCGGTGGACTCCCGCACGCGCCAGATCGCCAGCACCGTACCGGCCACCAGCGCGGTCCATTGCACGGCGCCGACATCGATGCGCCATGGATGCGCCATGGCGCCGCCATCGGTGGGGATGAACATGGTCTGCAGCATGTGCAGCGCGGTCGGCACATCCGGCGCGCGGAACAGGACCCAGCCCACCATCACCATCAGCAGGGTCCACATCTGCGCCAGCGAACGTGGCAGGCGCTCCAGCCATGCGCCGAGGAAGCCGCGTTCGGCCACCAGCAGCGCGCCATGCCAGGCGCCCCACAGCACGAAGGTCCAGGCCGCGCCGTGCCACAGGCCGCACAGCAGGAACACCAGCGCCAGGTTGACATACGTGCGCAGCGCGCCATGGCGGTTGCCGCCCAGCGGGATATATAAATAGTCGCGGAACCAGCTGGACAGGCTGATGTGCCAGCGGCGCCAGAAATCCGTGACGGAGACGGCGCTGTAGGGACGGTTGAAGTTGGGCGGATACGTGAAGCCGATCATGTGGCCGATGCCGAGCGCCATATTGGAATAGCCGGCAAAGTCATACAGGATCTGGATCGTATAGCACGCCACGGCCAGCCAGGCGCCGGCGGTGGACAGGTTGGCGGGGCCGGCTTGCCACAGCGCGTCGGCCGCCTGCGCCACGGTATTGGCCACCAATACTTTTTGCGCCAGGCCCAGCATGAACTGGCGCACGCCTTGCCACAGCCGCTGCGCCGGTACGTCGCGGTGATCGACATCGGCGGCGATCTGGCGGTAGCGCACGATCGGCCCGGCAATCAGTTGCGGGAACATGGCTTTATACATGGCGAAGTTCCAGAAACTCTTTTGCGGATCGACGTCGCCACGGTACACGTCGACCAGGTAGGAAATCCCCTGGAACACAAAGAATGAAATCCCCAGCGGCAGCACGATGGACGGGATCGCAAAGTCGTTGCCGGTCACCTGCGCGGCGACGGTGGTGAAAAAGCCCGCGTATTTGTAATAGCCGAGCATGCCCAGGTTGGCCGTCACGCCCAGTCCCAGCACCAGCGTGCGGCGCGCGCCGGCGCGCGCAATGGCCACGCCAAACCCGTAGTTGAGCAGCGCGGACGCCATCAGCAGCGGGACGAAGCGCGGCTCACCCCAGGCATAAAACAGCAGGCTGGCAATCAGCAACACGCTGTTTTTCCACGGCAGCACGTAGTACAGCAGCAGGAAAGCGGGCAGGAAGTAAAACAGGAAAGTGACGGAGCTAAAAACCATTGCAGTATCGGCAATTCAGAAAATGGCGCTCATTGTAGAGCAAACCGGCGGCGCCTCACCGGTTTGCCAGGTTCAGGACGCGGTGAAGCGGCGATCCCGCTTGAAGCGTTCCACGGCGTCCAGCAAGGCGGCCTGCATGCCCGGCTCGAATGCCGTGTGGCTGCCATCCTCGATAATGCGCAGCACCGCGCCGCGCCATGCGCCGGCCAGGCGGAACGCCGTCAGCGGCAGGCAGAGCACGTCATGGCGGCCCTGGATCACGATGGCGGGCAGGTGGGCGATGCGGTGCAGGTCGCGCAGCAACTGGTTATCTTCGAGAAAGCCGCCATGGCGGAAGTAATGGACTTCCAGGCGCGCCAGGCAGATATCGAGCGCGTCCGATTGCGGCAAGCCTTCCGGCGGCACGCCGCGCAGCGATGCGCGCCGTATTTCGAAATGGCTCCAGCGCCGCGCGGCCGGCAGGTATTGCGTCGCGTCGTGGCACAACAGGCGGCGCGCGTAGGCCGCCAGCAAATCGCCGCGCTCGTCGGCGGGGAGCGCCGCCGCCAGCTCCGCATAGGCTTCCGGGTGGAACAGGCGCGCCCCTTCAAAGAACCACGCAATTTCTTCGCGCGTGCACAGGAATGGGCTGCGCATGATAAACCCCAGGCAGTGTGCCGGATGCGCCTCGCCATAGGCCAGCGCCAGGGTCGCGCCCCACGAGCCGCCGAACAGCAGCCACTGTTCAATACCCAGCAATTCGCGCAGCTTTTCCATGTCACCCACCAGCAGTGGCGTGGTGTTGGCGCGGTATTCGCCGGCCGGCGTCGAGCGGCCGGCGCCGCGCTGGTCAAATTGCACGATGCGGTAATGGGCCGGATCGAAGAATTGCCGCCAGAGCGGCGAGCTGCCCGCCCCGGGACCGCCATGCAGCACCAGCACCGGCACGCCGTGCGGATTGCCGGATTCTTCCCAGTACATCGTATGCAGCGCATCGGTTGGCAGCATGCCGTGGCGGTAGGGTTCCAGCGGAGGGTAGGGGGTGGTCATCGGAGGCGGGATACGGACGGCAGGTGAACAAAAAAAACGCATACCAAGGCGGGAATTGGCGCTCATTGTAGAGCAAATCGGCAGCGCACCCGTCGATTTGATCGTCGCCAATTCCGATACGCCGGCCACAAGCAATCATGCCTCTTGCAGCATCTGGTAATGAATCTTTGTTGACGAGGAGGCAGGCATGGCAACGCAGAAGACAGGATTTCAGAAATGGCAGGATGGCATCAGCAAGGCCGCGTACGATACGAAGTGGAACTCTTGGGATTGCGAGATCCGAAGCGCCGTCAACGAATTCAACCGGCATTTGGCTGGCACGCCAGGTTATTCGGCGCTGGACTGGAAGCTGATTAAGGCAATGGTGTGGACTGAAACTGGAGCTGCGCATCGGGAGTGGGAACGAAAACCGATGCAAATCGGTGTGACTGGCGATCCAGGCCTGGCGGCACTATTGTCGGGGAATGAAGGCGGAGACCTGATCATACCGCCCGTCTGGCAAAAACAGCTGACAGCAGGATCTGCGCGGACTATCCCGCGTCACAATATCAGGGCAGGTATAGGTTATTTGCTGATGCGCATGGCGAATTACGAGTACCGGCGTCCGGATGTCGGTTCGCCGCAACCCGATGGCAGGAGAGTGCGCAGGCGGATGCGGCCCCAGCGGGTCATTGTGGGGTGGCGGCTTATCTCGACGGATACGATCGCCAGACGATATAACGGAGGTGGCGATCCCGGCTATGCAGAGAAGCTGGAGTTTGCCTTGAGCGTTATGCATAACGGGCAGGAGGTTGCATGCGCATCGTAAAAATCATTGGGGTGGGGATCGTCTTTGGGTTACCCGCCATGTCTGGCTCTGCTTCCTGCACTTTGGATGAGAGAGCGCTGCGCGATGAGTGTGGTGCTTATTCCCAAGCTGGAATGCGGGATTGTTTGGCGATGCACGTGGCAACAAGCGAGCAGGCAGTCAAGGACGCCGAAGGCAAACTGACGGTCGCGTTATCCCGATGGGATGAGGATAAAAGGTATGTCGTTGCAGCGAAATCGAGGCTGGCCGCCGCTTCGCAGGTTTTCAGTAAAAACCGGGAAGCCCAGTGTGCATTGGCGGTAGCGCTGGGTGGCGGCGCTATCGGCAACGCGCTCGACATCAAGCGGCTGGCATGTGTGGCTGAATTGAATTACACACGAGCCAAGCAAGTGGAGGCGACAGCGGTGGAGTTGGCTGCCAGGTAGTGCGTGACATAACAAAAAACCCGCATACCGGAAAGGTGATGCGGGTTCAATGTAATGCAGGTGTTTGGTGCCCCGGGCCGGAATCGAACCGGCACGCCTTGCGGCGGCGGATTTTGAGTCCGCTGCGTCTACCAATTCCACCACCGAGGCAGGTATGTTCGTGCAAGAGCCACATTATAGTGCACTCCAAACAAAATTGTAATGGCCCGCACGCATTTAATGCGCATACTTCATCTTGGGTTGATGTCCGTCACTAGCATTTGTGTCATCATTGCTACCCCTGCCGAACGCCGACAATCCGCATGAAGTATAAGAAGATCCGCGAAATCATCCTGGGCAAGGCCCTGGACCCCATGAAAAGCGAAACGCGCCATTCGATGGCCCTGGTGGCGTTCCTGGCCTGGGTGGGCCTGGGCGCCGACGGCTTGTCGTCGTCCGCGTACGGCCCCGAAGAAACCTTCAAGGCGCTGGGCGCCCACACGCACCTGGGCTTGTACATGGCGATCGCCACGGCGGTCACGGTCTTCATTATTGCGCTGGCTTATAACCAGGTGATTGAACTGTTCCCCACCGGTGGTGGCGGCTACCGCGTCGCCACCAAGCTGGTGGGGCCGTACATGGGATTGATTTCCGGCTGCGCGCTGGTGCTCGACTATGTGCTGACCATCGCGATTTCCATCGCGTCCGGGGTCGATGCGCTGGCGTCGTTCCTGCCGCTCGGGTTCCAACCCTATAAATTATGGGCCGAGGCCTTCTTCATCGGCTTGCTGATCGTGATGAATTTGCGGGGCTTGAAGGAAGCGATCCAGATCCTCTTGCCAATCTTCATCGGCTTCGTCATCACGCACCTGTTCCTGATCGTGTATGGCATCGTCGCGCACTCGGAAAACCTGCCGGGACTGGTGCCGGGCACCATCAATGAAACCGTCAGCCTGGCCGGCAGCATCGGCTGGACCGGCGTGGCCAGCATGCTGCTGCTGGCGTATTCGCAGGGCGGCGGCACGTATACCGGGCTGGAAGCCGTCTCGAACAACGTCAACCTGCTGGCCGAGCCGCGCGTGCGCACCGGCAAGATGACCATGCTGTACATGGCGCTGTCGCTGGCGTTTACCGCGGGCGGCATCATCATGCTGTACCTGCTGTGGGACGCGCGGCCGACCGAAGGCCAGACCTTGAATGCATCGACCTTTGCCAGCATCATCAGCCATATGAATCCCGGCTCGCCGCTGGCCAACCAGGTCATGCTGGCGGTGGTGCTGGCGTTTGAAGCGGGTTTGCTGTTCGTGGCGGCCAACACCGGCTTCCTGGGCGGTCCGTCGGTGCTGTCGAACATGGCGGGCGATTCGTGGGTGCCGCACAAGTTCCGCTACCTGTCGACGCGCCTGGTGACGCAAAACGGCATCCTCGTGATGGGCGTGGCGGCGCTGGCGATCCTGTTCTGGACCGAGGGCAGCGTGACCCTGCTGGTGGTGCTGTACTCGGTTTCCGTGTTCCTGACCTTTGCCATCGCCCTGTTCGGCCTGTGCCTGTACTGGGTGCGCAACCGCGATGCGGGCGGCAAGTGGATCGCCCGCTTGCTGCTGTCGACGGTCGGTTTTACCATTTGCGCCGGTATTCTCGGCGTGCTGCTGGTGGAAAAGTTCATGGACGGCGGCTGGGCGGCGGCGGTCATCATCGGCGGCATTGCCGCCATCTGCGTGTGGGTCCGCAACCACTACCGCCAGACCAAGCACGCGATCCACTCGGTCGATGAAGTGTTTGCCAGCCAGCCGTTCGGCCCCCATCCGGACGCGGTGGAACCGGACCCGGACAACCAGACCGCCGTCTTCATCGTCGGTTCGTCCAAGGGGGGCGGCCTGCACGCGCTGCTGTGGGTGCAGCGCATGTTCCCGGGCCACTTCAAGAACTTTATCTTCGTTAATGCCCGTACCGTGGATTCCCACGCGTATGGCGGCGAGGGCGCGCTGGAAGCCATGCGGCACGACGCGGAAAGCACGCTGGAATACTTCGTTGATTTTTGCCACAGCCACAATATGGCGTCGTCATCGTACCTGGGCTTTGGCACCGACGCGGTCGATGAAATCACGCGCATGTGCGAAGAGATCAGCAACGAATTCCCGAACGCGATTTTCTTCACCAGTAAACTGATCTTCGCCAGCGACAACTGGATGAGCCGCGTGCTGCACAACCAGGCCGCGCTGGCGGTGCAGCGCCGGCTGCACCTGGAAGGGTTGCAGATGGTGATCTTGCCGATGAAGGTGTAACCGTTTTTACCGCGTCATAAAGTTAAATAAAAATAAAAATAGCCTAAAAGGCAATTGTGCGGACCGGAGCCTGTCTTAGGATAGTGCCTCCGATCAAAGCGGCGCTGCAAAGCGCACACAATTGCCTGGAGGAATATGATGCGTGTTTGGAAATTTTTAGGATTGATTGCCGCACTGCCTGGACTGGCGCAGGCGGCGGAAGGCTACCGCCTGCAAGTCTTGCCAGGGATTTATAGTGACGTTTCCATCAATGCTGGCGGCATGGTGGCTGGCACGATTGCTGACCCATCCATGATGAGCCACTATGGCTCCCTGTGGCAGCCGGCCGCCAACCATGCCTGGTATCCCTTCCCCGAACAGGGATACCAGCGATTCGTCGACATCAATAACCAGGGAACGGTCCTGGGGAGCAAGGGCGACTGGGGGCAGTTGCACCGCACTTTCCTCTACCAGAATGGCGTGCGCAACTACCTCGCCAATCCTGCCGGCCGGGATGTGATGGGCCAGGCGGTCAACAACAGCGGCGTGGTCGCCGGCTATCTCGAGCCCACCTATGGCGAGCAGGGCGTGCGCAGCGCTTTTGTTGCCGCTGGCGGCGTGGTGACCGACCTGGGCACCTTTGGCGGGCGATCGGCGGAGGCTGCCGATCTCAACGATGCGGGCACGGTGGTGGGCAACTTCGTCAACGCGGCAGGCTTCCACCGCGCGTTTGTGTATGACGCGACCGGCTTTCGCGAACTGGCCACACCTGGCAAGCAAGCCTATGCCACCACCATCAGCGAGAGCGGCGCCATTGCCGGTGTCTATGCGGACCAGGCGAACAGCTGGCATACCTTCCTCTACCAGAACGGCACGATGACCGACTTGGGTGCGGTCAGCAACCTCACGTTCGCACCGGAAGGCATCAATCGCCACGGGCAGATCGTCAGCCGGCATGGTTCCAGCGACGCCTTCTTGTATGGGAACGGCATATGGACCGATGTGGATACCCTGGCCAGCCGCAGTGGCGCGCAGGGGTGGGACTTGCAAACGGCGACCGGCATCAATGATGCCGGGCAAATCACGGGCAGGGCCTGCGCCATCGCCGACCCGCGTACGTGTGGCGCGTATGTGCTGACGCCGGTGCCGGAGCCAGCCACGTATGGCATGCTGCTGGCGGGTCTCGGCGTGGTGGGCTGGACGGCGCGGCGCCGGCGCGAGCCCGGACACGGCGCGCTCCCGTTCCCGGTTCAGGCGTAACCCGCCGCGGCTGCGCGCCGCCACCCGCTTATGGCGCCAGCATCTTGCTCATGGTGGCGTTGTCGAACGTGACGCCGCGCACCTGCACATGGTTGCGGGTTTCGACCCGGAAGCCGTGGCGGGCAAAGAACGGTTCCGCCGTCAGGCTGACATCGGAACGCAGCACGCCGATGGTGCGGGCGCCCGCCATGGCCATGATATGGCGCAGCAGCGCGCTGCCGACACCGCGCCGCGCATAGGACGCGTCCACAAAAAACATGTCGATGTAGCCGGACGGCTGCAAGTCGGCAAACGCGACGGCGCGGCCGTCCAGTTCCGCCACCAGTGCCTGGTTGGCGCGCATGCGCTGCGACCACAGCACACTGTCATAGTCGTGCGGCGCCCAGGCGTGCAATTGCTCGGCGGTGTAGTCACGGTGCGCCAGGCCATGCACGGCCGAGTGGAAGATCGCATGCAACTGCGCCTCTTCGCCAGGGTAATAAGGTCGGATCAACATCACCCTATCTTACCCGCGGCGTGCCGGCTTGTCAGTGCGGGGCCGGATATTACGGCTTTCCTGTCGTGTAAACACAGGCTGTATCGCATTGCTTGCGGCCAAATTTTCGCTTGATTTCCTTCATGCAGTTCGTCCGTTCTGCATGCAGTCTGTCCCACAAAAAACGCCGTTTGTCGCGCGTCGCGCGCAAGCCTTGTAGCGCTTTGCTATCTTGAACTTGTCCCCGCACATTACAGAAGGTGCCGGGGGCGACCAGGCCCACCCTTAGGAGACGTATCATGTTCAACTCGCCCACCGCAGCGGTTTCCGCTGTCGCCTTCACCCCGCCGTGTCCCCGCACCGCGCCGCGCCACACCGGATAGCCGGTACTGCCTGGCTATGGGGTTCCCGCCTTGCATAGAAATAATCAGCCACAGCCGGCCTGTTGTTAGTGCAACAGACTGCTAGTATGAAGAAGTCGCTGCCTGCCAGGAGCGATCTTGCTATGTGTGTTGATCAATGGAGGCAAGCATGAAACCTACGGCCATCGGCGCGATGGCTGCGGCCTTGCTGGCTGGGTGCGTGAGCACCGCGCTGGCGCAGCAACAGGCTACAGATAGTAGCGCCCCACCGCAGGTACAGATTAGCAGGGCAACCGTGGCACCGGCCTACCGGCTGGCGCCGCAAGAGTTTGATACTTATGCCCGCCCGTACCTGCTCGACAACGGCATCGTGATTCATTTTTTTCAGCGGCGCCGCCAGTTCTTTACTCAGATGTATCACGAAGCACCAGTTGAACTCTTTCCTCAGGCGCCCGGTAAATTCACTACCGCGCAAGGAGCGAAAGTCGAATTCATGGATGAAGGCGACACAATCGCCGTGACCCACCTGGACCGCATCCCCTACACAGGGTTGGTGCCGGTCTCTTCTGATCGCGTCTACATCGCGAGCCGCTGACGGGCAGCAGCCCCGGGGCGGACCGCCCTGACGCCAGAAGTCGGCGTACCGGCTTTTTAAAAAACTTACTTGGATGACTGTGCCGCGGTGCGCGGCGGTGCAGTCGCGCGCCTGCACATGGCAGTGCGCCCTTACGTCACACCACAGGAGAACATCATGAAAACCGCATTCCTTGCCATTGCCCTGTCGGCAGCCGTCATGTCCAGCGCCGTTGCCGCTCCGGCCGGCGACCAGGACACCGTGCAAATCAAGGCGCCTTCCGCCTACCAGCTCGGCAACAACGAGTTCGATGAATACGCCTACACCTATGTGCTGGAGAACGGCAAACGCATTAAGTTCACGCAGCGCGTCGCCCACTATTACGCACAGCTGGAAGGGGAAAAGAAAACCGAATTGCTGCCGCAATCGGAAGGCGTCTTCACGACGGCCAGTGGCGCCCGCATCCAGTTCCGCGATGACGGCGATACCGTGGCGATCCGCAATTATGAACGGCTGGCCGTCAACAGCAAGCTGCCGGCCGACACCATCGTGCTGGCAAAGCGCTGACACCACCACAGGAATCGCAGACCGCATGCCGCCGCGCTGCGCCCGCAGCGCGTGCCCACCTTACCCGATAACAGGACAACAGAAATGAAAAAAATCATCTACGCAGTACTCTTCAGCTTCGCCGCCATCGGCGCCGCCTCGGCCCAGACCCCAAGCGCCCCTTACGAGCTGGCCGTCAACGAATTCAATGACTACGCCAAACAGTTTGTGCTGGAAGATGGCACCCGCGTCGAATTCACGCAGCAGGTCGGCAAGTATTACGTCAAACAGGAACGTGGATTGAAGATGCAGCTGATCCCGCAAGCGCCCGGCGTTTTCATGACCGCCAATGGCGCCCGCATCCAGTTCCGCGATTATGGCGACACGGTATCGATCCGCGATGTTGAAAAGCTGGCAGTCAAGAACCGTGCCGAGACCATTGTGATGGCGAAGCGCTGACACCAGGGCGGTTGCCGCCTCTGGCGAAACCGCCCTGCGTTGTTACGCCGCGGCCTGGAGCGCCGGCTGGATATCATCACGCTGCGCCAGCAGCGCAAAGATATCGTCTTTCGACAGCACATAGCGCTCCAGCAGCACCTCCTTGATGTCATCCATGGCGGCGCGGTAATCGCCAATGGCGCGCAGGGTGTAGCTGTATAGTTCATCGGCCTTGGTTTCCACATGCCGCAGCGTGTGTTCACCGCTGGATTCCTGCTTGAACTGGCTGTAATCGAGCTTGGAGCGCGAATACATCGACAGCCGGTTGACCATCGTGTCCAGCATCGACGTGGCTTTCTGGATATCGTTCTGGCTGCCGACGGAAATACCGCGCGCGCCATAAAATAATTCCTCCGCCGCCACGCCGCCATACAACTGGATGACGTCGCGTTCGAGTTCTTCCAGCGTGCGCAGCGACATGTCGTCGCCGGCGGACAGCACATAGCCCAGCGCCCCCAGTTTCGACACGGATTCCGTGCTGATCTTCAGCAGGTGCGATTTTTCCTTGATGTCGGACAGCGCCATGCCGGCGCGCAGGTACGGGTCGATTTGCATGAAAAAGTGGCCCAGTTCATGCAAGGCGATGCGTTCGCGCTGGAGGGTTTTTTCCGCCGTCGTGGCGCGGTCCGTCAAGCCGATGGTGGCGCGCTCGAACGCGCGGAACATCATGTCGGTATCGATGACTTTGCCTTCCTGGATGGAAATCATGCTGGCCCGTTCCACCACGGTTTCCAGCAGTGCCGGGCTGAGGTTGGCGGTGATTTCCGCCACTTGCTCCAGGTTCATGTCGTCCCAGTTGACACAGCCATCCTGCTTGCGTTTCAGGAACGATTCCACCAGCGCCCGCCGCTCGCTCTTGTTCGGCAAACGGAAATTGATCTTCACGGAAAAGCGGCGCAGCATCGCTTCATCCATTTGCGAATTGCTGTCGTCGAAATTCGACGCCACCACCCAGATCACCCCGGCGCCATCGTTGCTCTTCACGCCATCGAGCAGTCCCAGCAGCGTATTGGCGGTATCGTCTTCCCACTTTTTTTCACCCCGGCCACGCGGCATGAACAGCGCCTGGGCTTCGTCGAGGAAAATGATGCAATTGCCACGCGCACATGCCTTGCGGTACAGGGCGTTCAGCGCTTTCGAGCCGCCACCGATATAGCCCGATTCCAGTGCGGAACCGGAAGCCTGGATCAGCGGGATATTCAGGCGCTTGGCCAGGTAGCCGGCCAGCTTGGTTTTACCGGTGCCGGCGGGACCGGTCAGCATCACATTGAATGGCTTGTCGATATTGTGCGATTTGTACACGTGGCGATTGCGGATCATGTCTTCCAGGTGCAGCACTTCCTGCTTGATGTCTTCCATGCCGATCAAGTCGTCCAGGCTGCCTTTCAACTGGTCCGGCGACAGCACCGTGGCGCTGGGATTCATGCCCGGCAAGCCGAATTTCAAGACAAACAGCAGCAGCACCACGACCAGGATGTCAAAGGCATGGCGGCGCAGGAATTCACTGGCGCCGGCCATCGGCCCGACGTCATCCTGCAGCACCGCCTTGTGCGACGCCAGCCATGCATCTTGCGCAATGGCATACGGGATGCTATTGCGCAGCAATACTTCGCGCTCCAGGCTCAGGTGGGATGTACTGGGCACTTTCACCACGTGCAATACGGGCGCGTCCTTGAATTTGTAAATGTAGCGGGGCGCTTCCGACAGTGGCTTGGCCACCACCAGGTATTCCAGCTTGTCCCGTTGCATGGCCAGCGCCGTGATGCGGGAAATATCCTGGGAGCGCTGGATCGGACTGGTGTCTTGCGGCACCTCCGTACTCCACACGGCCAGTGCCACCGCCAGGGCAATGCCAGCCAGCAAGGCAATGCGGACCCAGAAATTTTTCAGCGCGAGCTGTAGTTTGTATAAATTGAACATGGCAGATTAAGCAAAAAACAGCGCAGTGACCCGCCGCGGCGCGATGATTGGGCGCTGCGGAACGTGGCCTGTCGGGCTGGCGCGCGGAGCGGGGCGGGGCCAGCGACTATGCCGGGAGGCATGAGATTGTCACTCGACTATAGCGGCGTTTGCCTGATTTGTGGGCGTTCGGGGCGAGAAAAAAAAGCCTGCCGCAACACAATAGAAAAAGCTGCAATGCCTTGATTGCAAAAGATTTTTTCAGAATGACAAGAGTTTCCGGGAAGCGTTATTTACGCTTTTCCAACTCGGTGTATTTGCGTTCAAGTTTGGCAAAAGTACCATCACGGCGCATGGTGTCCAGCGCGGCATTCATGCGTTCGACCAGCATATCGGGCACGCTGGGATTGCATGCCAAATAGACTTTGACACGGTGGAAGGTGAGCAGGGGAATGATCTCTCCTTTGTCGCCGGCAAATTCCGCCGGCACCGAGGCGCCTGCACGCAGGCCCACCGCCCACAGGTCGATGCGGTTCAATAACAGTTTCTTGGGATTCGAGGCATCGTTGGGCGCGGGCTCCACATTAAACCCGCGCGCCCGCAGGAATTCATCGCGGGCGTCGCCGTTATAAGTGCCGATGCGCAGCGAGCGGGCATCGTCCAGGGTGCGCAGCTGGAATTTGTGGTCGGCGCGGCCGACGAAAACCCATTCCGCCTCATCGGTCGGACCGATCCATTTGAATTGCTTTTCCCGCTCCGGCGTGCGCGAGGTCGAGTACACGCAGGTATTTTTTTGCTGTTGCGCCATGGTGAAGGCGCGCTTCCACGGCAGGATGTCGATCTTGTAGGGAATCGCCAGCCGGGCCAGCATGTCGCGGATTTTTTCCGTCTCGCGGCCCGTGACTTCCTCGCCTTCCTTCATGCTGGCCGGCGGCGCGTGTTCGGCGACGATGAATAGCGATTCCTGCGGCGCTGCGCTTGCCAGCTGCGCCGCCATCACGGCCGGCGCTGTCAGCAGCGCCAGGCAGGAAAATCGATGGAAGGCTTTCATGTTATGGACAGCATAGCATGGGCCCTGTAACAGTTGCCACGGCGAATGATGCGGCCGTGCTTATTGCGCCGCCGCATCCTCCCGGCGGTACAGGCGGAAGCGTTCCTGGTGGTCGGACGCCCGGCGGCCTTCCCACAGCAAGGTCCAGTGCGGTGCACGGTAGGCGGGCACGATTTCCTGTTCATCGGGCACCCGCAAGTTGTCTTGCAACAGCAGGACATTGCAGCGGCCCCCCTTGACGCCGACAAACGGCAAGTGGCCGAAGTAGGCAAACGAGGCGCGCTGGGCGGGCGCCGTGTTCGATTCCACGCAATCGGTGTTGCCGGGCAAACTGGCCGCCGCCTGGCGCGCCACGGTGGCGTAGCTCTTGCTGTAATTCATGTCCGGCAAGAACAGCGTCATCAGCAGGATCCAGACCAGGATCACGCCGCCCGACGACAGCACCACGGCGCGCCACAGCACGGAAGGGCGGCGCGACAGGCGCCAGTGCACCAGCACGAACCAGCCCACCGTTGCCAGCAGGGCCACCAGCACGGCGGCGGTATCGAATTGCGGTGTGAAGCCCGGCACCAGCTTGAGGGCGTTATGCGACGCCTTGGCGGGCCAGCCATTGAGCTTGGCGTTCCAGAACAGCCACAAGGTGGCGGCGCACAGGGTCAGCACCATGACGGAGAACCAGTCGATGGCGTTGATGGCGCCCCGTTTCATGGTCAGCAGGCCAAAGGCGGCCATGATCGCCAGCGGCGGCAGCAGCAACAGCAACTGGCCCTGTTCCGGCGCCGGATGAAACAGCGCCAGCAGCGCCGCCATGCTGACAAAGGTGACCGGCACCACGATGTGCAGCACGCGGGTCTGGCGCCGCCAGGCGTAAATCGCCCAGCCGGCAAACGGCCACGCGGGCCAGCAGAACCACAGGCCGACGCGGAAGAAATAGCGCACCGAATTTGCGCCCGGCAGTGCCAACTGGGCAATATTCCACTGCATCCAGCCCGGCAGCGGCGAGGCGCCGTAGGGCTGCGCCAGCATGGAGACGATGGCCCAGGGCGCCACCAGCAGGGTGGCGACCACGACAGCGAAGGCCAGGTCGCGTACTGTGCGGGCCAGCGGTTTTTCCAGGAACGCGCCGCACAGCAGCAGCGCCAGGGTAAAGAAGGCGGGGGCGACCCAGCCGCGCACCAGCGCCATCAAGCCCAGCGCCATGCCGATCAGCGCGGCATTGCGCAGCGACGGCAATTCCATGTAGCGCACCGAGCGGTACAGGGTCAGCGCCAGCAGCGACACCTGCAGCGGTTCGGAGGTGGTCATATGGCTGTGCACCATCAAGCCCAGGCAGCCCAGGTAAATCAGCACCGCGGCATCGGCCAGGGTGCGGCCAAACGAATCCGGGTCCGGCTGGCCGCCAAAGGCCAGTTTCAACGGCTGGGCATCCTGGCGGCGGCCCAGCGCAAACGTCACGTACCACAGCGACAGCGTGCCCAGCAGGAAAATGCCGACCGTGGCCACCCGGGCCGCCAGCACGTCGCCCAGCAGCGGGCCAAACAGTTTGATGCACAGCGCGCCCAGCCAGAAGGCCAGCGGGCCTTCGTCCGGGACCGACAGGCCGGCAATGTTCGGCCACAGCCAGTCTTGCCAGGTGCCCTGCGCCATGGTCCACATCACGCCGAAACTGGCGGCATCGTCATTTTTCCACGGTTCGCGGCCAATCAGGCCCGGCAGGATATACAGCATGCCGAGGGCGAACAGCGCCCAGCGGGGGAGCGCGAGGGTGGCGGCGGCGGGGAGGCGGACTGGCTTCATGGTGCGTAAGCTTATCAGGGGTCAAGAAAAAAAAAGGCAGCCAAGGCTGCCTTTTTTCGTGCTGCGAAGCTGATTAGCCTGCTGCAATGGCGGTTTTCGAACCGACTTTGCCGAACTTCTGGCGGAATTTTTCCACGCGGCCGGCGGTGTCGACGATCTTGTGCTGACCCGTGTAGAACGGGTGCGACTCCGACGAAACCTCGATCTTGATCAGAGGGTAGTCTTTACCTTCGTGATTGATGGTTTCGCGGGTCTGGATGGTCGAACGGGTGATGAATTTGAAGTCGCACGAAACGTCGTGGAAAACAACTTCACGGTAATCTGGATGGATTTCTGCTTTCATGTGTTTCTCTCTAAAGATAGGTAGCCAAACGGCACTTCGGCGGTCAGTACGGCATCTCGACCCGATTGCTATCCACTTGCCTGGGGTTAAAAACAACCTGCGATTATACAACGAAAGCCCGGCGCAGTAAACGCAGGGCTTTCTTCTTACCAACCAGCGGAGTTAGCCGCCGCGGCGCATCAAGTCAAAGAACTCGACGTTGGTCTTGGTCGCCTTCATCTTGTCGAGGATGAATTCCATCGCTTCGATTTCATCCATCGAGTACAGCAGCTTGCGCAGGATCCAGATCTTTTGCAGCTGGTCGGCCTTGATCAGCAACTCTTCGCGGCGGGTGCCGGATTTGTTCAGGTTGATCGACGGGTAGGTGCGCTTTTCCGCCAGGCGGCGCTCCAGGTGCACCTCCATGTTGCCGGTGCCCTTGAATTCTTCGTAGATCACGTCGTCCATGCGCGAACCGGTTTCGATCAGCGCGGTGGCGATAATGGTCAGCGAGCCACCTTCTTCGATGTTGCGCGCGGCGCCGAAGAAGCGTTTCGGACGTTGCAGCGCATTGGCGTCGACACCACCGGTCAGTACTTTGCCGGAGGCCGGGATCACGGTGTTGTAGGCGCGCGCCAGGCGGGTGATCGAGTCCAGCAGGATCACCACGTCTTTTTTCATTTCCACCAGGCGCTTGGCTTTTTCCAGCACCATTTCCGCAACTTGCACGTGGCGGGTGGCGGGTTCGTCGAAGGTCGACGCCACCACTTCGCCGCGCACCGAGCGCTGCATTTCCGTCACTTCTTCAGGACGCTCATCGATCAGCAGCACGATCAGGGTCACATCCGGGTGATTGGCCGTGATGGCGTGCGCAATGTGCTGCAGCATCACGGATTTACCGGATTTTGGCGACGCCACCAGCAAGCCGCGCTGGCCTTTGCCGATCGGCGAGATCAGGTCGATGATACGGCCCGTGATGTTTTCCGCGCCGTTCATTTCGCGTTCCAGGCGCAGTGGCTGGTTCGGGTGCAGCGGCGTCAGGTTCTCAAACAGGATGCGGTGTTTCGAGGCTTCCGGCGATTCGCCGTTGACCTTGTCTACCTTGACCAGGGCGAAATAGCGCTCGCCGTCTTTCGGCGTACGCACTTCCCCTTCGATGGAATCGCCGGTGTGCAGGTTGAAACGGCGGATCTGCGACGGGGAAATATAAATGTCGTCAGTCGATGCCATGTAGCTGGCGTCTGGCGAGCGCAGGAAGCCGAAGCCGTCCGGCAGCACTTCCAGGGCGCCGTCGCCGAAAATCTGTTCGCCGGCTTTCGCGCGCTTTTTCAGGATTGCAAACATCAATTCCTGTTTGCGCAAGCGCGCCGCGTTGTCGATATCCAGGCCGATCGCCATCTCCAACAGCTGGGAGACGTGTAAGGCCTTCAATTCAGATAGATGCATATAGTCTGAGTGTCCCGTGACGGGAAAGTAAAGGTAGGGGAGGGAACTGCGTGGGGTTGATCAAAGCGGGAAGCGGTATGGTCCGGTTCCCTGCAATCTTCGGCAGCGCTGCGGGCGCAACGCTGCGTATTGTCTCAAATCTTACTCAAATATTGCTGTCGATGAAAGAGGTCAATTGACCTTTGGCCATCGCGCCGACTTTTTGTGCCGCTGCCACACCGTTCTTGAACAGAATCAGGGTCGGAATGCCGCGGATGCCGAATTTGGCCGGCACGGCCTGGTTAGCGTCCACATCCAGTTTGGCAATGGTCAGCTTGCCGTCGTATTCCTTGGCAACTTCTTCCAGGATCGGGGCAATGCTCTTGCAAGGACCGCACCATTCAGCCCAGAAATCAACCAGCACAGGGCGGTCGGATTTCAGTACGTCGGCTTCGAAGGATGCGTCGGTGATGTGTTTGATGTTTTCGCTCATGTTGTTCTCACGTTATTGGAATGTCGCCTGGATGATTATGCCATTTGTCGCTGGATGCCGTCCGGGGCTGCGCGGATGACAGACTGCAAATGGTGACCGTATCCAGGAATTCAACAGTGTGCAACGGTGTGGAAGGCAAACTGGAAGTGTGGAATAGCGGATAGCAGGCGGGGAATGGCTCAAATAATAACGCATTTTTGCCGCCTGTGCGGATTTTGCTCAAATTGTCGCGCGGAAATTGCGTGGTGCTTGATTAATCTCAAGCTTGCTAAAAGCCTATGCGGTGCGGCGGGGCCGGCGGTGCATGCGCGCCAGGCTCACCAGGTCACTCAATTCCACCAGTGCGACGGGCTTGGCGCAGGCGCCCAGGATCGTCAATCCCTGCGCCATGGCAAGCCGTTCAGCGGCTTTCAGCACGCCGCTTTCCATGCCGGACAACAGCACCACGGTGCCGTTATAGCCGTCTTCCGCGACATGGCGCAAAAATTCGATGCCGTCCATATCCGGCATCGACAAGTCGCACACCATCAGGTCGGGCGGGCTGGTTTTCAGCATGGCCAGCGCGGCTTTCGAGTGCGTGGCGCTGGCGACATCGAAATCGCCCAGGTCTTCCAGCATGTCTTCCAGCAGCGACAGCTGGAAGGGGTCATCGTCGAGCAGCAGGACGCGCAAGGGATCGGCGGAGGCGCGGTCGTTCATAGGGTTATTAATCGTCGTTGGCAAAAGTGGTGTTCGTCATGATTTGCTCGGTGACCAGGTCCAGCAGCGGCCACAGCCGGGCCATGACGTTGCGGGCCTGGATCGCGCCGGCTTCTTCCTTGGGCAGGTGCTCCAGATCTTCGCACATATCGGCCATGCCCAGCGCACCCACGGTGCGGGCGGCCGACTTGATGCGGTGGCCCAGTTCGCGAATGCGCTCCAGGTCGCCCGCCTTCATGCAGGCATCGATTTCATCGAAGCCATCTTTGGTGGTGTGCAGGAACTTAAAGGCGAACTTGCGGATCTTTTGCGGGTGGTAGCCCAGCAATTGCGCCAGCACCGACAAATCGATAATCGCCGGGTCGCCCGACAAGGTCGGCTTGTAGGTACTGCCGGGACGCTGGGCGGCGCGCGCTTCTTCTTCATCGACCCGCTGCGCCGGCAGCCAGTTGGCAATGGTCTGGTACATCAGCGCCGGCTGGATCGGCTTGGAAATGAAGTCATCCATGCCCGCATCCAGGCAGCGCACCCGGTCTTCACTGGTGGCGGTGGCCGTCATGGCCAGCACGCGCAAGTCCGCCAGCTTGGGATCGGCGCGGATGCGCCGGGTCGCTTCCAGTCCATCCATCAGCGGCATTTGCACATCCATCAGGACGCAATCGAAACTGGCCTGGCGCAGCAATTCCAGCGCTTCCTCGCCATTGTTGGCCAGGCACACGGAGGTGCCGGCCTCTTCCAGCATTTCCAGCGCGATTTGCTGGTTGAAGGTATTGTCTTCCACCAGCAGGATGCGGGCGTGCTTGAGTGACTGCATCACGGCGGCGGTGCGGGCCGAGGCCACCAGTTCGGCCGCCGCGTCGCTGATGGAATTGATGATTTCCGGCACCGCGCGGCTCGACACGCCCAACTGCGCGGTGAACCAGAACGTGCTGCCCTGGCCTGGCGCGCTGGTCACGCCGACTTCACCGCCCATCAGGTGCGCCAGCTGTTTGCAGATCGCCAGCCCCAGGCCGGTGCCGCCATGTTCGCGCGTGGTGGACGTATCGGCTTGCTGGAATGACTGGAACAGCTTGGCAATTTCCTGCTCGGACAAACCGATGCCATGGTCGCGCACTTCGAAACGCACCAGGCAATGGCTGGCGTCCGATTGCGCGTTGACGACCTTGACGACGATGTTGCCCTGGTCACTGAACTTGATGGCGTTGTTGGTGTAATTGATCAGGACCTGGCCCAGCCGCAATGGATCGCCGCGCAGCACCGGCGGCAGGTTGGCGTCGATATCGAACACCAGGTTCAAGCCCTTGCCGGCCGCCTTGGGCGCCACCACCGTGGTCAGGGTCTGGATCACGTGGTCCAGGGCGAAGTCCACATGCTCGATTTCCAGCTTGCCGGCTTCGATCTTCGAAATGTCGAGGATGTCGTCAATAATGCCCAGCAAGTGTTCGCCGGCGAAGCGGATTTTTTCCAGGTAATCGCGCTGGCGCGGATCGAGGTCGGTCTTCAGCGCCAGGTAGGCCATGCCGATCACGCCATTCATCGGGGTGCGGATTTCATGGCTCATGTTGGCCAGGAACTGGCCCTTGGCCTGGCTGGCTTCCTCGGCCAGCTGCTTGGCCTGGCCGAGCTGTTCGGTGCGGCGCGCCACCCGCTCTTCCAGGTGTTCATTCAATTCGCGCAATTCACGTTCGGCGCGCTTGCTGTCGGTGATGTCGATCGACATGCAGATCAGGTAAGCGGGCCGGCCCTGCTCATCGAACACCGGCTTCTTGAACGTGCGCAGGTGGCGCTGTTCGCGCAGGGTCGGGTTCCAGACGGTTTCTTCGTAATCGACCAGCACGCCGCCGGCAAAGGCTTCGCGGTCGCGTGCGCGGATTGCTTCCACCACGTCCGGCGAGTGGAACGGCGTATCGTCGCCACTGTTCAATTCATGGAAGCGGAAACCGAATTGCGCCTCGCAGGCGGGATTCATCAGCTGGAAGCGGCCGTCCGGCGCCTTGATGAACAGGCCGATCGGCATCATCTTGATGATTTCCTGCAGCCGCTGCTCGCCCTGGCGCAGCGCATCTTCGCTGCGCTTGCGGTAACTGATGTCGGTCAGGCCCACCACCGCCATCGGCGCGTCGCCCAGTTCATCCTTCATCGGCTCGGCATTGACGGACAGCCAGCATTGCGTGCCGTCGGCCTGGCGCACGCCCATCACCACGTCGCGCACGGAGCGGCCCGACACCAGCGCCAGGTACACCGGGTGTTCATCCCGGGCAAAGATGCTGCCGTCTTCATGCACGCCCGGCCACAGTCCCGCGCCGGGCTGCGCGGCCGGGCCGAGCATGCGCGCGGCGGCGGCATTGCTTTCGAGGATAAGGCCGTCGCCATTGAGCACCACCAGACCATTGGTGACGGCGTTGAACACGGACGCCATGCGGCGGCTGGAATTGCGCAGCGCCAGGTCGGCCAGGCGGCGGTCCGTGATGTCGGTGATCATGGCCAGCATGCCGGCATAGGCCCCGGTTTCATCGTTGACCTGCGTGGTCGACAGCAAGCCCCACATGGTCGAGTGGTCTTTGCGGAAAAAGCGCACGTCGCCCTGTTCCGCGTGGCCGGAGGGACGGCGGCGCTGGTGCTGGCGCAGCAGCGCCTGGCCATCGTCATCCATGAACGACGCCATCGGCTGGTCGAGCATGTCATCCACTTCATAGCCCAGCATGCGCGCCATGGTGGGATTGACGAAGGTGGTGTGGTCGTGGGCATCGGTCATCCAGATGCCTTCGGCGGCGGTCTGCACGATCTGGCGGTAGCGTTCCGTGGACGCCTGCATGGCTTCCTCGGCGCGCTGGCGCTGCGTGACGTCGCGCAGCGACACGATCGACAGCCCCTGGCCGGCCAGCTGGATCGGCGCAATCTGCACCATGGCCGGGAACTGGTTGCCATTGCTGCGGTGGGCGGTCAGGACGCGGCCCGGCAAGCCGGGCCGCGACACCAGTTCGCGCGGCCGGCCGGGGGTGCTGCGCATGGTGTCGGGCACCAGCAAGTCGAGCGACAGGCCCGCCATGCTGTCGTAGCCAAAGCATTCGGCGCTGACGTGATTGGCCTGGCGGATGATGCCGTTGCGGTCCGCCACCAGCATGGCCGACGGCGCCGCTTCCAGGATCGCCGCCACGCGCGCTTCTTCCGCCGCCGCGCGGTCGCTGATGTCGCCCAGCGTCCCGGTCATGCGCAAGGCGCGGCCATCGGCTGCGCGCGCCACCACCATGCCCCGGCCCAGCACCCACTTCCAGCTGCCATCACGGCAGCGGATCCGGAATTCGCACGACAGGCTGGTCTTGCCATCGGCCGGCCCGTTGGCCTGCACCATGAATTCCTGGTCGACGCGGGCGCGGTCGTCCGGGTGCACCAGGTCGAGGATATCCTGCGCGGCGGGCTTGAATTGCTGCGGGTCGTGGCCGAGGATTTCGCAATAGCGCGGCGATACCGTCAGGATATCGGCCACCGGCTGCCAGTCCCACACGCCTTCGCCGGAACCTTCCAGCGCAAACGTGGTCAGGCGGTCGGCCTTGGCGGTGCGTTCGTTGGCCTCCTGCAGCGCCCGTTGCATGCGGCGGATGCGCCACCACGCGAGGCCGCCGAACAGCAGCGCCATGCCGGCCAGGGTGACGCCGAGTTGCCAGGCGCGGTAATCCGGCGGAGGCTGGTATAAAAAACCGTCCAGACTGGTATTGGCCGGCATCATGTCGAGCTGGGCAAAGGTGGCGGCAATGGCGCGCCAGCGTTCCGGGTTGCTGTAGCCCAGCTCGATCAGCCGCTGCTCCAGCAACGGAATGGTTTGTTGCGCCTCATACATCAAGTGTTCGCGCGTATGGCTGTTCGGATAGCGCGCGCGGATCAGGTCGGCGATTTCACCCGGATGCTCCATCGCGTATTGCCACCCCTTCAAGGTGGCGGCACGCATGGCGGCGGCGCGCTGCGGATGTTCACGCAACTCGCTTTCCGTGGTGTACAGGTTGTCGCCGTAAAAATCAATGCCGGCCGTGCGCGGCGCCAGGATGTCGTATTTGAGGTTGCTGCGGTCCAGCACATACGGCGCCGCCGTCAGGTAGGCGGACATGGCGTCCACCTTGCCGCTGATTAAGTCATCGAGGTTGTAGCTGTGGTGGACGCGCTGGTATTTGTCTTTGGCGACGCCGAAATTGTTCAGGTAGGCCTGCAACTCCTCGTTGCTGGGCGATAACATGATCTTCTTGCCGGCCAGGTTCAGCGTCTCGCCATTGTCGCCGCGGCGGGCAATCAGCACGGCCGGGGAATGCTGGAAAATCGACGCCAGTACCACCACCGGTTCGCCGGCTGCCCGCTTCAGCAACAGTGTGCTGTTGCCGACGCCATATTGGGCTTTGCCCTCCAGGACCGGCCGTACCGCATCTTCGTCAGGCTTGCCTTCGAGCAAGGTCACTTCGAGGCCGGCGTCGCGATAAAACCCTTTGTCTTGCGCCGCGTAATAGCCGGCAAACTGGAATTGATGGCGCCATTTCAGCTGCAGCGTGACATGTTCCACCGCCAGGGCCGGCATTGCCGCGCAGGCAAACGCCGCTGCGGCCGCGATGCGGCGCAGGCCCGGCAGGAACAGAGGACGGCGGTGCTGCAAGGAGCTTCCCTTTCGATTGGTCGGGACGGGAACCTGCCCGTCCATGGTCGATCAACTATAGCATCGAAGCCCAAGCCCGGTGTCGGAATTTACTGACGGCAAACCCTATGGGGCATATCCGGCTTGCAGCATGCTAGAAGCTTTTCAGCGCGCCTGCAAAATCCCGTTACGCAAAGCTGCCGGTGAACTGGTAGCGGTGTCCCGGGTGCCACATGGTGGCGATCGACGCGACCTGTCCGGCCGAGCGGGTTTGCCGCTTCAGCACCAGGCATGGTTGGCGGGTATCGATGGCCAGCATGTCGGCGATGTCGCGCGGCGGGCTCAGCGCTTCCACGCTATAGACAGCGCCGGCCAGCGGAGCGGCCGCCACCAGGTATTCATTTGGCGTGATGGCCGCGAAGTCCTGGCTCATGTAGTCGGGCGCGCAGGCTGGATTGACCCAGCGGTCTTCCACCTGGATCGGCACGCCGCTTTCGAAGTGCACGATCACGGAGTGAAATAAAATAGTTCCTGCCGACAACTCAAACTGTTTGGCCAGCAATTCGCCGGCTTTGGTTTGCTCCAACAATTGCAGGCTGCTGCGGTGGGCGTGACCACGGGCCCGGACTTCATCGGCAATGCTGCGGATTTCCAGCAGGGTGGCTTGGAATTTCTGTGCTGCAACAAAAGTGCCGGAACCCTGGCGCCGGGTCAAGATCTGTTCCGCCGTCAATTCGCGCACGGCGCGGTTGACGGTCATGCGCGATACGCCGAATTGCTTGACCAGCGCCTGCTCGGAAGGGATGACATCGCCTTCCTTCCACTGTCCGGCGGCGATCTGGGCCAGCAAATAATCCTTGATGCGCTGGAAGATGGGGGTATTGTCTGTTGCTGATTGTTCCAAAGCCTGGTCTCCGTGGCAGCGCCTGGGCCGGCGCGGGCAAGTGTCGATTTTAGCATTGCTGCGCCGCATCAATGCATGGTTATTGCATATGGCGGGAATTCAAAAGCAAGCGGCGGAGTGTGGTGGGGGCTGGAACTTTCTAACATGATGCATACTGTGAACCGAGGGAGTGCAACATGTTTGTCAATGACGAAGAGCGCTGGGCCGCCGTGCAGCAGCGCAGCAGCGACGCCGATGGCGCGTTTTATTACGCGGTGCGCACCACCGGCGTGTATTGCCGGCCATCGTGTCCGTCGCGCCACGCCAAGCGTGTCAATATCACATTCCATGCGTCGGCCGAGGCGGCGGAACAGGCGGGATTCCGTCCCTGCCTGCGCTGCAAGCCCGACTTGCCGCCGCTGGCCGAACGCCATGCGGCGCTGGTGGCGCAAATGTGCCGCCTGATCGAAGAAGCGGAAACCGAACCGGACCTGGCCAGCCTGGCCGAAGCGTCCGGCATCAGCCGGTTTCACTTTCACCGCATCTTCAAGGCGCAGACCGGGTTGACGCCGAAAGCCTATGCGGCCGGCGTGCGCCAGCGCCGCATGCAGGCACAGTTGGCCGATGGCAACAAGGTCACCGATGCGATCTATGCGGCGGGCTTCAATTCCAGCGGCCGCTTTTATGCCCAGTCGAACGGCGCGCTGGGCATGCAGCCCCGTGCCTACCGGGGCGGCGGCCAGGGCGAAACCATCCGCTTTGCGATCGCCCAGTGTTCATTGGGCGCGATCCTGGTGGCCAGCACCGATAAGGGCATTTGCGCGATTTTGATTGGCGACGATCCGGAATTGCTGGCGCGCGATTTGCAGGACCGTTTCCCCAACGCTGAGTTGGCCGGGGCGCAAGCCGATTACGAGCGCGTGGTGGCGGCCGTGGTCGGCATGGTGGAAGCGCCGGAAATCGGCCTGGATTTGCCGCTCGATGTGCGCGGCACCGCGTTCCAGCAGCGCGTATGGCAAGTGCTGCGCAACATCCCGGCGGGACGCACCGTCAGTTATACGGAGCTGGCGGCACTGGTGGGCGCACCGAATGGCGCCCGCGCCGTGGCCAGCGCCTGCGCCGCCAATGCGATTGCCATTGCGATCCCGTGCCACCGCGTGGTGCGCACCGATGGTTCACTGTCGGGTTACCGCTGGGGTGTGGAGCGCAAGCAGGTGTTGCTCGAGCGCGAGGGGGCCAAGTGAGCGTGGCGGGCATGGAGGCTACCAGCGTGCACTCATCCGTGTCGCCGGAGCGGAACGGCGCAAGCGCTGAGTTCCCCCCCTGGAGCGGCCTCGCGGACCGCTGCGCCGCACTGGACTGGGAAGCCATCGGCGCGGAACTGGATGCGTGGGGCGCTGCCGTCGTGCCGCGATTTTTCAGCCCGGAAGAGTGCGTGCGGCTGGCCGCGGCCTATGCGAAGCCGGAACTGTTCCGCAGCCGCGTGGTGATGGAGCGGCATGGCTTCGGCAAGGGCGAATACCAGTATTTCGCGTATCCGCTGCCGTCGCCGATCGCCCGGCTGCGCGCCGCGCTGTACGGGCCGCTGGCGTACGTCGCCAACCGCTGGCATGAGGCCATGGGCATTGATGTCCGCTTCCCCTTGGTGCACGCGGACTTCATCGAACGCTGCCATGGCGCAGGGCAGGTGAGGCCGACGCCCTTGCTGCTGCAATACCAGGCGGGCGACTATAACTGCCTGCACCAGGATTTATATGGCGAGCACGTGTTCCCGCTGCAGGCGGCCGTGCTGCTGTCCCAGCCAAGACGCGACTTCACCGGTGGCGAATTTGTGCTGACCGAACAGCGCCCGCGCATGCAATCGCGGGCCGAAGTGGTGCCGCTGGAACAGGGCAGTCTGGTGATATTCCCGGTCCACCACCGTCCGGTGAACGGCACGCGCGGCGTCTACCGCGTCAATATGCGGCATGGCGTGTCGCGCCTGCGTAGTGGCGTCCGCCACACACTGGGTCTCATCTTGCATGATGCGCGGTAGCTTGTTGTTTTACGGAAACGACGCACGTAAATTGTGTCGCAAATATCACAATTTCAGGATTTTCGACGAGGGCTGTTGTTAGACTGGACTCATTGGATTGTTATCAGAGGGAGTACCGATGAGACGTCTGTATAAGCCGCTTGCACCGGCTGTGTTGTTAGCCGCCCTGGCGGCGCCGGCCCGTGCCGAGTTGGTCATCATAGTCCACCCGCAAAATCCCGCGACCCGCATGTTCCCTTCCCAGGCGGCCCAATTCTTCCTGGGTGGCTCGGTGCAGTTTTCGCCGGTGGAGCAGCCGGAAAGCTCCCCCATCCGTGCCGAGTTTTACAAGAAAGTCCTGGAGAAAACGCCGTCCCAGGTGGAGGCGATCTGGTCCAAGTTATTGTTCACGGGGAAGATCAAAGCGCCCAAGGAATGCAAATCCAGCGCCGAGGTAAAGAAGGTCGTCAGCGAAAACGTCAATGCCATCGGGTACATCGAGAAGGCGGCGGTCGATGACACCGTCAAGGTGATCGCCACCATCCCTTGATCCTTTACCCGCAGAATGGAGACACCGATGAAAAAACACTTATGGGCCCTGGCGGCCATGCTTGCTGCCGGCAGTGCCGGCGCCATCGACCTGGGCGGCGACGGCAGCCTGCGTCTGACCGGCTTTTACAGCCTCACGGCGGCCAAAGTAATGAGTGGTTCGGCGCAAGGGAGCAGCGCGCCATGGCAATACCAGGAATGGAAATGCCCGTGCTCGATGCAGGCCTGGGAATATGCGGCCGTGTATGAGAAAGGCGAGGGCTGGCAGTTCGACCAGGAATCGCTGCTGGGGGTGCAGGTCAGAAAGGAATTCAGCCCAACCTTGTCCGCCACCGCGCAAATCGTGATGCGCGCCCGCAATCCCAACCATCATTCGACGCCAACGGTGGACTGGGCCTATGCGACCTGGCAGCCGCACGCTGACTCCGCATGGACGTTCCAGGCCGGCAAATTCCGCATCCCGCTGTACTACTACAGCGATTACCTGTACATCGGCTATGCCTATCCATGGGTGCGTCCGGCGCCGGACGTGTATGGCTGGCCCATCTACGCTTACCTGGGCGCCAACGCCAGCTACCGCACCCAACTGGGCGACTCCGGCTGGGCCGCCACAGTGCATGGCTGGGCCGGAGGCTATGAGCAAAAAAATGATGCGTACGACACGCTGATTTACTACACCACGCCCACGCACGAGAAATGGAAGCACATCACGGGCCTGTCGGTGTCGGCCAACAACGGTATTTTCGACGTGCGCGGCATGTTCATGACCTACCAGGACACGCTGTGGCAGGATGGCGCGACAGGGCCGGTCACGTTAATCGACCGTCAGCGTACCCGCATCATGGGGATCTCAGCCAACATGGATTACAAGGATTGGCTGGTGCGTACCGAGGTGGACCGCTATGAACAGGTCGACCGGGGCAAGGGTCTGAACGGCATTTACAAATATGCGCTGTTTGGCGTGGGCTACCAGATTGGGGAATTCACGCCGATGCTGACCTACTCCCGTTACACCACCGTGGCCGCGCCAATCGAGGCACGCAGTACCCGGTATGCGACGCTGCGCTGGGACTTCCGTAAAAACATGGCGTTCAAGGCGCAGTACGACATCAGCAAGGACAAGTCGCACTACAGCTACCCGTTCTTCGGTGACTCCAAGCTGCTGTCGCTGTCGCTGCAGGGAACGTTTTGAAGATACAGGGCGGGGAATTTCGCTACACTCCAGGTTTGCTTTCGAATCCGACCCGGAGACTTCATGCGATTGACCCGACTTGCCCTGGCCATGGCCGCCGCAGCGATCCTGCCGACCCATGCCGCCACCATCATCGATAACGCCAACGGCTATACGCTCAACAGCGCCGGCAAACTGGTGCGCTTTACCTCCCTGGCTTATGACGATGCCGGCCGCATCCTCGCGGTCGGCAATGCCAAGACTGTCGCGGCCAGGGCGCCCGGCGCACAGCGCATCGATATGCAGGGCAAGACCGTCTTGCCGGGATTGATCGATGCCCACGGCCACGTGTTTGGACTGGGCGAGATTTCCACGGCGGTGCTGTTGTATGGCAAGCCATCGCTGGACGCGGCGCTGAAAGCCGTGGCCGACTTCAGCACAACCAATCCGCAGCGCGCCTGGGTGCTGGGCAATGGCTGGAACCAGGAAATCTGGAAACTGGGCCGCTTCCCGACCGCGCAAGAACTCGACAGTGTTGTGGCGGACCGTCCGGCGGTGATGACGCGGGTCGACGGCCATGCCGTGTGGGCCAACACCCGGGCGCTGCAATTGGCCGGTATCACGAAAGACACCAAGGACCCGGCCGGCGGCAAGATCGAGCGCGACGCGCAGGGTCACGCCACCGGCATCCTGGTCGATGCGGCGATGGACATCGTGCGCGCCGCGATTCCAAAACCGACCGAGGCGGAGGCGCGCACGTCGCTCGATGGCGCGCTGGCGGCGCTGGCGAAAGTGGGCTTGACCAGCGTGCATGACGCCGGCATCGGCGTGCTTGAGGACCGCTTGCTGCGCAGCTATGCCGACAGTGGCAAGCTCACCACGCGCGTGTACGCGATGATCGGCGACACCACGGCGGACTTCGACCAGTTGGCGCGGCAAGGGCCGCTGACATCGTACGCCAATGATTTATATGCGCTGGCCGCCGTGAAACTGTATTCGGACGGCGCGCTGGGCAGCCGTGGCGCCGCGCTGATCGCCCCCTACAGCGACGCGCCGCACACGCACGGCCTGCTGTTCTACAACGATGCGGACATGCGCGCCAAGATGGAAAAAGCGCTGAAGGCGGGCTACCAGGTCAACGTGCACGCGATTGGCGACGCCGGCAACCGGCAAATCCTCGACGGTTATGCGGCACTGTTGAAGCAATATCCGCAAGCAGCGGGCGCGCGGCACCGCATCGAACATGCGCAAGTGGTGGCGTTGGCGGATATTCCCCGCTTCAAGGCGTTGAACATCATCCCGTCGATGCAGCCGACTCACGCGACGTCGGACCAGAACATGGCCGAACAGCGCGTCGGCCCGCAGCGCATCAAGGGCGCGTATGCCTGGCATACCTTCCTGAAACAGGGCTCGAAAATCGCCTGCGGCTCGGACTTCCCGATCGAGGCGCCGAACCCGTTCGAAGGCTTGCATGCGGCGGTGACGCGGCAGGACAACGCCGGCGTGCCGATGGGCGGCTGGTATAAAAACCAGGCCATGACCCTGCTGCAGGCATTCCGCTGCTTCACGCTCGATGCGGCCTATGCGGCGCACCAGGAAAAAGTCATCGGGTCGCTGGAGGCGGGCAAGTGGGCCGACTTTATCGTGACCGACACCGATCTGTTCAAGGCACCGGTCACGGACATCGGCAAGATCCAGGTCTTGCAGACGTGGGTCGCGGGCCGGCAGGTCTATGGCAAACCTTAACCGGCGCTGAACGGTCAGCTGTCACCGGGCCGCCGCTGCAGCGCGGAGTGGCGGCGCGCATAGCCGAAGTACACGGCCAAGCCCAGCAACAGCCAGACGCCGAAGGCGATCCAGGTGGTGCGGCTCAGGAATGTCATCAAGGCCATGCAAAAAACGATCGCCAGCAGCGGCACCAGCGGCACGCCGGGGCAGCGGAATCCGCGCGGCAAGTCCGGGCGGCGCCGGCGCAGCACCAGCACGGCGGCCGACACCAGGCAAAATGCCGCCAGCGTGCCGATATTGATCAGCTCCGCCAACACACCCAGTGGAATCAGCGCGGCGACCAGGCCGAACACCAGTCCCACCACCCAGGTCGCGAAGAACGGCGTGCCGTAGCGTGCATGCAGCGCCGACAGGCGGGCCGGCAGCAAGCCGTCGCGCGACATGGCGAAAATCACGCGGGTCTGGCCATACGTCATCACCAGGATCACGGTGGTCATGCCGACGATGGCCCCCAGGTCGACGAAGCCGGCCACCCAGTTTTCGCGCGCGTACTGCAAGGCCAGCGACACCGGGTGGTCGACGCCGGTGAATTGCCGGAACGGCACAATGCCGGTCATCACCGCCGACACCACCACGTACAGCACGGTGCAGACCGCGAGCGAACCGATGATACCGATCGGCAGGTCGCGCTCGGGCCGCCGCACTTCTTCCGCCGCCGACGTCACCGCGTCGAAGCCGATGAAGGCAAAGAACACCAGTGCCGCCGCCCCCATGGTGCCCTGCATGCCAAAGGGCATGAAAGGTTGCCAGTTGGCCGGCTGCACATGGCGCGCGCCGACAACGATGAACAGCAGTACCACGCCGATCTTGATCGCCACCATGATGCTGTTGAGGCGCGCCGATTCGCGCACGCCCCACGACAGCATGGCCGTCAACAGCAGCATGATCACCAGCGCGGGCAGGTTGAGCCAGGTCTGTACGCCAGGCACGGCGCCCGGCGCGGCCGTCAGTTCGAGTGGCAGGCGGATGCCGAAACCGGCGGTGAGCGACTGGAAATAGCCGGACCAGCCAACCGACACCGCCGACGTCGCCAGTCCGTATTCGAGCAGCAAATCCCAGCCGATCATCCATGCCACCAGTTCTCCCATGGTGGCGTAACAATAGGTGTAAATCGAGCCGGCCACCGGGACCGTCGACGCGAATTCCGCGTAACACATGGCGGCGAAACCGCAGGCCAGCGCCGCGATCACGAACGACAGCGTCAGCGCCGGCCCGGCGGTCAGCGCGCCGGTGCCGGTCAGCACGAAGATGCCAGTGCCGACGATGGCGCCGATGCCCATCATGACCAGGTCGAGCGGCCCCAGTACTTTTTGCAAGCCACCGGTGGCGCGGCTTTGCGCCACCATGTGGTCCAGGTTTTTGGTGCGGAACAGGCTCATTGCATATCTCCATCCGGCTGGGGAGGGGCGGCCCGCGCGGGCCGTCCCGGTCATGCGGGCAGGCCGCGGGTGCGGCCTCCCGCCTCGTACATCCTGTCAGAACGCGGTGTCGTAGCGGACGTACATCGAGCGGCCGTTAATGCCGATGGGACAGGTTTCCCAGCAGTGCGTGAAGCCCAGTTGCGGGAAGGGCGCGGCTTTGGTCTTGTCCCATTCGGTTGGATACACGTTGAACAGGTTGTTCACGCCGAACGCCACGCTGCTCTTCTTGCTGAAGTTGTAGCGCAGCGAACTGTCGACCACCCAACGCGGTTCCCACGTCTGCACATAGGGATTGGTGAAGTAACCGGCCTTCACCGCGCCGAAGTAATTGGCGCGCGTATTGAGGTTCCAGGCGCCGGCGTTGAGGTCGGCGGCCAGCACGTGGTGCTGGCGTGGCTGGCCGTGTTCGATCAGCAGCACTTGCATGTCGTCGAACAACTGGTTACCGGCCAGCACCGGCGATTGCGAATGGCGCGACGTCACCTTGGTGCGGTTGAAGCCCAACTGGCCGGACAGCACCAGCTTTCCCAGCGGTACGTTGCTGCTGTGCTCGGCCACGATGTCCAGGCCGGTGGTACGGGTATCGACCGCGTTGGTGAAGAATTGCGCCTGGCCCACCGCCAGCGGCGTCAGAATCTTGCGGATCGGGCAATTGCTCAGCGTGGCGTTGCAGCCGGCCGCCGCTTCCGGCGTGATTTCGCTGGAAAACACGATGCGGTCCTTGATGTCGACCCGGTACAGGTCGGCCGTGACGGACATGTTTTTCGCCGGCCGTACCACCAGGCCCATGCTGCCGCTTTTCGAGGTTTCCTGCTTGAGCGGCGCAATGCCGAACGCGCGCGTGACGGCGCTGCCCTGGCGCGCGGTCAGCGTTTCCGTCAGGTTGCCGGCGCCGTCGAGGTTGGTGGACACCGAGCTGTAGAACTCTTGCTGCACGCTGGGCGCGCGGAAACCGGTCGAGAAGCTGCCGCGCAAGCCCAGTGTCGGGGCCGGGTCGTAGCGCAGCGACAGCTTGCCGGTGGTGGTGCTGCCAAAGTCCGAATAGCGCTCATGGCGCATGGCGGCCGCCACCATCAATTGCTGCGTCAGGTTATGTTCGACATCGGCATACAGCGCAATATTGTGGCGCCCGTCGTTCACCGCCGTGGCCGGGGTGTAGCCGGGGAAGCCCTGGGTGCCGGCGGCGGCGCGGCCGCCGTTCTGGTCCAGGATCACGATGGCCAGGTTGTTGCTGCGGCCATACTGGTACGACACCGGATCGCCGGCGTCGATGCGGTAATTGTCGGTGCGGTATTCGAAGCCGGTGGCGAAGGCGAATTTGGCGCCGCCCAGCGTCAGCGGGCCGCGCAGGTCGGCGTTGACGGTGGTCTGGTCGAACTTGAGCCGGCCGGTATGCGCCGACACCGGCGAGGCCGCGTAGATGCCGCCGCCCGGTTTCGGCTCGTACCAGTAGCTGATGTTGACGGTGTTCTTTTCGTTGTAATCGAACTGGCTGGCGCCATGGTTGAGCGACAGGTCGAATTTCCAGTCGTCGGCCAGGTCGCGCCGGTAACCGAGCGCGAACGAGCCATCCTGGATGTCGGTGACGATGTTGGGCAGGAAGCCGTCCGGATACAGCGCCGGGACGGTGCGCCCGTCGCCGGCCGAGCGGAAGAAGCCGAACGAATCGCCACGGCGCTTGGACAGGCCGCCGAACGCATACAGTTCGCTGTTCTGGTCGAGCGGCAGCGCCGCATTCCACCACAGGTAAGCGTCTTTGGTGTTGGAATCGCCGATGTGCTGGGTGACGCGGGGCGGGTTGACGCGCAGCGTGTCCAACCCGGCGCGGTTGGTCTCGCCGCGTTTGCGCGCCTCCAGCGACAGGTTGACGTAGCCGCCGTCGCCGATCGACCAGCCGCGATTGATGCTGCCCGAGATGACCCGGCCGTCGCCTTCCGAGGTCTGGCCGACTTCGCCGGAAAACTGGGTTTCGCCCGTCTGCGATTTCAACACGATATTGATGACGCCGGCGATCGCGTCCGAGCCGTACTGGGCGGCGGCGCCATCCCGCAGCACTTCGATATGGTGGATGGCCGACAGTGGAATCGCATTGATGTCGGTGCCGGCCGAACCCCGGCCGATGGTCTGCTGCACGTTGACCAGGGCTTGCTGGTGGCGCCGCTTGCCGTTCACCAGCACCAGCAACTGGTCCGGTCCGAGCGAGCGCAGCGTGGCCGGTCGGATACTGTCGGTGCCGTCGCTAATGAAGGTGGAGGAAAAATTGAACGAAGGGTCGAGTGTTTGCAACAGCTTGCCCAGTTCCAGCGGGCCGGCATTTTGCATGTCCTTGATATTGATGAGGCCGACCGGCGCCGCGGTGTCGAGCGCAGTCTTGGCGGTGGAACGGGATCCCACCAACACCACTTTGTTGGCGGGCGCTTCCTCGTCCGCCTGCTGGCCATACGCCGGGTTCAGCGCCAGCAGCAGGGCGCCGGCAATCAGGATCAAACGCAACTGGCCATGCTCACGGGCCCCGGAACTGCGGATCTTCATTGTTTTCATCTAGTGATCTCTCTGCATTGTGTTTCGGACTACTTTTCGTGGTTGGCGTCAGCCCCCCACACCTTGACAAGCTCAACAGCGAAAACAATGGTAATTTGCGACGGTCGCAAAATTATTCTTGTTTTTACCCGGTTTTCTATAGTTATCGAAAGGTTTATTTCGATTGATAGTGGTACGGAGGAATGGCATTCTTTTTATTCGTAAGGCAGGGGGATGTTGGATCAAATTTGATAGCGACCGGCGCGGGCTGGCCGCCACCCGGCAGCGGGGCGGAACAGCGGTTGACTAAAGTGGTTGACGAATTTGTATATACAACTTATCCTTGAATCATCCGCGGACTCCGCATGCCCGTACCAGCCGTCCGCCCCACCAGTTCACAAGGAGATGACATGAGCACTTCCCTCGCCAACGATCCGCGTTTCGACGCCACCCGCGACATCCGCGCCCCGCGCGGCCCTGAGCGCGTTTGCAAAACCTGGGGCGCGGAAGCGGCCTACCGCATGCTGCAGAACAACCTGGACAAGGAAGTGGCGGAAAATCCGCAACACCTGGTGGTGTATGGCGGCATCGGCCGCGCGGCGCGTAACTGGGCGTGCTATGACCAGATCCTGGCATCGTTGAAAGAGCTGGAAGCGGACCAGACCCTGCTGATCCAGTCGGGCAAGCCG
The DNA here is from genome assembly GCF_058807115.1 of Pseudoduganella sp. GW821-FHT12E03. NCBI lineage: Bacteria > Pseudomonadati > Pseudomonadota > Betaproteobacteria > Burkholderiales > Oxalobacteraceae > Pseudoduganella > Pseudoduganella sp. GW821-FHT12E03. The sequence goes on along the minus strand of NZ_JBXAQJ010000005.1, from coordinate 196,299 downwards.
GTTGGCGTGTTCCAGACCCACGAAGATGCGCCGCGCGTGCTGCTGGCGAACTCGAACCTGGTGCCGAAATGGGGCAACTGGGAACATTTCAATGAACTGGACCGCCAGGGCTTGTTCATGTACGGCCAGATGACGGCCGGTTCGTGGATTTATATCGGCACCCAGGGCATCGTGCAGGGCACCTATGAAACCTTCGCCGAAGCCGGCCGCCAGCACTTCGGCGGCGACATGGCGGGCCGCTGGATCTTGACGGCGGGCCTGGGCGGCATGGGCGGCGCCCAGCCGCTGGCCGCGACGTTCGCCGGCGCCGTGTCGCTGAACATCGAATGCCAGCAGACGTCCATCGACTTCCGCCTGCGCACCCGCTACCTGGACAAGCAGGCCGCCTCGATCGATGAGGCCCTGGAACTGGTGAAATACCATACCGAACGCAAGGAAGCGATTTCCATCGGCCTGCTCGGCAACGCCGCCGAGATCCTGCCGGAACTGGTGAAGCGCGCCAGGGCCGGTGGCCTGGTGCCGGACATGGTGACCGACCAGACGTCCGCGCACGACTTGATCAACGGCTACCTGCCGCGCGGCTGGAGCGTCGCGGACTGGAAAGCCGCGCAACAGGATCCGGAGCGCCACGAGCGCCTGAAAGCCGCCGCCGCCGATTCCTGCGCCGCGCACGTGCAAGCGATGCTGGAATTCCAGCAACTGGGCGCCAAGGTGGTCGACTATGGCAACAACATCCGCCAGGTGGCGTTTGACCAGGGCGTGGAAAACGCCTTCGACTTCCCGGGCTTCGTCCCGGCCTACATCCGCCCGCAATTCTGCGAAGGCCGTGGCCCGTTCCGCTGGGTGGCGCTGTCCGGCGACCCGGAAGACATTTATAAAACCGACGCGAAAATCAAGGAACTGTTCCCGCACCACGCCCACGTGCACCGCTGGCTGGACATGGCGCGCGACCGTATCGCCTTCCAGGGCTTGCCGGCGCGGATTTGCTGGCTGGGCCTGGGCGAGCGCCACATTGCTGGCCTGGCCTTCAATGAAATGGTGCGCAACGGCGAACTGAAAGCGCCGATCGTGATCGGCCGCGACCACCTGGACACCGGTTCCGTCGCCAGCCCGAACCGCGAAACCGAATCCATGAAAGACGGCACCGACGCCGTGTCCGACTGGCCACTGCTGAACGCCATGCTGAACACGGCCGGCGGCGCGACCTGGGTCTCGCTGCACCATGGCGGCGGCGTGGGCATGGGCTATTCCCAGCACTCCGGCGTGGTGATCGTGGCGGACGGCACCGATGCCGCCGCCAAGCGCCTGGCCCGCGTGCTGGTCAATGATTGCGGTTCGGGCGTGATGCGCCATGCGGATGCCGGTTACGAGTCCGCCATTGAATGCGCAAAACGTAATAAGCTGAACCTGCCGATGATTAAGTAAGGAATGACCATGACTGCTACCCACAACACCTCCAGCTGGACCCTGAACCCCGGCAAAATCACGTTGACCGAACTGCGCGCCGCCTGGGCCGCCCCTGGGCCGGTGGCGCTGGCGCCAGAAGCCTATGCCGCGATCCAGGCCTCGGCCGCCGTGGTGGAAGCTATTGTCGCCAAGGGCGATGCCGCCTACGGCATCAACACGGGCTTCGGCTTGCTGGCGAAAACCCGTATTCCGGATAACAAGCTGGAAGAATTGCAGCGCAACCTGATCCTGTCGCACTCGGTGGGCACCGGCGCGCTGATGTCGGACGCCGTGGTGCGCCTGATCATGCTGATGAAAGTCGGCAGCCTGGCGCGCGGTGTTTCCGGTGTACGTCCGCTGATCGTCGACACCCTGATTGCGCTGTACAACGCTGGCATCGTGCCGGCGATTCCTTCCAAAGGGTCGGTCGGCGCGTCCGGCGACCTGGCGCCGCTGTCGCACATGACCCTGGCCATGCTGGGCGTGGGCGAAGTGCGCGTGAACGGCGAACTGATGCAGGCCGCCGATGCGCTGAAAGCCGCCGGTATCGCACCGGTGGTGCTGGCCGCCAAGGAAGGCCTGGCGCTGATCAACGGCACCCAGGCTTCGACCGCGCTGGCGCTGCACGGCCTGTTCATGGCCGAGCGCCTGCTGGAAGCGGGCATGGTGACGGGCGCGCTGTCGCTGGACGCCGCCAAGGGTTCCGATTCCCCGTTCGACGCCCGCATTCACGAAGTGCGCGGCCAGCCGGGCCAGATCGCCGCCGCCGGCATCTATCGCCAACTGGTGGCCAACAGCGCGATCCGCGCCTCGCACCTGGTCGGCGACGAGCGCGTGCAAGACCCGTACTGCCTGCGCTGCCAGCCGCAAGTGATGGGCGCCTGCTGGGATTTGATTGCCAACGCGGGCCGCACCCTGCTGATCGAAGCCAACGCCGTGACCGACAACCCGCTGCTGTTTACCAACGATAACGGTGAAGCGGTCGTGCTGTCGGGCGGTAACTTCCATGCGGAACCGGTGGCGTTTGCCGCCGATACGCTGGCGCTGGCGATTGCGGAAATCGGCAGCATTTCCGAGCGCCGCGTGTCGCTACTGATCGACGCCACCCTGTCCGGCCTGCCGCCGTTCCTGGTGCGCGAACCGGGCTTGAATTCCGGCTTCATGATCGCCCACGTGACGGCCGCCGCACTGGCTTCGGAAAACAAGTCGATCGCCCATCCGGCCAGTGTCGACACCATCCCGACCTCGGCAAACCAGGAAGACCACGTCAGCATGGCCACCTTTGCGGCGCGCCGCCTGGAAGACATGGCGCAAAACACGGCCGCCATCGTTGCCATTGAATTGCTGGCGGCCGCGCAGGGCATCGATTTCCACCGCCCGCTGAAAACCTCGCCACAGCTGGAACACGTGCATGCGCAACTGCGCCAGCACGTGCCGTTCTACGATGCCGACCGCTTCTTCGCACCGGACATCGAGGCCGCCAAGCAGCTGGTGCTGAAGGGCGAGCTGAGCGCCACCTGCAAGACCCTGTTCGCATCGCTGCACCCGTAAGGAACGAGGTTGCCATGACCATGGATTTCCAGTTCTCGGAAGGGACACTGCCATTGCTGGTGTCCATGCCCCACGTGGGCACGGACATCCCGGACGATATCGCGGCCACGTTTGCACCGGCCGCCAGCGTCAAGACCGACACCGACTGGCATTTGGTGCGGTTGTATGATTTCCTTAAGGAAATGGGCGTGTCCGTGCTGTCCGCGCGCTGGTCGCGCTATGTGATCGACTTGAACCGTCCGCCGGAAAACACGAACCTGTATCCGGGCCAGGATACGACGGGCCTGTGCCCGGTCGACACGTTCGGGCGCGAACCGCTGTATCCGGCAGGCGGGACGCCGGATGAAGCGGAAGTGCAGCGCCGCCTGCGCCTGTACTGGCAACCGTACCATGCGCAACTGCGCGGCGAGCTCGATCGTTTGAAAGCCATCCACGGCACGGTCGCGCTGTGGGACGCCCATTCGATCGCCTCGCACGTGCCGCGTTTCTTTGACGGCAAGCTGCCGGACTTGAACTTCGGCAGCGCAGACGGCGCGTCGTGCGACATCGGCATGACGGACGCCATCGCCTCCGTGGCGCGCCGCCATGGCGGCTATTCGGTGGCCGTCAATGGCCGTTTCAAGGGCGGCCATATCACCCGCCATTACGGCAAACCGGCCGACCGCGTGCATGCGATCCAGCTGGAAATGTGCCAGTCCACTTACATGGATGAGCGCGCGCCTTACGCCTACCGCGAAGACCTGGCGGGCGAGGTGCAGCCGCTGTTGAAACAGTTGGTGCAGGCGTGCGCCGGCTGGGTGGCTGGAAAGGCGGCGCCATGAACGCGCTGTTTGCCAGCCACGCGCTGCTGCCGTCCGGCTGGGCGCGCGACGTGCTGCTGCAGTGGGACAGTACCGGCAACTTGCAGGCCGTGACGCCGGATGCCATCAAGCCGGCCGGCGTGGAAAGTGCCGAATATGTCTTGCCCGGCATGGTCAACCTCCATTCGCACGCGTTCCAGCGCGCGCTGTCCGGGCTGACGGAAATTGCGGGCGATAGCAAAGACAGTTTCTGGACCTGGCGCGACTTGATGTACCGCTTTGCCCGCAATATCACCCCGGACCAGATGGAAGCCATTGCCGCCCAGTTGTATGCGGAATGCCTGCGGTATGGATACACGTCGGTGTGCGAATTCCACTACGTGCACAGGGCGCCCGATGGCGCCCTGTATCCCCGCGTGGCGCAGACGGCGGAAAGCGTCATCGCCGCCGCGCGCCACACCGGCATCGGCATCACGATGTTGCCGGTGCTGTACAACTGGTCCGGTTTTGGCGAAGCGCCGTTGAGCCCGCAGCAAAACCGGTTCAAGACCGATGCCGCCGATATCCTCAATATCATCGGCGCGCTGGAACCGCTGCGCGGCGCGCAGGTGGAAGTGGGCGTCGCGCCGCATTCGCTGCGGGCCGCGTCGGTGGGGCAAATCCGCGAAGTGGTGGCGGCTTTACCACGTTCGCGCCCGATCCACATCCATATCGCGGAACAGCAGGGCGAAGTGCAGCAATCGCTCGCTTACAGTCAGCGCCGCCCGGTCGAATACCTGTATGATGAGCTGGAAGTCGATGCGCGCTGGTGCCTGGTGCATGCGACCCACCTGGTGGACGCGGAAGTGACGGCCATCGCGCGCAGCCGCGCGGTCGCCGGCATTTGCCCGACCACCGAAGCCAACCTGGGCGACGGCCTGTTCCCGCTGGAATCGTTCCTGGCGCAGGGCGGCGTGTTTGGCGTGGGCAGCGACAGTCACGTGTCGCAGAGCCCGGTGGAAGAATTGCGCTGGCTTGAATACGGCCAGCGGCTGCGCGAGCAACGCCGCAATATCGCCGTGTCGGGCGCCCAGCGCCACGTCGGCGAATTCCTGTGGCAGGGCGCGTTGCAGGGCGGGGCACAGGCGGCAGGGCGCGCCGTGGGCGCGCTGGCGGCGGGCAAGCGGGCCGACCTGATCGTGCTCGATGCGGACCACCCGAATTTGTACGGGCGCGCCGCGCACGAAGTGCTGGGCAGCCTGGTATTCAGCGGTAACGATAATCTGGTGAAAGACGTGATGGCCGGCGGCCAGTGGGTGGTGCGCGGCCAGCAGCACGTGGCGCAACAGGCCATCGCCGCGCGCTTCAGGCAGACCCTGGCCGAGCTGAGGGAGTACCGCTGATGAGCAAGCTGATCCAGTACGCAAGCCTGCATGCCACGCCGTGGAAAAACGGCGGCGGCAGCACCACCGAGATTGCCATTGCCCCGCAAGGCGCCACCTTTGCCGATTTCGACTGGCGCATCAGCCTGGCCACGATTTCCCAGAGCGGCCCGTTTTCCACTTTTGCCGGCATAGACCGCACCCTGACCCTGGTGTCCGGTCCCGGCGTCGTGCTGGACGTGGGCAACGAACGCCAGGTGGCGCTCAGCGAGCGCGAGCCGACCGTGGCTTTCCCGGGCGAGGCGCAGGTGGCGGCGACTGTCTCTTCGGGTTCGACCACCGACTTCAACGTGATGACGCGGCGCGCGGTTTGCCGCCACCAGCTGGAGCGCCGCGATGTGCGCGATTTCTCCACGCTGGAGCGGCGCAGCGACATCACCATCGTGTTCCTGGCGGAAGGCGAAAGCCTGTACCTGGAAAGCAGCAAGGAGCGCATCGCACTGGTGCGCTATGACGCGGTGATCCTGGACGACGAGGATGTCTGGACATTGGAGGCCGGGCAGGCCACGGTGTTCATTGTCGACATCATCGAAAACAATAATTAAGAGCGAGGCAGCATGGCAACGTGGGATTTGCTGGTGACGAACGTACACCTGGCAACGATGGTGGAGGGATATGGCGAACTGCGCGACGGCGCCATCGCGGTCAAGGATGGAAAGATTGCATGGCTGGGCAGCGCGGCCGACGCGGACCAGGCACAAGCCGCCCAGGTGCACGACGGCGCCGGCTGCTGGCTGACGCCGGGCCTGATCGATTGCCATACCCACATTGTCCATGCGGGCAACCGCAGCGATGAATTCGAAGCGCGCCTCAATGGCGCCACCTATGAAGACATCGCCCGCGCCGGCGGCGGCATCATGTCGACCGTGCGCGCCACCCGCCAGGCGTCCGACGACGCGTTGCTGGCGCAAAGCCTGCCCCGTGTGCGCGCGTTGCTGGCTGAAGGCGTCACCACCATTGAAATCAAATCCGGCTACGGCCTGACGCTGGAAGCGGAAGCAAAAATGTTGCGCGTGGCGCGCCGCATCGGCCGGGAGTTGCCGGTGAATGTGGCCACCACCTTCCTCGGGGCGCACGCGCTGCCACCGGAATTTGCCGGCCGCGCCGATGATTACGTGGCCGAAGTGTGCAACATGATCGCGCCGCTGGCGGAGCAGGGCCTGGCCGATGCGGTGGATGCGTTTTGCGAGCGCATCGGTTTTTCCCGCGCCCAGACGGAAAAAGTGTTCCAGGCGGCGGCCAGCCACGGCTTGCCCGTCAAGTTGCACGCGGAGCAATTGTCAGACCAGCAGGGCGCGCAACTGGTGGCGCAATACAAGGGCCTGTCGGCCGACCACCTGGAACATTTGACGCCGGATGGCATCGCCGCCATGGCGCAATCCGGCACCGTGGCGGTACTGCTGCCGGGCGCCTATTACTTCCTGCGCGATACCACGCCGCCACCGGTGGCGGCGTTGCGCGCGGCCGGGGTGCCGATGGCGGTCGCCACCGACAACAACCCGGGTACGTCGCCCATGACATCCTTGCTGCTGGCGCTGAACATGGTGTGCACCTTGTGGCGCCTGACGCCGCTCGAAGCACTGGCCGGCGCCACGGTGCATGCGGCGAAAGCCCTGGGCCGCGAGGCCGAAATCGGCACCCTGGAAGTGGGCAAGCGCGCCGATTTCGCGCTGTGGAACATCGCGCGTCCGGCGGACTTGTCGTATGCCTTTGGCTTCAACCCGTGCCAGGGCGTGGTGTTTGGCGGGCGCCTGATATAAGCGCCTGGTATTAATAAGCTGGCAAATAAGATAACAAATTAGAGGGCCAATTCCGCCGCAGCGCCCGTGCGATCGTGTACAGTATGAAGATCCCTGTACCACCGCACCCGCGTCAGAATCGTCATGCGTCAGCCAGTCCTGAAAGCCGTCAGTGCCGCCCTCCTGTTAGCCCTGAGCGTCCAAGCTGCGGGGCAGAGTACGCCGGTCCCCCCTGTACCGACACCGCCGACACCGCCGGTTCCCGTGCCGCCCAATCCTGGGCCGGACGGACCGGCCGCGCCGCAGCCGGTCACGCCGTCGGCGCCGTCAGCCGCCACCATCGCCGCCGCTGCCGCCGCTGCCGCCGCGGCAGCCGCCGCGGCCCGCGCCACCGATCCGACCGCCGCCAAACCCTTTGCCGATGTGATCAAAGGCGCCCAGCACCTGGCGGGCTTTTTCCACCTGTACCAGAAAGACGAAAAAGTCTGGCTGGAGCTGCGCCCGGAACATTTCGACAAGCCCTTCTTCATGAGCGTCAACACCACCAAGGGGGTGGGGGAGCGGGGTATCTACGGCAGCCAGATGGGCCGCAGCGAAGTGGTGGTGTTGCGCAAGCTGGGCAACCTGGTGCAACTGATCGCGCTGAACACGGATTTCCGCGCCAAGCCCGGTACCGCCTTGGGCACGGCCGTGTCGCAGGGCTTTTCCGACAGCTTGTTGGCCGTGGCGCCGGTGGCAAGCGCGGCGCACCCGCAATCCAAAGGCATCCTGGTGGAAGCCAATGCGCTGCTGTTCGGCGACATCCCCGCCTATTCCACCCAGCTGGAAGCGGCGTTCCGCATGCAATACGCGATGGATGCGCGCAACAGCAGTTTTACCAGCATCCGCAGCGATGCCGGCATGACCGGCCTGGCCATCAATGCGCATTACTTCGTGCCGCGCGTGCCGGCCGCGCCGCCGGTGTACCTGCCGACGTATGTGCCGCCGCCGTATTCGGTGCCCGACCCGCGCAGCCTGTTCCTGGGCCTGTACTACAGTTTCATGCCGCTGCCGGAAACCGCCATGCATGGCCGCCAGGCGGATGACCGGCTCGGGCACTTCGTCACGACCACCTACGATTACACCGATGACGTCAAACCATCGCTGTACACCCACGTGGTGAACCGCTGGCGGCTGGAAAAAGCCGACCCGTCGCAGGCGCTGTCGGAACCGAAACAGCCCATCACGTACTGGCTGGACCGCAACATCCCGGAAAAATACCGCGAGTCGGTCCGGCAAGGTGTGCTGGCGTGGAACGATGCGTTTGAGCGCATCGGTTTCAAGAATGCCATCGTGGTGAGGCAGCAGGGACCGAACGATACGTTTGACACCATGGATGCGCGCCATGCGTCCGTGCGCTGGTATGTCGGCGCCGATGCCGGGATGGCGATCGGCCCGCGCCAGGTGGACCCGCGCAGCGGCGAAATCCTCGATGCGGACATCGCCATGTCCGACGTGTTTGCCCGCAATGCGCGGCGCCAGGCCAGCGAAGACATGCGCTGGACGCAGGCACTGTCAGCTTACGGCGCGACGGCCGGCATGCCGCCGCTGCTGGCCGAGGCGCCGCGGCCATCGCCGCCGCGCGAAGCGCACTGCGAATATGGCCACGAATCCGCACAGGAAATGGGGTTTGCGCTGGACTTGATGGAGGCGCGCGGCGAGTTCGATATGGACAGCCCGAAGGCGGAAGAACTGGCGCAGGCGTATGTGAAGTCCGTCATCATGCATGAAGTGGGACATACGCTGGGTTTGCGCCACAACTTCCGCTCCTCGACCATTTACAGCCTGTTCCAGCTGCGCGACAAGGCTTTTACGGACAAGCATGGCATCAGCGGTTCGGTCATGGATTACACGCCGTTCAACCTGGCCATCAAAGGCGAGCAGCAGGGCGCCTATGTGATGGACCGGCTCGGACCCTACGATTATTGGGCGATCGAGTACGCGTACAAGCCGATTTCGCTGGAACAGGAAAAAGACGAACTGGCGCGCATAGCCAGCCGCTCGAATGAGCCGCTGCTGGCGTTCGCCACCGACAATGAAGCCTACAACGGCATGTCCGACCCGGAAGTGAACTTGTTCGACCTCGGCAGCGATCCGATGGCGTATGCGCAAAAGCGGCTGACGATTTCCCGTGAATTGTGGGACCGGGTCCAGGCGCGCCAGTTGAAACCAGGCGAAAGCTATGAATCGCTGCGCCGCAGCTTTGTCTTCGGCATCGACCAGTTTGCGCGCTCGGTGCCGGTGATGGTCAAGTATGTGGGCGGTGTCGTGCACGTGCGCGACCACGCCGGTTCGGGGCGCACGCCGTTCCAGCCGGTGCCGGCGATGCGCCAGCGCGAAGCGCTGTCCTTGCTGACCAATCACCTGTTCAAGGCCGACAGCTTCAAGTTCTCGCCATCGCTGCTGAGCCGCCTGTCGGGCAACCAGATGATGTTCAGCTACCGGACCGACATCTCCATCAATTCCGTGGTGCTGTACCTGCAAACCATCGTACTGGACCAGTTGCTGTCCGATGCGGTGGCGGGGCGCTTGCGCGACTCGCAGGAAAAACTCGACAACCCCAAGCTGGCGCTGTCGCTCGATGAGCTGTACACCACCGTGCAATCGGCGGTGTGGAGCGAGCTGAAAGCAGGCAAGGAAATCCCCGGCATGCGCCGCGATTTGCAGCGCGAACATTTGAAGCGCGTGACGGCCGCGCTGGTGCGCACGTCGCCCGCCATGCGCGCCGACGGCCGCAGCCTGCAGCGCTTGCACGCGCAGGAATTGCAGCGCGATATCCAGCGCGCGATGGGCAATGGCGCGTTGTCGCCGGAAGCGAAAGCGCACCTGGCGGAAAGCTATGAAACGTTGAGCCAGGCCTTGAAGGCGCCGATGCTGCGCACGGGTCTCTGACTTGCCGCGCGGTGCCGCTCCCTGGCTGGCGCTGCTGGTTTGGCTGGCTTGGCTGGCATTCAGCGGCGTCACGCCGGGCGCCAGGGCGGCGCCGGTGGCAATGGCTGCCATGGCTGCCGGCACGCCCGCCGGCACGCTGCGCATCGGTTCCAAACGCTTCACGGAGTCGTACATCCTTGGCGAGCTGCTGGCGCAAACCGCCGCGCCCCACGTCCGCACGCAACACCGGCAAGGCCTTGGCAACACGGCCATTGTCCTGGCCGCGCTGAAGGCGGGCGAGATCGACGTCTATCCCGAATACACCGGCACCATTGCGCTGGAAATCCTCAAGCACACGCAAGTACCGGAACTGGCGCAAATGCGCCATGAACTGGCGGTGCTGGGACTTGGCCTCGATGTGCCGCTGGGATTTAATAATACGTACGCACTCGCGGTGCGGGGTGACACGGCCGGCGTGCGCACGGTGGGCGACCTGGCCGGGAAGGGCGGCTACCGCTTCGGCCTGTCCCACGAATTCATCGGCCGCGCCGATGGCTGGCCGGGACTGGCGCGGCGCTATGGCCTGGCACAGCCGCCGCGCGGCCTCGATCACGGCGTTGCCTATGAAGCGCTGCAACAGCGCCAGGTCGACGTCATCGATATTTATTCGACGGATGCGAAAATCCGGCAATACGGCTTGCGCGTGCTGGAAGATGACCGGGGCTACTTTCCCCGCTATGACGCCGTGCTGCTGTACCGCCTCGATGCGGCGCAGCGCTTCCCCGCCGCGTGGCAAGCGCTGCGCCAGTTGCAGGGACGGATTCCGGCCGGCGACATGATCGCCATGAATGCGGCGGCGGAAATCGATGGCAAGGACTTCGCCACGATTGCACGCGGCTGGCTGGCGGCGCATCCGGCAGGGCAGGGCGGCGCCGAAGCACCGGCCGCGTTGCAGCTTGCCGCGCCAGGCAGTGTGGCAGCGGCAATGCCGGCGCGCTCCGGCGGCGCGGAGGGCGACACCCCGCGTTCCGCCTTGCTGGCCCGCCTGTTCGCCGACGACTTCTGGCCGCTGACCCGTCAGCACGTCACGCTGGTGGTACTGTCCGTGGCGCTGGCGTGCCTGGCGGGCATCCCATTGGGCGTGCTGGCGGCGTACCAGCCTACGGTGCGCCAGCCGGTCATGGCGCTGGCGGGCGTGCTGCAAACCATTCCGTCGCTGGCGCTGCTGGCCATGCTGATTCCCCTGATGGGCGCGATCGGTACCGCGCCCGCGCTGGCGGCGCTGGTGGTGTATGGGCTGCTGCCGATCGTGCGCAATACCTGCACTGGACTGGAGCAGGTGCCGGAAGGCTTGAAACTGGCGGCGCAGGCGCTGGGCCTGCGGGGCTGGCAGCGGCTGGTCCACGTGGAATTGCCGCTGGCGATGCCGGTGCTGCTGGCCGGGGTGAAAACCGCGGCCGTGATGAGCGTCGGCACCGCCACCATCGCGGCATTGATCGGCGCCGGCGGTTATGGCGAACGCATTACCACCGGACTGGCGCTCAATGACCACACCATGCTGCTGGCCGGCGCCTTGCCCGCCGCCGTGCTGGCGCTGCTGGTGCAGGGCGCGTTTGAAGGGCTGGAACGGCTGTCCCGGCGCCGGCGCTAAGCGCCATCCGGCGGGTTATTGCTGGCCGTCGCGGAATTGCTGCGCCAGGGTCTGGATCGGCGCCGACGGTTGCGCGCCGGGTTCCAGCGTCGGCGGCAGCGGCGCGCGCATCGGCTGGCTGCGCGAGGCGGCCGACGACAGCACATTGCCGGTGGCTTCCGGCGCGGCATTCCATACGGGCGCGGCAATGCCTTCGAAGATGGATTTCAGTTGCTGGCCCCAGGTGCTGCGGATCATGCGGAAATACTGGTTGTTTTCATCGATGGTGGCGAACTGCGTGACCGCCAGCGCATTGTTTTCATACACCAGCAAATCCAGCGGCAAGCCCACCGAGACATTCGAGCGCAAGGTGGAATCCATGGAAATCAGCGCGCACTTGGCCGCTTCATCGAGCGGCGTGGAGGGCGTCACCACGCGGTCGATAATGGGTTTGCCGTATTTCGCTTCACCGATCTGGAAGTAAGCCGCTTCATTGTGCGACTCGATGAAATTGCCGGCCGAATACACCTGGAACAGCCGGCAGGGCTCGCCTCGGACCTGGCCGCCAAAGATCATGCCGACGTTGAAATCAATGCCGAATTCCGACAGCGCCTTGGCGTCGCGCGCGTGCACCAGCCGCACCACTTCACCCACGATCCGCGCCGCTTCATACATGCCGGGCGCGGTCCAGATGGTGTGGCCGCTGGCCCCGACGTGGCTGCCCAGCAGTTCACGGATCGACTGTGAAATCGACAGGTTCCCCGCCGTCATCAACACCATCATCCGTTCGCCCGGATGTTCATATACCTGCATCTTGCGCGCCGTGCTGACCTGGTCCACGCCGGCATTGGTGCGCGAATCGCTGAGGAAGACCAGGCCCGCGTCGAGCCGCATCGCTACGCAATAAGTCATTGTTTTCGTTCGTACGGGGAAAGCCCCGATTCTACCATCCGGGTTTTCCCCATCCGGTGATTGCAGCGCCGCCTATTGCAACGCCACCTGCACCATGGCTGCCATGGTTTCCTCGCCGCCCCCCCGGCGCACGCCGCGCACCGGGGCCGCGCCATCGTAATCGCGGCCGACCGCCAGCCGGCAATAGGCATCGGACATCAGCCGCGCATTGGTGATATCGAGCGACACCCAGCCCACGTGGCTGCCATCATCGACCCAGACATCGACCCACGCATGGCTGGCCGCATGCCCGGTATTGCCCGGGTCGATGTAACCGGACACATAGCGCGCCGGCCAGCCATTCGCATGGCAACAGGCCAGGTACACGTGCGCATGGTCCTGGCACACGCCCGCGCCCAGCGCCAACGCCGCCGCCGCCGTGGTGCCGACCCCGGTGCTGCCGGACTCGTAGCGCACGGCGGCCGCGATGCTTTCCGCCAGCCGCATGCAATCGGCGGTGGCGGGCAGGCCGCCGGCTGGCGCCGCATGGCTGGCCGCCAGCGCCGCGATGGCCGGCGTCACGGCGGTCAGCCGTGTCGGTACCGTATACACCAGCGGCGACAAGGTGTCGGTGCCGCTCAACCGTCCGCCGATGGGCGCAGTGGTTTCCACCATGCCGGCCGCCACGATGGCCAGCGCATGGTGTGGCGCATTGAGCGTCAGCATGTGCGACAGGTTGCCATAGGCATCCGTGTAGCCGTGTAATTGTCCGGCCGCGTTGAGCTGCCAGGACAGTACATGCTGGTGCGGTTCCACCCGCGGCGTCAGGTGCAGTTGCTGGATGCTGTAGGCCTGCTGCGCGGTGTAGGTATAAGTGGTTTCATGCCGTATCCATAGTTGCATCACATCTCCTTGTTGGCGGGCATCGCCGAAGTCATTCCTAGGCTGCCAGTGGTACCAGGAAGTCCCGGCTGATGCGGTTGCCCAGCTCATAAATATTGGCAAGGAATGTCGTCAGCGTGCCGTGCAGACCGGACTTCTGGATATCGTCGATCGACCCGAAGCGCAGTTGCGCGTGCAGGCGTCCCGCATAACGCTCCGTATCGCCGGACACGTCGTTGCGCACCTGCGCCAGGTTGTGCACCACTTCATCCATGCAGGCCAGCAGCGAGCGCGGCATGTCGGCGCGCAGCATCAGCAATTCCGCGATGCGTTCGGGCGTGATGACGTCGCGGTACACCTTGCGGTAAATCTCGAAGCCGGACACTGAGCGCAGCAGTGCGGCCCAATAATAATAGTCGCGTTGTGTCGCGTCGTCCGCGCGGTGGAATTTGACGTCCAGGATGCGCGCCGTGTTGTCGGCCCGTTCCAGGAACGTGCCGAGCCGGATGAAGTGCACCGCATCGTCGCGCAGCATGGTGCCGAGGGTGACGCCGCGCGACAGGTGCGAGCGGTATTTGACCCATTCAAACACCTGGCTTGGATCGTTTTCCAACAAGGGCACGCGCTTTTTCCAGTCCAGCCAGGTCTGGTTCAGGATTTCCCACACCTCGGTGGTCAGCGTGCCGCGCACGGCGCGCGCGTTTTCCCGCGCTTCTTTCAGGCACGCGGCGATCGACGACGGGTTGTCCGGGTCGCGCGCCATGAAATCAATCACGTCCACCGCATTGACCGTGTCATAACGGGCGTCATACGCTTGCTGCAATTCGGAAATCCCGAGCAGGGCGCGCCAGCTGCGCTCCGCGTCTTGCGCCGATTGCGGCAGCATGGCGGCCTGCACGTGCACGTCCAGCATGCGCGCCGTGTTTTCCGCCCGTTCGGTATAGCGGGCCATCCAGAATAAATGGTCGGCGGTGCGGCTCAGCATGGCGAACTCCCTTCCAAAATCCGATTGTCACGTGTGCGGCTTAGCATCAGGAATTCCCTTCCAAAATCCACGTATCTTTAGTGCCGCCGCCCTGCGACGAATTGACCACCAGCGATCCCTCTTGCAGCGCCACCCGCGTCAATCCTCCCGGTACCATGGAGACGGTTTTGCCGGACAGCACGAAGGGCCGCAAATCGATGTGGCGCGGCGCCACGCCGGATTCCACGAAGGTCGGGCAATTCGACAGGGCCAGGGTCGGTTGCGCAATGTAGCCATCCGGTTTGGCGATCAGCCGCTGGCGGAATTCCTCGATTTGTGCGCGCGTCGAGGCCGGGCCCACCAGCATGCCGTAGCCACCCGCGCCGTGCACTTCCTTGACCACCAGTTCCGGCAAGTGCGCCAGGGTGTAATCGAGGTCTTCCTTGCGGCGGCACTGCCAGGTCGGCACGTTGTTCAGGACCGGCCGTTCCGATAAATAAAACTCGATCATGTCCGGCACATAGGGATAGATCGATTTGTCGTCCGCCACGCCGGTGCCGATCGCATTGGCCAGCGTCACCCGTCCCGCCCGGTACACCGACAACAGGCCCGGTACGCCCAGCGACGAATCGGGACGGAACGCCAGCGGGTCCAGGAAGTCGTCGTCGAGCCGGCGGTAAATCACGTCCACGCGGCGCGGCCCGTGCGTGGTGCGCATATACACGGCGTTGTCGGACACGAACAAATCCTTGCCTTCCACCAGTTCCACGCCCATTTGCTGGGCCAGGAATGCGTGCTCGAAATACGCCGAGTTATACATGCCCGGTGTCATGACCACGATGGTGGGATTGTCGACGCCCTGCGGCGCGACCGAGCGCAGGTTATCGAGCAGCAAGTCCGGATAATGGTCGACTGGTGCAATGCGGTTGCGGGCAAACAGTTCCGGGAACAGCCGCATCATCATCTTGCGGTCTTCCAGCATATACGACACGCCGGACGGGACGCGCAGGTTATCTTCCAGCACGTAAAACTCGCCTTTGCCGGCGCGCACGATATCGACGCCGGCAATGTGCGCATAAATGTCGGACGGCACATTGATGCCTTGCATTTCAGGCCGGTATTGCGCATTCCGGTAAATCTGTTCGGCGGGAATGATGCCGGCCTTGACGATATTCTGGTCGTGGTAAATATCGTGGATGAACATGTTCAGGGCTTTGACCCGCTGTGCCAGGCCCGTCTGCAATTGCGCCCATTCAGTCGAGGGAATGATGCGCGGGATGATGTCAAACGGGATCAGGCGTTCGGTGCCCGCATCGTCGCCATACACGGCAAAGGTGATGCCGACGCGGCGGAACAGCAGATCGGCTTCGGCGCGCTTGCGCGCCAGCGTTTCCTGCGGCTGTTGCTCCAGCCAGCGGCAGAACTCCCGGTAGTGTTCGCGCACCGGCGTCGCGGCCGCGCTATCGTGCATTTCATTGTAGAAGTTGAGCATGTCTCGGTCCCGGTAGTCTCGGTATGAGTACGGAACGCAAGTGTTGTGCCAGCAATTATTAGAGATGTTGCAGCGCGGATTGTGCGAATGCGGGGAGCGTGCGCCGCGCTGGTGCGCGCCGCCCCACGGCTGTGCTTGTGTGCACCGGAAAATGTAAGGAATCGGCGGCGCCGGTAACCATTTGTAAAGGGGGAGGCAGCGTCAAGCGGGCGCGACTATATTGAACTCGTCGCTCCATTCTCCCCTCCCACATGACACTGGGTTCCAAGCCGCGCAGCATACTGCGCGGTCTTTTTTTTGGGGGGATTACTCCGAAGCCAACTGTGTCAGCGCATCGCCCGTCACGCGGCAAATGCGCCAGTCGGGCATCACGGTGGCGCCCATGCCCTGGTAGAAACTGATCGCGTTTTCATTCCAGTCCAACACCGACCATTCAAAGCGGCCGCACTGGCGGTCCACGGCCAGCTGCGCCAGCGCCACCAGCATTTGCTTGCCGTAACCCTTGCCACGGGCATTTTGCTTGACGTACAAGTCCTCCAGATACAGGCCCTTCTGGCACAGGAAGGTGGAAAAATTGTGGAAGAACAGGGCAAACGTCACGACTTCGCCATCTTCTTCGCCGACCAGCGCTTCGGCGGCGGGATGGGCGCCAAACAGGCTTTCATGCAGCTTGGCTTCGTCGGCGACGACGATGTGTTCGAGTTTTTCAAAAACCGCCAGCTCGAAGATCATGCCAAAAATGGCGTTCACATCATGCGGTTCGGCTGGACGTATGGTCAGGCTCATGGATCGATGTCGTGTCGGTTGAAGGTTTCTTGACAGCCGGCGCAGGCGATTTCAATACCCAGGCGACGCTGGACAAGCACAATACCATACCCAGCCACTCAACCGGTCCGGGCCGGTAACTTTCCAGCTGGATCGACATCAGCACGGAAATCACCGGTGTGACCACGCCAATATAGACCGCCTTTTGCGCCCCCCAGCGGTGGATCAGCGTGAAGTAGGCGGCAAAGGCAATCACGGAACCGAACAGCGACAAATACACCAGGCCGCCCCAGTAACTGGTGGACGCGGGCAGCGTGAAATGCACGCCGGTCGCGAGGGCGAAGGCGGTGACGAACAGGGTGCCCCACAACATGGCCCACGCCATGGTCAACAGCACATTGGACGAATGCTCGCGCACTTTCACCACCATCATGTTGCCGATCGTGCCGGCAATGGTGGCCGTCAGCGCCAATCCCAGTCCCAGCAGGAAATGGCCGGCGCCGCCCGCCACGATATCTTTCCAGGACGCATGGATCGAGTCATAGAACAGCATGGTGACGCCGATGATCGCCACGGCAGCGGCGCCCCAGGTGCGCCAGGTCAGCGCCGTGCCGAACATGACGCGGCTGCAAATCGGCGTCCAGATCACCATCAGGGCAAACAGCACCGCCACCATGGCGGAAATCAAGTGTTCTTCCGAGGTGTAGGTACACAGGTAACTGACGGCAAAGGTGGCGAAGCCCTGCGCCATCATCCAGCGCTGGACTTTCCAGGGCAAGGCCAGCTTGTCGCCGCGCACCAGGCACCATGCGAACAAGGTCGCGGCAGCCAGGCCGAAGCGGTAAATAATGGAGACGGCCGGCGCGACGTGGCCCAATTGCAGGGTGATGGCCCAGAAAGTGGAACCCCAGATCAGGCAGGCGGCGGAAAACAGGACGGGAGAAGAAAACATCCGACCAGTATAGACATATTCGCCCATCCTTGCTGACAGGCTACTTGAAGGCGATTTACAGACTATTTGGCAGCGGTTCCCGGCGACTTCGCGTTAAATTCGCGTTAATAAGCAACTTTCATCCGGCGATACAGAAAGCCCAGCACAAACAGCGGGCCAATCAGCAGGAAGCGTACATCTTCGAAAAACGATGGCTTTTTACCCTCGATCTTGTGGCCAATAAACTGGCCGATCCACGCCACCACAAAGATGGTGAGCGACATTGGCAGGATCACGGTCGGTTGCAGCGACGCCAGCACCGCCAGCATGGCGCCCGACATCAGCAGCATGCCGACGGCAAAGGGAATCGACAGGGTGACGTAATACGCGAGCGCCAGAAAACTCGCGCCGACCGCCGCCATGGGGTTGACATGCCAGATCAGGCCCAACAGGGAAAAGACGATCGCCGGCACGCAAACGAAGTGGATTAACTCGTTGCGGGGATGCCGGTGGCTTTCGCTGTACCGTTCCAGCAGCCTGTCGATCTGGCGTGGTTCGCTCATGACGGAGATCTCCCGAAGTACTTGTTATTTGGAACTTTCGTTTGATTCTACACTGGAACCGTGGGCTAAAATGCCGCCATGAGTTCGTCCATTCCCCTGACTGGCCTGGCGCCCGTTCTCGATCGCCATACCCGTATTTTGATCCTCGGCAGCTTCCCGGGGGACGCGTCGCTGAAGGCGCAGCAGTACTATGCACACCCGCGCAATGCGCTATGGCCGATCCTGGCGGCGCTCACCGGTGACGCTCTGGTGTCGTTGCCGTATGCGCAGCGTTTGCCGCGTCTGCTGGCACATGGCATCGGCTTGTGGGATGTGCTGGGTGCCTGCGAGCGCAAGGGCAGCCTGGATTCGGCCATCCGCAAACCCGCCGCCAATGATTTCGAGCGCTTGCACCGGCTGTGCCCGGAGTTGGCGGTGGTGGGATTTAACGGACAAACGTCGGGCAAATTCGCCCCGCAGTTTGCGGCGCAGGGGTATCGGACGGTCGTGCTGCCATCGACGTCGCCAGCGCATGCCGCAATGCCGTTCGATCAGAAGCTCACCGAGTGGCGCAAGCTGGGCCTATGACGGGATTTCAATAAGCGCCAAATACCCGATCCAGCGCTGTTTGGATGTCAAACTGATGTGCCAGGGCAGAACCTGCTTTGACTTTGAGCTCGCTGCACGGGATGGCGCCCATTTGCGGCGTGTCCAGAAAATGGGGGATACCATCGACTTCAATAACAGGGAACAGATCGCTTGGCGGAGTCAGCGATGAAAATCTGCTCAAGGTGCGTAGTGGAATCACTATTCTGGTTGCCAGAGCACTGATGACATTGCTTTGCACGTCAACAAGATAAGGAATGCTTTCGTTATTCTTGCCGGGATTGAAGTAGAGATCGAAGCGTGCCATCAAAAGGCCCGCCATTCTTGCAGTGCAACGCCTTCCGTTTCTACCTGGTTGTTGTAGGTTGCGATGAAATCGGCATGCTGTTCATTCCACTGCTGTTCCTTGCGCGACTGTATTTCTTCACGCAAGCGTTGTTCGCAAATTTGCGAAATGTTGAGGCCGAATTTTTTTGCATCCAGGTAGACGTCCGTGGCCAGGCTGATATTGGTGGCCTTTTTGGATGGTGCTTTGGCTGCATGCGAGGTCAAGCGTGCCGGGCTCATGTTCGCTCCAATGCGCATAAGGAATGTGGGTAACGAATGTGCATTATACGTCAGGTGTACGGCGATGCCGCGCTGGCGCGGCGGCGAAATGACGAAGCGTCGGACAAATAAAAAGGCGCTGTCTGCAACAATCGTGGAACTTCTCCAGGCGCCCCCGGTCCAAGGAATCGGATCCCGGGATTGGAGGCGCATCATGGAAATGCAAAGTTTTGGATTGCTGCTGGCGCAATTGCCGCAACTGACGGCGCGCCAGTGTGCGCTGCTGCAGGCGCAACTGGGGCAAGTCGATACCCGGCAACAGGTTGGGCGCTTGCTGGATGAGGCGGCGCAGCCGCAGTTGTGCTGTCCGCGCTGCCACGCCGACCACTGGTACCGCCATGGCCGCGAAAGCGGCCTGCAGCGTTACCGCTGCCGCGCCTGCGGCAAGACGTTCAACTCCCTGACCGGCACCCCGCTGGCGCGCCTGCACCATAAGGAGCGCTGGCTGGCCTACCTCGACAGCATGCTGGCCTCGCACACGGTGCGCCAGGCGGCGGCGCGCCTTGGCGTGCACCGCAACACCAGCTTCCGCTGGCGCCACCGCTTCCTGGCGCTGCCCCGGACCGACCGCGCGCCGCTGCTGCATGGCATTGCCGAGGCCGATGAAATGTTCTTGCTGGAATCGCAGAAGGGATCGCGCCACCTGTCCCGGCCGGCGCGCCGCCGGGGCGGCAAGGCGCACTGGTGTGGCATTTCACATGAGCAGGTGTGCATCCTGGTGGCGCGCGACCGCAATGGCCGCACGCTGGACTACGTCACCGGGCGTGGCCCGCTGACCACCACCAGCCTGCACCAGTGCCTGTTGCCCGCGCTGGACCCCGACATCCTGCTGGTCACGGACGCCAACGCCGCGTATCGCGCCTTTGCCCGCGAGGCCGGCATCAGCCATGCACCGGTCAACCTGCGCGCCGGGGTGCGCACCCGTGGCGCGCTGCATGTGCAAAACGTCAATGCTTATCACAGCCGTTTCCGCAACTGGCTGCACCGTTTTCACGGCGTGGCCACGCGCTATCTGCCGAACTACCTCGGCTGGCGTTGCGTGCTTGATGCGCGTCGTATCGATACGTCCGAAAGCATGCTTAAAGCAGCGATCGGACACTTTCCACGGTTCATGGTGACATAGCCAATAAAAATGGCTGGCCCGGTTACCCGGCGCCAGCCATCATTTCCCGTGCAATGCGCAGGATTATTTGTAGAACACGCCGACTTTGCCTTTCAGCTTGATCAGCATCGGATTGCCGCGGCGATCCAGTGCTTTGCCGGCCGGCACTTTGATCCAGCCTTCGCTGATGCAGTATTCCTCGACATCAGTGCGTTCTTTTTCATTGAATGTAATCCCTACTTCGTGTTCAAACACGGCAGGGACGTGGAATTTGCTGCGCGGATCGATCGACAGATGGTCCGGCAGTTCTGGGCGGGTAGTATCGTTCATAGTTCGGAATTATCTGACAGAAAGGCGCTGCGCACAACGGTTGCGCAGTGTGCACTATGCAAATTGCCCCCGTACTGCCTCGCTTGCCAGGGCCAGTGGCAGCAGCGCCAGTGCGGCGCACGCGGCCACAACCTGCCGGGAGCGCCACATTGCCAGGGCCAGTGCCGGCAAGCCATACAGCGTCATGCCCTGACCATTTAACTGAAGCCGATGCTGGGTGGTGTTGGTATAAATTGCAATATTGCCTTTAACGAGGCGGCGCAGCACCCATGCAGGCAACGTTGTGCAAGGGCTGCTCAATTGCAATTCCCCCTTCGTGTGCGCCATGGCAAAACAGGCACCCAACATATGCCGCACGGTCGGCGACGGCGATTTCACCCCGGGTAATACGGCGGCATCGAGCGCCAGGCGTTCCGGCCGCGCCGGTAAATCCTGTGCCTGCGTGATATGCCACACCAGTCCCCAGCGGCGCAACAGCATCAGCGTCCACCAGCCCGGATCCCATTCGCCTGGATACAGGCCCAGCCGCGCCGAACCGGGATAGGCATGGTGATTGTTGTGCCAGGACTCTCCCAGGGTGATCAGGGACGCCAGCCGGACATTGTGTCCCTGCACGGCGGCGCCGGCAATGGCATTGTGCATCGGACCGTGGTTATGGGCGAAATAGCCGATCAGCCAATGCCCCGTCACGCCAGCGGTGATGCGGGCGCAGACACCCCAGATCACAAAAGGCCAGCCGCCCAGGGCATACAGCAACAGGGCCGGCGGCAATTGCTGCAGCATCCACGTGCGCTCAAGGAAATGGTAAAAGGGGTTATGCGCGATGGCGTCCGGCAGTGTGAGTTGAGGTGGCTGGTCCAGTGTCAGTTCGCAATGCAATTGCCACCAGCCGTCGGCCAGTAATGGGCGGCCGTGGCGCAAGTATGGGTGGCAATCCGGCTGGCGCTGGGCGTAGTCGCGCAAGTCATGCTGCAGGCGCAGCCCCAGCGGGCCGGCCAACCCCACCTGGACGCCCGTATAGACCAGCGCATATTCCAGCCATGCAGGGCATTGGTAACTGTCGTGTATCAGCTTGCGGTGGCTGCCCAGCGTATGGCCGAACAGCAGGACAAAAGCAGTTGAACCGATAAACAGCAGCAGGTTAAACCATGAAAACGTCAGGCAACCGCCCACCAGTGTGACAGTCGCCATGGTGGTGATCCACAACGACTTCGCCGGCGACCAGCGCATGGTTCCGCTTACGACATTGCCATCTTTCACGTGCGTCATCTGGTCGCTGCGCATGATTGCCTCCTAGGTGGTTTCGCGTTTCTTTGCCAATGCTTTCGATGTCTTTTTCAGCGGGCCGGCAGTTGGGCACAGTTCGAACAGGAAGCCTGACAAGGTGTTGACCAGGCTGTCCGCGTTCAGCCGGTAGTAGACGAATTGCCCGCGTCTTTCGTTGGTGACCAACCCGGCGTTTTCCAGCACCGATAAGTGCCGGGAAATGGCCGGGGCGCTGATGCCCAGATGCTCCGCCAGTTCCGATGTGGTCAGTTCCGCATGGGACAACAGCGCCATGATTTTGCGGCGCGGCAGCGAAGCCAGGGCCTCGAAAGTTTTATCTAACTCTTTGCTCATTATTGAATTAACTAATTTGTTAATCGTATGCTGAGCCATAGATGCATGAAAGTCAACCTGTACCACCCACCATCCGTCGCAATTTCGCACAGCCCGTAAAACCCGAGGATTCCTTCCTTGACTGCGATTCCTGCAGCGCGAGATACTGGTTTTTCATTACATTTATAGTAATTTCTATGAGCCAACTCTCACTCCTCGATCTCGGGTTCCTGATCACGGAATCGGAAGCCAGTCCCAAGCACGTTGCCGGTTTGCTGATCTTTAAGCGCCCGGCCGGTGCGCGTGCGACGTTTGCCAAGAAACTGTATGAAGAATACCTGGCGGCCACACACCTTGAGCCGCCGTTCAACCGCATCCTCGCGTATTCGCTGACGGCGTTGCCGCATTGGGCGGAATGCGCCGACGTCGATATGGAACAGCATGTGTATTTCCACAAGATGCCCAAGGACGCCAACTCCCGCGAGGATTTGTATAAATTCGTCGCGGAACTGCATACGCCCGTGCTGGACCGTTCGCGCCCGATGTGGGAAATGCACGTGATTGACGGCCTCGAAGGGGGGCGCTTTGCGCTGTACCAGAAGATGCACCATGCCTATGCGGACGGCATGACGATGACGCGCTGGTTCGCGCAAAGCATGTCGGAATCGCCGGAAGACGATGAGCTGAAACCGATCTGGTCGGTCCGGCACAGCAGCAGCGAAGGACGTTTGCGCCGCAAGCTGGGGCAGGACATGGTGGAAACCGCGCTGTCCAAAGCCATCGGCGGCGCGCGGGGCGTCAGCCAGCGGCTGTTCGGCATCGGCAGGCTGTCCGCCATGCTGCTGCTGGAATCGATGAAATTGACCAAGAATGCTATTTCATTGCCATTCGTGGCCAGCCGCCATACGCCGCTGACGGGCCAGGTGACGTCGGGCCGCGAATTCTCCGCCATCACCATCCCGATGGAACGCGTGTCCCGCATCCAGGCCGCCACCCGTTCCACCTTGAACCACGTGGCGCTGACTTGCCTGGACGGGGCAATGCGCCGCTACCTGGAAGAGCAGGGTGTGGAGCTGGAACAGCCGATCGTGATCCAGATGCCGGTCAACTTGCGCAAGGAAGGCGAGAAAGCAGCCGGCAACAAGATCGGTATCGTGCAGGTCGAACTGTCGCCGCCGACCGACGACCCGTATGTCCGCCTGCGCAATATCGGCTTTTCGCTGCGTAACGTGCGCGTGATGGTCGATTCCGTGGCGCCCGCCGCGATTGAAACCTACACCATCGTGACGGCGCTGATCGGCCAGCTGGCGGAAATGCTGAAGCTGTCGGAGCGGGTGCCGCCGATGGGCAATACGCTGGTGTCGAATGTGCCGGGGCCGAAGCAGCGCATGTACCTGAAGGGCGCGCTGCTGGAAGAAATGCATCCGATTTCCACGCTGCCGCCAAGTAACCTGCTGAATATCACCTTGTTCAGTTATGGCGGCTTGCTGCACTTCGGCCTGATCGCCACCGACCAGTTGCCGAACCTGCAGTCGCTCAGCGGGTATATCGGGCAAGCGTTCGATGACCTGGAAAAGGCGGTCGGGGTGTAAGGGATGAAAAGCAGGGCCCAGTTCACTGTGCCCTGCTTTTTTCAGACCTTGAAGAATTCCATCGTGTCCTGCAAGGTCGCGGCCTGACCGCTCAATTCCTCGGCGGTGGCGGCCAGTTCTTCCGACGATGCGGCATTGGTCTGGGTGCTTTCGCTCAGGTGCGCCATCGCCGAGTTGATCTGGCCGATGCCCAGGCTTTGTTCTTCGGAAGCGGCCGAGATTTCCTGCACCAGTTCCGACGTCTTGCGGATGGCTGGCACGATTTGATTCAGCAGCGTGCCCGCTTGTTCCGCCATGCCGACGCTGCTGGCGGCGACTTCCCCGATTTCCTGCGCGGCGACCTGGCTGCGCTCGGCCAGCTTGCGCACCTCGGCCGCCACCACGGCAAAGCCTTTGCCGTGTTCGCCGGCGCGGGCCGCTTCAATGGCGGCGTTCAGCGCCAGCAAATTGGTCTGGTAGGCAATGTCATCAATGATGATGATTTTTTTGGCGATTTGCCGCATTGCTTCCACCGTCTGTTTGACGGCGCTGCCGCCCGCTTCCGCCGAGGTGGCCGCCGTGGTGGCGATGTCCGCCGTGACCTTGGCATTGCTGGTGTTTTGCTGCACCGATGCATTCATTTGCTCGATCGACGCCGAGGTCTGCTCCACGCCGGCAGCCTGCTGGCTGGCGCTTTGCGACAGCGATTGCGCGGTGTCGGCGGTTTGCTGGGCGGCGGCCATCATGCTGTCGGCGGTTTCGCGCACTTGGCCCACGGTGTCGGCCAGTTTGTCCACCATCAGCTTCAGCGAATACGCCATGCTCGTTCCGTCGCCTTTGGCCAGCTGGATCTCTTGTGTCAGGTCGCCCTTTGCCACGCGCAGCAGCGCCTCCGTCACATACGATGGTTCGCCGCCCAGCTGCCTGATCAGGTGGCGCGTGATGTACCAGCCCAGGGTCGCCGTCACCAGGCCGATGGCCGCCATCAGCGCCGCCATGGCGTTGCGGGTGCCGCGCTGGCTGGCAATGCGGGCATTGATCAGGGTGGACAACTCGGCAATGCCGGCATACGCGGCTTCGAACTGCACATCGATCGCGCGGGTCGTGAACGCGATGTAGTCCGGTGACGGATATTCAATGACGGCGGCGGTCGCCACCTTGGTGCGCGCCAGGTCGGAGGCTTCCTGCGCCATTTGCATGGCCTTGCCCACTTTCGCCCCCAGCACGGGTTCGATGGCGGCATTGCCCAGGTAGCTTTTCTGGAATGAGCGCGCCGCCGTGTCGATCGCGATGCGCTCCTTGGCCAGCAAACCATACATGGCGGCGCGGCCATCGGCATCGATTTGTTTGGCGGCCAGGAAGCCGGCACCCTTGGCGCGCAACTGGCCGGTCGATTCCGTCAGCTGCGGCAAGTCGAACAGCACGCCGCGCATCAGGTAATAGCTGTCCGCGTCCGGGTCCAGCGCCAGTCCGTAGCGGTCCGCCACGCCTTCCAGCAGCAACAGCATGACTTCGCACAGGTCGGTATGTCCCTTGTAGCTTTCCGCCGTGGTCAGGTTGCGCGCCGCCACGCGGCTTTGCAAGGCTTGCCAGTCATTGCGCACCTGGGCCAGCAGCTTGGTGGTGGCGGCATTGTCGCCCTTGAGCAGGGCGTCCACTTCCACCAGTGTCTTGTTGACTTCCTCGGCCTTGTTGCTGCGCTGTTCGGCCAGTTGCCCTGTCGTGACAAAGGCGGCGGACAAGCCGCGGTGCTGCTGGATGCGTTGCAGCAACCGCAGCGTGGCTTCGCCTGGTTTGATGCCGCTTTCTTCCGTGACGGAGAATCGTATGTCCTTATTGCTGCCCTCGAGGTATAGCACCAGTGGTGGCAGCACCAGCAACAGACCCAGGATGCCGAGCAGCGCAAAACGCTGCCAGAGTTTCATACGGTTCATGATTGTGGACACATTGTCTCCTATGACGTTTACAGTGGCGTCTTGCAGCTGATTGTAAGGATTGCCTATCCGTTTGTAATCTGTACCAAGGTGAAAATGTTGCTCGTGTAAGAAGTGTGACAACCTTCGTTGTGCCGTGTCCACAGCGCACCCAATATTGCAAGGCTGGCCGCTGTTTTCTTGATAGATCCGGCATTAATCCGTACATTGAATTCAAGCATATTGCCTGCAACGCCCGTCCTTGTTCTGGACAACAGCTTGGATGCAATGGGCCGGCACGCACTGCCGGTAGGGAGACCCGATGCGTACGCTGTTCCAACCCGCGGTTGGCCTGATGCGCCGCCTGCGCTATGCGCGCAAATTCATGCTGCTAGGACTGCTCAGCCTGGCGGCGATCCTGTATTTGCAATTGAACTTGCTGCAACGCCTGCAAGGCGACATCGATACGACTTACCGCGAAATACAGGGCTTGCGCGTGATCGCCCAGTTCAACCGGTTGATCCAGCTGGCGCAGCAGCATCGCGGATTGTCGTCCGGCTTATTGAGCGGGAACGCGGACTTGGCGGGCACCGTGGCTACCAGGGGAAGCGAGGTCGAGCGCGCCTTTGACGAGCTGGGCGCGCTGTTGCCGGCGCAGTTGCGCACCCAGGCGCGCTGGCACGAAGTCACGCGGGACTGGCGTGAAATCCGCGAACATGGACTGGCGTGGGCAGCGCGCGCCAATACCGACCGCCACACGGTCATGATCAACAAACTGCTGCTGCTCAGCACCGATGCCAGTGACGCCACGGCGCTGTCCTTGCTGGGCGACTTGGGCGGCCATTACCTGTTCGACACGCTGATCAAATTGCCGCAATACGCGGAGCAATTGGGGCAGGCGCGTGCGTATGGCATGGCGATGCTGGCCAAACCGTCCATCGACGACGTGGAACGGCTGGAAATGGCGGGATTCCTGGGCCATGTGCAGACCACCCGCGCCCTGCAGCAAGCCAACCTGGAAAAAGTCATGCTGTATGCGCCGGCGCTGCGGTCCATGCTGGGCCAGGCCGACCGGCGCTTCGATGCCAGCCTGCAAGACGCGCTGTTCATGATCCGGCGCGACATCCTGGGCGCGAAACTGGAGACGTCACCGCAGCAATACTTCCAGCGCATGACGGCCCTGATCGACCTGTGCTATGCCAGCGGCGAGGAGGTGCTGGCGCCGGCACTGCGCGACCTGATCGGGGCCCGGCGCCAGGCTGCGCAGCAACGGCTGGCGCAGGTGACGGCGGTGGGGATCGGGGGGCTGCTGTTGTTTGCCTACCTGGCGGTGGGCGCTTACCTGGCGCTGACGGAGCAAATCCGAAACGTGCTGTCGACCCTGCGCGCCATGGTGGCGGACAGCAAGGACCGGGCCGAACTGGTGGGCGCCATTGCCGGCGGCGACCTGGGACGCGAAGTGCAGCCGGCGCTGGCGCCGGAATCCCCGCCCAGCCAGTCCCGCCACGATGAGATCGGCGGCCTGGCGGTGGCGCTCTACCGGATGGCTGAAACGCAGCAGCGCCTCGGGGCTGGCTTTATCCGCATGACAAAAACGCTGCTCCTGCACCAGCAGGAAGAAAATGTGCAGGATAGCCACAAGAGCGGCCTGGCGGAAATCAGCATCTGTTTGCGGGGCGACCGGGCGCTGGCGGCCATGGCGCCGCCGGCACTCGAATTGATCGCCGGCCATGTGGGCGCCGTCGGGGGAGCGCTGTACCGCTTCGTGCCGGAGCGGCAAGCCCTGGCGCTGCTGGCTTCGCATGCGCTGGCCGCGCCGCCGCAGCAGATCGCGCTGGGGCAAGGCGTGTCCGGTACGGCGGCGCAGGTGCGCCATCCCATCATGCTCGATCCGGTCCCGGCCGGTTATGTGCGGCTGGCGGCGGCCAGCGGCGCACAAGCGCCGGCGGCCGTGCTGGCGATGCCGCTGCTGCACGATGGTCGCCTGCAGGGGTTGCTGGAATTGTCGTCATGCCAGTCATTTGACGAGCGACAACAGCAATGGCTGGCCCAAGTGGCGGAAGCGCTGGCGATCGCGGTGGACGTTGACGCTGCCCGCCAGCGTGTCAATGCATTGCTTGAGCAGACCCAGCAGCAGGCCGAGGAATTGCGCGTGCAGCAGGAGCAGTTGCAACAATCGAATGAAGAGCTGGAAGAGCGGGCGGCGCTGTTGCAGCAGCAGCGCGAAGTGATCCGGCAAAAGAGCCAGGAAAGTGACGCGGCGGCACGCGACTTGCTGGCCAAGGCGTGGCAGCTGGAGCAGGTCAGCGCGTACAAGTCGGAATTCCTGGCCAATATGTCACATGAACTGCGCACGCCGCTGAACAGCATGCTGATCCTGTTCAGCCTGCTGCAACAAAACAAGGAACGCCGGCTGACCGACAAGCAAGTCATGTATGCCGCCACCATCAACGGCGCCGGCAAGGATTTATTGAACTTGATCAACGATATCCTCGACCTGTCGAAGATTGAAGCCGGCCGGCTGGAAATGCAGTTCAGCGACGTACGCACCGATGACCTGGTGGACGCCTTGCGCGCCCTGTTCCAGCCGGTGGCCGACCACAAAGGGCTGGCGCTGGTGTTCGACGTTGCCCCCGGCTTGCCGGCCTTCCTGTACAGCGATGAACAGCGCGTGCTGCAAATCCTGAAGAACCTGCTGGCCAATGCCATCAAATTCACCCCGGCCGGCGATGTGCGGTTGCTGGTGACCCTGGAGCCCACCGGGATTGCCTTCACGGTGCGCGACAGCGGGATTGGCATTGCGGCGGATCTGCATGAACGGATCTTCCATGCGTTCCAGCAGGGGGACGGCGCCACCAGCCGTCAATATGGTGGATCCGGCCTGGGCTTGTCGATCTCGCGGCAACTGGCGCGCAAGCTGGGCGGCGATGTGACGGTCAGCAGCGCTCCCGGCTGCGGCAGTGCGTTTGTGTTGCACTTGCCGTTGCGTATTAGCGCCGACCTGATCGCCGCGGCGCAACTGCCGGTGACGCCCGGCGCCGGGCCTGCCGCCGCGCCGCCACCGGCCTTGCCGGACGCACGGCCAGCCGCCACGGAGCGCGCCGCGACGGCGCTGCCCGGTGAACCGCCGGACCAGGCCGCCGTGCTGGAACAGCGCACTGTGCTGCTGGTTGATGACGATATCCGCAATGTGTTTTCCCTGTCGGCCGCGCTGATCGGCAAGGGCATGCGTGTGGTGGAAGCGGGGGATGGCCTGGAAGCGCTGGCGCAATTGCAGGCGCATCCGGAAATCGATATCGTGCTGATGGACATCATGATGCCCAACATGGATGGCTACACGGCGATGCGCCGCATCCGTGCGCACGAGCGGTGGCGCACATTGCCCGTGATCGCGCTGTCGGCCAAGGCCATGCCGGGCGACCAGCAATTGTGCCTGGATGCGGGCGCCAGCGATTACATCGCCAAGCCGGTCGATCTCGACAAACTGTTTTCGCTGATGGGCGTGTGGCTGTGTCAGGAGGCGCGCTGATCGCCTGTCAACACGAACACGCTGACCACATCGAGCAGGGCGGCGCACTGTTGCTGCAACGCGGCGGCCGCGGCGGCGGCTTGTTCGACCAGCGCGGCGTTTTGCTGGGTGACGTCATCCATTTGCACGATGGCCTGGCTGATTTGCGCGATGCCGTCCGACTGTTCCGTGCTCGCTTGCGAGATTTCACCGACAATGGCGGTGACGCGGCCAATGCTGCCCACCACTTCCTGCATGGCGCCGCCCGTGCTGCCCGCCAGGCGGTTGCCGGTTTCCACGCTGGTGACGGCTTCGCCGATCAGCGCCTTGATTTCCCTGGCCGCGCCGGCCGAGCGCTGCGCCAGCGTCCGCACTTCCGACGCCACGACCGCGAAGCCGCGGCCCTGTTCGCCTGCCCGCGCCGCCTCCACGGCGGCGTTCAGCGCCAGGATATTGGTCTGGAACGCAATGCCGTCGATGACGCCGATGATGTCGACGATTTTGTTGGCGGCCTGGCTGATGGCGCCCATGGTGTCGACCATATCGCCAACCACGCCGCCGCCGCGCGTCGCCAGGGACGACGCGGTATCGGCCAACTGGTTTGCTTGCCGCGCGTGGCTGGCGCTTTGCTGCACGGTGGCCGTCAACTGCTCCATCGACGACGCGGTTTGTTCCAGTGCGCTGGCTTGCTGTTCCGTGCGTGCGGACAGGTCGCTGTTGCCGTTGGCGATCTGTTGCGATGCCGTGGCAATGGTGGAAGTGCCGTCACGCACCTGCTGCACGATGCGCACCAAGCCCCGGTTCATGTCATCCAGCGCGCGCAGCAACTGGGCGGATTCGTCGCGGCCGTGCGCGGCGATTTGCACGGTCAGGTCGCCCTGGCTGATGCGATGCGCCACCGAGACGGCCTGTTGCAGCGGCCGGATCACGGCCTGGACGATCAGGTAGCTGAGCCATGTGGCCAGTGCAAACAGGCCAATCACAGCCAGGATGGTTAATCGCTCCGTGGCCAGCACCTGGTCTTTGCGCGCCAGCAGCAGGCGCTCAAGCGCTGCCATGGCCTGGTCACTGGCGGCTTGCTGGGTGTCGATGGCCCGTGTGAACCGGGCGAAGTAATCCGCGGCGGCGAACGACGGCTGCTCCGCCTGCAGCAAGTGCTGCTGCGCCAGCGCCAGCGCTTGGCTGCCCGCTTCCCGCGCCACTTGTACCTTGTCCAGCAATTCCGCCTGGATGGCGGGATTGGCCTTGCCGGCCTTGTCGATGGAATTGTTGAACAGCGTGGAAAAATACGTGGCGCTGTCCACCATGGTGCCGATGGCAATCCGGTCCGCCGTGCTCATGGTCCGTGCCGCCAGCAAGCCGGCGCCACGGCCGCGCAGGCGCGCAAGCGATTCCGTCAGCTGGGGCGACTGCATCAGCGAGGCATAGATCAGGTTATAGCTGTCGGCTTCCGGGTCCAGGTTGAGTTTGTAATGGTCGACCAGCGCTTCCTCGATTTTCATCAACTGGCCGATCAGCGCGGTATGGCGCTGGAAACTGTCGGCCGGCTTGATGGCGCCCTGGTCGACCTGGGCGGCCAGTTCGGTCCAGGTGGTGCGGGCCTGAGCCCAGCGCTGGGCGGCATCGGGCAAAGCGGACGATTTCAGTGCGTCGTCCAGGGCTGCCGCCCTCTTGTCCACGTCGCGCCGCTTGTCGGCGCGCTGCCCGGCGGCGCCGGCATTGCCGCCCAGGACCATGGCGGACAGGCCACGGTGGCGCTGCATGTCGGCCACCACGGACAGCACCGCGCGGATCGGCGGCAGGCCGCCCACTTCCAGCGTCACGGTATCGGTAACGCGCATCGATGCCTGGATGAAGAGTGCCAGCGGCACCATGGCGATCAAGGCGCTGATGGCGCCCAGCACGGCGAATTTTTGCCACAGTAGCAAACGTCCGAGGATAGCGGTCATCGGCGGCTCCGGTGAAAGCGGGGAAACGGGCAGGCTGCGGACGGGAGCGTGCGCTCCCGCCATTGATTATAGCCAATTGCCGCCGGCGTGGCCGACAGCTGCCGCAAGGGGGGCTTGCTATGCGGGCGCCGGGGCGGGCGGACTTAATTGGTGGAATAAACGTTGCGTTTACGCTCCAGTCCCTTCAGCTTGTCCAGCTTGGCCGCATACAGGTCGTGGTCGCGCGAAGTCGTGCTGTTTTCCAGCGCCAGTTCCATGTGCTTGTCGGCGGTTTTCATATCGCCCAGCCGGTAGGACGCCACCGCCAGCCAGAAGTGGAATTCATGGTAGTAGGGCGCACGGTCCACTTCGCGGGCAAACAGGCTGCGGGCACGGCGGTAATCGCCTTCCTTCATGGCTTTTTGGCCGAGGTTGAAATAATAGAATGGCGGATGCGGTTCCAGCCGCGCCAGCTGCTCGCGCAAGGCGGTGGCTTCGCCTTTCTTGCCCTGTGTGTCGAGCACCTGGGCCAGGTTGAACATGGCGATCGTGCTGTTGGGCTGCAAGGTGTAGGCATAACGCAGCGCGGCTTCGGCTTCCGGCATGTTGTCGTGGTGCTGGTAAATCACGCCCAGCGTGTTATAGGAATTGATGAAGCCCGGATCGGCTTCAATCGCCTTGCGCACGAACCAGTAGGCGGAATCAAGGTCACGCTGCACCATGGATTCGGCGGCGCGGTTATTCATGTACATGGCCACCACCGTGTGCTCGTCGAGCGGCACCGTGACCAGGTTGGCGATTTCTTCCGGCGGCTGGAAGTCGATCACCATGAATTTGTTGCGGTCAAAGCCGCGGCTGTCGTCGCTCATGCGGTTCTTGCCCAGCACGATATTCACATGGCCGCTGGAAAAATACAGGCTGCCGGTGCGGCTCCAGGTTTCTTCCACCGTCACCGCCTGGAATTGCGTCGACATGCCCATTTCGCGCGCCAGCGCGGCGGTCATGAGGACCAGCGACAGGCAGTTGCCACGGCGGGCGTCAAAGGTTTGGGCGGCGTTGCGCGTGACGGCGGCGTCATATTCGAGCTGCAGCTTGTCTTTCTTGTACAGCGCATCGAACAGCATGGCTTGCGGTTCTTTTTTTTCGTGGCCGCGCACGATGTCGGCCGCGTATTGCTTCATTTCCGGCGTGATGGCAAAGATTTGCGCCGCCGACGTGTCTTGCGCCGGTTTGCCAAACAGCTGGTCTTTGAACAGGTGGGACGATGGCGCCATCGGCGCCGTGCCGGTGGCGCACCCCGTCAACAGTAGGAAGGACAGGGCGGACAGTAGCAGCAACAGATATCGTTTCATGGAGCACCTCTCTGATGAAACCAGTATCTGCCCCTGCTATGCCGCTGTCAAAAAGATGTTATGCCGCACTGCAGCGAAACCGCACAAAGCGATGTCAGGATGCCATCGGACGGGCGTCCATCGGGCGGCCCATGTTGTCATAGCCGGTGGCCAGTTCGATCGCCTCCGGCGTAATGCCCAGCGTGGACAGCGCATCGGCCACGTCGTCCACTTCGGCATCGACATCGCAATCCGGATCGACCGGCTTGTCGCAGGCCGCCAGGCGGCCGCCATCGGCGCCATACAGCACCACGCGCAGCACGCTGTCGTTGCGGGCTTCGGCCGGGGCGATCACCACCCGGGCCGGCGCCGCGCCGCTGTCGAGCACCGCGCGCAGTTGCGCCAGCATTTCCAGCATCGCATGTTCAAGGCGGCCTTGTTCCAGTGCACCATGGAACAAGTCCTGGTACAGGAAGTTCAGCTGGACCGGGCGGTCTCCCGCCAGACAGCGCGCCACCACCGGCGCCACATCGACGGTCCACTGGCGGTAGCGTTCCAGGCGGGCGGCAAAATAGCCGTCCTGCGCCGCTTCGTCGGCGGGCACCGCGTAAAACGGATCATCGGCGCGCTTCAGGGCAAAGCCCAGCAGGAAACGCAATTCCACCGCGCTGTCGTCCGCGCCAAAGTCGTTTTTCGGCCAGCCGGCAATGCTGCGGTCCAGCGCCGGCGCGGCCGACACTTTCTTGTCCATCATGGCGCTGGCGGCTTCGCGCACCATCGCGTTCAGGTGGCCATAGCGGATACGGTTCAGTTCATCGAGCGTGTAGGCGTGGCGCACCAGCACCACGCGCGCTTTCGGCGCTTCCAGCCCGGCCTGCGTAAAGGACGCCAGCAAGGTATCGTAGGCGCCGTCATCGAGGAAGGCCTGGTCCTGCACCAGGCCGCCCGTGCTGTGCACGAAGACGGGAATCGCAAACGCATTGACTTCCATGTCGGGCGCGTTGTCGCGGCGCACGTGGATGGTGCCGGCGGCTTCTTCAACGGTTTCGCGCAGCAGGCGCCAGCCCGCGGCATCTTCGTCGCGCGCTTGCATCACGGCGGTGTACAGCAGCTCATCCTTTTGCTGTTGCACGTACTTGCGCACCAGGCGCACGAAGTCATTGTGCTTGCGGCGCAGCTCGGCGGCTTCGGTGTCGGCGTCTTCCTGTTCGGCCAGTTCCAGGGCCAGCGCGCACAGAGCGTCGCTTAGCACATCATCCTGGTCTTCTGCGGGCGTCGTGTTTTTGCGGGGAGCGGGGCGCTTCTTGTTTTGCATGGGCGCTTGTGAAATAAGTTCTTAGTGTTCGATATGGAAAGTGTCGTGCAATTCGTCCAGCAGGTCGGCGACTTCATCGTCATTCAGGCCGAGGTGGGTGCAAGCGTATTCGCCGCCTTTGTCCCATTCCAGCGAATCGGCGTAGCCGTGGTAGCGGCGGATGCCTTTTTCAGCGATGACCGACAGCGCCACCAGCGAGCGCACGGCGTCGTCGGTGGCGCTGTCTTCCATCACTTCGTAATCGTGATGGTGCAGGATGCCCCACGACACGTCGGGCGACAAGCCCCAGTTGCGCGCCAGCAGGCAGCCGATGGCCGCGTGGTTGGTGGAATGGCGGGCATCCTCAATGGCCGTGATTTTACCGACCGGGTCCAGTTGTGCCTGGGCATAGGTGGCGGCATAGTCGGGGAAGCGGTCCATCAGCAGCGGCACGCCGATATCGCAGAACAGGCCGAAGGTGTGGGCGATGTCGGGCGGCGCAATGCGCAGCTTGCGCGAGGCGAACACCACGGCCTGGGCGCGGCGCGCCGAAATGTCCCAGAATGCATTGAGCGCACTGTCATTGCCGCCGATGGCTTCGCGCGCCAGCAAGCCTGTCAGCAGGGCGGCGCAATGGTTGATGCCAAGGAAGTTGATGGCCTGCTCGACGGATTTCGCCTTGCGCGTGGCGCCGAAGAAGGGCGAGTTGGCCAGCTTCAGCAGCGCGCCCGACATGCCGACATCGCTGCCGATAATGCGGGCGATCTTGCGTGGCGACGGATCCGGCAGCGCCAGTTCCTGTTGCAAGTCCACCAGCAGGCTGGGCCGCGGCGGAATACGGATGGAGCGCAACAAGGCGTCTTCCACCGTCGTTTCAATTACCGGGGCTGGGGCTACTACTGTGGTCATGATGGCAAGCTGATGATGATTTCAATCTGGTCCGTTATGAGAACTATAGCCTACTACTGCCGTGGCTGCCGGACGTGCGAAGGGAGATTATCGCCCGATCCGCGTTACTGTAGTGCAAATTAAATTTGAAAATTCCTGTAAAAACGATGAAATTGACGTAATTGTGACAGGCAATGATGGCGCTTTGTTCACAAATTGTTTGGTAGGCTAGACACCATGACAGCACCCTGCATTCTTGCCAACATCGATTTTTCCCAGCCTGCAGCAAGCGTTGCGCCACAGTTGATCGGCGTGACGGTGCTGGTCCATGGCGTTGGCGGGCGTATCGTGGAAGTGGAAGCGTATGACCGCGACGATCCGGCGTCCCACACGTATAACGGGCCGACCGAACGCAATGGCGCGATGTTCGGGCCGCCGGGCCATGCCTACGTGTATTTATCGCACGGCATCCACTGGTGCCTGAACTTTGTCTGCATGGAAGCGGGGCATGGCGCCGGGGTGCTGATCCGTGCGCTGGAACCACTGCACGGGCTCGACGCGATGCGGGTGCGGCGCCGCCAGGACGATGACCGCATGCTGTGTTCCGGGCCGGGGAAGCTGTGCCAGGCGTTGGCCGTCACGCGCGCCTATAACGGCTTGTCGCTGGCGGCGCCGCCGTTCCAGCTGATTGCCCGCGACGCGGACGCGGAAGTGGTGACCGGCCCGCGCATCGGTATTTCCAAGGCTATCGGCGTGCCCTGGCGCTTTGGCGAAGCGGGATCAAAGTTCGTCAGCAGACCATTCAGGTGATGCAAAAAAATTACCTTGGCGTGCAATCCGTAGGGCGGCTTTGCCGCAGGCAAAGCCGCCATGCCAGCACGCTCACGCCGTCCTTACCTGCCGTTTCACGTTGCTACCCAAGCTGCGCATCGGACTCGCCATCGCCCGCCGCTCCCGTGCCGGCCGCGCTGACGCCACCGGCGCAGCAGCGTCCCCCGCCAGCTGGAACACCCCCACCGCCCGCGTTAAATTCACCGCCTGTTCCTGCAAACTGGCCGCCGCTGCCGCAGCCTGTTCCACCAGCGCCGCATTTTGCTGGGTCACGTCGTCGATCTGGCACACCGCATGATTGACTTCCTCGATACCCTGCGCCTGGTGGGAGCTGGCCTGGCTGATGTGCTCGATCACTTCATTGACCTGGCGCACCGAATCGACGATATCGCCCATGCTGGCGCCGGCCGCATTGACACACGCGGCGCCGCTGTCGATGGTGGCGACGGACGCGCCGATCAGGGTCTTGATTTCCTTCGCCGCGGCGGCGGAGCGCTGCGCCAGGGTCCGCACCTCGGACGCCACCACGGCAAAGCCCCGTCCCGCTTCACCGGCGCGCGCCGCTTCCACGGCGGCATTCAACGCGAGGATATTGGTCTGGAAGGCGATGCCGTCGATCACGCCGATGATTTCCACGATGCGGCGCGAACTGGCCCGGATCGATTCCATGCTGGCCACCGCCTGCGTGACGGAGACGCCGCCGCGTCCCGCCAGGCTGCTGGCGCGCGCCGCCAGTTCACACGCGGCGCGCGCGTGATCGGCATTGCTGCGCACGGCCTGGGTCAGGCTGTGGATGGCGCTGGCGGTTTCTTCCAGCGAGGCGGCCTGGCGTTCGGTGCGGTTCGATAAATCCATATTGCCGCTGGCGATTTCCCGCGACGCCGTGTCGATCGCGCTGACCGAATCGAGAATGGCGCGCACGGTGCCATTGAGCTTGTCCATGGTCTGGTCCAGCAGGCGGCCGGTTTCGGCAATTTCATCGCGGCCGGCGCCGGTCTTGCCCTGCACCAGCCGTCCCGCCGCCAGGCTGCGCACCACGTCGGCAATGCCGTGGATACCGCGCAGCATGGCGCGCCGCAGGAACAGGGTGACCAGCAGCGACAGCGCCGCCGACAGCAACACCATGCCCGCCATGGCCGCGCCCAGCATCTGGAATTCCTCCTGCGCCTGCGCTTGCGCCTGGGCGCTCAGCGCTTGCTCCAGTGCGGCCAGCTTGCCCAGTTCCCCGTTCAGCGTTTCAAACTGGCGCTCGGCCTTGGCCATGGAATTGGTGGCAATCGACTGGTCGACGGCCGCCATTTCCATGGTTTCCAGCACCGCCTTGCGGTACGACGCCAGCGCGCGCCCCGAGGCGTCGACGATGGCCAGTTCCGCCGGGTCGGCCACGGCCGCCAGTTGCGCCAGCTGTTGTTCAATCGCGCCATGGCCGCTGCGGATTTGCGCCGACAGGGCGTCGAGCCGCGCCTGCGCAAAGCTGCCGTTGATCCAGGCCAGCAACTGGTAAATGTGGGCGTGGGCATAGCGCGCTTCGCCGGTGATGGCCGCCGCCGCCTGCAGGCGCGCGGCGCGCACCTTCACCAGGTTTTCCATGGTGGCGTTTTGCCGTACCAGGCCGTAATACGCGCCGCCCGCCGTCGCCATCAGCAGCGCCACCGCCAGCGCAGGCGCCAGCAGCAGCTTGGGGGCGATCCGCAATTGGTTGAGCATGGCGGCCTCACTTTTTGTAGATGCCGGCTTCCAGCACCACATCCCCGACCCGCAGGATGTACGTGGTCTTCGGTTCGATCTTGCCTGTCACCGGATTCTTGTACATGTAGTCGACCCAGCCTTTGCCCTTGGCGGCCGCCAGTTCAATGATTTCGCGGCGGTACTTCTTGCCGCTGGCGTCCGGCACGTCCGTCAAATCCTTGCCGACGATCGAGGGGTTGATGGGGTGCGCCAGCACGATGCCGCTGTGCAAATCGCGCATGTCGACATACAGCGAGCCCTGCACGAAGTCCGGATCTTTGGCGGAAATCTTTTTCATCATTTCATCCTTGCCGTGCGCCTTGATATAAGCCGCGCCGCGCTCGGTCATGGCAATGGCGTCTTTCTCGGTGGGCTCGGCGGCGTAGGTATGGCAGGCAGCGAAGGACAGCAGGGTGGCAGTCAGCAAGCGGTTCATGGTGGGCTCCTGTGTGAATTGCGCAGAGGTAATGTACGCCGCATGCCTGTAGGAAAAATTGCGCTTCCGCAAGCACTGTGCATGCCGTGTGGAAATGTGCACAGCAACCAGTAACTACGATCAAGCATGGTGGGAATCTGTGAGAATTTCCATGTGGATATTGAGTTTTGGCAATTCGATATGGGAAGTGACGCCTACGATGAAATCCGGCACACCAACCAGGAGACCCCGCCATGCATACCGAACCCGCCAAATTCAAGCCCTATACCCGCCAGACCATTCGCCAGGCACGCCAGTGGGAATGGATCCCCGACGAGTTAAAAGAAGCCGTGCAAGTGGTGTCGCATGTGCTGCCGTTCCGCGTCAATGAATACGTGCTGGAGCAGCTGATTGACTGGAGCAACATCCCGGACGACCCGATTTACCGCCTGGTCTTCCCCCACCGCGACATGTTGCCCGGCCACGAATACACGCAGTTGCGCAACCTGGTGCTGGCGGACCAGCGCGATGAAGCGGCGATTGCGCAACTAGTGCACGGCATCCGCATGCGCATGAATCCCCATCCCGCCGGGCAGATGACGCACAACGTGCCGCGCGTGAATGACGCGCCGCTGAAAGGCTTGCAGCACAAGTACAAGGAAACCGTGCTGTTCTTCCCCAGTTCGGGCCAGACCTGCCACGCGTATTGCACGTTCTGCTTCCGCTGGCCGCAATTCGTCGGCATGGATGACATGAAGTTCGATGCGCGGGAAACCACGCAACTGGTGTCATACCTGCGCGCGCACCCCGATGTGACGGATGTGCTGATCACGGGCGGCGACCCGATGATCATGAATACCCGTTCGCTGGAAGAATTCATTGAACCGTTGCTGGCGCCGGAGCTGGCGCATATCCAGAACATCCGCATCGGCACCAAGTCGGTGTCGTACTGGCCGCAGCGCTTTGTCAGCGACCGCGATGCGGATGATTTGTTGCGGCTGTTCGAGCGGGTGGTTGCCAGTGGCAAGAACATGGCCATCATGGGCCATTACAACCACGCGGTGGAATTGCGGCAGGAAGTGGCGCAGCAGGCGGTCAAGCGCATCGTCGGCACCGGCGCCACCTTGCGCATGCAGGGCCCGCTGATCCGCCACATCAATGAAG
Organism: Pseudoduganella sp. GW821-FHT12E03; assembly: GCF_058807115.1. Taxonomy (NCBI): domain Bacteria; kingdom Pseudomonadati; phylum Pseudomonadota; class Betaproteobacteria; order Burkholderiales; family Oxalobacteraceae; genus Pseudoduganella; species Pseudoduganella sp. GW821-FHT12E03. The sequence goes on along the minus strand of NZ_JBXAQJ010000005.1, from coordinate 157,521 downwards.
ACCCGCGCAGCTGGGCGGAATTGTGGACCACCGGGGTGCGCCTCGGGGCGATCCCGTATTACATGTTCGTCGAACGCGACACCGGGCCGCGCGACTATTTCCAGCTGCCGCTGGCGCGTGCGCACGAGATTTTCCGCCAGGCGTACCAGATGGTGTCGGGCCTGTCGCGCACGGTGCGCGGGCCATCGATGAGCGCTTTCCCCGGCAAGGTCGTGATCGATGGCGTGGCCACCATCGGCGGTGAAAAAGTGTTCGCGCTGCAGTTCCTGCAGGCGCGTAATCCGGATTGGGTGCGCCGGCCGTTCTATGCCAAGTTCGATCCGAACGCCACCTGGATGGACGACCTGGTGCCGGCGTTCGGCAAGGAGCGCTTCTTCTTTGAAGAAGATGAACCGATGCCGCGCAAGGTGATTCCACTGGCCGCTGTGCGCACCGAACCTGCGCATGCCGGCAGCCCATGCGGTCAGAGCCACGCCGCATGAGGAGCGCATCATGGATGACCACCATCACGGCGGCCCGGCCGCCGCCAAGGGGACCGCCTTGCCCATTGCCGGCGTCTGCGACTCTCCCTCGGACGCCGGCGGCACGGCAGTGACCACACCTGCCGCGCAACCGGCGCCGGCCTGCACGGCTGGCGGCACCGCCGGTCCGGCGGCGCTCCATGCTCCCGCGCCGCACTGGCTGCAATTCGGTGTGCCCGCGTTTATCGGCCGCGTGCGCCTCCCAGGCACCCTGTCTCCGGCCTCGATGTTTTGCCTGGTGTTCCTGCCCTTCGCACTGGGCCACTTCATGTCCAGCCTGCTGCGCAATGTGAATGCGATCCTGGCGCCGCAACTGGTCGATGCGCTGGGTTTGACGCCGGTGCAACTGGGTCTGCTGACCAGCGCGTACTTCTTCACGTTCGCCCTGGCGCAACTGCCGGTTGGCATGGCGCTGGACCGCTTTGGTCCCCGCCTGGTGCAGTTTTCCATGCTGTGGCTGGCCGTGCTGGGCGCGCTGGCGTTTGCCGGCAGCCGGGAATTCGGCCAGCTCGTGGTGGCGCGCGCGGTCATGGGCATTGGCCTGGCGGGTTGCTTCATGGCGGCGGTGAAAGCCGTGTCGACCTGGATCGCGCCCGCCAAATTACCGTCGGTGCAGGGCTACCTGATCGCCGTGGGCGGACTGGGCGCGGCCAGCGCCACCTTGCCGGTGCGGCTGGCCTTGCACTACATGGACTGGCGCTGGCTGTTCATCATGCTGGCCGCGGGCTGCGCCATCATCGCACTGCTGATCTGGCTGTTGACGCCGACACCGCCCGCCACGCAACCGAAACCGTTCAACCGGCGCATGTTTGCCGACATTTGCGCGCACCCGGTGTTCCGCTCCACCGCCACGCTGATGCTGCTGCCCCATGCCGTGTTTTTCGGCGTGCAGGGGTTGTGGATTGCACGCTGGCTGCACGATGTCGGCAGGTTTCCGCCACAGGCGATCGCCTGGCTGCTGTACCTGGGCATGGCGGCGGTGGTGCTGGGCGCGGTTGCCACCGGCATGATCACGGAGTGGGCGGCCAAGCGCAACATTGCGCCGCTGTCGGTGGCAGCCTCCGGCATCGCGCTGTTCGTGGTGGTGCAAGTCGGTTTCGTGCTGGACTGGCGGCCCGGTTATGCGCAACTGGCGGTGCTGTTCACCCTGACCGGCACCATCACGGGCATCGATTACGCCATCGTTGCGCAAGCAATGCCGCCGGCGCTGACGGGACGCGCATCGACCTGTCTGAACCTGTTCATTTTTCTCGCCGCATTTTGCGTGCAGGCCGGCTTCGGCCTGGTGGTGGGGCTGTGGCAGCCCGATGCCTTGCAGCGCTATCCCGCCATCGCTTACCAGGCCGCGTTTGGCGTGCTGGTGCTGCTGCAATTACCGGGGCTGCTGGTGTTCGCGTGGCGCCGCGCGGAACGACTCCGCAGCATCCGTTACAATGTTGTCCTTACGTTGAAGGATATGTATGAAACTGGTTCGTTACGGCCGTCCCGGCAAAGAAAAACCCGGCCTGATTGATGATGAAGGCAAACTGCGCGACCTGTCCGGTGTGATCGATGACATCGGTCCCGAGCAACTGTCGGACAAGGCGCTGCGCAAGCTGGCCAAGATCCCGCATGCAGACTTGCCACTGGTGCGCGGCAATCCCCGCTTTGGGGTGCCGGTAGCGAAGGTCGGCAAATTCATCGGCATTGGCCTGAACTATTACGACCACGCCGCGGAAATGGAATTGCCGATTCCAACCGAGCCGATCGTGTTCATGAAAGCGATCAGCTGCCTGTCCGGCGCGGACGATCCGGTCATGCTGCCCAAGGGTTCCAAGAAGACCGACTGGGAAGTGGAGCTGGGTGTCATCATCGGTACCCGCGCCCGCCACGTCAGCGTCAAGGACGCGGACCAGTACATCGCCGGCTATTGCGTGGTCAACGATATCTCCGAACGCGAATTCCAGTTCGAGCGCGGTTCGCAGTGGGACAAGGGTAAAGGCTGCGATACCTTTGGCCCGGTCGGCCCCTGGCTGGTGACGCGCGATGAAGTGTATTTCCCGGACAAGCTGGACCTGTACCTGGAACTGAACGGCAAGCGCATGCAGACCGGCAGCACGGACAACATGATTTTCTCTGTGCCGCAAATCATCAGTTACCTGTCGCAATTCATGACCCTGGAACCGGGCGATGTGATTGCCACCGGCACGCCTCCCGGCGTGGGCAATGGCCGCAAGCCGAAGCGCTTCCTGAAGAAAGGCGATTTGATGCGCCTCGGTATCGCCGGTCTCGGTGAACAGCAGCAGGACGTGATCGCGTTCCAGCAGTATTGATGCCGGGTTGATGTCGGGCGGCGTGCCGCCCGGCGATGTCACGCCGCGCGCTTGCCGCCGTACGCATACGCTGCCGCCCCCACGCTGGCCACTGCCCGGTCCAGCGCATCCTGCAGGCGTGACACGATTTCCGCCAGGTCCGCATCGGTGGTGATAAATGGCGGCGCCAGCAGGATATGGTCGCCCCGTTCGCCATCGATGGTTCCGCCCATCGGGTACACCATCAAGCCGCATGCCATGGCGTGCGTGCGCACGGCTTCGTGCAACTTCAGCGAGGGCGCAAACGGTTCCTTGGTCTCGCGGTCGCGCACCAGTTCCAGCGCCCACAGCAAACCCCGTCCCCGGATATCGCCCACGTGCGGGTGCTGGCTGAACACATCGCGCAGCATGCGGCGCAACGCCGCGCCGCGCACGGTGACGGCGCCCAATAAACAATCGCGCTGGATCACGCGCTGCACCGCCAGCGCGGCGGCTGCCGCCACCGGGTGGCCGACATAGGTATGGCCGTGCTGGAATACGCCGCTGCCATTGCGCAGCCGCTGCACGATGGGATCGCGCGCCACCACCGCGCCGATTGGCTGGTAGCCGGCGCCCAGGCCTTTGCCCAGCGCCACCAGGTCCGGCAATACATTCTCCTGTTCCACCGCATATAACGTACCGGTACGGCCCATGCCGCACATGACTTCATCGGCGATGAACAGGATGCCATACTTGTCGCACAGCTCCCGCACGCCTTTGAAATAACCCGGGGTGGCGGGGATCGCGCCGCCGGTCGCGCCCACCACCGGCTCGGCGCAAAAGCCGATCACGTTTTCCGGGCCGGCGGCCACGATAGCTGTTTCCAGTTCCGCGATCAGGCCGGCCGTGTAATCGGCCACGCTCTGGCCTTCGTCGCGGTCGCGGTATTCATAGCACGGCGATACGCGCGCCACGTCCATCAGCAGCGGCGCGTAGGGTTTGCGGCGGAATTCATTGCCGCCCAGCGCCAGCGCGCCCAGCGTATTGCCGTGATAGCTCTGGCGGCGCGCGATGAACAGGCGGCGCTGCGGCTGGCCGCATTCCACCACGTACTGCCGCGCCAGCTTAAGTGCGGTTTCCATGGCTTCCGATCCGCCCGACACCAGGTATACGTGATCGAGGTCGCCCGGCGCGTCATAGGCGATGCGGGCAGCCAGTTCTTCCGCCGCATCGGAGGTAAAGAAGGCCGTGTGCGCATAGGCCAGGCGGTCGATTTGCGCATGCATGGCGTCAATCACGTCGGGATGGCCATGTCCCAGCGACGACACGGCGGCGCCGCCGCTGGCGTCGAGGTAGGAGTTGCCTTTGCTGTCGCGGAGGAGGATGCCTTCGCCGCTGACGGCGACAGGCGGCGTGCGGCGCAGGCTGCGGTGGATGATGTGGCTCATTTTCGTCCCCTTGTTGTTAGTAGGAAATTCGGACGATAGCCCGGGCAATCTTGCCGTCTTTTGATTTTTCTCTAGCCGTATGCGAATATGGCCCGATGACTGAACGCCTCGCCCCCATTCCCCACGATCAACTGACGCCCATACAACAGCAGGCGGCCCAGGCCATCATCGATGGCCCGCGCGGCGCCCTGTATGGCCCCTTTGTGCCGCTGTTGCGCAGCCCGGAACTGATGGAGCACGCGCAGCGCCTGGGCGAGTATTTGCGCTACCGCAGCGCGATCGGGACACGGTTGTCGGAACTGGCGATCCTGGTCACGGCGCGCCACTGGAACCAGCAGGTCGAATGGGCGATTCACGCGCCGATCGCGGCGCAGGAGGGCATTAGTGCGGATGTGATCGAGGCGATTGCGCAGGGGCGCAGGCCGGAGGGCATGGCGGATGCCGAGGCGGCCATCGTTGATTTTTGTGCCGAACTGCAGCGCGACAAGCGCGTGTCGGATGCCACCTATGCCGTTGCGCTGGCGCAGTTTGGGGAGCAGGGCGTGGTGGACCTGATGGGACTGAACGGGTATTACACGTTCCTGGCCATGGTCATGAACGGGGCGCAGACAATGGCGCCACCATCACCGGCAGCGCCGCTGCCGGATTTGCCGGCCGGTTAACTTCCCACTGCGTGCTACAAGATCATCGGCGCCTTCTACTGGTTGTGCCGGATAATCTTATTGCATGACTTTCTTTAGCCAAGAACCAATGTCCCTGATTTCTTCCTGATTCAGCGTATGTTGCATCTGATACTGACGCCAATCGACATGGTAGCCCTGGGCTTGAAGCAAATCGCGGGATGTGGTTGCTCGCGTTAGCGGAATGATTTGGTCTTGCGTGCCGTGGGCAACGAAGATCGGCGTTTTCAGGCTTGCATCGCTGCGCTCCTTCTGGAGTGTGTCCTGCATGGGGACATAGCCTGACAGGCACATGATGCCTGCCAACTTTTCAGGATAGCGCAGGCCTGTATGCAAGGCGACTGCGCAGCCTTGCGAAAAGCCTGCCAGAATAATGCGGTTGGCAGGAATTCCTCGTTTCTTTTCCCGGGCAATTAGCGCTTCAATTTGCCCTTGGGCGGTCCGTAAGCTTTTCGGCTCTTCCTGCTTGTTCTTGTCCATGTCATACCAGGCGCGCATGACGTGGCCATTGTTGATCGTCGTAGGAATGGGATTCGCGTGAGGGAATACAAAGCGCACAGCGGGCTGTTCCGACAGGTCAAGCATCCCGGCGATGGGGACGAAGTCCTTACCATCGGCACCCATGCCGTGCATCCAGATAATCGCAACCGTTGGATTGGGGGCAGTCTGTATTTCGATGTTATCCAGCAAAACAGGCATGGATGTCCTTCAGGGAGTTACGCGAATACTTTTTTCAGCCACGCCGAAATGTGCTGGATTTCCTCGGCGCACGCCGAGTGCTGCATCGGATAGTCGTGCCACTCGATCTGGTAACCGAGCTGGGTCAGCAAGTCGCGCGAGGCGGTGGCGCGGCTGATCGGGATCACCGGGTCCATCGTGCCGTGCACCATGAAAATCGGCGTGTCCTGGTTGGCGGCGCTGCGTTCTTCCGCGACCTTGTCGGCCATTGGCACATAGCCGGACAGGCACATCAGGCCGGCCAGCTGTTCAGGATGGCGCAAGCCGGCTTGCAATGTCATGGCGCAACCTTGCGAAAAGCCGCCCAGCACGATGCGGTTGGCGGGAATGCCGCGCGCCTTTTCACGGGCGATCAGCGCTTCGACCAGGATTTGCGATTCGCGCAAGCCTTTTTCGTCTTCCTGGCGGCCCAGGTCGGTGTGCACGATGTCGTACCACGAGCGCATCACATAGCCGCCGTTGATGGTGACCGGCATCATGTTTGCATGCGGGAAGATAAAACGGATACCCGGCAAACCCGCCAGGTCCAGTTCATTGACGATCGGCGCCCAGCCTTCGCCGCTGTCGCCCAGGCCATGCATCCAGATCACGGCCAGTTCAGGGTTGGCCGAAGTGTTGATTTCAATCGCGTCTAAAACAGTCGTCATCTAAAACTTATCCTTGTTGCGGAGTGCTCGTTGGGCGGATCGCGGATTTCGGGCGGAAGGCCTTGCACACCGCCGGGTTGGTTTCCATGTACGGGCCGCCGATCAAATCCACGCAATACGGCACGGCGGCAAACACGCCACCGACCAGTTGCTTGCCGTCGGCGTCTTTGAGGCCTTCGAGGGTTTCCTTGATGGCTTTTGGCTGGCCGGGCAGGTTGATGATCAGTGCGGCGTGCTCTGGCGTCTCGCGGATCACCGCCACCTGGCGCGACAGGATCGCGGTCGGCACGAACGCCAGGCTGACCTGGCGCATCTGTTCGCCGAAGCCCGGCATTTCCTTGGTGGCGATCGCCAGGGTCGCTTCCGGCGTCACATCGCGGCGCGATGGCCCGGTGCCGCCGGTGGTCAGCACCAGGTGGCAGCGCGCGCTGTCCACCAGTTCCACCAGCGTCGCTTCGATTTGCGCACGCTCATCGGGAATCAAACGGGTTTCGATGCGGAACGGCGTGGTGAGGCAGGCTGCCAGCCAGTCCTGCAGCGCGGGAATGCCCTGGTCCTGGTAGACGCCGCCGCTGGCGCGGTCGGAAATCGACACTAAACCAACGACCAATTCCGGTTCCACCGCAGGCGACGAATTACTCGTCATCGCCTTCGCCTTCTGCTTCGCCGTCTTCGTCGCTTGCCGCCTTGGCGTTTTTCGCCGCCAGGTCTTTCAGGATCTGGAAGATTTCACGGTAAGCTTTCGGCGGCTTGCTTTCCGCCTGCTCTTTACGGGCATTGCGGATCAGCGCGCGCAAGTGCTGCACGTCCAGTTCCGGGTGCTCGGACAGCAGCACGGTCAGCGCGGTATCGTCGGCCAGCAGTTTGTCGCGGCGGCGTTCCAGCGCGTGCAGCGCGGCGGTATCGGCCTTCGATGCGCCGGTCCAGCCTGCGATGGTGCGGCGGATCACGGCGAGTTCGTCCTCGTCCAGCGAACGCATTTTCTTGCCAACGAATTGCAGCGCGCGGCGGCGGCCTTCGTGGTCCTTGATGTTCTGGGTCTCCAGGATGACGTCCTTGACATCGTCCGGCATCTGCATGCGCTTCACGCGGTCGCGTGGCGCATTGACCAGTTCCGTGCCCAGGTCTTGCAGCGCATCGGACTGGCGTTTGAGTTCGGTTTTAGACGGGCGTTCGTACTTTTCTTCGAATTCGGATGAATTGAAGCCGACGGCGCCCCGATTAGCATTTGGCATAATGACAAAAGGCCAGGCGTACCTGACCTGTAAAAACAGTAAACGGCTGCTATGATACCTCCTTTACACGTTACCCCTGAAAAAAGCCACCTCATGAGCGATTCCTTCTTCACCCATAGCCAGGACCAGTTGAAACAGCTTGCACGCGATGTATTGCAATATGCGCGCGAGAAGGGCGGCACCGATGCGGCGGTGGAGATCAGCGAAGGCAGCGGTTTGTCCGTGTCGGTCCGCAAGAGCAAGATCGAGACGATCGAGCAAAACAAGGACAAGGGCCTGGGCGTGACGGTGTTTATCGGCCAGAAACGCGGCAATGCCAGCACCTCGGACTTTTCCGCCGCCTCGCTGCGCGCCACCGTGGAAGCGGCCTACAACATTGCCCGCTTCACGGCGGACGATGATTGCGCCGGCCTGGCGGATGACGACATGCTGGAAAAGAACCCGCAGGATTTGCAATTGTTCTACCCATGGAACATCAGCACGGAAGAAGCCGTGGTGCTGGCGCAGCGCGCCGAAGCCGCCGCGTTTGCCGTCGATCCGCGCGTGACAAACAGCGAGGGCGCCGGCGTGCACGTGCAGCAATCGCACTTCGTGGCCGCCAATTCGCGCGGTTTTATCGGTGGCTATCCGTATTCGCGCCATACGATTTCCGTGGCGCCGATTGCCGGCAAGGGCGCGAAAATGCAACGCGATGACTGGTACAGCTCGGTGCGTGATGCGAAAAACCTGTCGCAGCCGGAAGCCATCGGCCGTTATGCGGCGGAACGCGCGCTGGCGCGCCTGAATGCCCGCAAGCTCGATACACGCACCTGCCCGGTGCTGTTCGAAGCGCCGCTGGCCGCCGGCCTGGTGGGTGCGCTGGTGCAGGCCACGTCCGGTGGCGCGCTGTACCGCAAATCCACCTTCCTGCTGGACAGCCTGGGCCAGTCGATTTTCCCGTCGCACATCCAGGTCAGCGAAGATCCGCATGTGATCGGCGCCATTGGTTCGGCTCCGTTCGATGAAGAAGGTGTGCGGACCTCGGCGCGCGACGTGGTCAAGGACGGCGTGCTGCAAGGTTATTTCCTGTCCACCTATTCGGCCCGCAAGCTGGGCATGAAGACCACCGGCAATGCCGGCGGTTCGCACAACCTGTCGATGACGTCGTCCCGCACGAAAAAGAATGACGATTTCGTCGGCATGCTGAAGAAAATGGGCACCGGCTTGCTGGTGACGGAATTGATGGGCCAGGGCACCAATTACGTGACGGGCGATTATTCGCGTGGCGCGTCGGGTTATTGGGTGGAAAACGGCGTGATTCAATACCCGGTGGAAGAAATCACCATTGCCGGCAACATGAAAGACATGTTCCAGGACATCGTGGCCGTCGGCACGGACGTGCTGGTGCGCGGCACCAAGCAGACCGGCTCGATTTTGATCGAAAAAATGGTCATCGCCGGGAATTGATTCGGCTGGACGGCAGATGCTGCACGGCGCAATGATATTTTCATTGCAACCTTAAAGTTGTTTCCATACACTGTCTCGGGCAAAACACCACTGAGGAGACCAAAGTATGGAACGCCGTTCCTTTATAAAAAAGGCCGCAGTAGGCGCCGGCGCCGGCGCAATTGTCACGCCGGCGATGGCGCAGTCGCTTCCCACCATCAACTGGCGCCTGGCGTCCAGTTTCCCGAAAACGCTGGACACCATTTATGGCGCCGCCGACACCTTCGTCAAGCGCGTTTCCCAGCTGACGGGCGGTAAATTCAATATCCGTGTCTTCGCCGGCGGCGAAATCGTGCCGGGCCTGCAAGTGCTGGACGCGGTGCAGGCCGGCACCGTCGAGTGCGGCCACAGCGCGTCGTACTATTACTTCGGTAAAGATCCAACGTTCGCGTTTGACTGCGCCGTGCCGTTCGGCCTGACCTCGCGCCAGCATACCGCGTGGTATGACCAGGGCGGCGGCCGCGAATTGACCCGTGAATTCTTCAAGGGCTATGGCGTCATCAACTTCCTGGGTGGTAACTCGGGCACGCAGATGGGCGGCTGGTTCCGCAAGGAGATCAAGTCGCTGGCCGACTTGAAGGGCACCAAGATGCGCATCGCCGGTTTCGCCGGCAAGGTGCAGGAGCGCCTGGGCATGGTGCCGCAACAGCTGGCCGGCGGCGATATTTACCCTGCGCTGGAAAAAGGCACGATCGATGCGGCGGAATGGGTCGGCCCGTACGACGACGAGAAGTTCGGCTTCTACAAAGTCGCGCCGTATTACTACTACCCGGGCTGGTGGGAAGCCGGCGCCTCGTTCTCGTTCTATGTCGGCTTGAAGGAATGGGAAAAGCTGCCGAAGGAATACCAGGCCGCGATCGAAGTGGCGTCGTATGAAGCGCACGTGGTGATGCAGGCGGAATACGATGTGCGTAATCCGCAAGCGCTGGCCAGCCTGCAAAAGAAAGGCGTCAAGCTGCGCTCGTTCCCGAAAGAGATCCTGGAAGCCAGCTACAAGACAGCGCAGGATGTGATGAATGAGGAAGCGGCGAAGAATGCGAAATTCGCGAAGATTTACGAACCATGGAAGCAGTTCCGCAAGGAACAGAACCTGTGGGCATCGGTGGCGGAATCAACGATGCAAAACTTCCTGATTTCCGTGGCACGCGGCGGTAAGTAACCTGGTAAGTCAATAAAATGGGCCGGAGATCATCCGGCCCATTTTGCTTTAAAACTTCATTTCCATTAAAGCCCGCACGATCGCCACCGTCGGCGTCAGCGTGGTATCCGCATTCAAGCCATTCGGCGTCAGGAATGCGTTTTGCGCCACGTTATCCTGGTGCAGCAGGTTCGACACCGACACCCGCAGCTGCGTCTTCGGCGAGAACTTCATCACGCCATACCAGTCCAGCGTGCGCTTCGGCGCCGACCAGGCAAACTGTTTATCCGAAACCCGCACCGGACCGCCCGACTGGAAGCTGAAGCTCGCGCCCGTGGTCACCGGCAGCGCATCCATCTTGTAATCGAAGCCCACCGTCCCGCTGACCGGCGTCTGGCCATCGATGCGGTTGTTCGGGCCCGGTACCGTGTCCAGTGTCGACCAGTTGCGCGCGATATTGGCGCGCACTTCGATCGCCGGCGCGGTTGGATACAGCGAGCGCAATGGCAGCTTGGCTTCCAGTTCAATCCCATGGGTATTGGCGGTGCCGGCATTGACGGGGCGCGACACCCACAGGCTGTCGATCAAGTCCACGCGGTTGCGGATACTGTTGTCGATGCGGCGCAGGTAGGTGCTGGCCGTCAGCAAGCCGCCGGCCGGCAGATAGTGTTCATAGGCCAGGTCCAGGCCCCAGGCCAGTTCCGGCTTCAATTGCGGATTGCCGGACGAGTCGGGTGAGGTTGACGAATTATTGTTCGATGCAAAGCGGCGCGGGATCAGCTGGTTGACGCCGGGCGCCTTGTAGGTGCGGGTCAGTCCCAGACGCACCTGGTCGTTCTTGGTGTCCGGCAGTTTCCACAGGGTCTGGAGAAGCGGGCTGAAGACACTGGATTTGCTGTCCACGGCGGCATAGCCGGTGCCTTCGCTGGTGGTCTCGATCCCTTCCCAGCGCAGACCCATGTAAATCGACCAGCGGTCCGTCACTTGCCATTCGTCCTGCGCATACAGCGCCAGGCGCTTGATGTCCGCGTTATATACCTGGTCCAGGTTTTGCGCCGGCAGTGGCGCCGGCTGGCCCGGCTTGGGTGGCGGTGGCGGCAGCAGTTCCGTTTCGCGCTGGATGCGGTCTTCATCGCGCGTGCTGAAGCCCAGGTCCCAGCCCATCGCCAGCGCATGATGTTCAATGATCGGTGTCGAGTATTTGCCGGTGGTGGAATAGCCTTTTTCCGTCAAGGTCGATGTCACGAGGCGGTCCATCGCCAGTTTCATGCCTGGCGCGTATTGCAGGCTGGGGGCATCCGTGTCGCGGTTGTTATAGTTGACGCCACCCTTGATTTCCAGCTTGGCGCCGGCCGCCAGCTTGCGGGTCCACGTGAGGTCGCTGCGCGCCATGATGAAGTCGGAGCGGATGCCGACGTCGGTTCCCACGTAGCGCGCCAGGCGCTCGCCTTCTTGCTGGGTGAAGCGCTCCGTCACATTGGCGCGGAACTGGTTGGCATTGATAAAGCTTTGCCACGTGACGATATCGCCAGGCCCCAGGTTGAAATTCACGCGCGGCGACAAGCCCAGGCCTTTGAAGACGCCGCGGTTTTGCTGGTCGGCGCTGCGCAACTGCGTACGCTTGCCGGCCAGGTCGAATTCTTCCTGCACCAGTTCGGACGGGCGGTCGAATTTGCCATAGGTGAAATTGCCGCCGATCGCATACGACATGATGCCGCTCTTGTCCGACAGCTGGAAATTCGTGTTGGTGCCGATCTTGCCGTTGTCGTCCTGCAGGCCGACTTTGACTTCGCGCTGCGCGGTTTGCACGGCGCGCTTGAGCACGATGTTGATGCCGCCGGCAATCGCCTGCGTGCTGAATTCGGCGGTGGCCGCGCGCATCACTTCGATGCGCTCGATCATGTCCGGCGAAATCGAATCGAGCGAAAAGCCCGGTGGCGCCGGTTCGCCGTTCAACAGGATTTGCGTATAGCCGGCGCCCAGGCCGCGCATGCGGATATCGCCGCCGCGTCCCTGCACGCCGCCAATCGTCACGCCGGGCAAGCGTTTCAGTACTTCACCGACGGTGGTGTCGCCATTTTTCAGGATTTCTTCCTGTGTCACGACGATCTTGGTGGCGGTATCGTTGCGGCGCGCATCATAGGCCGTGGCCGCGCCCTTGATTTCCACCTGCTGGACTTTTTCTTCGATTTTCTTAGGCTGGTCATCCGCTGCATGGGCATGCATGGCGCCCAGCAGGGCAGGCGCGGCCGCGAGCAGGCGCAGCAAAGTGGGGGAAGGGCGGGCGGTTCGTTTCATATGGAGTGGGCTGGCGATTTAACACATTTGCGGGCACAAAAAAGCCCCGCCGTGCGGGGCTTGATCGGTGGCGCTGATACGGGAATCAGGCGCGCAGCGATTGTAATACAGGTTGCAGGATATCCGCACCCAGGCGGGCGCTGCGGGCGCCATCCCAGCCGACGGCCGGGTCGGGATCGTTGGCGTTATCTTTGAACGGCATTTCCAGGGTCAGCGACAGGCAACCGAAGGCGTGCGTGATATGCGGCGAACCCATGGTCAGCGTTTCCGGGGTGAATGGCGTCACGCCATAACCATGCACGTCCTGGAAGTCCGGGCTGGCGATCTTGAAATCGTTGATGAAGCGCTGCTGCTCGGCCAACTCCTTGTCGCCAAACGTTTCCAGCGATTCGGAACCGGCCACGAACACGTACGGCAAGCCTTCGTCGCCGTGCACGTCGAGGAACAGGTCGCAGCCGGTCTGCTTCATCTTGTTCAGCACCAGGAACACTTCCGGGCTGCGTTCCATGGTCGGGGTCATCCATTCGCGGTTCAAGTTGGCGCCGGCCGCGTTGGTGCGCAGGTTGCCGCGTACCGAGCCGTCCGGGTTCATGTTCGGCACCACGTAGAACACGGATTCCTTCAGCAACTGGCGGCCGTGAGGGTTGGCGTCGTCCAGCAAGGCATCGAGCATGCCTTCGACGAACCATTCCGCCATGGTTTCACCCGGGTGCTGGCGCGCGATGACCCAGACTTTCTTTTTACCTTCGGCCGGTTCGCCGATCACCAGCAAGTTCATGTCGTGGCCATCCAGGGTCGAACCCAGGTCTTCCATGCGCACGTGCGGCGACAGCTGGGCGCTGTCCAGCAGCGCCAGGTGGCGTTCCCACGAATACGGTTCGAAGTACGCGTAGTACACGCTGTCGAATTCCGGGGTGTGCTCGATGGTCATGACCTGGCCGTCGAACGAGGTCGGGACGCGGAACCAGCTGGTGCGGTCATAGCTGGCCACGGCCTGGTACTCTTTCCAGCCGTCCGGGTAAGCGGCCTGGCCGGCGTTTTTGAAATTCATCGTCAGCGGCGTCGCCTTGGCGCCCTGTACGCGGAAGTAGAACCACTGGATGATGTCGGCGGCGGAATCCTTGCGGATGTTCAGATCGATCGCGGACGGATCATCCGCGCGCAGAACCTCGATGGCGCCAGCATCGAATTGGTGGCTGATTTTGATAGGCATGGAAATCCTGGGTTGAAAATGAAGCGTGGCCGATATGATAACCGCTTTAATCGGCCTCATATAGCACCTGGGATTGCAAGCTTGTCATTTCAGACATAAACTGCTTTCTCATTTCTGATAGGTGGGGCCCGGCCTGACGGCCCGGCCCCCAAGTCATTACCACTCTGGAGACTCGAATGCAGCGTCGTTCCTTCCTGAAACAAGCCACTGCCGGCGCCGCCGCCACCGCCGCCGTTGCCACGCCGGCCCTGGCCCAGGGCCCTGCCATTACGTGGCGCCTGGCGTCGAGCTTCCCGAAAACGCTGGACACGATCTACGGTTCCGCTGAGCGCTTCATCAAACGGGTGGCCGAATTGACGGGCGGCCGCTTCCTGATCCGCCAGTTCGCCGCCGGGGAAGTGGTGCCGGGCTTGCAAGTGATGGACGCGGTGCAGGCGGGCACGGTGGAAATGGGTCACACGCCGGCCTATTACTACTTCGGCAAGGATCCGACCTTTTGTTTCGATTGCGCGGTGCCGTTCGGCCTGACGTCGCGCCAGCAAACGGCGTGGTGCGACCAGGGCGGCGGCCGCGAACTGTTGCGCGAATTCTACAAAGGCTACGGCATCATCAATTTCTTTGGCGGCAATACCGGCACGCAGATGGGGGGCTGGTACCGCAAGGAGATCAAGGGTGTGGCCGACATCAAGGGCTTGAAAATCCGCATCGCCGGTTTCGCGGGCCGCGTGATGGAGCGCATGGGCGCCGTGCCGCAGCAAATTGCCGCCAGCGACGTGTATTCGGCGCTGGAAAAGGGCACGATCGATGCGGCCGAGTGGGTCGGTCCGTACGACGATGAAAAACTGGGCCTGGCCAAGGTCGCGCCGCATTACTATGCGCCGGGCTGGTGGGAAGCGGGGCCGCAACTGTCGTTCTATGTGAATTTGAAAGAGTGGGACAAGCTGCCGAAGGAATACCAGGCGGCGATCGAGGCGGCCAGCTTCGAGTGCCACGTGGGCCTGCAAGCTGAGTACGATGCGCGCAACCCGAAAGCACTGGCCCGCCTGCAAAAGAGCGGCGCGAAAATCCGGACATTCTCGAAAGAGATCATGGATACCGCATACAAGCACTCGGTCGACGTGATGGAAGAGGAAGCCGCGAAGAACGCCAAGTTCAAGAAGATTTACGACCCGTGGAAGAAGTTCCGCCACGAGCAGAATTTGTGGGCGTCGGTGGCGGAATCGACGATGCAGAATTTCCTGATCAGCAGTGGCCGCAAGTAAGCCATGACGGCGCCTTCGCTGACTATTGGGTGCACGTGTGGTGCGGTGGTGGTCGAGTTGCTGGGGGAACCGGCGGCGCGCGCCCATTGCCATTGCCATTGCAATGCGTGCCGCGATTTTTACGGCACCGCGATGCTGTCGGCGACGGCATGGGATGCCGGCATGGTGCGTGTGACGCGTGGCGAAGTGGCCGCGTACGCGCACCCCGAACGGCAACTGTCACGCGCATTTTGCCGCGGCTGCGGTGAAACCGTGTTCGGCACCAACCGGCTCGGCATGCGCGTCGTACCCAACAGCCTGGCCGCGCGCGCGGCAGGCGGGCAATTGCCGCCATCGTTCCAGCCCACCATGCACTTGTTTTACCGGCACCGTGTGATTGATGTGGCCGATGGCTTGGTGAAATATACCGATGGATGGGATGGGGATGTGTATGGCGACGAAACCGTGGCGGTATAGGGGCATCAGGCGGGAAAGTGATGCCTGTCAGGCATGAGTATGGTCAACAAGACGGCTCAGGGCAGGAAGGGAGCGTGTTCACGTTTTTGATAGCAGCTTAACGCTGTCGACAAGCTGGCATTGGATACGGCGGGCGACAGGGATTTCTTGCGCACATGGCAGCGGCGCTGGCTGAAGTCCCGGGTGGTACCCGCGTTCAGGGTTGTGTTTTTTCGACCGTGAATAAATCGTTAGGCGATCTGCGCAAAGCCATGTATATTGCGTGGGCACTTCGGTAAGACGTAATAATTGTTGGCCTCCTTCCTGTCTGGTCCTTGTTCAAGGACAATTCCTGTCTGATCCCTCCGTTACATCCGCTTCTTGATTTGAAGTGTGCCCGGGCTTTATTGCCCTATTAACCTTGAGGAAAACACACATGACTACCCAGACCGGCACCGTTAAATGGTTCAACGATTCCAAGGGCTTCGGCTTCATCACGCCTGACGCGGGTGGCGCCGACCTGTTCGCGCACTTCCAGGACATCCAATCGAATGGCTTCAAGAGCCTGCAGGAAAACCAGCGCGTGAATTTCGTGCGTGGCACCGGCCCGAAGGGCGACAAGGCTACCCAGATCAACCCGATCTAAGCTGCAAGTAGTTGCTGATTGCGGCCGCACCATGCAGATAGCATGGGCGTCCGATAGCCAGTAAATCGAAGCCCGCCTTGCGCGGGCTTTTCTGTTGATGCGCAGCCGACGGCAGCGGCAACCCGGTCAGCGTTCCGCTTTCACGATCTTCCCGCCCGCCATCACGAACGTCACCCGCTTCAACTCCGTCACATCCTTCAACGGATCGCCACCGACCGCAATCAGGTCCGCCGCCTTGCCCGCCTCCAGCGTGCCGGCCACCGACGACACCCCCAGCAAATCCGCCGCATTCACCGTGGCCGCCTTGATCGCCTCCATCGGCGACATCCCATACTGCACCATCAATTCAAATTCATCGGCATTGCGTCCATGCTTGGACACACCCGCATCGGTGCCGAACGCAATCTTGACGCCTTTGGCATGCGCGATTCTCAACGATTTGCCTGTGATGCCGATGCGCCAGTCGATCTTGGCGCGCACGTCCGGCTCATACGCGTTCGGGTTGGCGGCGATGCGCTCCTTGTAGCCATTGATGGTGGACAGCGTCGGCACGTAATATGCGCCGGATTTCAGGAACAGCTTGATGCCTTCCTCGTCGAGCAGGGTGCCGTGCTCGATCGAATCCGCGCCGGCCGCCAGCGCCAGGTTGATACCGCCTTCGCCATGTGCGTGCACCGCCACCTTTTTGCCGTACAGGTGCGCCGTGTCGACCAGCGCCTTGGCTTCATCGTCAAACATCTGTTTCGCCACACCGGCGCCGACGCGGCTGTTGACGCCGCCCGTGGTGGCAATCTTGATCACATCGACGCCACGGCCGATCTGCTTGCGCACGGCGCGGCGGCAGCTTTCAAGGCTGTCGCACAGGTTGTCTTCGGTGATGCCATGCTGGACCCACTCGGCATAACCGAGGCGGCCGTCCATGTGGCCCGAGGTGGTGGAAATCGGCATGCCCGCATCGAGGATGCGCGGGCCCTGCACCCAGCCCTTGTTGATGGCGTCGCGCAGCGCCAGGGTGATGCCGTCCGGGCCATCGCCCAGGTTGCGCACGGTGGTGAAGCCCGCGTTCAGGGTTTTACGGGCATTCTGTTCCGCCTCAAAAGCCCAGGCGGCGGCATTGGTGTTGACGTTGGCCAGCGCGCCTTCGGCGCCGGCGCGGTCCGAGACCAGGTGCACATGGCTGTCGATCAGGCCCGGCAACACAAAGCGGTTGCGCAAGTCGACGATGGCCGCGCCCGGATATTGGTTGGCGCCCACGTGACCGTCCAGCACCGCGCTGACCTTGCCGTTGTCAATCACGACCGTCGATGCGCCACGCGGCGCCTGGCCGGGTTTGTCCAGCAGCTTACCGGCTTGCACCAGGGTGACGGGCGCGGCCAGGGCGGCGGTGGATGCCAGCAGGGCGGCAGACAGCAGGATGGCAAGGCGGGCGAGCTTCATGGAAAATCTTTCAAAGGAGCAAGGAAATGCCGAGAATAGCATGGGGGGAAGGGTGAAAAAATGTCGAAATGTATCGAGCAGTGGGCAACGGTCGGCCCTCGATTTTTATGCTCTTTATGTTGACACCTATACTTACATTAGCTAATTTATGCTTATCGAATAAATTTGCTAAAGAAGGTACACATGGACCCCATCCTGAATCCATATGCCCCTGGGGCAGGTAGTCCTCCACCTGAGCTGGCAGGCCGTGATGCTGTAAGAGAAAAAATGCACTTATGCATCGAACGGCTACGCCGGGGGAAACCGGCGAAGAGCATGATGCTGGTGGGGCTCCGAGGCGTCGGTAAGACTGTGCTGCTCGATCAGATGATGAAGGACGCCGAAGCGTCCGGGGTGGTGACAATCCGCATTGAGGCGCCAGAGGGGAAGTCGCTACCAGCTTCGTTGGCGCCCCAATTGCGTTTGGGATTGCTCAAATTAAGCCGGATGGAGAATGCCAAGGACGTGGCTGTACGTGGGTTGCGAGCATTGGCGGGCTTTGTCGGAAAAATGAAGCTGACATTTAATGACATCGAGGTGGGACTGGATTACGAGCCGGAGCCGGGATTGGCGGACAATGGCGACCTGGAGGGCGACCTCACGATGCTGCTTGAGCAAGTGGGGCGGGCCGCGCAATCAGCTGGCACGCTGGTGGCGATCTTTATCGATGAATTGCAATACGTACCTGAGCAACAACTGGCGGCATTGATTTCAGCGTTGCACCGTTGCGCGCAATTGCAATTGCCGTTAGTGGTGGTCGGCGCCGGTCTGCCGCAATTGCGCGGACGGATGGGCGAGGCGAAATCGTATGCCGAGCGCCTGTTCGACTTCCCTGCCATCGGGCCGCTGGAGGCTGCGGACGCCGCTGATGCAATCGTGAAACCTGCCCAGGATGAAGGCGTCGACATCAATGACGATGCGGTGACGCTCATCGTGAACTACACCCAAGGTTATCCCTACTTCTTGCAGGAATGGGGGAAGCACGCATGGGACGTTGCCGCTGTCAGCCCAATTACGCGGCAGGATGTCGAAACAGCGTCGACGGAAGCCATTGCCGCACTTGACGAAAGTTTTTTCAGGGTGCGCTTTGATCGGCTGACACCAACGGAAAAAAAATATTTGCGCGCGATGGCTGCGCTTGGCAGCGGGCCGCATCGTTCTGGCGACATTGCCGCAGGACTCGGCAGGGAAAGTTCATCCCTCGGCCCGGTACGCAGCAGCTTGATCTCCAAAGGGATGATCTGGAGTCCAACGCATGGCGACACGGCATTCACGGTGCCACTGTTTGATGAGTTCATGCGACGCATTATGCCCGGCGAAGCATGGGTGCAAGCCGAAGCTTGACTGTCACGAAAAATACCAAGGAAAGCCATGGCGCGCCTGGAGCAAGTACATAGTGGCAATCCTGCGCTGCCTGCGGTCGTGTTCGTGCACGGACTGGGTGGCGACCTGTTCGACACTTGGGTGGGGCCAGGCACCTCCCGGGACAATTGCTGGTTGCACTGGGTCGGAAAAGACACGGGCTGCGATACCTGGACCTTGGGGTATGATGCGGCGCTGAGTCGCTGGCAAGACCAGGCCATGCCCTTGCCGGACCAAGGCACGCAGGTAGTCCAGTTGCTGGCTGTTCACGATGGTTTAAAGGATCGGAGCGTCGTACTGGTTGGCCACAGCATGGGCGGGCTGGTGATCAAATCCCTGATTACGCAGACACAGGCCAGTGGCGACGTAAAGGCCCAGGCATTGGTAAACCGAATCCGTGGCGTCGTGTTTGTAGCGACACCGCACCAAGGTTCGCAACTAGCCAGTCTCGCCAATGCTACTGCGGCAGTGATGCGTACCAATGCGCAGGTCGGCAACATGTGCCTCCACGATGCCCACCTGCTTCAACTCAATACTGCGTTTCGCAAGCAGTCGCGAGACCTGCAATTAAAAGTGGCAGCCTTTGCTGAACGGCGTGACGTTGTGTGGCAGCAAAAGAGTTGGCTAGGACTGATTACCCGGCAAGTCGGTGTGCGGGTAGTGGACCCGTCCAGCAGCGATCCGGCGCTGGATGGAGTGACTTGTACTCCGCTGGCGGAAGACCACTTCAGCATCTGCAAGCCTTCAGGCCGCGACGCCCAGGTACATCGCATGCTCGTTGCCTTTATACGCGACGACATCCAGGCGCTGCCGCTGTCCCCAGCCGTGCAGCTGGATGTTCCCGTTGCGCAGTCCATTGCGCCGCCTCCGGCGGTGCGCGCGCCCGCGCAGCAGCCAGTTCGGCGGCCCCCTGGCCAACTGACAGGGGCGCTCGACAACCGTCTACAGCCCGCCGAGGGACGTTTCTATGGACGTGATGACGAGGTGGAGAAGGTATTGTCGTTCTTGAGTGGGCACGATAGCGGCGTGGTCGTGACCGCGCGCGAAGTCTCGGGTGTGGGCGGCATCGGCAAGACCGAAGTCTGTAAAGCAGCACTCAAGCGCTGGCTGGCAACTGATCCCGGCCAGACGGCATGGTTCGTCGCGGTCGCCGACGGCGCCAGCCTCGCGACGCTGGTTGATCGCCTGGCCAGTATGCTGGACCTCCCTGACGTGCAGTCCGGTGAGCAGTTGCTCCATGCGTTGCCGGCAGGTATGTATTACCTTGACAACCTGGAGAGTGTCGCTTCCACTGATGAGGGCGCAGACTTTTTGCGTGCGATGCAACAACTGCCAGGCGTCAGGTTGCTGGTGTCGTCGCGCTATAGCTTGCCTAGGGTGTTTGGTGTCAGCATCGAAATTGGCGTGTTGCCGCGCACGGCGGCGTTGCGGCTATTTCGTGAACTTTGGCTGGGAAGTGATGCCTTGCCGGTGGATGACTTGCTGGCGGAATTTGTTATCGATGATTTGGGCGGGCACGCGCTGAGCGTGACCCTTGCTGCCCGGCTCGGCGACTGCTACGCCTATCACGAATTGGAGCGGCGTTGGCGCGGGTTGGGGGCGGAGATCCTACAGCAGCCCGGCGAGGCCGGTCGTCAAGGCAGCTTGCCCGCCAGCCTGCGCTTGACTGCAGAAGCGTTGAGCCGGACGCCAGGCGCATTGAACCTGTGGATGGCGCTCAGTGTGTTCGCCACTGGTGCAAGTGAAGCTATCCTGAATGAAATCGAGCATCGCGGTGGCTGGGCCGCCGCCCGTCCGGCGCTGGTACGCCATCATGTCATCAATCGTCAGGCCGATGGGCGCTGGAGCATATTGCCGCCCTTGGCCCGTTATGCGCTTGGCGCTTCACTTAATCAGACCGACGGCTTTGATTGGGCCACAGGACGTTCTGTGCTTCATGAGATGTTTTTCGACCAAGCTAGCGCAGCGGCCACGGTGCAGTCCACGGCGGAGGTGCTGGAGGCCCGGGCTTGGCTGCTTGCCCATTTTGAGAGCCTGGCCAGACTGATGCACCACGAAATGCAAGCTAGAACACCAGATGGCACTTGGTTGAACGATCTGCATCATCGCTTAATCAACCTGTATTCGTTCAAGGTCATCCTGGCCGTGGATGTGCTGCGGCGGTTGAGTGTATTACTTGCACAGACAGGTTCAGTCCACAAAAAACTGGGTGATCTGGAAAGTCGGCTGGGTCGATTGGATCAGGCCAGAGTGTTATACGACCGGGCGCTTGCGCAGTTCGAGGGGGAGCGAGACGGACTGGGGGTGGCGAACACACTTCAGTCGCTGGGTGATCTGGAGGGGCGGCTGGGCCGGTTAGAAGTGGCTAGGGCGTTGTACGACCGAGCACTGGCGCTGTTCGAGCAGGAGCAACGCGGACTGGGGCAGGCAAACACGCTAAGGTCGCTGGGCGATCTGGAACGTCGGTTGGGCCGGTTGGACGTGGCCAGAGCGCAGTATGACCGGGCACTTGCTCTGTCCGAACGATTGCAAGACGGACTGGGGCAGGCGAACACGCTCAGGTCGCTGGGCCATCTAGAATACCAATTGGACCGGTTGGGTGTGGCCAGAGCGCTGTACGACCGGGCGCTGGCGCAGTACGAGCGGGAGCAAAGCGCACTGGGGCAGGCGAACACGCTGCAGTCGCTGGGCGATCTGGAACATCGGCAGGGGCGTTTAGAAGTGGCCAGAACGCTGTACGATCGGGCATTGGCGCTGTTCGAGCGGGAGCAAAACGGATTGGGGCAGGCGAACACGCTAAAGTCGCTGGGCGACCTGGAATGTCGCCTGAACCGATTGGATGTGGCCAGAGCGCTATATGATCGGGCACTGGCGCAGCACGAGCGGGAGCAAAGCGGACTGGGGCAAGCGAACACGCTAAAGTCGCTGGGAAATCTGCTCAGGTCGAACGGTGATCCAGCCGGAGCGGTAAACATACATCTAAAAGCATTGGACTTGTATTTACAAATCACGGATCCTATGGGGCAAGCCTATACACATGCCGAATTGGCTCGTTGCTTCCACGCATTGGGGCAACAAGCGGAGCGCGACCAATCCCTGCGAAAGGCTTTGGAGATTGCCCCTGACGCCGGCGTTGAATTAGTGATGCAGTATGTGCGTGACTGCGCTCAGGAGTTGGGTGTCGATGTCGGCTGAGTTAGTTTGCCTTCAGCGTGGCCATGCTCGACGGCATGGCTATCCCAACACGGATGCTGGGATCCATAAGTACGCACTTACTTGAGTCTGCTTGGCAAGTGATGCCGCCAGGGTGACCATTTACTGATCGATTACTTCAAGCCGCCAAAGCGCAGGTACAAGCTGTCATCGGCCTGCGGCGCCTCCGGATCCTCGCGCCGCAACACAGCCGTGATGTGCTCTTCGGCCGCTTGATAGACGTGCAGGTACAGCGCCCGCGCCAGGTCATATGCTTTCGCGCCGGGCCATGGTTCCGGCAGCAATTCCACCGGCAATTGCGGATCGTGCAGCTGGACGCGGCGGTAGGCGTGCATCAGCAGGGTGCGGATCACGAACGCGTGTTCCGGCACCGGCGCCGGGCCGGCTTTCAGCAGCGCCAGCAACGGCTCGAACAGCGCCGTGAACTGTTCGTAGCCTTCGACCACGCCCGACAAATCCCAGCCATCGGCCACCATGTCGCGTAGCGGCCTGGAAAAGCGCACGCCCGGCAAGTCGGCCGTCTGGCACACGAACAGCTTGTGTTGCGTGCCGGTGCGGACCAGCAATTCATCGAGGATTTCACGGTCGCCGGCCGGGTGCGCGGCCAGTCCCGGCGCCAGGATGCTGTAACCCTGCCATAGCAATTCCTTGCGCAGGTTGCTGCGCTCGGACGCGGTCAGGCCGACGCTGGGGTGCATCACCAGGGTCCACTGGCCATCCCAGTCCGCGTGCAGCGGCGCATAAATGCGGCGGTAGGCGCGGGTGAAGCGGGCGATGGTATCCGAGGGCACGGCATACGAAGAACGGCGGCCATCGCGCTGCGACGCCAGCCAGCCTTCCTGCGCCAGCCGGAACACCGACGTGCGCACCAGCCGGTCATTGACGCCGAACGGCGCCAGCAATTCGATCAGGCTACCCAGCCAGACTGTCCCGCCATGCGGCACGATACTGTCGCCGAAGATCGTCATCACCAGCGACTTTGAGCGGGGCGGGTCGGTGGCCAGGAAGTGCGCAATCCATTCGTTGCTGTTCAGGATATTCATCTTGCAGTGCAATATTATTAGGTCTCGTCAGGCAGGAGTTTACTTTGCTCTGGCTTCGGCGCAGCATTATTTTTCTTATAGTCGCCCAAACCAGCCATTTTGCGCTCTAACTGGATACATAAAAATGATTTGAGTCATAAAAACTGTAGCCAACTGAAATTTTGTATCGTAATATGCGGTCATACCTTGATGAAGGAGACATGAGTCATGTACGCACAGATGGTGGAAACCGGCCTGAAGAAGGTCCAGACCAGCGACGACATGAGCGCGGAAGAGCGCGAGTTCCAGGCTCGCATCGATGCCGGCGTGAAAATCGAAGCCAAAGACTGGATGCCGGACGCTTACCGCAAGACCCTGATCCGGCAGATTTCGCAGCACGCGCACTCGGAAATCGTCGGCCAGTTGCCTGAAGGTAACTGGGTGACCCGCGCCCCGACCCTGAAACGCAAATCGATCTTGCTGGCCAAGATCCAGGATGAAGCCGGCCATGGCTTGTACCTGTACAGCGCCGCGGAAACCCTGGGCGTCTCGCGCGATGAATTGCTGGCGGCCCTGCACAGCGGCAAAGCCAAATATTCCAGCATCTTCAATTACCCGACCCTGTCCTGGGCCGACATGGGCGCCATCGGCTGGCTGGTCGACGGTTCCGCCATCATCAACCAGATCCCGCTGTGCCGCTGCTCGTATGGTCCGTATTCGCGCGCCATGATCCGCGTCTGCAAGGAAGAATCGTTCCACGCGCGCCAGGGCTACGACATCATGATGTCGCTGGCCAAGGGCACGCCGGAGCAGAAGGCCATGGCGCAGGATGCGCTGAACCGCTGGTGGTGGCCTTCCCTGATGATGTTTGGCCCGTCCGACGCGGCCTCCGTCAACAGCGCGCAATCGGCGCAATGGCGCATCAAGCTGTTCTCCAACGATGAACTGCGTCAGCGCATGGTCGACCAGACCGTGCCGCAAATCGAATACCTGGGCCTGACCGTGCCCGACCCGGACCTCAAATGGAACGAGGCGCGCGGCAGCTACGACTTCGGTGAAATCGACTGGGAAGAGTTCCACCAGGTCTTGAAGGGCAATGGCCCGTGCAACCGCGAACGCCTGCGCACCCGCGTCAAAGCCTGGGACGATGGCGAGTGGTTCCGCGACGCGCTGGTGGCGTACGCCGACAAACAACAATCTACACCGGCTGCTGCCTGATACCGAAGGTGTCAGGTGGTACTGATCAAAGGCTGCGGCTTAAGGAGATAAAGTTATGAGCAAAGAATGGCCATTGTGGGAAGTATTCATTCGCAGCCAGCACGGCCTGGCGCACAAGCATGTGGGCAGCCTGCACGCACCGGACGCCGGCATGGCGGTCAACAATGCGCGCGACGTGTATACGCGCCGCAATGAAGGCGTCAGCATCTGGGTGGTGCGCGCCACCGATATCGTTGCATCAAGCCCCGGCGACAAGGATGCGCTGTTCGAACCATCGAACAGCAAGGTATACCGCCACCCGACCTTCTTCCCGATGCCGGAAGAAGTCAAGAACCTGTGAGCGCAGCCATGGACGTCAAGGTTAACTATCTTTTGCGCCAGGGCGACAATGCCCTGATCCTGTCGCAGCGCTTGTCGGAACTGTGCGGCAAGGGCCCGGCGCTGGAAGAAGACATGGCGCTGACCAACGTGGCGCTGGACTTGCTGGGCCAGACCCGCATGTGGTTCACCTATGCCGGCGAGCTGGAAGGTCTGGGCCGCGATGAAGACCGCATCGCCTATCACCGCGACGCGCACGAGTTCAAGAATTGCCTGCTGGTGGAGCAAAACAACGGCAACTATGCCGACACGCTGGTGCGCCAGTTCTTCTTCGATACCTGGCATTATTTCCTGATTGGCGCGCTGACCAAATGCAGCGACACCCGGATGGCGGAAATCGCTGAAAAATCGCTGAAGGAAGTCACCTATCACCTGCGCCGCAGCGGCGACCTGGTGGTGCGCCTGGGCGATGGCACGGAAGTGAGCCACGCGAAAACCCAGACCGCCGTCAATGAACTGTGGATGTACACGGGCGAATTCTTCAACTACGACGACGTGGACCAGGCCATGGTGGCGGCCGGGATCGCCCCGCCGGCGGAGGCATTGCGCGCCCAGTGGCTGGCCCACGTGTCGGACATCCTGGCCGAAGCCACCTTGGTGATGCCGGCGCCTGACGCATGGATGCAAAAAGGCGGCAAGCAAGGCCGCCATACCGAGCACCTGGGCTACCTGCTGGCCGAGATGCAATACCTGCAGCGCGCCTATCCCGGTTCGCAGTGGTAATGGAGGCTGCCATGGATGCCCGCTTGAGCGCCGCCCAAGTCTGGTCCTGGCTCAACGACGTGCCGGACCCTGAAATCCCCGTGATTTCCGTGGTCGATCTGGGCATCGTGCGCGGCGTGCAAGTGACGGGGGACAGCGCCTGCACCGTCACCATCACGCCCACGTATTCCGGCTGCCCCGCGATGCAAGTGATTGCCGACGCCGTGACCGACGCGTTGAAAGCGCGCGGCGTGCAGCAGGTGCAATTGCATACGCAACTGTCGCCGGCATGGACCACCGACTGGATGAGCGAATCGGGCAAGGCCAAGCTGAAAGGCTATGGCATCGCGCCGCCCGCGCAGCAGGTGATCGACATCAGCGGCTTGCGCAAGGGCGGCAGCCTGGCCGCCGGCGTCAGCCGCAAAGGCGGCAACGCCGTCGCCGCGCCGAAAGTCGCGTGCCCCCATTGCGGCTCCAGCCACACGGAACTCACCAGCCAGTTCGGTTCCACGCCTTGCAAGGCCTTGTACAAGTGCCTCGACTGCCGCGAACCATTTGACTACTTCAAGTGTCACTGAAAAAATATGAGCAAATTCTATCCGCTGTCGGTCGCCGCGGTGACCCACGAAACGCGCGACTGCATCGCCGTCACCTTTGCCGTGCCGCCCGAGCTGCAGCAAAGCTTCCAGTACCAGCAAGGCCAGCACTTGACCCTGCGTACCCATATCAATGGCGAGGATGTGCGCCGCTCGTATTCGATCTGTTCCGCCGTGCAGGATAACCGCCTGCGCGTCGCCATCAAGCGCACCCCGGGCGGCCTGTTTTCGACCTGGGCCAACGAAGCGCTGAAGCCGGGCTCGATGCTGGATGTGATGCCGCCGATGGGCCACTTCAACGTGCCGCTGGATAGCGCCCACCGCAAGCAATACATGGCGTTCGCCGCCGGCAGCGGCATCACGCCGATGCTGTCGATCATCAAGACCACGCTGATGACGGAACCACACAGCCGCTTCACGCTGTTTTACGGTAACCGCGCGTCGTCGTCGGTGATTTTCAAGGGCGAACTGGGCGACCTGAAGGATATTTACACGGACCGCCTGAACATCGTTTATGTAATGAGCCGCGAACAGCAGGATATCGAATTGTTCAATGGCCGCATCACGAAAGAGAAGGCCAAGGACTTCCTGCGCCTGTGGGTCAACCCGGCCGATTACGACACCGCGTTTATCTGCGGACCGGAAGACATGATGCATGGCGTGTCGGAAGCGCTGATTGACGCCGGCATGCCGAAATCGAACATCAAGATCGAACTGTTCGCCGCCAGCATTCCGAAGCACCAGCACAAGCCGCGCGCCGCCACGGACCTGGGCTCCGGCCTCACGGAAGTCACCGTGGTCCTCGATGGCAACCACACCATGTTCACGATGGACAAGGACAAGGAATCGATCCTCGACGCGGGCCTGCGCGCCGGCATCGACATGCGTTATTCGTGCAAGGGCGGCGTGTGTTCCACCTGCCGCTGCAAGGTCCTCGACGGCAAGGTCGACATGGACGTCAATTATGCGCTGGAAGATTACGAGATTGCCCGGGGCTTTGTGCTGAGCTGCCAGAGCTTCCCCGTGACCGACAAGGTGGTGGTCGACTTCGACCAGGCTGAATAAAACGAGATTGAGACGAGACCGAGGAGACAACATGACCTACGAAAATATCCTGTTCGACATCAGCAACGGCGTCGCCAAACTGACCCTGAACCGTCCCGATAAACTCAACAGCTTCACGCAGGCGATGCACCTGGAAGTGCGCGCCGCGCTGGAGCAGGTGCAGGCCGATAAATCGGTGCGCGTGCTGGTGTTGACCGGCGCGGGCCGTGGTTTCTGCGCCGGCCAGGACTTGTCCGACCGCGCCGTGGAACCTGGCGCCAAGGGCGTGGACCTGGGCGAATCGGTGGAAAAATTCTATGCGCCGCTGGTGCTGGCATTGCGCAACCTGCCGATGCCGGTGATCTGCGCCGTCAATGGCGTGGCGGCCGGCGCAGGCGCCAACCTGGCGCTGGCCTGCGACATCGTGATCGCCGGTAAATCGGCCAGTTTCATTGAAGCGTTCTGCAAACTGGGCCTGATCCCGGATACCGGCGGCACCTGGCATTTGCCGCGCCTGATCGGCCTGGCGCGCGCCACCGGCCTGGCCATGCTGGGCGAAAAGCTGACGGCGGAACGCGCCGAGGAATGGGGCCTGATCTGGAAGTCGGTACCGGACGAAGTGCTGATGACCGAAGCCATGGCGATGGCGGCGCACTTCGCCACCGCGCCGACCAAGGGACTTGCCTTCACCAAGAAAGCCCTGCAAGCCAGCTACGGCAATACCCTGCAAGACCAGCTGGCGCTGGAAGCGGGCATGATGCGCGAACTGGGCTACTCGCACGATTACCGCGAAGGCGTGTCGGCCTTCATGGCAAAACGCACGCCTGAATTCAAGGGGGAATAATCATGGGCATTCTTGCTGCAGGCAGCGTCGTTGCCGTCATCGGCAGCGGCGCCATGGGCTCCGGCATCGCGCAAGTGGCTGCAAGCGCGGGCCATATCGTCAAACTGTATGACACCCGCCTCGACGCCGTCGGCAAAGCCATTGCCGACATCGGCGCGGTCTACCGCAAGCTGGTCGACAAGCAGAAGATGACGGCGGCCGACGCCGATGCCGCCACCGCGCGCCTGAAAGCGGTGTCCAGCCTGGGCGACGTGGCCGATGCCGCGCTGGTGGTGGAAGCCATCGTGGAAAACCTCGACGTCAAGCGTTCCCTGTTTGCCGACCTGGAAGGCGTGGTGTCCGACGACTGCATCCTCGCCACCAATACCTCGTCGATTTCCGTCACCGCGATCGCCGCCAAACTGCGCCGCCCGCAGCGGCTGGTCGGCATGCACTTCTTTAACCCGGTGCCGTTGATGGCGCTGGTGGAAGTCATCAGTGGCCTGGCCACCGATGCCGAAGTCGCGCAGACCGTGTTCGACACGGCCGCCAGCTGGGGCAAGAATCCGGTACACGCGAAATCCACGCCGGGCTTCATCGTCAACCGCGTGGCACGTCCATACTATGCGGAAGGCTTGCGCCTGCTGAACGAGCAGGCCGCCGATCCCGCCACCATCGACGCCGTCATGCGCGACGCGGGCGGCTTCCGCATGGGGCCCTTTGAATTGATGGATTTGATCGGCCACGACGTCAATTACTCCGTCACGCAATCGGTCTTCAACGCGTATTACAACGATCCCCGTTTCACGCCGTCCGTGATCCAGCAAGAACTGGTCAATGCGGGCTTCCTGGGCCGTAAATCCGGACAGGGATTCTATGCCTATGGTGAAGGCGCAGCAGCGCCGCAAGCGGCCTGCGAAGCGCCGCAACCGAACCCGGAATATGCGAACCACAGCCATGGCCAGGATGCGACGGGCGCGGTGACAGCCATGCCGCAGATGGATGCGCTGCTGGAACGCTTCCGCGCGCGTGGCGTGGAAGTGGGCCTGAAAAAGCACCTGGAAGGCCATGGCCACGGCAATGAAAGCGCGGCCGGCATCCACTGCAACGGTGCCGCGATTTACCTGACCGACGGCCGCACCGCGACCCAGCGCGCGCGCGACAACAGGCATCCGGATACCGTGCTGTTCGACCTGGCGCTCGATTATGGCAAGGCGCCGCGCATTGCGCTGGCGTGCTCCGACCAGTGCAAGCCGGCCGTGTGGCAGTCCGTGGTCGGCCTGTTCCAGGCGGCCGGTTTCATCGTGACGAAACTCGACGACGTGCCCGGCATGGCCGTGATGCGCACCGTGGCCATGCTGGCCAATGAAGCGGCGGACGCGGTCAACCAGGGCGTGTGCAGCGCCGAGGGCGCCGATACCGCCATGCAAAAAGGCGTCAATTATCCGAAAGGCCCGCTGGCCTGGGCCGACAGTATCGGCATCGGCCACGTGGTGACGGTGTTGCACAACCTGGCGTCGTGCTATGGCGAAGACCGCTACCGCGCGTCGCCGCTGCTGCGCCGCAAGCTGGCTGCCGGAGGCAAGTTCCATGCATGACGCACATGCTGCGCTGTCACCCGAGCATGCCCTGGCGCTGGCGCAAGCGGCCGGCGCCGCCATGTTCGAACGTGACCGGGCCAGCCAGGCGATGGGCATGGTGCTGGCGGAAATCCGCCCCGGCTATGCGCGCATGACGATGCCGGTGCGCGACGACATGTTGAACGGCCACCAAACCTGCCACGGCGGCTATATCTTCGCACTGGCCGACAGCGCCTTTGCGTTCGCCTGCAACAGCCATAACCACGTGACCGTGGGCGCCGGCTGCACCATTGAATACCTGGCCCCGGGCCGTCCCGGCAACGTGTTGACTGCGGAGGCGCAGGAACAGGCACTGGCCGGCAAGACCGGCGTCTACGATGTCCAGGTCCGCAACCAGGACGGCAAGCTGATTGTGCTGTTCCGGGGAAAATCGCACCGCATCAGCGGAGAAGTTGTTCCGCAATAACCCGTGCCGCTGTAATTTGTGCCGCAGTAACAGGAGATCGCAACATGGTTCAACGTCATCCCGCACCAACCGACCTGGAAGCCATCGAGCGTGCCAGCCGCGATGAATTGCAGGCGCTGCAGCTGGAACGCATGCAATGGTCGCTGGCGCACGCATACGAAAACGTGCCGCATTACCGCGCCGCGTTTGACGCGGCCGGGGTCCACCCGAGCGACTTGAAAACCTTGTCGGACCTGGCCAAATTTCCGTTCACGGACAAGAAAACCCTGCGCGACAATTATCCCTTCGGCCTGTTCGCGGTGCCGCGTGAACAAGTCGCCCGCGTGCACGCATCGAGCGGCACCACCGGCAAGGCCACGGTGGTGGGCTATACCCTGAAAGACATCGACACCTGGGCCAATGTGGTGGCCCGCTCGATCCGCGCCGCCGGTGGCCGCGCCGGCGACATGGTGCATATCTCGTACGGCTATGGCTTGTTTACGGGCGGCCTGGGCGCCCATTACGGCGCGGAGCGCCTGGGCTGCACGGTGGTGCCGATGTCCGGCGGCCAGACCGAAAAGCAGGTGCAATTGATCACCGACTTCAAGCCGGACATCATCATGGTCACGCCGTCGTACATGCTGAACATCATCGAGGAATTCCAGCGCCAGGGGATGGACCCCGCCAGCTCGTCGCTGAAGGTCGGCATTTTTGGCGCCGAACCGTGGACTGAAGCGATGCGCGCGGAAATCCAGCAGCGCGCCGGGATCGATGCGGTCGATATCTATGGCTTGTCGGAAGTGATGGGCCCCGGCGTGGCCAGCGAATGCATCGAGTCGAAAGATGGCCCGGTGATCTGGGAAGACCATTTCTATCCGGAGATCATTGATCCGGAAACCGGTGAAGTGCTGCCGGATGGATCCGAAGGGGAACTGGTGTTCACTTCCTTGAGCAAGGAAGCGATGCCGGTGATCCGCTACCGCACGCGCGACTTGACGCGTTTGCTGCCGCCGACGTCGCGTTCGATGCGCCGCATCGGCAAGATCACGGGCCGCTCGGACGACATGCTGATCATCCGTGGCGTCAATGTGTTCCCGACCCAGATCGAAGAATTGATTTGCAAGATGCCGCAATTGGCGCCGCAGTATCAGCTGGTCGTGAGCCGCGACGGCCACCTCGACAAGCTGGAAGTGCTGGCCGAACTGCGGCCCGGTGGCTCGCTGGTGCCCGGTGACGTGGCCAACCTGGCGCGCGAACTGGAGCAGCGCATCAAGACCAATGTTGGCGTGTCGACCCGTGTGACATTGAAAGAACCGAACAGTATCGAGCGCACCCTGACCGGCAAGGCCAAGCGTGTGATCGACCAGCGCCCGAAAATCGTATAAAGGAAAAATAATGAACGAAGCCTTCATCTGTGACGCCGTCCGTACCCCCTTCGGCCGCTACGGCGGCGCCCTGGCGTCCGTGCGCGCCGACGACCTGGCCGCCGTGCCGATCGCCGCGCTGATGGCGCGCAATCCGGGCGTGGACTGGGCCCAAGTGGATGACATCTACTATGGCTGCGCCAACGGCGCCGGTGAAGATAACCGCAACGTGGGCCGCATGGCGGCGCTGCTGGCCGGCTTGCCGGTCGACGTGCCGGCCAACACCATCAACCGCCTGTGCGGTTCCAGCCTCGATGCGGTGGGTATCGGTGCGCGCGCCATCAAGGCCGGCGAAGCGCAGCTGATCATTGCAGGCGGGGTGGAAAGCATGACGCGCGCGCCGTTCGTGATGGGCAAGGCCGACAGCGCGTTTTCCCGCAGCGCGAAAATCGAAGACACGACCATCGGCTGGCGTTTCGTCAATCCGTTGATGAAGGCGAAATACGGTATCGACTCGATGCCGGAAACCGCGGAAAACGTGGCGCAGGATTTCAATATCAGCCGCGCCGACCAGGATGCGTTTGCCGTGCGCAGCCAGCAGCGCTGGGCCGCCGCCCATGCGGCCGGCCACTTCAAGGCGGAAATCGTGCCGGTCACGATCCCGCAAAAGAAAGGCGACCCGAAGGTCATCGATACCGACGAGCATCCTCGTCCGGAAACCACCGTCGAGATGCTGGCCAAGCTGAAAGGCGTGGTGAAGCCGGATGGTTCCGTCACGGCCGGCAATGCGTCCGGCGTCAACGACGGCGCTTGCGCGATTTTGCTGGCATCCGGCGCGGCGGTGGACCAATATGGTCTGAAGCCGCGCGCCAAGGTGCTGGGCATGGCGACCGCCGGCCTGGCTCCGCGCATTATGGGCTTCGGTCCGTCGCCGGCATCGAAGAAAGTGCTGGCGCAGCTGGGCTTGAGTATCGACCAGATGGATGTCATCGAACTCAATGAAGCCTTTGCCGCGCAGGGACTGGCGGTGACGCGCGACCTGGGACTGGCCGATGATGCGGCGCACGTAAACCCGAATGGCGGCGCGATTGCGATTGGCCACCCGCTGGGCGCATCCGGCGCGCGGCTGGTGACGACGGCATTGAACCAATTGGAACGCACGGGCGGCCGTTATGCGCTGTGCACCATGTGTATCGGTGTGGGCCAGGGCATTGCCCTGGTGATCGAGCGGGTGTAACCGTGGTCAAAGTCTACGAAATCAACGGCATCCGTCCCGTGGTGCACCCAACGGCCTACGTGCACCCGACCGCTGTGCTGATCGGCGATGTGATCGTCGGCCCGCGCTGCTACGTGGGCCCGCTGGCGTCGCTGCGCGGCGATTTCGGCCGCCTGATCCTGGAAGAGGGCGCCAATGTGCAGGATGGCTGCGTGATGCACGGCTTCCCCGGCTGCGACACGGTGGTCGAAGTTGATGGCCATATCGGCCATGGCGCCGTGCTGCATGGTTGCCGCATCGGCCGCAATGCGCTGGTTGGCATGAATGCCGTGGTGATGGATAACGCGGTGATTGGCGCGGAAAGCATCGTGGCCGCCATGAGTTTCGTGAAGGCGAAGATGGAAGTGCCGCCCCGTTCGATGGTGGTGGGCATGCCCGCGAAGATCCTGCGCAGCGTGACCGATGATGAAGTGAAGTGGAAGAGCAGCGGCACCGCGCAATACCACGAACTGGCCGTGCGTTCGCTGGCCACCATGCGCGAAGTCGATGCGCTGGACGCGCCGGAGGCGGACCGCAGGCGGATGGATTGGGAAACGTCGCTGCCGCTGCACCAGCATAAAAAGACAACCGAATAACTGGAGAGACAAATGCCTCAAACTTTGCAAAGCCTGATCGCCGGCCGCTGGCACGGCAAGGAAGCCGCCACCCCGCTGTACAACGCGTTGAACAACAGCGTGATCTATCACACGCACGCGGAAACCATCGATTTCTCGGAAGCCGTCACGTATGCGCGCAAGACCGGTATTCCCGCGCTGATGAAGCTGGATTTCCAGCAGCGCGCGCAGCGCCTGAAAGCGCTGGCGCAGTACCTGATGGAGCGCAAGGAAGAGCTGTACACGATTTCGCATCTGACCGGCGCCACCCGCGCCGACAGCTGGGTGGACGTGGAAGGCGGCATCGGCACCCTGTTCGCGTACGCATCGATGGGCAGCCGCGAACTGCCATCGTCGAACGTGCTGCATGAAGGCCCGGCCATGGCGCTGGGCAAGCGCGGCGGCTTTGCCGGCACCCACATCCTGGTGCCGCGCGGCGGCCTGGCGGTGCACATCAACGCCTTCAATTTCCCGATCTGGGGCTTGCTGGAAAAATTCGCGCCGACCTTCCTGGCCGCGATGCCGTGCATCGGCAAACCCGCCACCGCCACCAGCTACCTGACCGAAGCCGTGGTGCGCATGATCCATGAATCCGGCCTGATGCCGGACGGCTCTTTACAGCTGGTGATTGGCGGCACGGGCGACTTGCTGGACCGCCTGACCGGCGCCGACGTGGTGACGTTTACCGGTTCCGCCGACACCGCCGCCAAGCTGCGCGCCAACCGCAACCTGATCGCCAATTCGATCCCGTTCGCGGCGGAAGCCGATTCGCTGAACTGCGCGATCCTGGCGCCGGACGTGACGCCGGACGACTCGGAATTCGACTTGTTCGTGAAAGAAGTCGCACGTGAAATGACGGGCAAGGCCGGCCAGAAATGTACCGCGATCCGCCGTATCATCGTGCCGCGCAACCGCGTCGACGCGGTGGCGGAACGCTTGCGCGAGCGCCTGGCGAAAGTCACGGTGGGCGATCCGTCGATCGAAGGCGTGCGCATGGGCGCGCTGGCGTCGAAAGACCAGCAGCGCGACGTGGCGGAACGCGTGGCGATGCTCGCGCAAGGCAATGAAATCGTGTTTGGCGCGGGCGACGGCTTCAAGCCGGTGGGCGACGGCGTGGCCGATGGCGCGTTCTTCTCGCCGACCCTGCTGCTGTGCCGTAACGCGGGCAGCAATGACGCGGTGCACGACGTGGAAGCATTTGGTCCGGTGTCGACCATGATGACGTATGACGGCATCGATGAAGCGCTGGACCTTGCCGCGCGCGGCAAGGGTTCGCTGGTGTCGACCCTGGTGACGAAAGATCCGAAGACGGCGGCGTACGCGGTGCCGGTGGCGGCCGCATCGCATGGCCGCGTGCACATCCTCGACAAGGAATCGTCGGTCGATTCGACCGGTCACGGTTCGCCCTTGCCGCAACTGAAACACGGCGGCCCGGGCCGCGCCGGCGGCGGCGAAGAACTGGGCGGCATCCGCGCGGTGCGCCACTTCCTGCAGCGCGCCGCCGTGCAGGGGTCGCCGACCATGCTGGCCGCCGTCACGGGCGAGTATGTGCGTGGCGCGACCGTCAATGAAAGCGACGTGCATCCGTTCCGCAAATACTTCGAAGATTTGCAGATGGGCGACTCGCTGCTGACGCACCGCCGCACCGTGAGCGAAGCCGACATCGTCAACTTCGGCGGCATTTCGGGCGATTTCTTCTACATGCACTTCGACGACATCGCGGCGAAAGACACGCAATTCGGCAAGCGCATTGCGCACGGCTACTTTGTGCTATCGGCGGCGG
Source organism: Pseudoduganella sp. GW821-FHT12E03 (assembly GCF_058807115.1). Classification (NCBI taxonomy): domain Bacteria; kingdom Pseudomonadati; phylum Pseudomonadota; class Betaproteobacteria; order Burkholderiales; family Oxalobacteraceae; genus Pseudoduganella; species Pseudoduganella sp. GW821-FHT12E03. The sequence goes on along the minus strand of NZ_JBXAQJ010000005.1, from coordinate 122,630 downwards.
CAGGCTTGTTCGTGTCGCCGGCGCCGGGCCCAGTGCTGGCCAACTATGGCCTCGACAACCTGCGCTTCATCACCCCGGTGGCGATCGGCGACACCATCCGCGCCCGCCTGACCTGCAAGCGCAAGGTCGACCGCAACCGCACCGACGACCAGGGCCGCGGCCAGGGCGTGGTGGCGTGGGACGTGCAGGTGACCAACCAGAACGACGAGCTGGTGGCGTCGTATGACATCCTGACGCTGGTCATGAAGAAGCAGTAAGCCCTTTGCTGCCGGCTTCCCGCTAAAAAGGCGCCGGTGTGGCGCCTTTTTTACAGGTGAAATCAGCCGGCGTGAAGATTGGTGAGTTTTCAACAGCACATTAGCGGTTAACATCGAGCGCATTGCTTATTGCTATCTAACACGATGCGCCTTTTTAGCCTTGCAGCAGCCTTGATGCTGGCCGGTTGCGCCAGCGTCCAGCATGTCCCCGTCGCGATTTCCCCCGCCACCGGCCATGCTGCGCTGGTGCCCAAATCCATCGCCAGTGAAGTCATCGTCCCGCTGGCCACAGGCTATCAGCGCAAGCTGCCGGCCGGCAGTTTCTGGACCATGGCCGGCACCATCCCCCAAGGGACGGTCTACCGCCGTCACCGGGATGTGTTCACGCTGGAGGGCGCGCATGTACACGAAGCTTACCTGGTGGTCGAACAAGGCCACCTGGTAGGTTTTTACCTCCCGGCCGAGAGAGGCTTCTCGCCGCAACAGCCATCCCTTCCCATCACACTACAGGAATAAAAAATGAAATTGATGAAATTTGCCGCTATCGGCCTGGCCCTGGCATTGACTGGTTGCGCGGCAACCGGCCCGAAATTCGCTGAAGCGGAATCCGCAGCGCCTGTGCTGAAAGCGGACCAGGGCCGCGTGTATTTCTACCGTAACGCCAGCATGCTGGGCGCAGCCCTGAAACCGGCCATCCAGCTGGACGGCATCGAAGTGGGCAACTCGCACCAGGGCGGATACTTCTACGTGGACACGTACGCGGGCAGCCACGTGGCGCAGACCAGCACTGAAACCACCAACAAGGTCAGCTTCGTGCTGGATAAGGGCGAAACCAAGTACGTGAAAACGTCGGTGTCGATGGGCCTGATGGTGGGCCACGTGGTGCCGGAACTGGTGGGTGCGGACCAGGCCCGCAAAGACCTGTCCGAATTGAGCTACACCGGCGCAAAAGCCGCCAAATAACAGCTCGTCACCAGCCTCGCACAGGCGGGCCATCGCGGCCCGCCATGGTGTTTACTGCTGCAGCCCGAACGGATCGTCAATGCTGTGCGCCGGCTTGGTGAACCAGCGCGGGCCTTCTTCCGCCATGTAGAAGTGGTCTTCGTGGCGGACGCCGAATTCGCCCGGCACCACGATCATCGGTTCATTCGAGAAGCACATGCCCACGTCTAGTGGGGTTTTGTCGCCACCCACCAGGTACGGCCATTCGTGGATATCGAGGCCGATGCCGTGGCCGGTGCGGTGCGGCAGGCCGGGCAGCTTGTAGCCGGGGCCGAAACCGTCTTCTTCCAGCGAACGGCGCGCGGCCTGGTCCACGCTTTCGCATGGCGCGCCCAGTTGCGCCGCTGCGAATGCCGCTGCCTGGGCTTTCTTTTCACTGTTCCACACGCTGCGCTGGCGCGCATTGGGCTCGCCATACACATAGGTGCGCGTAATGTCGGAAATGTAGTTGTGCACCTTGCAGCCCGTGTCGATCAGCACCGTGTCGCCCTGTTTCAGGGTTTGCACGTAGCTGACGCCGTGCGGGTACGAAGTGGCGACGCCAAACAGGACGATCACGAAATACGAACCCGATGCGCCGACCTTGCGGTGCGCGCTGGCGATGAATTCTTCCACTTCCTTCGTGGTGATCCCTTCATGCAGCATCGACGCGGTGGCCACGTGCACGGCCAGGGTCATGTCCTTGGCGCGCTGCATCAGTGCGATTTCCGCTTTGGACTTGCGCATGCGGCAGTGCGCCGTCACCGGACGGGCGTTTTCCAACGCGTAGCCTTCCGCCAGCGGCTTGACGCCGTCATAGATGAAGAATGCGGCGCTCTCGCAAATGCCGATGCGCGGCGCTTTTGCCGGATCGGCGGCATTGGGGGCGATTCCCATGCGCTGCAACGTATCGATGAACAGGCGGTACGGGCTTTCATGCTCGTGCCAGCCATTGACTTTACCTTCGATCAGCATGAAGTCCAGCAAGGTGCTTTCTTCGAATGCCGGTGCGATGTATTCGATGGCGCCTTGCGCGGGCAGGATGGCGCCCACCATGCGCTCGCTCGGATGCCATCGGGTGCCGGTGAAATACAGCAGGTTGGCGCCCGCATTGATATAAATGGCGGCGATGCCATTCGCCTGCATATAGCTTTGCGCACGCGCGATGCGCTGCTGGTGTTCATCCTTGCCGATGGGGATGGCGCCTGCCGTCATGTCAGACAGCGTCGCCAGGGCTTGTTCCGCGGTTTTGCCGCCTACGCCGATGGTCATCCTGATAACTCCTGGTAATTGCCGGTGGCGGCGATCATAGCAGCTTTGGCGGCGGGTAAAACAGCTTGTGCCGCGATCGTATCGCAGCATGAGGAAAGCCGCACAGCCGCGCATCCGGCCGCCGGTTCAGCCGCCCGTCATCGGGTTGCGCGCCATGCCCGGTGGCGGCGCGGTCTGCGGTCCCGTGTGCAGGTCGGACGGATAGGTGAAGACCCAATCCGCATAGCGCCCCTTGCCATTGAAGCCACGGTCGTCGTCGAGGAAATTGCCCTGTTTGATGGGGCGTTGTTCGGACAGGGAATGGATGCCGACAATGCGTCCCTGCTGCCGCACCAGCCCCCACTCCGGCTTGCCCGTGATCGGGTCCGCATACAGCCGCCGCAGATGGCGCCTGGCGCCGGGAAAGCGCGGGTCTTGCAGCAGCTCGTCCAGGCTCAGAGGATATTGCGCCATGCCGCCGGAACCCTGCGCCTGCAGGTAGCGCCCCAGCGCCTGGCGGAATTCATGGCCGATGAACAGTAACTGCGCTTCCTTGTCGCGCCGCGCCGCCGTCGCAAACAATTCGCCGCCGATCGCCAATGCGGTCCCCATCAGGGCCACCAGCATCAAGGTCCAGAGATAGGCGAAACCGCCGGTGGCGCGGGTCAGGCGTGGCATCACAGCTGGTTATAAGGGATGCCGTCGCGCGTCTTGCCCTGGGCGCCGCTGCGCACGTCGGCAATGCCGGACAGACCGGCCGCCTGCGGATTGACGGCTTGCCACGTCTTGTCGGAGTCCGTCAACGGGTCGAGTGGCACGGCCCGGAAATACTGGTGTGTCACGAGGTCGGACAACGCGGCCGGGTACTCGCCCTTGTCGGCGTAATATTTGTCGATGCCGATGCGCAGCACGCGCAGGTTTTCCTTCAGCGCCGCTTCCTTCGATTTATCGACGGCCCCGAAATAGCGCGGCAGGGCCACCGTCAGCAACAGGGAAATGATGGCCAGCACCACCAGCAATTCAATCAGCGTGAAACCGCGCTTGTTCTTCATGATCACCATGCCCTCAGGGGAGTGCCGTTCAGCCCCGTCACATCCGAACGGCTGGCCACGTCGAATACATCCACGCCTTCCATCGGGTTGTCCGGCGGCGACGAATACGCGCGCTTGGCCCAGGTGTCCGCCGCACTGGCAATGGATGGCGGCGCAAACGGGTCGCGCGGAATGCGGCGCAGGAAATACAACGTGCGCTTTTGCGGGTGGCGCTGGTCCGGCACGCCTTCAGCCAGTTCCTCCAGTGTTTTCGGAAAACCAGAGTCGCCCAGGCTCAGTTTGATGCTGCCATTATCGGACGCCCGCTTATACGCATCGATGGCTTCGCGGATTTCCTGCAGCGCCAGGCGCAGTTCGCGTTCCTTGTCGCGCTGGATCGCCACCTGCGCCATCGGCACCGCCACCGTGGCCAGCACGCCCATGATGGCCAGCGTGACGATCAGTTCGATGAACGTGAAGCCGCGCTGGCGGCGAAGTCGCGCCATGCCTCGCCCCATCACTGCACCTTTTTCGGGCCCGGGCCGGCGTTGGCCGGCTTGTCGGGATTAGCGCCTTGTTCGGTGGCTGGCGTGACCGGCCCGGATTGCGCCGATGGCAGGGACTGGGCCGCGTCGCCCTCCGGCGCGCGGTTATACGGCGGCGGCTCGGTGGCCAGCGCCGGCACGCCCAGGTCCGGCCCGGTCACGGCCGCGCGCACGCCTATCGACGCTTCCGTGCCGGACAGGAATTCCGCTTCCCGCAAATCCGGACGGCGCACGGAGCGCAACAGGCGCGGCGTGATCGACAGCACAATTTCACTGCGCGACACGTCATCCTTTTGCGTGCCGAACAGGCGGTTCAGCACCGGCAAGTCGCCCACGCCCGGCACCTTGCTGCCGACCTTGCGGTCTTCATCGTTGATCAGCCCAGCCAGCACCTGCGTTTCGCCGTCCCGCAGCCGCAGCACCGTCGACGCGCTGCGGGTGCCGATCTGGTAGGCCTGCGTGCCGGATTTGCTGGTCACTTCCTTGACCACGTTCGACACTTCCAGGTTGATCTTGATGGCCACTTCGTCGTCGAGATGCACGTTCGGCTCCACGTCCAGCTTCAGGCCCACATCGACGTAGTTGACGCTGTCCGAACTGACGCCATTGTTGGTCGTGACGGTGATGACGGGCACCCGGTCGCCGATCAGGATCTTGGCCTTGTCCTTGTTGCGCACGCGGATGCGGGGATTGGCCAGGAGGTTGTTGTCGGTGTCGGTCGCCCCGGCATTGATGGTGGTCTTGCCCAGGTCCAGGTTGATATTACCGCTGTTGATGCGCTTCAGGTCCGACACCTTCAGCTGGCCGGTACCGATATTGGTGGCGTTGACGCCGGCCAGCGACAAGGTTGCCTGCTCCGGCCAGCGGATACCGAGTTCCTGCAGGCGCGAGCGTTTGACTTCCAGCACTTCCACTTCCAGCATGACTTCCGGGTCCGCCAGGTCTTGCATCGCGATAATGCGTTCGGCCATGCGCACCATGTCCGGCGTGTCGCGCATGATGACGATGCCGAGGCGGTCGTCGGTGACGATGTCGCGCGCCTTCAGCAGGGTTTTCAGGGTGGCCGCCACCTGTTTTGCTTCCGCGTTGGCCAGGAAGAAGCTGCGCACCATCAATTGCTGGTAATCCTTCACCTTTTGCGGATTGTTGGGGAAGATGGTGATCGACCGGTCTCCCGTCACGGCCTGTTCCAGTCCGTTGGAGGACAGCAGCATGGCGATGGCTTCCTCGATGCTGGCGTCGCGCACGGAAATCGTGGCCCGCAGGTTGGGATCGACTTCGCGGTCAAACGCGAAATTCAGGCCGGAGACCTTGCCGATGAAGTCGAACACCGAGCGGATCGGGGCGTCGCGGAATTGCAGGGTGACGGGTTTGCGGAAGGCCGCCGACAGGCGGCCCGGCCCCTTCTGCGCCTGGGCGTCGGCGATGCGGGCCTTCAGGCGCAGCGCGTCGCGCTGGTTGGGTTTTTCCTGCAGCACGGGGCGCAGCAAGTCCAGCGCGGCCGCCGGATCGCCTTTCTGGAATTGGGTTTCCGCCTCCGCCACGATGGCGCGGTGGCGGCGTTCCTGCGCCAATGCCGCCAGGCCCTGTTGCGCCACCATGTTGTGCTGGTCCACGGCCAGTGCCTGGCGGTACAGCGTTTCCGCTTCCAGGTCGTTGCCGTCACGGCGCTGCGCATCGGCGCGGCTGATGTAGCCATTGACCAGCGCCGCCTTGCGGTTCAGCAGCGCCATGCGGAACTGCGCATTGTTCGGGTCTTCGCGCAGCGCCTGTTCCAGTTTGGCCATGCCCTGTTCGACCTGGCCCGCGTCCAGCAACGCATTGCCCTCCCTGAAACTGGGGTTGCCGGCGCAGGCGGCCAGCAGGGTGGCTGCCGCGATGGCCGCGCCGAGGCGCTGCAGCATGTGTTTCGGTTGGTTCAATTGGCATCCCCGGTGGCGAGAGTTAATGCGAGCGTCATGGACTGGTTGCGTGGCAGGTAAGTGAAGGACAGGGTGTCGTCGTGCGCCGCATCGAGACGGTAGCCGCCCGCGAGGGTGTCGCCGATGCGGGCCACGATGTCCTGGCCGTCGGCCTGCAGCAAATATGTGGTGTGGCCGCCGTCACGGTAACTGCCCAGGAAGATGAACGGCAGTGCGGAGGTACCCGCCGGCGTCTTTGCGGCGGTTGCCAATTCCAGCTGCTCGGCCCTGGCTGCAACGGGCTTCAGCGGCGCTGGCGGCGGTTCGGCGCCGCCGGCAAACAGGTTGCCCGGGTCTTCGCCTTCGATGCGGCGCTGGATTTGCAGTTCGGCTGGAATCGTGAGCGAACTCGCGGCGGAAAGGCCGGCCGCTGGTGCCACGGCGTGTGTGGCGCCGCCGGCTGGCGTGGCCGCACTCCTGGTGGTGGCGGCGGCCGGTGGCACCACGTCGTCTTCCGGCGCAAACCATGCCAGCGCCACGGTGGCCGCGCCTGCGGCAATAATCCATTTCTTCATGCCTGGCTCCTGACCAGCAGGATGAACTGGATCCGTGCTTCCACGGTGGCGGAACCGGCTCGTTCGCGTTTAAAAACGACGCTGTCGAGGGTCAGCGCCGGCAGAGCCTGCAGCGCGTCGAGCATGAAGGCTTGCACAGCGGCATAATCGGCATGGACCGGCAGGGTGATCTGGTAGCGCATGAACCCTGCGCGCGGCTCCACCTGCGGCTTGTATTCCGCCTTGGCCAGCGGCACCTGGTGCTTGTCGGCGATTTCCACCAGCGTTTGCAGTTGCGCGGGGATCGCGGCATGGTCCGGCAAGTGGCGGTAAAACGCGGCCAGCCCGGCGGCGGCGGTGGGGGGCGCCGCCACCGGCATGGCGGCGGCCCGCGTCGCGTTGGCCAGGCGCTCTTGCATGGCGGGCAATTGCAGTTGCAGCACCCGGGCGTGCCACAGCATGGCCAGGGCGCACGCCAGCGCGGTGGCGCCAATGGCGGCGGGCGCACCCAGGCGGCGCAAGGTGCGCCGCGCCTGCCACTTGGCGCGTGGGGCGATCGAAGTCACTGCCGCCATTGCGCCTCCAACTGGAATCGCACGGCGCGCCCCGGGTCGCTGCCGGCCTGCTCATGCTTGACCAGGTAGACCGAGCGGAACAGCGGCTGCTGGTTGAGGAATGCCAGGTAGTTGAGCATGTCGCGCGCGGTTTCCGCTTCGGCGGTGATTTTCAGGCTGCCGGCGGGGCTGTTTGGGACAACCGGGGCCGCGCTCTTGCCTGCCGCTTGTGCCGGTGGTGTCGCCGATGCCGTTGTGCCGCCCCTGGCGTGGTCGCCGCTGTCCTGCGCCGGTTGGCCATTCAAATCCAGCCCCAGCAGGGCAACGTGCATATCCGCCGGCGCTTGCAGGGTTTTCAGCAGGCGCGCCACCGGCAAATTCAACTGGCGCACGGCTTCCGCCACGACGTTGACTTGCTGTTCCTGTTCGCGCTGAACGGCCGGTGGCAGGAGCGTGGACGCGGCGCGGCGCGGCTGGACCACCGCCATGCGCGCCTGCAGCGACTGCACATCGGCATACACGCGCAGCCAGTGTGCGGCGGCGGGCAGCAGTGCGGTCATCCCCAATCCCAGTAACATCAGCCGCCAGCCGCCCCGTGGCGCGGCGGCTGGCGTGAACGACAGGCCGGGTGCTGGCTTCAGGCGCATAGCACCTCCGCTTGGGCGCCGGCTGCCAGCAGCGATGACGGGCCGAATGGCGTGTCGACGGGCTGGAACAGCGACGGCAGCGCGTGCGGCGCGGAAGGCTGCCCGCCCAGGCCAGTGAGGTCGATGACGGCGACAGCGGCAATGCTGTCGAGTTCCGGCATGCGCAGTATCCAGCGTTGCCATGCACGTTCCAGTTCCTGCTGCCACGCGGGGCCGCAAGGCTGCGAGCAGATGGCGCTGATGTGCCCATGCGCCGTGGTGGCCATGGTCAGCTTGCCCGCTTCCACGATGGCAAACGCCGCCATTCCCGTCGGCATGCGGCTGGCCGTGCCCATGACCGGTTCGATGGCGCCGCAGCGCTTGCCCAGGTCCGTGCGCAACGCTTGCAGCAATTGCGCGTCGATGCCGCAGGCGGCGCGCGGTTCGCCATACGGTGCGTCATCGTCGGCAATGCGCCAGCCCCGGGCCGCGTCGCCATAGACGGCCGACAACTGCATTTGCAGGAAACGCGTGGCGGCGGGTTCGGCCAGCAGGGCATCGCTCCACGGCGCCATGACGGACTGGCACCAGCGGCCGGACAGGCTGACGGACAGCGGCGCCTGGGCATTCAAGGCGGCCAGTACCGCGTCGGCGGCGGCGATGGCGTGTGCCGGCTGGGCCGCAGGCGTGCGCTGGATGCCGGACAACCGCATACCGGATCGCTGTGCCGCGGGCAGCGGCGTGCCGGGCGGCTGCGCATGGGGAGGGTGCAGGGAAGCCGCCAGGGTCTCGGCGGGACGTTCCAGCAGCGTGCGCAGCAGCGCCAGCGGCGCTTCCCAGTGGCCGCCTGGATTGGCGACCGGCAGCGCCACCACGCCGGCAAACCGGTCGCCGTCGAGCGCCGAGGCGACCAGCGCCGAAGGCGCGAGGTAGACACGCAGGCTGCGCCGCGAGAATAACGGCCGCAGAGGACGCAGCGTGGCAGTCAGTCGTTCAACAAGTGACACGGTTCAGCTCCATCAAGGTGGATTCGCCATGGCGCACCAGGTCCAGCGCGGCGTCGCGCGCCGGCCGGAAACCCATGCGGGCGGCTTCTTCTTTCATGCGGCTGACGGGCGCGCGGGTACAGATCATTTCGCGCATCGCATCGTTGAGGATCAGGACTTCGGCAATGGCTTTGCGGCCCTTGTAGCCGGCGCCACGGCAATGGCCGCAACCCTTGCCGGCACGGAAGCGCCATCCCCGCACCTGGTCTTGCGTCAATCCGCTGTCCGCCAATTCCAGCGGATCCGGCGCCACGTCCACCGCGCAATGCGCGCAATTGAGGCGCATCAGGCGCTGCGCCACGATGCCGTTCAGCGCGGCCGCGAAGCTATAGGCGTCGACCCCCATGTGCAGGAAACGGCCCACCACGTCGAACACGTTATTCGCGTGCACGGTGGTGAAAACCAGGTGGCCCGTCAGCGAGGCCTGGACCGCGATTTGCGCGGTTTCATCGTCGCGGATCTCGCCGATCAGGATCTTGTCGGGGTCATGCCGCAGGATCGAGCGCAAGCCACGGGCAAAGGTCAGTCCCTTCTTTTCATTGACGGGGATTTGCAGCACGCGGGGCAGCCGGTATTCCACCGGGTCTTCGATGGTGATGACCTTGTCGCGGCCCGTGTTAATTTCCGTCAGCGCCGCATACAGGGTGGTGGTCTTGCCGGACCCGGTGGGACCGGTTACCAGCAGCATGCCGTGCGGACGGGCCGCCAGGCGGCGCACCTGTTCAATCGCATCGGCGTTCAGACCCAGGCTTTCCAGTGTCAGGGCATTGGCGGCGGCGGTCAGGGCGCGGCGGTCCAGCAGGCGCAGCACGGCGTCTTCGCCAAAGATGTTTGGCATGATCGATACGCGGAAGTCGATTTCACTGCCCTTGATGCGCACCTTGAAACGGCCATCCTGCGGCACGCGGCGCTCGGCAATATCGAGGTCGGCCAGCACCTTGATGCGCGACACCACCTGTTCCGCCATCTGCAGTCCCTGGACCTGGCCGGCCTGCACCAGCACGCCGTCCACGCGGTATTTGATGACCAGGCTGTTGACGTCGCATTCGAGGTGGATATCGCTGGCCTGGAATTTCAGCGCATCGTAAATCGTCGAGTTGACCAGTTTGACGACGGGGCTGCTGTCGCCACTGATGCCGATCAGCGATATATCGACGATGGCCTGGTCCAGGTCCGTGGCTTCACCGTCGGCGTCATCCGTGTCCTGCATCATGTCGTGCATGGCCTGTTGCGCGCTTTCCTGCTGCGACAGGTAGGCCGACAGGTCATCGGCGTGCGCCAGCGCCACGGTAAATGCCGCGCCGGTGGCATAGTGCGCCCATGGCGGCAGGTCGTCCGCGAACGGATCGGCCAGTACCAGCACCGGCGCTTCGCCGGGCATGGCAGGCGCCATCAGCACGCAGCCGCGCTGGGCGCAATCGGTGTACGGCAGCATGCCGTAAGCGGGTTGCGCCGCCTGCAGCATGGCCATGCTCCATGCCGGATAGCAGAACAGGGCGGCCAGTTGCTGCGTGAATGCATCCGGCGCCAGGCCGGCCATCTCTTCCAGCACCGCCAGTTGCGGGCGGCCTTGCGCCAGCGCGGCGGCCGATGCCTGGCGCAGCAGGGCGGTGGTGATCGTGGCCAACGGAGGCAGGGGTGCGCGCGCATTCATCAGTTCAAACTCCCGGCAAGTTCAAAGATCGGCATGTACATCAGCACCACCACGCCGCCGATCACGACGCCGATGACCGTCATCAGCATCGGTTCCAGCAGGCGCGAGGCCCAGTCCACCCAGCGCGCGAATTCCTCGTCATGGAAGCGCGCCGAGCGTTCCAGCATGTCGGACAGGCGGCCGGTGTTCTCGCCCACTTTCAACAGCGATTGCGCCACCGGCGTGGCCAGGCCGTGCTGGTCCAGCGCGGTGGAAAACGGCAAGCCTTCGCCAACGGCGCGGCGCACGTCGGCCAGTTGGCGCTGCTGGGCCGGCATCAGCATGCCGCTGACCATGGCCAGCGCTTTCGACAACGGGATGCCGGCATGCAACAGCAGCGACAGCGCGCGGTAAAAGCGCGCCAGCCGGAATTCCGCGGCCTTGGCGGCCAGCACCGGCAGGCGCAGCACGGCCAGCACCAGTTGCGCGCGGATCGCGGCATTGGCGGCGGCGGCCACCGCGCCGGCCACCACGGCGCCCAGCGCGCCGGCGCACAGCCACGGGTGGGCCGCCAGGGCCTGGCCGAAACCCAGCAGCATTTGCGACATCCACGGGATATCGCGGCCGGAACTTTCATAGACGGCGCTGAATTTGGGGACCACATAACCCAGCAAGAACAAGGTGACGAGGGTGCCGACGGCCAGCAGCATCACGGGATAGATCGCGGCGGACACCAGCTTTTTGCGGATGGCGTCGAATTGCAGCTGGTACGCGACATAGCGCGCCAGTGCTTCCGGCAAATTGCCGGAACGCTCCGCCGCATGCACGGTGGAGACGTAAAGATCGGGAAAGATGGCGGGGAAGGCCGCCAGCGTGTCGGAAAAGCTCTGGCCCTGCGACAGGGCGCGGCGGATGTCGCCGAGTGTCGCCTTGGCGCCCGGCTTGATTTCCTTGCTGTGCAAGGTGCCAAGTGCTTCCGACAGGTTCAGGCCTGCTTCCAGCAGCGCCAGGAGTTCCTGTGAAAATTGCAGCAAAGGGAATGGTTGCGCGCGGGCGCGCAGCAGTCCGTACGATGCGGGTTCTGTGGCCTGGGCGGTGTTGCCTGCGATGGCCAGCACGCGCCAGCCCTGGCGCAATGCTGCGCGGATGGCGTCGGCTTCGGTGGCGGCATCGATGGTGATGGTGCGGCGCGCCTGTGCGCCGGCGCCGCCCTGGACTTCGAGCTGGAACTGCAGGGACATCAAACAATCACAATCCAAAAAATCGGTCATGCTCCAACAAGGTGTGGCGGACCGGCAAGGATGAGAAACTCACCGGCCCGCCACGGGCATCAAGCTTTCAACTGGCGTTGATTACTTGGTGATCACACTGACCTTGTCGACCACGAACGAGGTCTGGGCCGACGAGTCTTCGGTCATCGCGAACGACAGCGTCACGGTCTGGCCTTTGTATGGCAGCAGGTTGAACGTGCGCATCTGGTAGCCGGTTGCCTTGTCCAGGTTGGAGTAGGTTGCCAGCGTGCCCAGGATGGTGCCGCCGCTGTTTTTCACCGTCACCGTCAGCTTGTCGTACTTGGTGGTGGTGGTGGTTTCAGCGGTGTCGATGTGCAGCGCGAACGACATGTCGGCCGCGGTTGCCGCCGATGGAATCACCACTGGCTGGGTGATGGTTTCCGTTGCGGTGGTGCCATTGCCGCCCAGCCATGCGAAGCGGGTGCCTTCGTACGCGGTCTGGCCGCTGTAGTTGCCGATCACGCCGGTCGAACCGCTCCAGCCGGTGGTGCTGGATTCGAAGCCGCCGTTGGTCACGCGCTCGGTGCCCGTCACGGTGCCGACGGTCAGGGTCGCGGTGCTCGACGTTGCGGTTTTCTGTGGCGACGAAGCATCTTTCACGATGGCGTAGAAGGTTGCGCCGTTGTCAGCGGTTTGCGCGGTCAGCGAGTAGGTCGCCGACGTTGCGCCGCTGATGGCCGAACCGTTGCGGTACCACTGGTACGTGTACGGTGCGGTGCCGCCGGAAATGCTGCCCACGGTGAACGATGCGCTGCCGCCTGCCGCGACGGTGACGGACGATGGCTGGGTGCCGATCGTCACGCCGCCGGCGCCTGCTTCATTGACGTCGGCGCCGACGTTGATCGCAGCGTAAGCGCGCTGCACGGCGATCGACTCAGCCGAGTTGACGCCATACAGTTCGTTGGCCGCTTCGATCATCTTGGTGCGGGCGCTCGCGTAGTTGGTCGACGACGTGAACTTGGTGGTCAGCGCCTTGAACCAGATGCGGAATGCCTTGTCGTTGCCGATACCGGTCATGGCCAGCGGCGCCTTGTTCAGGTACGAGCTGTAGGTATCGCTGCCGGAGGTGGCGCTGGAGCCTTGCGACAGGAAGTAGAACATGCGGTTGTTCGGGCCGCTGCTGTAGTGCACGTTGATGCTGCCCAGGGTCGAGCTCCACGCATCCTTGGACGAGCCGTCTTTCGATGGCTTGGTCATCCAGCGCAGCGGCTGGCCGCTCTTCGAGATTTCCTTGCCCATCATCCAATCGTTGCCGGAAGCAGGGATCACGGTGCCGGTGCCGCCATTGCGGGCATAGGCTTCCACCATTTCACCCTGGATGTCGGCGCCGGATTCATTCAGGCCGCCCGATTCGCCGGAGTAGGTCAGGTTGGAGGTGGCGTCGATCACGCCGTGGCCCATTTCGTGGCCGATGACGTCGATCGAACCCAGGTTTTTGAACGAGGTGCCGCCGTCGCCGATGTACATGCACTTGCAGCTTGGGTCGAAGAAGGCGTTGTCGTAGTTGTTATCCACGTGCACGGCGATGTAGGTCGCGGTGTTCTGGCCGTCCAGCGACTGCCAGCCCAGCACGTTTTTCAGCGTGTCGTAGGTGTTCATCAGGCCCCACAGCGCGTTCACCGCGGCGGTCTGGCCGTTGGCGTTGGTGGTGCTGCCGCCGGAGATGTATTGCGCGCCGTCGCCCCACACGTTGGTGCTGTTGGTGTAGATGTTGCCTGGGGTTGGATTCGATTCCGGTGCGTGGTTGGCGTTGGTGATCGCCATGCCGCCGAACTGGCCGCCGACGCCGCGGGTGGCGTCTTTCATCTGGTAGGTGCTGCCCGACAGCGTGGTGTTGATTGGCACCTGGCCGTTGTACTGGCTGTTGCCGGTACCGACCACGGTTTGCAGGGCTTGCCATTTGTTGATGATGGCGCCGGTCTTGGCGTTGACGATGGTGTCCTGGTACACCAGCTTGTTGCCATCATGCTGACGGGTCTTGACCAGGTAGGCCAGCTGGTAGCTGTCCACCACTTCTTCCAGGTCCACGGCGTTCAGCTGGGACTCGGCTTTGTTGACGGCCGAAGGAACGCGCACCGACTTCATGACTGGATAGATCATCAGTTCGGCTTGTGGCTGCCAGCGGTGCATGCCGCTTGGCGATGCCGACTTCACGGCGACAGCAATCGCCTGCTCGGCGGTCAGCTTCGGCGTGACGTCCGGCGCGCCGGCGCGGGCGGAGGCGGAAGCTGCCAGGCCTTGCGAGCCTGCGGTGTTCAGGCCGGCGCGGCGGTCCGATACGGATTCGCTGACGATGTCGCCGGTGTTGTTGGTGACCACCACGGATTCCGAACCGAACACGCGCAGGCCCTGGAAGGTGTGGTTAACGCGGGAAATCTTGGTGTTGTCGGCGCCGGCGTGCTGGCTTGCGACGGCGAAGCCGTGCGACGAACCCAGTGCGGCGGCGGCCGGACGTGCTGCCAGCTTGTTGACCAGCGAGGCGTTCTCTTGTGGAGAGGCCTGGGTGATCGGGGCGGCCATCATCTGGCCTGCGGTTGCATGGCTGGTGAACATCATCGGCAGGGCAGCGATGGATGCGGCAAGCAAAGTCTTACGTAAATTCATCTTCTCTCCATTGGTTTTAAGGAATTGCACTGGGTGTCACCTGGCCGCATGGTTGCGAGGCCAGCCAGGCGTCGGACACAGATGGGACGGATAGTCCGGTGTGTGGTGGGAAATGCAAAAACGCCTGGGAGTTCCGACACTATTCCTGTCGATATGGGCAAGTCAAAAAACTTGCTAAATGAGTCGTCTGCCGAATTTTTGTTAAAAATGGGACAAAGATGCTAAGTAAATGCAAGCAAATAGAGTATGTTCGCCTAACGCGTCTTGGACAAAGTTGGCGCACGATAGTGGCCTGATGGCTGGTTTTTGTATGAAAAAAGCAACGAACTAGAAGTTCTGCTCTAAATTCGTGAAGAACGCGACAGATTGCAAACTAATTCGCTGTGCCGTGGTTGCAATCCCGTTATGTTGCGTTCTACACTAGGCGCGGACTCAGGCATACAGTGCTTGACAACCAATAACTACACAATTAAAAGCGACGGGCAATGACCTGGCGCAGACCGGGAAACCGGACCGGGAATTACAGGGACAGAGAATATGACGAAGATCAGCACCACAGCCCGTGCTTTGCGCACGAGCGCACCCAGCCCTTCATAGGGTATCGCCGCCGCCACCCAATATCAGTTCACGCCGTCACGCCGCTATCCGGCCAGCCGGCGACGTCGCGCATTTGCCGCCATAACCGGTGCAAGTGTGCAGGGACAGCTTTTAACTGTGCTTACTATGCTCTCGATATCTACCAAAGTTGAGCGGCTGGTCATGGAATCGCCTTTCCTTACTGAGGGACTGGGGCGTGGCCTGATCAACCTTTCCGAGCTGGCAAGACAGCTGCAACCGCAGCTGGAGACGGACCTGTGGAAACCGGTTGGCCAGGCCGCCGTCGTCATGGCATTGCGCCGTGTCGCGGAACGCTTGCCTCAGCATGAAACAGGGCCGCTGGCGGAATTGCAGCTGGCGCGCAAATCAGGCGAACTGACTACGCGAACCGACCTGACGATGACCACCTATAAGTATTCCGAAAATACCTATGAGTGCCATCGCCAATTGCTGGAAACCGTGGCGCCGCAGCAAGGTGCGTTTGTCACCGTGACGCGCGGCATCAATGAAGTGATGGTGATTTGCAGCCGCCCTTTGAACAGCGTGGTCGACCAGGTGTTCGTGCATGAACGCGAACTGGCACGGCTCGACAACCTCAATGCCGTGACCTTGCACCTGAACCCTGAAACGCTGGACATGCCGGGGATTTACCACGGCATCCTGAAAAAGCTGGCGTGGGAAAAGATCAACCTGGTCAACATGATCTGCACGCACACGGAACTGACGGTGCTGCTGGAACAGCGCCATACCGGGGCGGCGATTTCCGTGCTGTCGCGGCTGGTGGCGCATTGAGTTGCGTGGCCCCGGGTCATTGAACCTGGACACCGGGTCACTGCGTAGGGCGGGTTCCGTGAACCCGCCTTGCATGCGTTTCGACAGTACTAGGGCGGCTTTGTAAAAGCCGCCCTACGGAATTGGCGTCCCGGGCAGGAGGTTACGAACCGGCCAACTGGCCGCGCACGCGGGCAATCGCCGCGCGCACCTGGTTTGGCGCGGTGCCGCCGATGTGGTCGCGGGCGGCCACCGAACCTTCCAGGGTCAGCACGGCAAACACGTCTTGCTCGATCAGCGGCGAGAATTCACGCAACTGTTCCAGCGACATTTCCGACAAGTCGATTTTCAAGCCATCGCAGGCGCGCACCGCATGCGCCACGGCTTCGTGCGCATCGCGGAAGGCCAGGCCCTTTTTCACCAGGTAATCGGCCAGGTCGGTCGCCGTGGCGTAACCCTGCAGCGCTGCCGCGCGCATGGCTTCCGGCTTGACCGTGATGCCGCCGGCCATGTCGGCGAAGATGCGCAGGGTGTCGACCAGCGTATCGACGGTGTCGAACAGCGGCTCTTTATCTTCCTGGTTATCCTTGTTGTAGGCCAGTGGCTGGCCTTTCATCAGGGTCAGCAGGCCCATCAGGTGGCCATACACGCGGCCGGTTTTGCCGCGCGCCAGTTCCGGCACGTCCGGGTTTTTCTTTTGCGGCATGATCGACGAGCCGGTGCAGAAGCGGTCGGCGATGTCGATGAAGCCCACGCGCGGGCTCATCCAGATGATCAGTTCTTCCGACATGCGCGAAATATGCATCATCACCAGCGACGCGGCGGCCGTGAATTCAATCGCGAAGTCGCGGTCCGAGACGGCGTCCAGCGAGTTGTGGCACACGTCGTCGAAGCCCAGCGTCTGCGCCACGCGCGCGCGGTCGATCGGGAAGGTGGTGCCGGCCAGCGCGGCGGAACCCAGCGGCAGGCGGTTGACGCGCTTGCGGCAGTCGGCAAAGCGCTCCACATCGCGGCCAAACATTTCCACATAGGCCAGCATGTGATGGCCGAACGTGATCGGCTGGGCCACTTGCATGTGGGTGAAGCCGGGCAGGATGGTGTCCGCGTGCTTTTCAGCCAGGTCGGTCAGCGCGCCGCGCAGTTGCGTCAGCAGGCCGGTCACGTCATCGATGGCGGCGCGCACATACAGGCGGATATCGGTGGCCACCTGGTCGTTGCGGGAACGGCCCGTGTGCAGGCGCTTGCCGGCATCGCCGACCAGTTCGGTCAGGCGCTTTTCAATATTCAGGTGCACGTCTTCCAGGTCCAGCAGCCATTCAAACTTGCCGGATTCGATTTCCGCGCTGATCTGCGCCATGCCGCGCTGGATGTCGGCCAGGTCGGTGGCGTTGATGATGCCTTGCGCCGCCAGCATGTCGGCGTGCGCCAGCGAACCTTGGATGTCGGCCTTGGCCATGCGGTTGTCAAAAAAGACAGAAGCGGTATAGCGCTTGACGAGGTCGGAGACAGGTTCGGAGAAGCGGGCCGACCAGGCTTCGCTCTTTTTGGAAAATTGATCAGTCATGGTAAATAGAGAGGTGGGCGTGCGGGAGAATTGACCGATTATAGCCAAGGTTGCGCCAGTCAGTCTGGCCACGGGCTTTTTAGGCGTATCCATTTTCAACCATAAGTTGTTAATATCGCCATATTTATAGCGTTTTCAGCCGGAAGACGGCGCAGATTACAGGAGAGAGCATGCCGGATTTTGAAGTCAGCACCGAGAAAGCGCGGCTCGATGTCGCACTGATCCACCGTTTCCTTGGCGGCCAGTCAACCTGGGCCCAGGGCTTGCCGCTGTCCGTGCTGGAAAAGGCGATCGCCAATTCGCTATGCTTTGGCGGCTATGCCGATGGCGCGCAAGTCGCGTTTGCCCGGGTGGTGACGGACGGCGCCACGTTTGCCAACCTGGTCGATGTGTTCGTGCTGCCGGAATGCCGGGGCATGGGCTATAGCAAGCAATTGATGGCGGCCATCATGGCGCACCCGGAGTTGCAGGGCCTGCGGCGCTTTACGCTGGCGACCGGCGATGCGCATGGCTTGTACAGCCAGTACGGTTTCACCTCGCCACAGCGGCCGCAGACCCTGATGGAGCGGTATTTCCCGGATATTTACAACGCCCCGGCGTAATAATTTACTGCCAATTCATCAGGCACGGCGGAATCAGCAACAGCAGCGCCAGCACCGCATAAATCAGCTGCAGCGGAATCATCCACTTGGCCCAGGTGATCCACGGGATCCGTGCCAGCGCCAACACCCCCACCGTGATGCCGGACGTCGGAATCATCGGCGTGGTGAATTCGCCGAACTGGTAAGCCAGGATCGCGGTCTGGCGCGTCACGCCGACCAGGTCCGCCAGCGGCGCCATGATCGGCATCGTCAGTGCCGCCTGGCCGGTGCCGGAGTGGATGAAGAAATTGATGACGGTCTGGATCGCGAACATCTTATGGGCCGCGAACACCGGGCTCGATGACTGCACCAGCGGCATCAGGCCGTGCAGCATGGTGTCGATGATTTGCGCATCGCGCGCCAGGATCACGGTGCCGCGCGCCATGGCGATCACCAGTGCGGTGCCCACCAAGTCTTTCGCGCCGTGCATGAACGCGCCCATGAATTCATCGGAATTGAGCCGTCCGACCACGCCCACCACGATGGTCATGGCCAGGAACAGCGCCGCGATCTCTTCGATGAACCAGTCGAATTTCACCACGCCCACCACCATGCCCAGCAGGGTGCCAACAAAGATGGTCAGCACCGCCTTGTGCTTGAGCGTCATGCCTTCGAAGGAACTGAAATCGACCGGGTTTTCCTGGCGCTTGACGAGGTCCAGTTCATACGTCGGGGATAATTTCGGGTTGCGCTTGATGCGCGCCGCGTACCACATCATGAAGGCAATGGTGACGGCGGTTGCCAGCACCCACACGATCAGGCGGTAGCCCATGCCGGAAAACAGCGGCACCCCGGCAATCCCCTGCGCCACGCCGACATTGAACGGATTCAAAAACGCGGCGGCAAAGCCGACCTGGGTGCCGAGGAAGGGCAGCGACACCCCCGTCACGGTGTCATAGCCCAAGGCGAGGGCCAACGGCACGAAGATCAGGATGAACGGAATCGCTTCCTCGTTCATGCCAAAGGTGGCGCCGCCCAGCGAAAACAGGGTCAGGAACACGGGAATCAGCGCCGCCCGCACAAAACGCGAATGGTCGTGCGCCTTGGCGATCGACTTGATCATGGCGTCGATGGCGTCCGTCTTTTGCAGCACGGCGAATGCGCCGCCGGTGATCAGCACGAAGCCGATGATCAGCGCCGCCTCGACAAACCCTTTAATCGGCGCCATCAGCAGCGCCACGATGCCCTGCGGCTTGCTGGCGATGTAGTGGAACGTGGCGGGATCGATCAGCTGCTTGCCGTTGACCAGGTGGGTATCGTATTTGCCGCCGGGGACCAGCCAGGTGGACAGCGCGATCAATGCCAGGATGGCGAAGATCAGGACATAGGTATTGGGGAGACGGAGTTTCATGCGGTCCTTATTGCGAGAGCAGGTCGCCGGAACGGAAAGCGGACGCCCCCGCCACTTTGCCGATGTTCATGCCGCGCAGCACATGGCGGTGCGCGCTGCGCGCAAAGAACACGCCGTCGGTCGTGCAGCGGATGGTGGACGTTTCGCCCGTGACCGGATCGATCACGTCGGCCAGCCCATCGCCGGCCTTGACCTTGTCGCCCAGCTTGCGGGTGTAGACCAGCACGCCGGCATGGGGCGCCAGCAGTGGCTCCACGCCTTCCAGCGGGGTGGCGGCGCACAGCGGAGCGGGCAGTTCGCCGACTTCACGGGCGAGCACGCCGTTCAATGCCAGGAAGCGCAGCAGGCTGTCGGCGTCTTTTTCCGCCAGGCCGTATTCGACTTCCATCTCGCCGCGCAATTCCACCGTGGTCGAGACGCAGGCGGACGGAATCGGCACGTTGGGGAAGTGCGCCTGCAAGTCCCACCACAGGCGGCTGCATGCTTCATCGAACGGTTCGCCGCCCGCCGCCAGCGCCAGCAGCACGGCATGGGCGCCCATCAGGCGCGCCAGCGGTTCAATCGCATCGGCCAGCGGCGTGCCCGCATAAATATGCAGCACGGCTTCGTTATCGCAGTGCAGGTCCAGCACGATGTCGGCGTCGATCGCCATTTCCAGCAGGGTTTTCTTGAGCGCGTCCGCATCCGTCTTCGGTTGCTGCGCCTGCACCAGGGCCAGCGCCTGGCGGCGGATTTCCGCCACGTTGGCCTGCGCATCCGGTCCCAGTTTGCCTTCCAGCGAAACCTTCAATTCATCGGCCACGTGCTTGTAGGAGCGGTTGAAGTTGATGCCGGTGGTGAGGTCGAAGCGGCCAAAGGGAGCGCCCTGGATCGCCTGCGCCAGGCCGATCGGATTGGCGGCCGGCACCAGGATGATTTCGCCATGGACCTTGCCGGCGGCGTCGAGCGCATCGAGCTCGCGGCGCAGGAACTGGGACACCAGCATGCCCGGCACTTCATCGGCGTGCAGCGCGGCCTGGATATAAATCTTCTTGCCGGCGCCGGGTGTGCCGTAGTGATAGCTGGTCAGCTGGTAGGAAGTGCTGCTTTGGGGCGCGGACAGCGCGTGTTTTCTCACATGCATGATCGGACCTGTATAGATATTTACAATCAGGGCACCCATTATGCCGTCCCCGCCGTGCCCGTGGCGAGTCGTTTCGGACGCGCCGGGAGGTGCGGGAGCAGGCGGCTTTGCTGTATATTTGGAAACTGTACGGGCGGAATGCATGCATTCTGCCTTCATCCTCAGCGAATGGACTGCAACATGGGCGGATTGAAGGAATTATTGGGTAACTTGAAGTCGAATTTACGTTCGGTACTGGGGCGGTCTATGGCGGGATTGGCACTGATCTGGCTTGCGATGCCGGCCGCACAGGCGGCGGACCCGCCCGAACCCAAAGGATCGCTGGTCATCATTGGTGGCGGCCTGCGCGGCGATAACGCCGATATCTGGCAGCGCATCGTGCAACTGGCGGGCGGCAAGGGCGCGCGCATTGCGGTATTCCCGTCGGCCGCCGGAGCGCCGGAGCGCACCGGCCAGTCCATCTTGGGTTACCTGAAACGCTATGGCGCCGACCCGTTCCTGGTGCCGATCGCCGTGAAACTGGCCAACAGCGATTACCGCAAGGCGGCCGACGACATGACCCTGGCGGACCGGGTACGGCGCGCCGGCGGCGTGTATTTTGCCGGCGGCGACCAGGGCCGCATCACGCAGGCGCTGGTGCGCCCGGACGGTACGCGCACCGCCGCGCTCGATGCGATCTGGGACATTTATAAACGTGGCGGCGTGATTGCCGGCACCAGCGCGGGCGCCGCCATCATGAGCAGCACCATGTTTTACGATGCGCGCCGCGTGCTGTCGACCTTGCAGGAAGGAGTGGCGGATGGCAAGGATATCGCGCCGGGACTGGGCTTTATCGGTGACGACATTTTCGTCGACCAGCACTTGCTGATCCGCGGCCGCTTTGCCCGCATGATTCCCGCCATGCTGAAAAAAGGGTATCAACTGGGCCTGGGCATCGATGAAAACAGCGCGATGGTGGTCAACAGCAAGCGCGAAGTGGAAATCATCGGCTACAAGGGCGCGCTGCTGCTGGACCTGTCGCGCGCCGCCATGGATTCCGACGCCAGCGCATTCAATGTCAGCAATGTGCTGATCAGCTATCTGGACCGGGGCGACCGCTTCAACATCGCCACCAAGACGTTTACGCCCGCGCCGGACAAGGCCGACGGCCGCCTGGACAACACGCGCCCCGCGCGCCGTGGCCCGGTCTACAGCAACGATATCCTGGGCAACAGCGCCGTCAGCGATTTGATGGAGCGCCTGATCGACAGCGACCAGCAAGATGCGATCGGCATCGCCAGTGGCGACCCGCGCGGCACCTTGCCGGAAGTGGGCTTTGAATTCCGCTTCTCGAAGACGGCGGAAAGCGAAGGCTACCTGTCGTCGGTGGTCGATGCCTACTCGATCCTGAACCTGCGGCTCGATATCCGTCCCATAGAAGTGCAACGTCCGCTGTATAAATACAAGAATTAATTCGGCGGGGGCGGAATTAGAATGTTGGCCACCTTCGCCAACATTCATCAACAGGATTCCGCCCTTTCCATGTCCACCTTTACCTTCGCCCGGGCCGCCACGGCCTTCGCACTGGCCGCCGGCTCGCTGGCCGCCGCCGCCGCACCCGCCAACACCCCCGCCACCGTCCGCCTCGATTATCTGCATAGCGGGAACGCGCTGTCCGAGCAGTACGCGATCGACCGCGTGGTGATCGAACCGTTGCCATGGGCCGGCAACCTGTCGCGCAACATCGATGACACCGACCGGGGTGTCAACAAGGTGGAAGTGGTCGACGCCAAGACCGGCGCGGTGCTGTACACGCGCGGCTTTTCCACCATCTTCGGCGAATGGCGCACCACCGACGAAGCGCAAAAGGTCACGCGCGGCTTCCAGGAATCCGTGCGCTTCCCGAAACCGGACCGCCCGGTGCGGGTGCGCATCCTGAAGCGCGATGAGCGCAACCAGTTTTCCATTGTATGGAGCGTGGACGTCGATACCGATGCGCAGGACGTGGTGCGCAAGCAGGACCCGGCCCCGGCCGAGCCGATCCCGATCCGCGTCAACGGCGCGCCGCGTGACAAGGTCGATTTGCTGATCCTGGGCGACGGCTACACCAAGGCGGACTTGCCGAAGTTCGAACAAAGCGCGCGCAAGCTGGCCGATTACCTGTTCTCGGTGTCGCCGTTCAAGGAACGCGCGAAAGACTTCAATGTGTGGGGCATCGCGGTGCCGACCCAGGAGGCGGGCGTCTCGCGTCCCTCGACCGGCCAGCATAAGGCGTCCGCGCTGGGCACGCGCTACGACATCTTTGGCAGCGAGCGTTATGTGCTGACCCTGGACAACCGCGCGCTGCGCGAAATTTCCCAGCATGCGCCATACGAGTTCATTGAAATCCTGGTCAATAACGACACCTATGGCGGTGGCGGCATTTATGGCCAGTTCAGCACTGCCGCCGCCAACAGCGACTGGGCCAACTACCTGTTCGTGCACGAATTCGGCCACCATTTCGCGGGCCTGGCCGATGAGTACTACACGTCGCCGGTGGCCTACGCCTCGGGCGGCGCGGACCGTCCGGAACCGTGGGAGCCGAATGCCACGGCGCTGAAAGATCCGGCCAAGCTGAAATGGAAGCATTTGGTGACGCCGGGCACGGCGCTGCCGACGCCATGGCCGAAAGCCGTCTACGAAGAACATTCGCGCGCCTACCAGAAGACGCGCGCCGCGCTGCGCAAGGACAACCGTCCGGAATCGGAAATGAGCGCGCTGTTCAAGGAAGACCTGGCGTACACGATGAAACTGTTCTCGACGGCGCCGAACAAGGATGCGGTGGGCGCGTTCGAAGGGGCGAACTATGAATCGACCGGTTATTACCGTCCGGCGCAGCAATGTCTGATGTTCGACCGCAGCGACAAATTCTGTGCGGTGTGCAAGGAAGCGGTGAACCAGACCATTGATTTGTATTCGCGGCCTTTGAAGTAAAGCCGATGCCGTGCTGAAGTTGTCGCGGTTGCCATGTGACCCACTGTCTAGGGGGCGGGCGGAGCGGTAGGCGATTCTCCTTCCGCGTCCGTCTCCAGTTTTTGAAACGTCCCATCCAGGGGGCGTTGGCGGGTGCGCAAGATCTCGTCGTTTTTTGCGGCAATCGCCACGAGTTCGGCATGTGCCCGGGCGGCTTCCGCTGCCTCTTCGGCGCGCCGGAGCGCCTCCTCGGCTTCGCGTGCCAGACGCAGTGCCCGCTCCTCCTCGGTCTCCGGGACTTCCACCGTTTCAGGCTGGAGTTCCGCTTCCAGCGTTTTTGTCGACAGCTCACTTTTCCCCTGGGCTTTGCGGCATGTATTGATGATCGCTGTCTGTAACTTCGTGGTCTTTTTGCGTCCGTACGGGCACTCCAGGACGAAAATGGCGCTGACACAGATGCCGTAGGTGAACATGACGCCGTCGAGCGTGGCGAATCCCACGGACAGCAGGAATAGGCCAAGAACGAGAATGGAGAGCCGGCCCAGCCAGGCGATGGCGAATTTTAGTAAGCTGCTTTGTTTTGCCATCGAGTGACCTCCTTTCTCTTTTAAGTGACGTTGCCTTATATTTATACGTGATGCCCACGCGAAGTCAAATCGGCGGCTGAGCCATTTTCTTGCAATTTCCCCAGTTACGTCTGCTTACGTTTGATAAATATTCACTGTGCGTTTGCGTACAGAAGGCATTTCCTTCCCGACCTATTCTGTCCCTGTGACAAGTTCAGACACCAACACAGAGACAGAAAGGTCAACCTTATGAATAAGCTGATTGCTACCCTGATCGCGGGCCTGTTTGCCACCAGCGCTATGGCCCAAACCGTGACCACGCCAGCCCCAACGCCGGAAGTCGCGAAAGCGCAAGCGAAAGCGGGTGAAAAGATTGCCAAGGCGGAAGCCAAGGAAGTGAAGAAAGCCGCCGACGCGGACCAGGACGTGGCCAAGGCACAAGCCAAAGCCAATGAAAAGGTCGCCAAGGCGCACTCGAAAGCCGACAAGGAACATGCGGAAGCGGCGGAGAAAGTCGCCAAGGCCGATCCGGAAGACCGCTTGAAAGCCGAAGCCAAAGCCGACAAGAAAATCGCCAAGGCCGATGCCAAGCTGGATAAATCCGTGGCCAAGGCGGACGCCAAGGTAGCGAAGGAAAAAGCGGAAGCCAATGAAGAAAAAGCCATTGCCGCCGCCAATACCGCGGAAGCCAAGGCCAAAGCCAACGCTGACATCAAGTCCGCCGCCGCCAAGCATTAATGCCGGGCATCCTGTAAAGCAAGACTCGCCGTGCGGGGCCGGGAATACCGCACACAGCCAGGCTGGCGCGCCCCATGCGCCGCCTGGCCTTGAACGCCGCGCGGGGCCGGAAGTACCGCGATGCGATACACGCTCACGCGGGGCCGGAAATACCGCGCACCACACGCCTTTGCGGGGCCGGGAATACCGCAGCAAGACCACGGGCGCCTCTGGCGCCCGTTTCCATTCCCGCCGCGCGACTGCATGCAACAGTGGATATTGATTTCTTGCAAGGTGGCAGTAACAGTGGCAGCATAGACCGATCTCACCGACCGGGGAAAACCATGGCGCGCGTTGCGGCTGGTGTTACTGCGGGTGTCGCGATCCTGTTGGCCCACGCTGCGGCTGTTGCGCAAGGCAATAGCGTGGTGATGTACGGCAAGATCAACCTCAACATGGAAAGAGTCAGCCTGTCCCGGCCTGCCCAGTCGGCGACCCGGATGTCGAGTAATTCCACCACCCTGGGCTTTCGCGCCAATGAAAACCTGGGCGATGGCTGGAGCGCTTTCATGCAGATCGAGGGCGCGATCGGGATGGACACGGGGGCCGGCGATATCAGTGGCAAGGACACCTTTGTCGGCCTGCTGCACCGCGACCTGGGCAGTCTTGCCTTCGGGCGGGAATCGACCGTGATCAAGAAAATGAATGCCTATACCGACCGTTTCGAAGGCAGTGGCATTGCCGACGATTCCGGCATCGCCCTGTTGCAGGGCGAAGGCAATGCCCTGGGCTTCAACCGCCGCTCCGGCAACGAAATACGGTATGAGAGCCCGGACCTGGCGGGTTTCCTGCTGACCTTGTCCCGTGCTTCGGAAACCGAAGAGGGACCGGGCCGCTCGGTGATCCGCGCCGCCTGGCTGCAATACCGCAACGGCCCATGGAAGGCGGCGCTGGCCTATGAAGGGCACCATGGTTTGCGCATTGGTTACCACGACAGCATCGTGCGCCTGGCCGGCAATTACGCGGCAGCGTGGGGCGACATCAGCCTGGGGTGGAACCGGCTGGCGTATGGCGTGGCCGGCGGGACCCTGCGGCGCAATTACATCACATGTACCGGCGCCTACAAGGTGACCGGCGGCAGCATCGCCTGGCGCTATGGCAAGGCGGGCGATATCGGCGGCAGTGCGCCGGCCGGCACGGTGCTGGCCAGCACGGCGGGCAATTTGAGCCCGGGACGCCAGACCGGGGCAACCCATGTCACGCTCGGCTACAACTACGTGCTGTCGGCGCGCAGCTACCTGTATCTGTACGAAACCCGGGTGCGCAATGACGCGCGCGCCAATTTCAATTTCGGCACCAATGCCTACGGCAGCGCCAGCGCGGGCGCCACGGTCCGCGGTTCGGCGCTGGGCATCGTGCACCGGTTCTGACGGATGAAACTCCTGGCCCGCTTGCGCCCCGATTCGTTGCGCTTGCGCCTGATCCTGGCCAGCGTGGCGGTGGAAGTGTTGCTGCTGTCGCTGCTGATCGCCAACTCCCTGCGGCTGATCGACAATGCCGCGAAGGCCGGTATCGAGGCGGCCCTGGGCCAGGCGGTGCCCATGCTCAATGCCGCCGCCGTGCCCTACTTGATGGAGCGGGATTACTCCGGCTTGCATGATTTTCTGGCGGCGACCATGCGCGAAGAAGGCCGCGAACTGGCCTATGTGGTGGTGCGCGATGTGGATGGACGTGAAGTGGTGCGGGTCGGCCTGCCGCAAGCGGAGGCCTTGCCGGCGGTTTCCGCCAGTATCAGTGAAGGGATCGACCGTGGCGTCTACATCGTCGAGCGGCCGGTGGCGGTGGGGGGAATCCGCATGGGCAGCATGCGGCTGGGACTGTCCACGGTGATCGCGGGCGATACCCGCGCCGCGCTGTTGCGCCAGGGGCTGCTGATCGCCGCCGCCGAAGTCGTGGCCAGCATTGTGATCCTCAGCCTGGTGGCGGTCTGGCTCACGCGTCACCTGGCGCAAGCGGCGGCGGCCAGCCGCGCCATCGGCGATGGCGACTATACGCGGCGCTTGCCGGAAGAGGGCGGGCGCGAAGTCGCCGAACTGGCGCGCGCGGTCAACCGCATGGGTCAGGAAGTGGAGCACCGCATTCATGCGCTGTCCGGCTTGAATGCCGAGCTGGAAGACCGCGTGACCGAGCGCACCGCGGCCCTGACCCAGATCGTGCAGGAACAGCGGATCTTGCTGGACAACGTGATCGTCGGCATCCTGTTCCTGCGCGACCGCATCGTCATGCGCTGCAACCGGGGCTGGGCCGAGCTGCTGGGATATACGCCGGAAGAAATGCAAGGCCAGCCCACGCGCATGTACTACCTCAGCGATGAAGCGCACCGGCTGCAGGGCGAGCAAGTCTATCCCGATATCGTGGCCGGCCGCACGGCGTTCGGTGAAAACCAGTTTGTGCGGCGCGACGGTGGTGTGATCTGGTGCAGCTTCCAGGGCCGCGCCATCGATCCCGCGCAACTCGACAAGGGCAGCATCTGGATTTTCCAGGACATCACCGCGCGCAAACTGGCCGAGCAGGCCCTGGCCCAGCGCAGCGAGGCGCTCGAGCATTCGCTGGTGCAATTGCATGATACCCAGGCCCAGCTCATGCAGGCGGAAAAGGTGGCGGCGCTGGGCCGGCTGGTTGCCGGCATCGCCCATGAGTTGAATACGCCGATCGGCAATGTGCTGACCATGGCGACCTCGCTCAGCCACCGGGTCGATGTGATGGCGGCCGCCCATGCGCAGCACCAGCTGACGGCCAGCATGCTGCAGCGTTTCGTCGACGACAGCCGCAGCGCCAGCGAGGTGGTGGTGCGCAATGCCCAGCGCGCGGGCGAACTGATTGCCAAATTCAAGCTGGTGGCGACCGACCAGAGCCGCGACAGCCGCTGCCGCTTCGATGTACGCGCCCATGTCGACGATGTCCTGTCCGCGCTCGCACCGACCTTGCAGGCGGCCCGCATCGGCGTGACGGTCGATGGCGACGGCCCGCTGATGATGGACAGTTTCCCGGCGCTGCTGGCGCAAGTGCTGATCGGCCTGGTGGGCAATGCGATCGATCACGCCTTCGACGGCGCGGACGGGCGCGCCATCCATATCCGCCTGCGGCCATTGCCGCCGTTCCAGGTTGAAATCGTCTTTTCAGACAATGGACGCGGCATTGCGCCCGATGTGCTGCCCCATGTGTTCGAACCGTTCTATACGACTTTGCGCGGCGCCGGCCACACGGGACTGGGCCTGCATATCCTGTACAACGTCGTCACGATCGCGCTGGAAGGCAATATCATTGCCGAGGTGGACCACGGCACGCGCTTTACCCTGACGCTGGCGCGCGAACTGGCGGCGCAGCCGGCGGTGCGCATGCCGGCATGAGCGTCTGGCTCAATCCTTCTTTTCCAGCCTGTCCAGCAAGCGCTTGGCGGCGCGGACGCTGTCGAACTCAGCGTCGCGGCCTTCCGCAAAGCCGCGCACGGACGCCTGGGCCAGCAGCTTTTTGCCTTCCGGGCTGTTGCCGGTCTTCATGATGGCGGCCGCAATCCGCATGCGGTCGGCTTGCGCCATGTCCGGCCGGGCAATCCAGGCGCCGTGCGGAATCGGCGCGGATTTCCACAGCACTTTAATGTCCTTGAGCTGGACGCCATACTTTTCATTGAGCTGGTTGTCGGCAATCGCGCCCGCGTCGGCCTGGCGCGCGTAGACGGCAATCGCGGAATTGGGCTGCTTTTTCACGAAGTCGGCCTTGCCCAGGTCTTTGAGGTCGATGCCGGCCTGCTGCATGGCCAGCAGCGGCAGCAGATAGCCCGACGTGGATTTCGGGTCGGTGAAAGCAAAGCGCTTGCCGCGCAGGCCGGCCAGGTTGTGGATGCCGGAATCGGTACGGGTGATGATGAGGGCGTGATACGAGTCGCCGTCGTCTTCCACGTAACGTACCACCAGCTGTGCGCCGAACGATTCGTTGGCGCTGACATAGCCAAAGGCCCCGGTGCCGGCGATATCGACCTTGCCCTCCCTGAGCAGTTTGAGGGTGTCGTCGTAGTCGCGGCCCGCCACCAGTTTGACCGGTACGCCCAGTTCCTTTTCCAGCGCACTGGCAAAGGCGCCAAAGTTGTTCAGCAATTCCAGCGACGAGAGGTTGGGATTGGCGCAAATGGTGAGCTGCTTCAACTGGGCAGTGGCGGCCAGGGGCAGGGCAAGCAATACCAGCAGCGGAAGGGTGCACCAGCGGACCGGGTTCATGGCAGCCTCGATGGGGAAAGGTTGGTCTTCACTGCGGCGCCGCCAGCTCGACGCGGTTGCGTCCAGCTTCCTTGGCGCGGTACAGCGCCGCATCGGCCGCCGACAGCATGGCGGCAATATCGTTTTCAATCCGGGGCGCGCAGCAGGCGCCGATGCTGACGGTGTTGCGCGCTTGCCTGCCGTCGGCCAGGGGCACCGTATGGGCGGCAAAGGCGTCGCAGATGCGCTGCGCAATGGCTTGCGCATCGGGTGCGGAACAACCGGGCAACAGCACAGCGAATTCTTCGCCGCCGAGGCGGCCCAGCAAATCGCCGCCGCGCAGGCAGCCTTGCACCACCGCGGCGAAGCTGACCAGCACCTGGTCGCCGCCATCATGGCCATAGGTGTCATTGACCTTCTTGAAATGGTCAATGTCCATCATCAGCGCGGCGACTGGCCGGCGCAGCAATTGCGGCGTCGCCAGCAATTCCTCGGCTTGCGACAGGAAGCCGCTGCGGTTCAGCACATGGGTCAAGAAATCGTGCGACGCCGCATGCTGCAAGCGTTCCAGCAATTCATTGCGCGCCACCATCACGCTGGCCACCGTCAGCGGTGCCAGCGCGGTCAGGGAGAGGCCCACCCGCAGCGACATTACCGCCAGCGGCGATTCCACGCTGGCGCCGATGTGCAGCACGCCGCTGGCGATCGCCAGCAGGGTCCACATGCAAAAGAACAGCGTAATGCCGGAAGTGGCGAACAGGCTGTAAGTCAGCGCGCACCATAGCATGGCCGGCACGGCGTACAGGATGGCGCCGGGGCCGCCCCAGTGCACGCCCAGCCCAAGGCTGACGGCAAAGGCCAGCAAGGGCGCGAAGTGGTCGAGGCGCCAGTGTTGCCAGCTCGGCCAGTCCGCGCGGCGGCGGTGGTCTTTGAACCAGCGGCGCACATCGGGCATGGTCAACAGCACCGGCAGGATGCCCATGTAACTGACCAGCTCCGTGCAAAACCAGAACGCAAACCCATAGGCATGGCTGCCGCCAAACAGCACCGGATGCACGAAGATGCCCGAGGCGCCGGCGGCGGTGGAAGCGCCCAGCACGCCCAGCACGAAACGCGGCATGGCGCGCGGGTGGCGCAAGGTGCGGTAGGCTTCCGGCATGCGGGAAAAAATCAGGTAGCCGGCGATCACGCCGGGCAGGTTCGTGCTGATCAGCAGCATGCCCTTGAGCAGCGAATGGGCCATCACCAGGTCCGACACCAGGTAGCCGGCAAAGGCGGCCAGCCAGTCGAGCCAGTTGGGCGGGCGGCCACGGCGGATCAGGATGCCGAGCAGCACGGCATTGGTGGGCCAGTAGGCCGCCAGCACGCCGGGCGGCGAGGTCAGGATGCCGAAGATCGAGCAAAGGTAAACCGCCGCGCCAACCAGCAGCGCGTCCCGGAATTTGTCGCCGGATGGTGGCTGCGCGGCGTGCGCAACCGGGGTATCGGTCATAGAAGGGTCTCCAGCCTGTCGAAGCATTGTCCCGCCCTTGATAGACCAAGTCAATCGAAGGAGGGCAGCCTGTAGCAGGAAGGAGAAGACAGTCCGTCCGGTGCGCAGGCTGCCGCACCGGACGGATGGGGGAGGGGTTACATCGGCGCCAGGGTGATCGGCTTGATGCGCTGCACCAGTTCCTTACCCTTGCGGGCGCGCTTGCCGAAGTGCGGGGCCAGCAGGTTGCCGGACATTTCCAGCGCGCGCGGCTTGGCCGCCATGGTGCCGTGCACGATCACGCCTTTTTGCGTGATGGCCTGGGCCGAGACCAGCTGCTCTTTCGGCTCCAGTTCGATCATGATCACGCCACGGCCGCCATTGGCCAGCACTTTCATTTCCGCCAGGCCGAACACCAGCAGGCGGCCATTGCCGGACAGCGCCGCCACGGCGCTGGCGTCCTTGCCGATGATCGATGGCGGCAGCGGCAGGTCGCCCTCGTCCAAGGTCATGAAGGCCTTGCCGCCTTTCTGGCGGCTGACCATATCGGCCGCCTTGGCGATGAAGCCAAAGCCCGCGGTCGAGGACAGCATCAGTTGGGTATCGGGCGGGCCGGCAAAGTAATGCTTGATGCGGGCGCCGCCGGACAGGTCGACCAGGGTGGTGATCGGCACACCGTCGCCACGCGCGTTCGGCAGCGCCGCCACCGGCACCGAATACACCTTGCCGTTGTCGCCAAAGCCCAGCAAGGTATCGACCGTGCGGCACTCAAAGGCGTCATGCAGCGAGTCGCCCACCTTGAAGGTGAACTGCGACTTGTCGTGGCCGATGCCGGTGCGGGCGCGCACCCAGCCTTTTTCGGAAATGATGACGGTGACCGGTTCGTCGACGACTTTCTGTTCCGCGCTGGCTTTCTGCGCTTCTTCGATCAGCGTGCGGCGCGCGTCGCCAAAGGTCTTTGCATCGGCTTCGATTTCTCGGATCACCAGGCGCTTCATCGACGACGGGTTTTCCAGCAAGTCGAGCAGGGACTGGCGCTCCTTGCGCAATTCCGCCAGTTCCTGCTGGATCTTGATCGCTTCCAGGCGCGCCAACTGGCGCAAGCGGATTTCCAGGATGTCTTCGGCCTGGATCGGCGACAGGTTGAAGCGTTCGATCAGCGCCGCTTTCGGTTCGTCCGAATTGCGGATGATGGCGATCACTTCATCGATGTTCAGCAGGACGGTTTCCCGGCCTTCCATGATGTGGATGCGGTCTTCGACCTTTTTCAGCCTGTGCTGCGTGCGGCGGGTCACGGTCTCGAAGCGGAAACCGATCCACTCGGACAGGATTTCCGAAATGCCTTTCTGGCGCGGACGGCCATCGGCGCCGATCATCACCAGGTTGATCGATGCCGACGATTCCAGCGACGTATGCGCCAGCAGCAGCATCATGAACTCGTCTTTGTCCTGGTTCTTCGACTTCGGTTCAAACACCAGGCGCACCGGCGCGGCGCGGCCCGATTCGTCGCGGATGGTGTCGAGCGCGCCGAGGATCAGCTGCTTGGACGCCAGCTGTTCCGGCGTCAGCGCTTTCTTGCCCAGCTTGACCTTCGGATTGGTCAATTCTTCGATTTCTTCCAGCACCTTTTGCGACGAGGTGCCAGGCGGCAGTTCGTGCACCACCGCTTGCCACTGGCCACGCGCCAGTTCTTCGATCTTCCAGCGCGCGCGCACTTTCATCGAGCCACGGCCGGTGGCGTACATATCGTGGATTTGCGCGGACGGCGTGATGATCTGGCCACCGCCCGGGAAGTCCGGACCCGGCACCATTTCCATCAATTCCGTGTGCGTGATCTTGGGATTGCGGATCATCGCCACGGCGGCTTGCGCCACTTCCGTCAGGTTGTGCGACGGGATTTCCGTTGCCAGGCCCACGGCAATCCCGGAGGCGCCATTGAGCAGCACCATTGGCAGGCGCCCCGGCAGCAGGGTCGGCTCTTCGGACGAACCGTCATAGTTCGGCGCGAAGTCCACCGTGCCCTGGTCGATTTCATCCATCAGCAGGCGCGCGATCGGCGTCAAGCGGGCTTCCGTGTACCGCATCGCGGCGGCTCCGTCGCCGTCGCGGGAACCGAAGTTGCCCTGGCCATCGATCAGCGGATAGCGCAGCGAAAAGTCTTGCGCCATGCGCACCAGCGCGTCGTACACCGACTGGTCGCCGTGCGGGTGCAGCTTGCCCAGCACGTCACCCACCACGGCGGCGGACTTGCGGGGCTTGGCGGTCGAACCCAGGCCCAGTTCATTCATCGTGTACAGGATGCGGCGCTGCACCGGCTTCTGGCCGTCGCACACGTCCGGCAGCGCGCGGCCTTTGACCACGGAGATCGCGTAATCGAGGTAAGCGCGTTCGGCAAAGGTGGACAGGGTCAGCGTTTCGCCGCCATCCCCGCCGTCGCCGCCGAAATCATCGCCGTCATTGGCATCGCCGCCATCGCCGCCATTGCCGTTGCCGCCGGCATTGGCTGCAGCGGCGCCGGTGTCTGCGGTCACCGCGGTTTCCGTGGTGTCCGTGGTTTCTGCCGTCTCGGCGGTCCCGGTGGCTCCGGCCACGGCTTCTTCAAAGAGGTTTGCTTGTTGAGTCATGATTGCGGTATTCGTTAAATATCGGCTTCCACTTCATTGCCGTGTTCTTCAATCCATGCGCGGCGGGCGGCGGCTTCGCCTTTGCCCATCAGCATGTTGAAGCGGGCCGACGAAGCGCTGTGGTCGAAGTCGCCCAGCGCCACCGGCAGCAGGCGGCGCGTGTCCGGATTCATGGTGGTCTCCCACAACTGTTCCGCGTTCATCTCGCCCAGGCCCTTGAAGCGGGAAATCGACCAGCTGCCATCTTTCAGGCCATCCTTGCGCAACTTGTCCTCGATCGCGATCAGTTCGCCGTCATCCAGCGCATACAGCTTCTGGATCGGTTTCTTGCCGCGCGCCGGCGCATCGACGCGGTACAGCGGCGGACGGGCCACGCAGATATGGCCCTTCTGGATCAGCGCCGGGAAGTGGCGGAAGAACAGGGTCAGCAGCAGCACCTGGATGTGGGAGCCGTCCACGTCCGCATCGGAGAGGATGCAGATTTTGCCGTAGCGCAGGCCGGACAAGTCCGGGTGGTCGCCATAGTGGTGCGGATCGACGCCGATCGCCACCGCGATGTCGTGGATTTCATTGTTGGCGAACAGGCGGTCCTTATCGGTTTCCCACGAGTTCAGCACCTTGCCGCGCAGCGGCAGGATGGCCTGGAATTCCTTGTCGCGGCCCATCTTGGCCGAACCGCCCGCCGAGTCACCCTCGACCAGGAACAGTTCGGTGCGCGTCACGTCGGTCGATTCGCAATCGGTCAGCTTGCCCGGCAACACCGCCACGCCGGACGATTTTTTCTTTTCGACTTTTTGCAGCGAGCGCAAACGCGATTGCGCCTGCTTGATGACCAGTTCCGCCAGTTTCTTGCCGTAGTCGATGTGCTGGTTCAGCCACAGTTCCAGCGGCGGCTTGGCAAAAGTCGATACCAGGCGCACCGCGTCGCGCGAGTTCAGGCGTTCCTTGATCTGGCCCTGGAATTGCGGGTCCAGCACCTTGGCCGACAACACGAACGAGGTCCGCGCAAACACGTCTTCCGGCAACAGCTTGACGCCTTTCGGCAGCAGCGAGTGCAGTTCCACGAAGTTTTTCACGGCGCCGAACAGGCCGTCGCGCAAGCCCGATTCGTGGGTGCCGCCATTGGGCGTCGGAATCAGGTTCACATACGATTCGCGCACCACCGCGCCTTCTTCGGTCCACGCCACCACCCACGCGGCGCCTTCGCCCTCGGCAAAGCCTTCCGCGTCGGGACCGGCAAATTGCGCGCCTTCGAACATCGGGATCAGGGTTTCACCGCCGTTGGTGGTTTGCGCCAGCGCTTCGACCAGGTAGCCGCGCAAGCCGTCGTCGTATTTCCATACCTGCGAATCGCCTGTTTTCGCGTTGGCCAGCGTGACCGTCACGCCCGGCAACAGCACGGCTTTTGAGCGCAGCAGGCGTTGCAGTTCGACTTGCGAAATCAGCGATGAATCAAAGTATTTTGGATCCGGCCACGCGGTGACGCGGGTGCCGGACTTCTTGCCGTCGCGCGGCGCGGGCACGGAATTCAGTGGTTCGACCAGGTCGCCGTTTTCAAAGGCAAGGGTGTGGTAGCCGTTGCCGTTGTCGTCCTTGCGCCACACATTGATTTCCAGGCGCTTCGACAGTGCATTGGTGACGGACACGCCGACGCCGTGCAAGCCGCCGGAAAACGCATAGGCGCCGCCCGAACCCTTGTCGAATTTGCCGCCCGCGTGCAGGCGGGTGAACACGATTTCCACGGTCGGGACATTTTCTTCCGGGTGCAGGCCGACCGGGATGCCCCGGCCGTCATCTTCCACGGTAATGCTGCCGTCCGCATTTTGCGTGACGATAATATTTTTGCAATGGCCGCCCAATGCCTCGTCCGAGGCATTGTCGATCACCTCCTGGATGATGTGCAGCGGGTTCTCCGTGCGGGTATACATGCCGGGCCGTTGTTTGACGGGCTCCAGGCCTTTAAGGACGCGGATGGAAGATTCGCTGTAGTCGGAAACTGGTTTTTTAGTGGCCATACGGGTTCGAAGGTGCTTTTCAGGCAAAACGCTGTGATTATATACAGTATTTTTGCTCCGTCACGGCGTTTTTGCGCGGGATGGCGCGCGGCGCCGCCGGTGCGGGAGCTTGCGCATTCTATCCGCAACGGGCGGCAGTGGCTGAAAATTGCCATCCGCAAGCTGCGTGACGCGGACGTCAACTGTGGTTAAATGGGGAAAAAATATTGCCGATCCACCTATGAAACAAGACAAATTTCCCTTTGCGGTACGGCTGGCGGGTTTTCCTTTGGCCACCGCGCGGGCGGTGGAAACGGCCTTGCTGGCCGCGCCGCCGCATGGGCCGGCGTATTTTTGCCTGTCCGACCACAGTTTGCAAGAGCCGGACCTGGTGCTGGCCTACGGTCCGGATTTGAAAGCCATGGCGTCGCTGGCCGCGATGGCGGCCGTGCCGGGCGAACTCGATGCGCGTCCGGCACTGGTGCTGGGGCAGCCGGCCGCGCCGCTGCCGTATCCGGTGTTGCCGCTGTCGTTCGACCAGAACGCCTTCCACGTGCACCTGGCGCTGCTGGTGGCGCGCCGCGCCGATGCGCTGGCCCGGCTGGCGGGTGCCGGGTTGCCGCCGGCGCCGGAACGGCGCCGCAGCCAGCGGCTCGACTTTGACCTGACCGACCCCGCGGAATATGAAGCGATGCGGGGCCAGTCGCGTCGTGGCGCGGTGCTGGTGGCCGATGGCGGCGTGCGCCTGTTCCAGCAAGTGCAGGGATTGATGCGGCCCTATGGCATCGCCGTGCCGACCGCGATTGATGAAGCGTCCGCGCTGGCCGCGTGCGCCGGCGGCAAGGTGTCGGTGGCGCTGGTGAATGCGGCGCTGCCGGGCTGCGATCCGTATGCCCTGTGCGCGGCGCTGCGCGCCCAGCCAGGCGGGCCGCCGCCGGCTGTGGTGCTGCTGGTGGCGCCGCCGTTTGTTTATGATGCCGAACGGGCCCGCGCGGCCGGGGTGGAAGGCTTGCTGGACAAGCCGGTGGCCGATGCCACCTTGAAGACCGTGCTGAAACGGCTGATGCACATCGCCTAATCTGTATAAACCGTCAGGCCCGCCGCGTAATAACGTTCGCGGCTGCCTGATCCAGCTTTGACGCCCCACGCGATGTCGAGGTCCGCACGGCCCGGCAACAGCAAATAGCGTGCGCCCAGCTGGCGCCAGGCGCCGCCGCCCCGGATGCCGAAGGCTTCCACAGTCAGCGCCGCGCGCTGTCCCACGGCCGCTTCCAGCGCCGTGGCCCAGGTTGCCGCGGGACGGCCATGGCGCTCGCGGCGCCAGCCAAGATTGGTATGCCATTGCAGGCGGTCGCCCCGCACATCCACGGTCAGCGGTAAATTGAGCGACCAGTTGCCGGCCAGACCATGCGCCGGTTCAAATTCATTGGCGATGGACATGCCCAGCCGCCATCGGCCATCCCTGGGCGCCACCAGCACGGTTTTCGCCTGCAGCACCGCCAGGTTGACGCCGGCGCCGCCACCACGGCCGTGCAGGCGGGCCGCGCCGGCGCCCACTTCCCAGTCATCGAAAACGTTGCAGGCGGGGACGATCCAGTAATGCGTGTGGCGGGGATCGCGCTGGATCCACGTCTCGAGCTGGCACTGGCCGGGATCGAGCACCGGGGCATCGTCGGTGACCAGCGGGCGGGCGGCCCAGGCGGAGGGGAGGGCGCCGCAGCACAGGGCGAACCATCCACTCAAGGTCGTGCGCGTTCCCAACGGCCGGCGTCTGCTCATGCATCGCTCCCTGCGCCCAAGGCAATGGAGCCAGTATAACGAGGCCGGAAATTCTCATCGCAATTTTGCGCTCAACCCAGCTCTCCCGCCTCGCCCTTGAGCGCGAACAAATCCACCTTCAGCGCCTTCATGCCGTCCGGTGCATACAGCGCCAGCGTCTGTGCTTTGAGCATGTTGTCGTACAGTTCATTGCGGTAGTCGAACGTGAAGTAATAGGTGTTGGGCCGGATCGGCACGTCATGCGGCACCTGCGCCATGTGTGTCAGCGGGATGCCGGGCAGCGCCATGCCGACCATGCACTCGACATCGTCCGGGGCGCCGCACTTGAAGCGCAGCGGCACCGCCGCCACCAGTTCCAGCGCCGGCATGTCGGCGCTGACGGCCAGGCACAGGGCCGTGTGGCGGTCGACCTGGGCCGGGTCGAGCCGGGTGCGGTAGCGGCCCGGCCGGTCGGGATCGGGCGGCAGGGGAATCGTGAAATAACGCGACGACAGCACCGTATCGGCCAGGTCGCGGATCATGGTGGCCAGCCGCGCGAAACCGGGGCCGGCGTCGGCATGGAGGTAGGCCGGCAAATCCGTCAGCGCATAGCGGGTGGAAAACGACATCAGCCCGCCGGCCAATGTCGTCATGCGTTCAAACAGCGTTTCCGGATGATGCAGGCCGTGGCGCGCGCAATGCACCAGCGCCGCGCCGCTGGTGCTGATGGCGTTGAGCATCAGGTAAGACGTGATGTCGCCGCTGTGGAAGGACACCACGTCCTTGGACGGCTGGCGGTGCCGTTCGTGCAGCGTATCGACTTTCGCCTGCAGCTTGTCGACCAGGCCTTCGAGCATGTGCCGCAGGCCGGTGGCGGCCACGGTCACGGCGGGGGGAATGAAGGTGGGGTCGGCTTCGAAGCCGCCGGTGGCCTGGCGGCGGAGGCGGATGACGGGGAAGCCGATGGTCCCTTCGCTGGCTTCCGATTGCGGCGCCAGGCGCACGGTCTTGCGCAGGTAGGCGATGTGCTCGGGCGGGGCGCCCGCATATAAATCCAGGGTTTCCTGTGGATGCGGCGTATACCGCACCGAGGGGCGCGTGCGCGCGGCCTGCAGCCGGTCCGATGGCGCCGTTTGCACATTGCCGCCGTGCGTCTGCAGCGCGGGCAACAGCGCGTAGATCGTGAAGGCCTGCTCGTCCTGTGCCAGCTGGTCCAGGTTCAACGGGGGCGGCAGCGCGTCGGCGCCGGGCGCGTCGTAACACTCGCCGTCCGCGAACACCAGCGACAGCACTTCCGCCTGCAGCGTGCCGTTGCGCAGGCTCTCATCGTTCCATTGCACGTGGCGAATGCCCCACAGGTGCGGCTGCAGCATTGACGCCATGCGCTGCATGCGGGCTTCGTGGTAGTGGTCTTGCTGCTGTAAATGCAGCGGGCCCAGTCGCAACCCTTCCGACCACAAAACTTTTAACGGCAGGCTCATCGTGTGCTCCCAGCGTGAAGGAATGGGCAGATTGCCGTGCGGGACAGGATGTGACATTGCGTATGCGCAAGAAATTTCCAAACTGCAACCGCATGCGTTCGTATTTGCCTTTGCGCAAGTTGCCGAAAGGATAGGCAGGAATAATGGCCTTTTCACGGACGGAGGGGCGATGGAACGATTGCTGCCGTACTACGAACGCGAACTGGTCATGCTGCGGCGCCATGCCGGCCGGTTTGCCGCGCGCTACCCGAAAGTGGCGGCGCAATTGCAGCTTGACGGCGGACAGACTGCGGACCCGCAAACCGAGCGGCTGATCCAGTCGGTCGCGCTGCTGGCGGCGCGGGTGGCCATGCGGATCGACGATGGCCATGCGCATGTGACACAGGCGCTGCTTGAATTATTGATGCCGCATTATCTGCGGCCATTTCCCTCCTGCGCGATTGCCGGGGCGCCTGACGGGAGCGGTGTTCCCCGTGGCGCGGAACTGGAGTCGGCCCCGGTGGGCAACCTGCCGTGCAAGT
This sequence comes from Pseudoduganella sp. GW821-FHT12E03, assembly GCF_058807115.1. Lineage (NCBI taxonomy): Bacteria > Pseudomonadati > Pseudomonadota > Betaproteobacteria > Burkholderiales > Oxalobacteraceae > Pseudoduganella > Pseudoduganella sp. GW821-FHT12E03. The sequence goes on along the minus strand of NZ_JBXAQJ010000005.1, from coordinate 83,992 downwards.
TCCGCACCGTGTATCCGGTCGATGGCAATGTGGTCCAGGTCCGCGCGGCCGGCTTCGGTGCGTTGGCCGCGGCGCCGCTCAACGTGGCGTTGCCGGCCGGCGCCGGTGCGGTGCTGCGCATCGAATTGCATGCGCCGGAGGTGGAGACGGCGCGGCTGTATATCGATGGCGAAGCGCCGCTGTGCGCGGCGTTGCGCGATGCGCTGTGCATGCAGGCGCGCTGCGCGTGGGTCGAGCATGGCGGCGCATGGGCGGCATTGGCGGAGGTGCCGCTGTCGCCCGCCGGCTTCGCGCAAGACGAAGCGCTGCTGCCGCCGGACGGACGTTCCCATCCGGCACAGTGCCTGCTTGCGGAATATTTCGCTTTTCCCGCCAAGTTCAATTTCATCGACATCGACGTGGCGGCGCTGCGCGCCTGTGCGCCGGCTGCGGACGGAACCTATGTGTTGCACGTGGCGCTGGCCGGTGCCGGTCCGGATACCCATGCGGCGCGCATGCTGCGCCATGTCTCGGCAGCCAACCTGCGGCCCGGCTGCACACCGGTGGTGAACTGGTTCACGCAGCCGGCCGAACCGGTGCATGTCACGCACGAGGAACTCGACTACGCGGTGCGCGCCCATCCGCGCACACCGGCGGCGTATGAAGTGTTGTCGGTGGACCGGGTGGTGTCGATCGGGAAGTCCGATGCGGAGGAGCGCGGCGGTGCAGAGGCTACCAGTGGCACGGAGGAGGAGTTCCGTCCGTTCTATGCGCTGTGCCATGGCGAGCAAAGCACGGGACGCTATTGGATACTGCGCACCGACGACATGCTGGCCTCCAGCAGTCCCGGTTATGAAAAGCGGCTGACCCTGGTGGATGCGAACCGCCGCGTGCTGGCGCTGGAACCGTGCACGCTGTCGTTGCGACTGACCTGTAGCAACCGGGACTTGCCGGCACGACTGCGCGACGCCAGTTTGCAGGGCAACGGCTTTACCCTGCGCTGCGTGTGCATGCCGCAGCCCGCGCTGCGGCCGCCGGCGTGCGCCAGCCTGCACTGGCGCCTGATTTCCCACCTGGCGTTGAACCAGCGTGCGCTGGCGCCGCAGGGGGCTGGGGCGCTGCGCGAATTGCTGGCGCTGTACGACTTGCGCGGGGATGCGATCACACGCCGTCAGATCAGCGGCATCACCGCGCTGGACCAGGCGCCGGCCACCGCCTGGCTGCGCCACCCGGGCGGGGCGTCGCTGGCGCACGGCATCGAAGTGCGCCTGACGCTGGATGAGGAAGCGTATGCGGGCAGCGGGATCAGCCTGTTCATCGATGTGCTGGATCACTTTTTTGCGCTGTACGTGCAGGTCAACAGCTTTGTCGAGCTGGTGGCGCTGTCGGCGCGCACCGGAAGGGAACTCAAACGATGCCCACCCCGCAGCGGCTACGCCGGTCTGGCGTGATCCAGCGCTTGCTGGATGAACCATGGCGCTTCAACTTTGAGCAAGCATTGCGCCTGCTGTTGCGCTGGCTGGCGGCGCAAGGTGTGACGCAAGACGAGGCGTATGCGCATGTGCTGACGTTTTGCAACAGCCTGTCGCTGGCATTCCCGGCGGCGGAGCTGGTGGCGCTGGACGTCACGGGTCTGCTTGACGAGCAGGTGCCGCCTCTCGAAATCGCGTTGACGCCGGCATTCATGGGCTTGCTTGGCGGGGCGGGCGCGTTGCCGCTGCATGACACCCAGCATATCGCCGACTTGTCGCCCGGCGAACAGCGCGCCGGCGTGTGCGCCTTCATCGATTTGCTGTCTGCGCGCATGGTGGCGCTGTACTGCCAGGCCGGTGAACTGCGCCGCCTCGAGCATGGACTGGCCACCGGCAGTGACGATGGCTTGCTGCCATTGCTGCTGGCGCTGTCCGGCACCCAGCCGTGCCCGGAACACCCCTACGATCACGTGGCCGCGTATTACGCGGGATTGCTGCGCATCCGCCCGGTCTGCGCGTCCGCCATTGCGCAAGTGCTCAGTGGCTACCTTGGTGTGCCGGTGGCGTGTGTGCAGTTTGCCGGTGGCTGGGAAACCGTGCCGCCCGAACGCCGCACGGTGCTGGGGCAGACCCGCCCCATTCTCGGCGGCGGCGCCATGCTGGGCGACCGCCTGCTGCGACCGGAGCGTGGCGTGCGGCTCGACATTGGCCCGCTCTCTGGCAGTCAGCTGGAACGGTTCCTGCCCGGTGGCGATGCGTCTATGGCGCTGGTGGCATTGCTGCGGCTGTGCGCCGTTCCTTCCCTGGCGTTCGAGGCGCGCTTGCTGCCAGCGCCGGACACCATCGGCCCGCTGGTGCTGGGCCCGATGGCCCAGCGGCGCCGGCTGGGCTGGGACAGTTTCATGCCGGACCGGCACGGGCGGGTGGCACGGGCGGAAGTTTGTTATGTGTTGAAGTTGGAGCAAGGGGGCTGAGTATGGACGGAGCAAGAACGTGGATACAGTCGGTGCTCGATGGCGACAGCCAGCACGGCCGCTTGCTGACGATGGATTTTCCCCGTGGCGACGGGCCGGAGTATGCGGTGCTGCTGGTCAATTCCCTGCATGCGCGCGAAGAATTGTCGCGCAGCTTTCGCTACGAGGCGGAACTGCTGTCGGATGATGCGCATATCGCGCTGACGGCCATGATGGGCAAGATGGTCACCATTTCACTGGTGCGCGATGACGGATCGCAGCGCCATTTCAATGGGAATGTGACGGAGTTTTGCCTGCTGGGCGCGGACGGCGGCCTGGTGAAGTACCGCATGGTGCTGGAGCCGTGGATGGCGTTCACCCGGCTGCGCCAGGATTGCTTCAGCTTCCATGGCCGCACGCTCAGCGAGATCACGGAACTGACCTTGCGCCACTGTGTGCAGCATGACTGGAACATACACTTGTTCTACGACGATCCGGCGATCACCTGCGCCAACCAGTACAACGAAACCGATTACAACCACCTGCACCGGCGCTGGGAAGCGCGGGGCTGGTATTACTGGTACGAGCACCGCGCCAATGGCCACACCTTATGGCTCAGCGACTACTCGGTGCTGGCCAACGCGATCGATGCCCGCGACGGCACGCTGGCGCCAGATGGCATGCCTTTCCGCAGTGAGGCCGGCTCGAAAGAGGACGACAGCATCCACCAATGGCAGGCGGTGCGCCGCATTGGCGCCAGCAAGCTGACCTTGTCCACGTTTGATTACAAGAACCCGAGGCCGCAGCACATCTCGGCGCACACCCGCCATCCGCAGGGCAACCTGTTCGAGCATGAAGTGCACGAATATGCCGGCGCCAGAGCCTATAGCGGCAGCCGCGAAGGCGAGCCGCTGGCGCAGCGGCGCAGCGACGAGCGCGAGGCGATATACCAGGTCTTCGAAGCGTCCGGCAACGACCGCAGCGCGCAACCGGGCCGCACCTTCAAATTGGAAGAACACTTCAGCGGCGATGCGCCGCGTGAACTGGGCGAACCGTCGCGCGATGGGCGCAATTACCTGATCCTGTCGGTGGAACACCATGCCAGCAACAACTACCAGGATGGCCGCCACGCGCAGTCGCATTACACGAATCACTTCACCTGCATCCGCCAGGAGCGGCGCTGGGCGCCGGGGCGGGGGTATCACAGCACGCCGTGTCCCGATCCCGGCGTGCAGACCGCGATTGTAGCGGGGCCTGACGGAGAAGAAATCCACACCGATGGCCTGGGGCGCGTCAAGCTGCGGTTCCACTGGGATCGCGTGGGCGGAATCAATGGCTGCAGTTCGCCGTGGGTGCGCGTGGCGATGCCGGTGGCCGGTTCTCAGTTCGGGCAGATCGGGTTGCCGAGGGTGGGGCAGGAAGTGGTGGTGCAGTTCATAAATGGGAATGGATCATCCGATAGTGACGGGGGTGGTTTACAACGGGGAGCGGTCGCCGCCGTGGGAGTTGGATAAGCAGAAGGCGTTGTCAGGGTGGCGGAGCAGGGAGTTGGGTGGTTCGCGTGGAAACCAGCTGGTGATGGACGACACGCGGGACCAGTTGCAGGCGCAGTTGCGCAGTGACCATTTGCATAGCCAATTGGCGCTGGGGCATATCGTTCGGGTGGAGAGCACTGCGGGGCGGGCCGATGAGCGGGGGGATGGGTTTGAGTTGCGGACGGATGGGCATGGGGTGCTGCGGGCGGGGCGGGGATTGCTGGTCAGCACCGAGGAGCGTGCAGCTGCCGCGTCGCACGTGAAGAGCATGGGCGAGACGTTGCGGCATTTGGCGACTGCCGGCGAGGTGCATCGGAAGATGGCAGAGGAGGCGCAGCGTCACGGTGCACTTGATGCGATGGACCAGCAGGGCGCTGTGGCGTTGGAATTAAAGAAACAGCAGGACGAAGTGAAAGGGCATGGCGGCAGTGCACATCCCGAACTGGCGCAGCCGCATCTGGTACTGGCTGGGGTTGCCGGGGTCGAGACGGTTACGCCGCAGTCGACGCACATCGCCAGCGGAGAGCACACAGCATTGAGCGCCGGCCGGAATGTGTCCTTGGCCGCTGGCGACAGCCTGTTCGCCAGCGTGCGCGAGACGTTTCGGCTGTTTGTGCACAAGGCCGGGATGAAGCTGGTGGCGGCGGCTGGGAAAGTCAGCGTACGCGCCGAGTCGAATGACGTGGAGGTGGTCGCGCAAAAGGTGTTGACGTTGCTGAGTGAATCCGACTGGGTGGACATCCGTGGCCGCAAAGGCATCCGGTTGCATGGTGGTGACTGCATGGTGGAGATCAGTGAACGTGTGCAGTTCTTTACGCCGAAGCCGACCTTATTTCACGGGAACCTGGAGACCTTGGGGCCGAAGAACAGGCCGCAGCCTGAGCCCGAGAAAAAGGAAATGGCCGATGTAAAACAGCGGATGCAGGTCACCTTGCTTGCGCACCCGGACGATACGGCAGGCCTGGCCGATGTGCCGTATGCGCTCTACAAGGGTGACACGCTGGTGCAGGAATCGCTGACCGACAGCGATGGCTGTATCGAGTTCGAACACGAGGACGGGGGGACTGATTATCGGATCGAATTACCCAATGGAGCGGAGTTTGCATTGAAGGTGCATCCGAAACTGGCGGAGCCGGGGGCTGCGGATTATGACGAGCATGTATTGTCCAACCTCGGACGACGGGCGATGGATGATACGACACAAGGGCGGAAGCACGAGTAATTCCATTGAAAGGAATCTGACGATGGCAAAAGAGTATAGCCGGCTGGAGACAACCCATGTCGATGAGGTCAAGCGCAGTGCCGTGTGTTCGGTGCAATGGCTGCCGGAGTCGCCGGTGCCATCGTGGAATCTTGCGCGTACCACGTCACATAACAACCGCCTGAAAATGTACGTTTGCGGGCAAGAAGGTTTTGCTGCCATAGCGGAAAGCATCAAGGCGGCAAAGGAATCTATCGATTTAATTTGCTGGGGTTTTGATCCCGGGATGGAGCTGGTACGGGATGACAGCGGCTTGTGGCCACGTGGCCAAACCTATGGCGACCTGCTGATCGAGGTTTGCAGGAAGAATCCGAAATTGAAAGTGCGTTTACTGGTTTGGTATGACAGGCTTGGCGCCATGACCACAAAGAACATGCCTGGCTATACCCACGACACGCACCCTTGGTATTACATGAGCGGCAAGGAAGGGGCGGAGCGAATACACGCAATGGCCAGCATTAACCGGTTGCGTGATGCCTCGCTGTTGTGGCCCAAGCCAACGGCTTCAACAAGACAGGCAGATTACGCTGATTTGCCTGGGAAATTGTCTATCGATGAGATTTCCAGCTTTGCGCGAAAAGAGTATTGCCACAGCTGGTACATGGCAGCAAAGCAGAATCTGCTGCCTGGGATCGAGCTTCGGGTTCGCACGGGCGATCGCAGCGCCATTGTTGAAGCACTGGCAAGTGAGCCGACAAAACCGGCAGGGCTGACGAAAGTCGAACTGGAGGGCGGCATCCTGGAGCACTTTGGAAGTCATCATCAAAAGACCGTGTTGATTGATTACGCTTACAAAGAAGGTTTCCATGCGGTCGGATTCGTGATCGGCTTGAACAGTGTCACGGACTATTGGGATACCACCGCACATTTGCTGGATGATCCCATGCGTGAACGGGGCGGGAAGAATGAGGCTCAGGAGTGTGTGCAAGAACTATCAGGCGATGCCGGCTTCCGTCATTTGAAGCCGTTCCAGGACTATGGATGCAAACTGGAGGGCGGATGTGCGCTGTACTTCATCTACGCCAATTTCGTTTCTGCCTGGGACCGGGCTGGCAAGGACAAAAAGCAGACAGCGACGAAAGCGTGTACCAGCAAACAAACTGGTTGTGAAAACCCGCCACGCGAGTTGATGCACAAGGCACAGCCAGGCGAATCGACGGTTCGCATAGTACGTACACAGCCGGAAGAGAGCGATAAAAGCATCAAGGAAATGTATTGGCTGGCTACCAGTACCGCAGCTGCCACCGCAAGTTATTTGTATATTGAAAACCAGTATTTTCAGTATGAGGATTGGTCTAAACATTTACTCAACGCGAGAAGGGATGTCATCACTAAATGGCGCCTGGGATGCGCCGCCGCCGGGAAAACCATCGAGGATCTGCCCCTGCTGCATGTGTTGATCGTCATCCCCGCGCCGGAACGCGCCGAGATGATCCCGCGTACCCATGATGCGCTGGCGACGTTGAACCAGCATCACGGGATGGCGGGACAGAATGATTTGATTGATCTCTATAACAAAGGTGAGCGCATCCACAAAGACCAGTATTGGCTGAGGGTGCCGAGTATCCAGCCGGACGTCGTCACACACGCCAACAGCATCAAGAGACCCAGCGTCATGGAGCTGGAAGAGAAGCTGGGTCTGAAGATCTGCGTTTCGATGCTCAATACTTGCGCATTCGAGAAAGGCCACTGGCGCTACCGGGAAATCTATATCCATTCCAAGCTGATGATCGCCAACGATATTTTCTTCACACTGGGCAGTGCCAATCTCAACCAGCGCAGCATGGTGGTGGACAGTGAGCTCAATATGGCGGTGGTTGACGTTCGCCATGCGCGGGACTTGCGAAAGCGGGTGTGGGGTTTGCTCAGCGGTGGTGTTGTAGACGGGGATGGGAATATACAAACGCAATTCAAGGATTGGCGAGAATTGCGGGAGGATAACAAGAGACGCAAGCTAAGCCGCGCGGAGGGGCAGAAACAGAAGCAAATGACGGGTTTTCTTTTGCCCTTCGATGAATCCCGCAATTCGACAAAACGGCTGGGGTAACCATGAAGCGTGCACATGCCGTCGTCGTACTGTTCACAGGCGGAGCACTGATGACAAGCGTTTTCTTTATGGGGGGAAGTATGGCCACATTGCCGGAAGACTTGCCGCGAAACCAGAAACTGCTGCTGTTTCAACCTCATACCAGTACATTTGACTGCACGGCTGAGGCCACGAAATTACCCGTTGTTGACGCCCAGGCGCATGCATGGTTCCGTGAAGCGCGCGCGCTGGAGGCGCCGACCATGGAACTGGATCCCGACTATCCGAAAATAATACGTTTGACCCGCCAGGCGGCGGAGCGGCGCCATTGGCAGGCCATGTTGAATTTGGCGAGCTTTTATGTTGAAGGGCTGGATCCCAAGCATGGCGTTGAAGATGCCGTGAAGTTGGTTGAAGACGGTATGCGGTTGGGCGTGCCTGCGGCATATGACAGGATGGGAACTTACTATATGAACGGTACCGGCGTACCGCAGGATGTCACGGGGGCGTACGCCTTTTGGCAAAAGGCGGCGCAACTGGGGAATCCGGATGCCTTGGCCTATCTGGGCGAAAAATTGTCCGCTGGGCAGGACGGCGCTGGGCACTGGGCCAATATTCCCATTGCCCAAAAAATGATGGAGTGCGCGGTTGGCCAGGGATATGGTCCGGTAGCCTATGAGCTGCATTATATGTACCGGGAGGTCCGGGAGAAAGATGGAAGAATTATCGGGGATCGAACTGCGGAAACCAAAGCGAAGGCATTGACCTGGCTGCACGAGGGAGTCAAGTACGGCTGTGCGGACTGCGCTAGACGACTGGCAATCGAGTTTGGTCGTCCCTTCGATCTGGACCAAATGCTCCCACCCTACGTCGACAAGGCAAGGGGCCAGCGCTACGACATGCTGAACGACGCCTTGGAATTTAATCGAAGCCGCCGCCTCCCTAACCTGGATAAAATCCTCCCACTTCCTCCCGCCGACTTGCCGCCGTGGGACGGCACCCGTGACTCATTGCTGAAAGCCGCCATGGGGGTAACCTTTTCGCCGGACTTGCCGCTCGAAGCGCCACGCCCACCCGGCGACCGGCATTTTGTCGATTCGGCATATCGCCTGCGAATGACAGGGGAAACCACCAATTTGCGGAACGCGCCATTTGCCGGCTACTGGCAACCTTATACAGGCACCGAGCCGGTCAAGAATCAGCGGCCCGCGCTATATGGCAAGAACGAACTCTTCGACACGATTTATGTCTCGGATGGCGTGCGCAGCATGCCGCTAAATGGGATTACCTGGGTGTATCTCGTCACGGTGCGTAACAACGATTATCCAGTTGATCCGGTTGCGGTTCCCGGACTGACACGCAAGGTCGCGCGCCCGGCGCAGCCCATCACGAGCAGCAGCCATGAAGTCAGCAAGGTTGGCGGTATCTGGCAGCCGTGGATGCCGGAATCACACCCTTTACAAGCCACTGTCAATCAGTCCTGGCGCCAAGTCTTCCTGTTGAAAGGACAATCGTTCCCACAGCCCCGGCGTGATTGGCTGCTGGACCTGGATGAAAAAGACGTCACATGGCACCTGATGGAACAAACCGGCCCGGGAATGGTTGCGAAGAACGGAGGCTGAGATGAAACATGAGGGCCGTGGTGTCATCCGGATTGGCGACAAGACCAGTCATGGCGGGACGGTCTTGTCTTCATCGTCAGGCACAGTCGTGATGGGCAGACTGGCGGCACTCGAGGGAGATATGTCTGTTTGTCCGCAGTGCAAAGGTAAGTTCGCACTGAAGCCTGATGGCGCAGGCGCGAAGCATGAAGGCAAGCCCTATGCATATCACGATGACTTAACCGAGTGCGGTGCTCGCTTAATTTCCTCCCTTTCACCAAGCAGTGGAGGAACACATGATGACCAATGCGATGCAGAGAATCCTCAGGAATTCGAAAGCGAGGATGAGACTCAATTTTCGGCAAATGGGCCTTCGGTAAAATTATCTGCGGCGAAAGCCGCAAACCCTGAAAAGGTAAATAACTATTTCAACGATATGTATGGTCCTATTCACAACCTGTCGACACGAATGAAGACCAATGAAGATTTGCTATTTGCGTTATCCTCGGCCGAATGTGCGTGGCTGGACGCCCATAACAGAAGCCTGCACAACCCGTGGGGTCTTACCAAGGCCGGTGGAAATAACTTGTCCTTTGATTCGTTCCAAGCCGCCACAGATTATTTTGAAAACAAAACCCAGTGGGGACGCCGTTTAAAGGAGATTAGTAATATTGATGATTTTGTGAAAGAATTGCTTACTCCGCCAAAATATAATTCAGTCAACCCCTGCTATGAGGTATTGTTGCGACGACAGCTCGAAACGGTAGTTCGACGAAAAGCGATTTGGATGCAATAGCAGGGAAAATAAAATGTTATTGATGACTGGTGTGCTGGCTGGAGCACTCTATTGGAATGATCAACTATCGTTTGGCGTGGAATTGCCAACGGTTTTTCCTCGCTGTACTGGCGCTTCCGATGCACCGGATCGAGGGGTTTACGTATTGTTTAATCGTCGCGAAAGCTGCCCTGATTTAAACAAAGAAAGTTTGTTTGATTACGTTGAGAGAAAGAAAATTCCATCCATGGCAGTTATTGCTTGGTATAACACCGTGGAGGAATTTAATAATTCTTCGGAGTTGGCTAAGGCGTATTGCTCGGAGGGGCAGTATGTTTATCGAAGAAAAGTGAATTATGGAGATGTGTATTATTGTTTTTTTTCAAAAGGACGAAAGATGTTTTTGCGAGGTTTTGTGCAGTTGCATAAAAATTCACAAAGCACTGAGGTGGTCAATGTTGAATTTTATTTAAATAGCGTCAAGCATGCAGGCGAGTACTGGCGTGTGGTCGACAGCTTGGTTAGCTCCTCGCCCTGACGTCCTGATAAATTGACGGTGACGCGCGTGACTCTACGTAGCCATTCATTAAAATGAAGAGAATGCTCTCGTGCTTGCCAACTTGCGCCATGACAATCCACGCGCTGGCAGCGCCATCTGCGCAGCCAGTCGTCAAAACCTGCCAACTCGGCAACCACCGAATGCGGCTGTAAATTGATCGGCCGCAGCCGGGCGGATGTGGGCTAACGATCAGCCCACCCTTGGTTTTTCCTGCGTAGCGGAAGCTCACTCAACCCGCTCACCCGGCATCTCCCGCCCATGCTGCCTTAGCACCACGCTTTCCACCGCACCGGCCGCATTGCGCCGGAAAACCAGCTTCGCATCGACTGCCGCCACAATGAATTCGTCGTGCGCCGTGGCTTGCGCATCGAACGGCGGCTGCCCCGTCGCCTGCACTTGCAGGCCCTGGCGCAGCGGCTGCACCGCCAGTACAAAACCGGGCGCCAATTGGTATTTACCGGTGTAACCGGCCAGCACCTCCGGCGCCAACGCAACCGTGGCGGCGGGCAGCGAAGCACCCGGCACCAGTGCCGCCTGCGCAATATCGTCCACCGGTGCTGAAGTATTGGCCAGCACCACGACAGCGCGCTTGCCGTCCGCCGTCACACCGGCAAAGCCCGCATAGCCGCCGGTCTGGCCGTTATGCCAGACGATGCGCGTGCCGCGCACGTCGCTCAGGTACCAGCCCAGTGCGATGTCCGCGCCCTGCATCACAGGGCGCTGGCGCTGTACGGCCAGCGCATACGGCGTGCCGGCGGCGGCGGGCATCAGGGTTTTCAGGTAGCGCAGCATGTCGGTGGCGGTGGAGCGCAAGGCGCCGGCGCCGGCCATCGTGTCGAAATCCCAGTTGGCGGCGGGCTTGCCGGTGGCGTCGTGGCCTGGCGCCAGCCTGGCGCGCATGGCCGACGTCAGGGCGATGCCGGTCGATTGCATGCCCAGCGGTACGGCAATGCGTTCATGCACCAGCGTGCCATAGGGCTGGCCGGTGCGGGTCGCCAGCGCCACGCCCAGCAGACCGTAACCGAGATTGGAGTATTCGTACGAGGCCCCCGGTTTGCGCGCCAGCTGGTGGCCGCGCAGGAAGGCTTGCAGTTCGGCCGCGCCATATCCCGCGTAAGGATTGGCCATGTCGGGCGGGACAAAGCCGGTGGGCAACCGGGGCAGGCCGGACGTTTGCGTGGCCAGGTCGCGCAAGGTGATGGCCTGGCCCTGCCACGCGGGGATGGTGTAGCCGGGCAGCAGGCGCTGCACCGGCTCGTCCAGCGACAGGCGGCCTGCGGCGGCTTCCTGCGCCAGCAGCAGCGCCGTAAAGGTCTTGGTGACGGAACCGATTTCATACACGGTGCCGCCATCGGGGACACGGCCATCGACCTTGCCGAAGCCATACACGGCCGGCTCGCCGCCTTGCTCCACGATGCCGATGACGATGCTGGCCAGCGCGCCGCTGCCGGTGCGCTGGGTTGCCAGGCTGCGGGCGCTGGCGTCCAGCGCGGGTGCCGCGGCGGCCGGGATGGCGGTGATAACCGATGCGGCGAGGGCGCAGGCGAGCGCCGTCCGCCCCGCCTTGTGGGGGGAACGTTTCATACAAACCTCCGGGTGACGTTAAAAGTTAAGCGTTGACTTGATCGAGCTGGTCGATCTGGCGCTGCAGCTTGTGCGCGCCATACAGGTTGATCAGGATGACCACCAGCACGACAGCGGCAATGAATCCCTCCGCGGCCCAGCCACGGGCAAACGGCAGCGATGGATCGGGATTGGCGTTCACGCCGAGGCGGAACACCACCATGCCCGGCACCAGCGGCGCCACGTACCACAGCCAGACGGAACGCAGCGCGTCGCGCTGGCGGATCAGTTCCGCGCGGTGGAAGTCGCGGCTTGGCAGGGCGGATGCCGCGCCCGGCAGCGGGCGGCTGGACGCGCGCCGGCGCAACTGCCAGACCACCACCAGGGTGCCGAGGATCGACAGCAGGCTGCCGGCGCGCATCAGCGGATCGGGAAAGGCCCACAGGTAGTGCGCGAAGCCCGCGCACACCAGCAGCGCAGCCACATATTCCATGGCATTGCGGCGCGCGATGCGGCGCTGGAACGTGCGGGCACGCTTGGCCAGTTCGGCTTCCTGCAGCGGCGTTGCGGCGCCGGCGGCGGGCGCGGCGCGCCACATATTCTTGATATCCTGCTCGTCCATGATTATCCTTTCGAGCCCAGTTGGCGGGCCAGCAGCGCCTTGATGCGGTGGATCTTGGTGGCGACATTGCGCGCGGAAATGCCGGTGACGTCGCCGATGGCGGCGGCATCGAGATCTTCCAGGTACAGCAGCATCACTTCGCGGTCCAGCGGCGCCAGCTTGTGGATTAATGCCAGCAAGCGTTCCATGTCCATGCGCCGCTCGGCGTCGGCAATGCCATCGCGTTCGTCAGGCACTTCTCCTGCTTCATCGAGGTCCAGGCTGATACGGTCGGCCATGCGGAAGGTGCGCTGGATATGCGTTGCGCCCACGTTGTGCGCGACACGGTAGGCCCAGGTGCGCAGCGAGCACTGTTCCTTGTAGGTGGCAAAGCTTTGCCACAGCGCGACGTGGATTTCCTGCAGCAGTTCCTGGCGCTTGGCGCTATCGCGCTCGTAGCCCATGGCAAAGCGGGCGATGTCCGGCCCGAAGCTGGCAATGGCCTGCGCGTAGCGGTCGTTCTGGCTGGCGCTGGCGGCGTTCAGGGGCGGTCGGGCGGTCATGGCGTGGGCGGATGAGCTGTACTTGAACAGGTAGTCATCGGCCACGCGGGTTTCTTACAACGGCCGGCAAATAAATCTGCCAGCCGTCATCCGCCTTCGTCACCCAGCAGTACATTGAGCATGCGCTGTGGATGCAGCAGGAAATTGCGGGTCACCTGATAGTGTTCGGTGTCTTCGTACGCCACGCGCTGGGTGCCATGTTCGGTACACGCGTAAATCCATGCATCCGGATAGGCCATCAGGATAGGGGAGTGGGTGGCAATGATGAATTGCGAATTGTCGCCGGCCAACTGATGCAGGCGCGTCAGCACAGCCAGTTGGCGCTGCGGCGACAGGGCTGCTTCCGGTTCATCCAGCAAATAAAGGCCATGGCCACGGAATCGGTCCAGCATCAGCGAGAGGAATGCTTCGCCATGCGATTGCGCATGCAGTTGGCGGTCGCCATAACCCTTGACACCCCGGTTTTCCACTTCGGTGGCGACATTGAAAAAGCTTTCCGCGCGCAGGAAGAAATTATCCCTGGGGTAGCGGTATCCCTTTACGACACGCAGGTAACTGTGCAGTTCCGAGTGTGACGCGTGGGTGCTGAAATTAAAATTGCGCGAGCCGCCCTCCGCATTGAATCCAAGGGCGACGGCCAGCGCTTCGAGCAGCGTCGATTTCCCAGAGCCGTTTTCCCCGATGATGAAGGTGACCTTGGGGTGGAATTTCAGCTGCTCCAGGTTGCGTACGACCGGTAATGAAAACGGATAGCGGTCGAACGAAGGAATATCCTCCGTCCGTAACCGAAGTTCCGAAACATAGTGTGTCGTCAGCACGGTATGCTATTTGCTGAGCATCCGCATCGCCCGTTCCAGCCCCTCGATGGTGATGGGGAACATGCGGTTGTTCATCAACTGGCGCATGATATTGACGGACTGGCGGTATTGCCACAAGCCTTCCGGTTCCGGATTGAGCCAGATGAACTTGGGGAACGCGGCGGTGAACCGCGCCACCCATTCGGCGCCCGCTTCCTCGTTGTTGTACTCGACGGAGCCGCCCGGCTGCAGGATTTCATAGGGGCTCATGGTGGCGTCGCCCACGAAAATCAGCTTGGTGTCCGGCGTGTACTTGCGCAGCACGTCCCAGGTGGAAAAGCGCTCCGCGTTGCGGCGGCGGTTGTTCTTCCACAGGTAATCGTAGACGCAGTTGTGGAAATAGAAGAACTCCATGTTCTTGAATTCCGTCTTCGCGGCCGAGAACAATTCTTCGGTGCGCTCGATGTGGTCATCCATCGTGCCGCCCACGTCCAGCAGCATCAGCACCTTGATATTGTTCTTGCGCTCGGGCTGCATCTTGATGTCGAGGAAGCCCGCGTTGTTCGCGGTGGCGCGGATGGTCTGGTCCAGCGCCAGTTCTTCCTCGTGTCCCTCGCGCGCGAATTTGCGCAGGCGGCGCAGCGCCACCTTGATGTTGCGTGTGCCCAGTTCGCGGTCGCCGTCGTAATCCTTGTAGGCGCGCTGTTCCCACACTTTGACGGCGGTGCGGTTGCCGCCCTTGCCGCCGATGCGCACGCCTTCCGGATTGGTGCCGCCATGGCCAAAGGGCGAAGTGCCGCCGGTGCCGATCCACTTGCTGCCGCCTTCGTGGCGCTCCTTCTGCTCTTTCAGCAGTTCGTTGAGGCGGTCCATCAGCTTGTCGTAGCCGAACTTTTCCAGCGCGGCGATCTGTTCCGGCGTCAGCTCGCGCTTCATGCGCTGCAGCAGCCAGTCCAGCGGGATGCCGGCATTGGCATCGAAGGCGCCGTTGACGCCCTTGAAGTATTGGGCAAAGGCGCGGTCGAACTTGTCGAAGTGGGCTTCATCCTTGACCAAGGTGAGGCGGGCCAGGTAATAGAAATCGTCCAGCGACGACTCAATGACGTTCTTTTCCATCGCTTCCAGCAAGGTCAGGAATTCCTTGATGGAGACGGGGATTTTCGCTTCCTTGAGCGTAAAGAAAAAATCGATCAGCATAATCAGCCTCGTTGCAACCGGTAGCGCAAATGGGCTTTGACTTCAGGCCATTCGCCGCGCGTGATGCTGTACATGACGGTGTCGCGCACGGTGCCGTCGCGGCGCAGCCCGTGGTGGCGCAGCACGCCATCCTTGTGCGCGCCGAGCCGCTCGATGGCGGCCTGCGACGTGTAATTGAAATTATCGGTACGGAAGCCCACCACCGCGCAGTCCAGCGTATCAAACGCGTGCGCCAGCAGCATCAGCTTGCACGACGTGTTGACGGAGGTGCGCTGGCGGCTGCGCGCGTACCACGTGTAGCCGATTTCAACCCGGCCGATCGCGGGAACGATATCGTGGTAGCTGGTGGTGCCGATCACCGTGTTGCTGAGCGCATCGATCACCGCGAACGCAAAGCGGAAAGGGCGCATGTCCAGCGCCGTCTGGATGTACGCGTCGGTTTCGTGCGGTTCCGGCACGGACGTGATGCGCAGCGTCCATAACTCGCCGTCCGCCGCGGCGGCGCGCAAGCCGTCCGCGTGCTGGGGACCCAGCGGTTCCAGGCGCACGCCGTTCAGTTCCAGCGTGATGTTTTCCACAACATTCATCAGCGGCTGTTCCGGTTCATGAACACCAGGCGCTCGAACAGGTGCACGTCCTGTTCATTTTTCAGCAGCGCGCCGTGCAGTGGCGGCACGATGGCTTTCTGGTCTTTGCTGCGCAAGGCTTCGGCCGGGATGTCTTCCGCCAGCAACAGTTTCAGCCAGTCGAGGAATTCCGACGTCGATGGTTTTTTCTTCAGGCCAGGCACGTCACGCACTTCATAGAAGGTTTGCAGCGCCTGCGCCAGCAATTCCTGCTTCAGGTTTGGATAGTGGACGTTGACGATGGCTTCCATCGTCTCCTTGTCCGGGAATTTGATGTAGTGGAAGAAGCAGCGGCGCAGGAACGCGTCCGGCAATTCCTTTTCATTGTTGGACGTGATGATGACCAGCGGACGGTGCTTGGCCTGCACCATTTCGCGCGTTTCATAGACATAGAATTCCATGCGGTCCAGCTCGCGCAGCAAGTCGTTGGGGAATTCAATGTCGGCCTTGTCGATTTCATCGATCAGCAAGACCACCGGTTCCGGCGCCGTGAAGGCTTGCCACAGCACGCCCTTGACGATGTAGTTGTGGATATCGCGCACGCGCTCGTCGCCCAGCTGCGAATCGCGCAGGCGGGACACGGCGTCATACTCATACAGGCCTTGCTGGGCCTTGGTGGTGGATTTGATGTGCCATTGCATCAGCGGCATGTCCAGCGCGGCGGCGACTTCCTCGGCGAGCATGGTTTTGCCGGTGCCGGGTTCGCCCTTGATCAGCAGCGGGCGCTGCAAAGTCAGTGCCGCATTGACGGCCAGTTTCAGGTCATTGGTGGCGACATAATTGTCGGAACCCTGGAAGCGCGGGGCGGCGTCTTTGTTCGGATGCATGTTCGACTGCTCTCGTAAGGGGAAATAATCCGACGAGTATATGTCAGAACGCTATACCACACTGCGTCCGGATGATGTGGACTGGCGGCATTTTATTAGGTTAGAATCGAGAATTGTTAGCGTAAAAGTCAACTTTTATGCTCAGGCAGTAGCAGTTTGCAGTGCCTTGCAGTGCTTTTATTTACTGACGTTAACCTAGTCCTCACTATGAAAAAAATCTACGCAGTTCTCGTGCTCGCGGGCCTCGCCAACGTGGCCGCAGCGGCCGACGTGGTAGGAGACCCTAAAGCTGCTCCAGCCAAGATCGAAATGTGTATTGGTTGCCACGCCATTCCCGGCTACAAAGCAACGTTCCCGGAAGTGTTCCAGGTACCGATGATTGGCGGCCAAACGGCGAAGTACATCGAGAACGCGTTGAAGGGCTACCAGAAAGGTGAACGCAAGCACCCATCGATGAAGGGTATCGCGGTCAGCCTGTCCGACCAGGACATCGCCGACATCGCTGCGTACTACTCGCAGCAAACCAAAACCGCGAAATGAGGCCACGTTCCATGAAAAAAATCATCATCGCCCTGTTCTGTTCCGTACTGCCATTCGCCGCGTCCGCCGGCGGCAATATCGAAAAAGGCAAAGCACTGGCCGAGAAAGCCAACTGCTTCGCTTGCCACGGCAAGGACTACAACACCCCGATCGACCCGAGCTATCCGAAGCTGGCCGGCCAGCACGCCGATTACCTGGCGCATGCGCTGACCGCCTACAAGCGCGGCGACAAGGGCAATGGCCGCGCCAACGCCATCATGGGCGGCCAGGTGCAAAGCCTGTCCGGCCAGGACATCAAGGATGTCGCGGCTTACCTGCATAGCCTGCCAGGTACGCTGGTCTTGAAGCGCTGATTCGCATCCCCGTGTTGCATAAAAAGCCCGCAATGAGCGGGCTTTTTTGCGTTTTAAGCCGGCCTTAATTCAGCTGTTTTCAGTGCCGGTGATAAGCTGGCCCCTCCTTATGGGGGAGACAATGAGTTATCAATTAAATATCAACGGCGCGGCCCACAAGGCCGACGTCGAGGACGATACGCCGCTGCTGTGGGTCTTGCGCGATACGCTGGGCCTGACCGGCACCAAATACGGTTGCGGCGCCGGCGCCTGTGGCGCCTGCACGGTGCACATCGACGGCAAGGTGGTGCGCAGTTGCGTGATGCCGGTCAGCGCCGTGGGCAAGGCGAAGGTGCGCACCATCGAAGCCCTGTCGCCCGAGCGCAAGCATGCGCTGCAGCAGGCCTGGATCGCGGAGCAGGTGCCGCAATGCGGCTACTGCCAGTCCGGCATGCTGATGGCGGCGGCCGCGCTGCTGAAAGCCACGCCGAAACCGACCGACGCGCAAATCGATGCGGCCATGACCAACCTGTGCCGCTGCGGCACCTATCCGCGCGTGCGCCGCGCCATCAAGCGCGCGGCCGGCATGAAGGTGGAGGATGCAGCATGAGCCGCCGCGATTTCCTGAAAACGCTGGCGGCGGGCGGGCTGCTGGTGACAGTGGGCCCGGGGGCGGCGATTGCCCAGACGGCCGCCGCCGCGTCCGATGCCGCCGCCGCCGCGCCGCCGCCGGGCTGGGTTCGCATTGCCCCGGACGGCGCGGTCACCATCCTGTCCAACACCAGTGAAATCGGCCAGGGCACCGGCACCGCGATCGCGCAAATGCTGGCCGATGAACTGGACCTGGACTGGAAAACCATCCGCATCGAGATGGCGCCGGTGGAAAAACAATACATCAACCCGGGCTGGGGCGAATACGCGACCTATGGCAGCGGCGGCGTGGCGCAACAGTACAAGCAACTGCGCAAGGCCGGCGCCCAAGCCCGCGCCATGCTGGTCTCCGCCGCGGCGGCGCAGTGGAAAGTGCCTGCCGCCGAATGCAATACGCAGGCCGGTTTCGTGACCCACGCGGCCAGCGGCCGCAAGCTCGCCTATGCCAGCCTGGTGCGGCAAGCCGCCGCGCAACCGGTGCCGGCCGACCCGCCATTGATGCCGAAAGAGCGCTGGCGCCACATGGGCAAGGATGTGGCCCGCCTCGATTTGCCGGCCAAGACCGATGGCAGCGCGATCTTCGGCATCGACGTGAAACTGCCCGGCATGCTGCATGCGGCGATCCTGCAATGCCCGCACTTCGGCGGCAAACTGAAGGCGGTGGATGCGCAGCCGGCGCTGGCGCGGCGCGGCGTGAAGCACGTCGTGAAGTTGCCGGATGCGGTGGCCGTGGTGGCCGACAGTTACTGGCGCGCGCAGCAGGCGTTGAATGCCTTGAAGCCGGAATGGGACTTGTCCGGTGCCAGCAAACAGACCAGCGCCGCGTACATGGCGCAGTTGCGCGACGCCGTGCAACAAGACGGCGAGCTGGTGGTGTCCCCCACCAGAAAGGCCGAACAGGTGCAGGGGGAATACAACCTTGCCGCCGCCAAAGGCAGCGCCACGCTGGACCGCACCTATGCCGTGCCGCTGCTGGCGCATGCAACCATGGAGCCGATGAACGGCACCGCCCACATCCATGGCGGCAAGGCGCAACTGTGGCTGCCGACGCAGGCGCAGCAGACTGCGCAGGACGCGGTTGCGAAGGCGCTGGGCATGGCGCCGGAAGCGGTCACGATTCATACCACCCTCAGTGGCGGCGGCTTCGGGCGTCGCATCGAAGCGGATTTCGCGGTGCAGGCCGCGCTGGTGGCGAAGGTGGCGGGCGTGCCCGTCAAGCTGCTGTGGAGCCGCGAGGAAGACATGCGCCACGGCTATCACCGGCCCGCCGTGGTGCAGCGCCTGCGCGCGCATACCGATGCCGCCGGTGCGCTGACGGCGATCCGGGTCGACTGGGCGTGCGATTCGATTTTCAATTATTCCCGCTTCGGCGCGGACAAGGAAGCGACCAAGCCGTTCGACCGCAGCGCGATCGGCATGCCGCTGACGCGCTACTACACCATCCCCGCATGGCTGGGGCGGGTGACCACCATCGAGGCCGGAGTGCCACTGGGGTACTGGCGTTCGGTGGCGTCCTCGCAAAACGTGTTCGCGTCCGAATCGTTCATCGACGAACTGGCATTGCTGGCGCAGGCCGATCCCTTCGATTACCGCCGCAAGATGATGAAGCCGGACGCGCGCGGGTTGCGCGTGCTCGATACGCTGGAGGCGCAATCCGGCTGGCGTACACCCGCGCCGGCGGGGCGCAAGCGCGGCATGGCGTTTACCCACGCCAATGGCAGCCACATCGGGCAAGTGGTGGAACTGTCCGTTGATAAAGAGGCGAGGGTCAAGCTGCATCGCGTGACCACCGTCATCGATTGCGGCACGGCGGTCAATCCGCGCAATGTGCGCGGGCAGGTCGAGGGCGGCAATATCTTTGCGCTGACGGCGGCGTTTTACGGGGAAATCACGGTGAAGGAGGGCGCCGTGGAACAGTCGAACTTCACGGATTACCGTTTGCTGTCACTGGCGGAAACCCCGGCCATGCAGGTGACGCTGGTCGACAGCAGTGAAGCGCCGGGCGGTGTGGGGGAGGAAGCGGTGGGGCCGCTGGCACCGGCCGTCGCCAATGCGCTGTTTGCCGCGACCGGTAAGCGGGTCTTGGAATTGCCGCTGTCGAAAGCGGGATTCCGTCTGGCCTGATAAAACCGCAAGCGCCGCCGCATCACAGGCGGCGCTTGACCGCTTCCACGTAAGCATCGCCATCGAGCGGCAGCCCGCTGCGCTGCGCATTCCAGATCATCTCGCCCAAACAATCCATGATCTGGTGCTGCGCTTCGTGCGCGGAATCGAGTTTCAGGGTCAGCGCGGTGGCGGCCGCGCGGATGCCGGGCGGCTGGTCGATGGAAATCTGTTCATCGATCGACAAGTGCATCGACAGGTGCAGGAACGGGTTGGTCTGGCCGGTGTCGACGGAAAAATCGCGCGCCAAAGCAGACTCCACGTCGGCCAGCACGTCATGGTATTCGGGGTGGTGGCGGATCCAGTCGGACGCCATGGTTTCCAGCGGCGTCAGGATTTCGTTGGCGCGCTGCTTGCGGAACACGTCGCAAAAGAAGCGGCGTACGTCGCTTTGGGAAGGGTTGAACATAAGCTTGCACAATACAGACAATCCGCCATTGTACCTGTTCCGGCCGGCGGCCCGGCGGCACACTATCCCTCCGCCATCATGAAAAACGGACGCCGAAGCGTCCGTTTCAGGCAATTCACTCCTTGCCGGGTATAACGATTTGTGGCGTGACGGCCAGTACTTCTCCGGTGGCGACGACCAGTTCCGGCGCGGCCGCGTCAGAGCCCGGTGGGGCCGCCGTCGCGGCAGCATTGGCGGCGGTGGCTTTATTGGCAGTGTTGCCATTATTGCCATTGTTGCCATTTGCCCCCCGCGCATGTGGCTGGCGCAGGTAGCGTGACGTGTGGTGACGGTGCCGTTCGCCATGCGGTGGCCACGTCAGGAAGCGGGACAATTCCTGCAAGGCCCGCTGGTACACATCGCGCTTGAACTCGATCACCACATCGAGTGGAACCCAGTATTCATGCCAGCGCCAGGCGTCGAACTCGGGGTGGTCCGTCAGTCGCAGGTTGACGTCGTTGTCGCGCGCACACATGCGCAACAAAAACCAGATCTGTTTCTGGCCACGGTAATGGCCACGGATTTCCCGCTTGATAAAGTGATCTGGCACCTCGTAGCGCAGCCAGTCGCGGGTCCGTCCGATGATCTTGACGTGTTCTGCTCGTAATCCTATTTCTTCTTCCAGCTCCCGGTACATTGCCTGTTCAGGCGTTTCTCCATACTTGATCCCACCTTGCGGAAATTGCCACGAGTGCTCGCGCACCCGTTTGCCCCACCACACCTCGTTATGGGCGTTAAGCAGGATGATGCCGACGTTGGGCCGAAACCCTTCACGGTCGAGCATAGTGCACCTCAAACTTTCTGCTGCCGCGCGCCCTTCTTATATTTTTGCCCACAAACCTGCGCGCCGACACCGCCGCCGTGGTACGGCAACGGCCGGCAAGCCATCCAATGAACGCATTTGTATAAAGTTTGGACGCATCAGCCAGCTAATCCTTTAAAATTAGGTTGATTATAACTCTCTCTTTTTGAAAAAGAATTCAACGTATGCGCGCCTCACGATTTTTTATTTCAACTCTCAAAGAAGCTCCGTCCGATGCTGAAATCGTCAGCCACAAACTGATGATGCGTGCGGGCATGATCAAGCGCCTCGGTTCGGGTATCTACACCTACATGCCGATGGGCCTGAAAGTGATTCGCAAGGTCGAAGCCATCATCCGCGAAGAGATGAACAAATCCGGCGCCATCGAGTTGCTGATGCCGTTGGTGCAGCCGGCCGAGCTGTGGCAGGAAACCGGCCGCTGGGACAAGATGGGCCCGGAATTGATGCGCGTGAAAGACCGCCATGGCCGCGAGTTCGCGATCCAGCCAACGTCGGAAGAAGTCATCACCGATGTTGTTCGCTCGGAAATTAAATCCTACAAGCAGCTTCCGTTGAATTTTTACCACATTCAGACGAAATTCCGCGACGAACGCCGTCCCCGTTTCGGCTTGATGCGTGGCCGCGAATTCACCATGAAGGATGCGTATTCGTTCGACCGCGACCTGGAAGGCATGCAAAAGTCTTACCAGATCATGTTTGACGCCTACACCAAGATCTTCACCCGCTTTGGCCTGAAGTTCCGCGCCGTGGCGGCCGACAATGGCGCCATCGGCGGCACCGGTTCGCATGAATTCCACGTGATCGCCTCCACCGGCGAAGATGCGCTGGTGTATTGCCCAACCTCGGATTTCGCGGCCAACATGGAAGCGGCGGAAGCCGTGGCCACCGGCACGCGCGCCGCGGCGTCCGGCGCGCTGGTCAAAACCTCGACCCCGAAAGCGCAAAAGTGCGAAGATGTGGCCAAGCTGCTGGGCATCGACCTGAAAAACACGCTGAAAACCATCGCGCTGACGGTGGAAGGCGAAGACGGCAAGAAGCAGTACTTCATGCTGCTGCTGCGCGGCGACCATGAACTCAACGAAATCAAGGTCGGCAAGGTCGCGGGCCTGGCCAACCACCGTTTCTCGACCGAAGCGGAAATCCTGGAAGTCTACGGCTGCGTGCCGGGCTACCTGGGCCCGATCGGGACCAAGGCGCCTGTGACGGTGGTGGCCGACCGCACCGTGGCGCTGATGTCGGACTTCGTGACCGGCGCCAATGAAGCGGATTACCACTACACCGGCGCCAACTGGGGCCGTGACATTGCCGAGCCGGCGATCGTCGCCGACTTGCGCAACGTGGTGGAAGGCGACGCCTCGCCGGACGGCAAAGGCGTGCTGGCGATCGAGCGCGGCATCGAAGTGGGTCACGTGTTCCAGCTGGGCACCGCGTATTCGCAATCGATGAACGCGACCTACCTGGACGAGCAAGGCAAAGCAGCGCCGCTGCAAATGGGTTGCTACGGTATCGGCGTGACCCGTATCCTGGGCGCCGCGATCGAACAGAACTTCGACGACAAGGGCATCATCTGGCCAACCTCGCTGGCGCCGTTTGAACTGGTGCTGTGCCCGATGGGTTATGACCGCAGCGAGATGGTCAAGGAAGAGACCGATAAACTGTATGCGGCGGCCGAAGCGGCCGGCATCGACGTCATCGTCGATGACCGTGGCCTGCGTCCGGGCGCGATGTTCGCGGACTGGGAATTGATTGGCGTGCCGCACCGCGTCGTGATTGGCGAGCGCGGCCTGAAGGAAGGCAACCTGGAATACCAGGGCCGCCGCGATACCGAAGCGACCGCCGTGCCGGTGGCCGACATCATCAACTTCATCAAAGGCAAAGTACAGCCGTGAACAGGCGACACCACCAGCGGCCAGGCGCCGACCGGCGCCAACTCCGGGCGCTTCCCAAGCGCTGGTGGTACAGCTTGGCCCTGATGACCGGGATCCTGGCGGCGCCGTACGGCTTTGCCGGCAACCAGCAGGAAGAAGCGCTGGCCGACTCGGTGCGGCTGGCGCTGTCCAACGCCATCCTTGATGCGCGCCCGCCGAAACCCGCCTTTGCCAATGTGTCGGACCGGCAGCGCTACGAGACCTGGTTCGCGGATTTGTCCGGACGCCTGCAGCGTAAGCTGCCGGACGACCAGGTGCGCACGGAATTCCTGGAAACCCTGTGGTACGAGACCAAGCGGGCCGGGCTCGATCCCGGCCTGGTGCTGGGACTGATCCAGGTGGAATCGGCGTACCGCAAGTACGCGGTGTCGGTGGTGGGGGCGCGCGGCTATATGCAGGTGATGCCGTTCTGGACCAACGTGATCGGCGACGCCGACCGCCGCAAGCTGTTCAACATGCAGACCAATTTGCGCTATGGCTGCGCCATCCTGCGCATGTACATCGACATGGAAAAGGGTAATCTGTTCCTGGCGCTGGGCCGCTATAACGGTTCGCGCGGCAAGCCGGAGTACCCGAATGCGGTGCTGGCGGCGTGGAACAAGTGGAAGCACAGTTCCGGCGCGGGCGTCACCTTGGCCGCGTCACCCTGACCGGCTCTCCAAAAAGTTAAAAGCCCCGGGCCTTGCGGCATCGGGGCTTTTGGCGTGCGTTGCGCAACGCGCAGCGATCAGCTCAGGTGGTCGGAGATCAGTTTGGTCATCTCGAACATCGACACTTGGGCTTTGCCGCCGAAGACGGCTTTCAGCTTGTCGTCCGCATTGATCATGCGGCGGTTTGCCGCGTCTTGCAGGTTGTGCTTCTTGATGTATTCCCAGACTTTCTTGGTGACTTCCGTGCGTGGCAGCGGGTTGGCGCCGACCACTGGAGCCAGCGTTGCCGATGGCTTCATTTCTTTCATGAAGGCTGCGTTAGGCTTGCGTGCCGGCGCCGCTGCTTTGGCTGCAGGCTTTGCTGCGGGTGCCGCTTTTTTGGCTGCAGGCTTGGCCGCCGCCGCTTTCTTTGCTGGTGCTGCTGGGGTTTTCTTGGCTGTTGCCATCTTCGAGCCTCCTTAACGAACACTGTCACTGTAATAGTTGCGCAATTCAATCGCACGGCTAATATTGGCGGGGGTTTGCTCAGTATGCAAGTGTTTTTCGTGTTTTTTCACGGAAACGATACGGAAAGGGCTTTCACTGTGGAATCCGTGCATTCACCGGCGTTACAGGCCATCGCTGCACATTTCAGTGGCGTGGCAACGGGAAATTGTGTAGTTTGCCAATTTCATAACTTTGACGGGGTGCTTCATGAATCGAATGCTGTCCGTTGCCGCGCTGTCCATGTCGGCCGCGCTGCCGGCCGTTGCCGCAGGGCCTGGCGGATTGAAGGATGCGTTGTCCGGCGAGCGGCTGGGCTTGCTGCCTGCCGGGCACTTCCGCGTCGCCACCGGCCATTGCACCGATTGTCCGACGCTGAAGCAAGGCTTGTGGTACTTCCGTGACCAGACGCTGGCGGTGCCGCTGGGTGCGCAGGCGCTGTCGTCGCATGCCGCCACCGGCGACATCATGCGCGATGTGCGCGACTGGGCCTCCACCGGCCAGACCGGTGCGCTGGCGTATCCGGGTCTGGTCTGGCTGGCCGCGCCCCATATCCTCGACGATGCCGCCATCCTGCCCGCAGGCGGTGTGCTGCGCAGCGCCGACGGCGGACAAACCGGTTTTCATTTGACGCCGAAAATCGCCAGCAACCGCTCGTTCTGGGATGGCAAGACCACGGCGTTCTTTGCGCAGCGTCCGGTGCGCATGCGGGGCGCCTATGTGGAACAGCAGCAAGCCTTTGTCGCGCGTACGGTGTGGCCCAAGGACTTCACCATCGATGGCGCGAAACTTGCGGCGCAGCCGCTGGCGCCGGGTGAAACGCTGCGCTCGCTGGTGCAGGCCGACGGCGGCGGCGCCGCCAGCCCGTACGCCACGCGCCTGCTGTGGGAGCGTACGCCGGGACAGGCGCGGCAATGGCAGGACAAGGCCGCCATCGGCATCATGCTCAATGGCGCCCAGGGCGATGACGATGAAGCCTTCGGCGGCCACTTCGCCATCGCCACCGGCCAGCTGGGCCGGCGTGGCGAGTGGTCGGACTGGATCGTCAACAATTTCTACAACCTCGATTCGTTCAGTGAAAAGGGCACCATTGCCGCGCCGGTGACGATGGATAACTACCTGATGGATGTGAACAGCGGCCAGAGTTACTACCGGCCGTCGTACATGCTGGTGGCGGTACTGAAGCATCCCCGGACGGCGGTGGCTTACCAGGGCGGGGTGCAGCGCGTGTTCAACCATTTTTACCGGCATGATTTTCATTACCGCCACGCGCAATCCAATTGCGCCGGCATCAGTGTCGATGTGTTCAAGGCGCTGGGCTGGAACTTGCCGGAGCGCGGGCCCACCAGCCAGTTGAAAGCCGTGGGCGCGTATGCCTACCTGGCCGCCAGGGACCTGAGCCTGGAGAGTGGCCGCAAGATTTATGACTACCTGACCGAAGAGCAGGTGCGGCTGTATCCGGCGGTCGCGTTTGAAGCGCTGGGTGAGGATTTGCTGCAACTGGTGGGGGCGCGTGCCGGCATGGCCCGTTCCTTGAGCGGCTTTGAAAAACAGTTGCAAAGCGATGTCGAGGCGCTGGTGCTGGTGCGCATACCGCAAATCCCGTCCAGCCGTGTGATGGGATCGAACCCGGTGTTTTCGTTCGATGAATTCATGCAGCGCACGCCGCCGGACCAGGCCGACTGGAAAATCGTGCCGGTCGGTGCGCGGCCGTTCCCGGACGACTTGCGCGATCCGGCCGTGACGCCGGTGGCGGCGCCGGCGCTGGTGCCGTGGCCGGTGGCGGTGATCGTGGGGGCTGTGATTGGCATGGCGGGGTGGCTGCATCGGCGCCGGCGTGTGGCACGTACTGCGGCCGCAGCTTGATGTAGGGCGGTTTTCGCCGCAGGCGAAAGCCGCCATGCATGCGAGCCGGTGCGGCATATGCTGGTGGCGGCGCAGGCATGGCGGCTTTGCCTTTGGCAAAACCGCCCTACGGAACAATGCCCCGGAGCGGCCGCAAACAAAACGGCCCGGCGGCTTACGCGGCCGGGCCGTTTTCATGAGGGTCGGCACAGGTGCCGGGCCTTCAGGCCGGGCGCCTCATCTCAGGCTATGCTTAACGCATGCCCGGCATCATGCCCTTCATGGCGCGCATCATTTTCATCATGCCGCCGCCGGACAGTTTCTTCATCATGGTTTGCATTTGCTCGAACTGGTTCAGCATGCGGTTCACTTCCTGCACCTGCACGCCGGCGCCGGCCGCGATGCGGCGCTTGCGGGTGGCTTTGATCAGTTCCGGCTTGGCGCGTTCGGCCTTCGTCATCGAATCGATGATGCCGACCATGCGGCGCACCTGCTTGTCGGCCTGGTCCATGTTGGCGCCGCCGGCCGCTTGCTGGAATTGCGCCGGCAGTTTGTCCACCAGGCTGGCCATGCCGCCCATTTTCTTCATCTGGCCCAGCTGCGCCTTGAAGTCGTTCATGTCGAATTTGCCGCCCGACTTGACCTTGGCAGCCAGGTCGGCCGCGGCTTTTGAATCGACGCCTTTGCGCGCTTCTTCCACCAGCGCCATGATGTCGCCCATGCCCAGCACGCGGCTGGCCATGCGGGCCGGGTCGAACGGTTCCAGACCGTCCAGTTTTTCCGACACGCCGGCAAACTTGATCGGCTTGCCCGTCACGTGGCGCACCGACAGCGCCGCACCGCCGCGCGAGTCGCCATCGAGCTTGGTCAGCACGATACCGGTCAGCGGCAGCGCATCGTTGAACGCCTTGGCGGTGTTGATGGCATCCTGGCCCAGCATCGCGTCGACCACGAACAGGGTTTCAATCGGCTTGATCGCGCCGTGCACAGCGGCGATCTCTTTCATCATTTCTTCATCGATGCCAAGGCGGCCGGCAGTGTCGACGATCAGCACGTCGTGGTAATGCTTTTTCGCCCAGTCCAGCGCGGCCAGGGCGATATCGACCGGCTTGTCTTGCGGTGTGGACGGGAAAAAGTCCGCGCCGACCTGGCCGGACACGGTTTTCAGCTGGGCGATCGCGGCGGGACGGTAAACGTCGGCCGATACCGTCAGCACTTTCTTTTTCTTTTCTTCCTTGAGGTACTTGGCCAGCTTGCCGACGGTGGTGGTTTTACCCACACCTTGCAAACCCGCCATCAGGATGATGGCCGGCGGTTGCTGGGCAAAGCTCAGTTGGGTCGCTTCCGGGCCCAGGTCGGCGCCCATCAGCGCCGCCATTTCGCGCTGCACCACACCGACCAGGGCCTGGCCCGGCGTCAGCGAGGACAGCACTTCTTCGCCCATGGCCTTTTCCTTGACCTTGGCAATGAATTCCCGCACGGCCGGCAAGGCGACGTCCGCCTCCAGCAGCGCCATGCGCACTTCGCGCAACATTTCCGCCGTGTTGGCTTCGGTCAGGCGCGCCTCGCCGCGCATGGTCTTGACGACCTTGGCAAGCCGTTGAGTCAGATTGTCTAGCATTGTCTATATATAGAGGGTGCAAAATCCCGTCATTTTACCTGAATCCCTCTGTGCCGCCTTTCCCATGTTTGTGACGGCGGTAGCCGATGTTTTTTTGATTTTCTTGCTTTATATCTATTAGTGCTTGGTATGATCTGTTCACAATCTGATTCGGCTGGTTGACTATTCCTTGGAGACATAAAGCAATGACGAAGACAGTATTTGTAAAAACCCTGCTGGCGGCGGCCCTGGTGCTGGCCGGTTCTGCCCAGGCACAGGATGTGGTCCGCCTCGGCAACCTGAAATTCGCCCACTATGGCGCGGTGTCGTACATCAAGGAAATCGCCCCCAAGTGCGGTATCAAGGTCGAAGAGCACATGTTCGCCAAGGGGCTGGACGTGATGCAGGCCATCATTGCCGGCGAACTCGATGTCGGCACCACCGCGTCGGAAGCGGCGATTTCCGGCCGCGCGGGCGGCGCGCCGATCGTTGTCGTGGCGGGCTTTGCCAAGGGCGGTGCGCGGCTGGTGGGACGCGCCGACTTGAAAATGAAATCGTTGAAAGATTTAAAAGGCAAGAAAGTCGGCGTGACACGCGGCGGGATTCAGGAAGTGCTGTTGCTGGCGGAATTGCAGCAGGCCGGCCTGACCGCGTCCGACCAGCCAGGCAAGGATGTGCAACTGGTGTTCCTCGCCTATGCGGACTTAAACCAGGCGCTGCTGGGCAAGAACATCGACGCCATGATGCAGTCGGAGCCGCAATCGTCGCAAGCCATCAACAAGGGCTTTGGCACGGAAATGCTGAAACCGTATGACACGCCGATCGGCGAGCCGATCCGGACCATGGTGATGACGGAGAAATTCTATAAAGAGAAGCGGCCGGTGGCGGAGAAGTTCATGCGCTGCTTTGTCGAAGCCACCAAGACCTTTATCGACCAGCCGGCGACAGCGGAAAAGTATGTGCGCGACGTGGTCTTCAAAGGCCAGATCACCAGCGACGATTTCCAGGATGCCATCAGCAATTCGCCTTATTCCTATGACATCACGCCGGAACACATCCAGGTCACCACGGACGTCATGGTGAAAACCGGCGTCGGCCGCATGGCGCGTCCGCCGGTGGCGAAAGAGTGGGTCAAGACTGACATGCTCGATGCCGCCAAGAAAAGCCTGGGTGTCAAATAAGGAGCGTTGATGGCGAAGTCGCGTAATCCGTCGCGGAGTACCTGGAAGGAAGCGGGCATCGGCATGGTGGTCCCGGCCGTTGCCATCGCCATCTGGCAAGTGGTGGCGATGAATGGCTGGGTCAACCCGCAAGTGTTGCCGGCGCCGCTGGCGGTGGTGGAGAAATGGATTGCCTACCTGTTGCCGCTGCAGCCCTATGACGCGGGGCAGGGCGGCTGGCTGGCCTGGGCCGTCTCGGGCGAGTTGATCCACGACGCGCTGGGCAGCATGTACCGCGTCGGCGTCGGCTTTGCGATCGGCGCCGGGCTGGCGCTGCCGCTGGGCTTGCTGATGGGGGCCAGCCCCCGCGTGTATGCGTGGATGAACCCGCTGGTGCAATTGCTGCGGCCGATTCCACCCATCGCCTACATCCCGCTGTCGATCCTGTGGTTCGGGCTGGGCAATCCGCCGGCCGTGTTCCTGATTTCACTGGGGGCGTTTTTCCCAGTGCTGATGAACACCATCGCGGGGGTACGCCAGGTCGACGGCATCTATATTAGAGCGGCCCGCAACCTGGGCGCTTCCGGCACCACCCTGTTCCTGCGCGTGATGCTGCCGGCCGCCGTGCCGTATATCCTGTCGGGCGTACGGATCGGCATCGGCACCGCCTTCATCGTGGTGATCGTGTCGGAAATGATTGCCGTGAACAATGGCCTGGGCTTCCGGATCCTGGAAGCGCGCGAATACTTTTGGTCGGACAAGATCATTGCCGGCATGATCACGATTGGTTTGCTGGGGTTGGCCATCGACGTGGCCATGAACCGCTTGAACAATTACCTGCTGCGCTGGCACCGGGGACTGGAACACTGATGAGCACTACCGGCAACCCTCATATCCGTATCGACCACGTCAGCAAAATCTTCCAGACCGCGGAGCGCGACGTGGTGGCGCTGCAAGACATCCACCTGGACATCCCGCGCGGCCAGTTCGTGTGCTTGCTGGGGCCGTCCGGCTGCGGCAAGTCCACCTTGCTGAACGCCATCGCCGGCTTCGCGCTGCCCACCAGCGGCGAGATTGTCGCCGACGGCAACGTGGTGCTGGAACCGGGACCGGAGCGTGGCATGGTGTTCCAGGAATATGCGCTGTTCCCGTGGATGACGGTGGAAGACAATGTCGCGTTCGGCCTGGAAATCAAGGGCATGGCGAAAGCGGAGATCGCCGCCACCGTGGAACGCCTGCTGCACATGCTGTCGCTGCATGATTTCCGCCACCGCTACCCGAAGGATTTATCGGGCGGCATGCGCCAGCGGGTGGCGATCGCCCGCGTGCTGGCGCTTGATTCCCCGGTCATGCTGATGGATGAGCCGTTTGGCGCGCTCGATGCGCTGACACGGCGCAACCTGCAGGATGAGTTGCTGCGGATCTGGGCGGAATTGAAAAAGACCATCATTTTTGTCACGCACAGCATCGAGGAAGCGATTTACCTGGCCGACCGCATTGTCGTGATGACGTACCGCCCCGGCACGGTCAAACGCGATTTACTGGTGGAGCTGGCGCGCCCGCGCGACCCGGCCGATCCGGCCTTCAATGACCTCAAGCGCGAGCTGGGCATGCTGGTGATGGAAGAGCAGCAACGCCACCACAACGATGAATTGCGCATGGCCGCTGTCGACTGAGCCCGCACCTGCACGGGCAGGCGATGGTAAACTAAACCCTTATGCAAACCATTTTCCTGATTGCAGCCACGTTGCTGTATGTTGTCTGCGCTTTCCTGCCATCGCGGCAGGCCACGGCGATCTCCACCGCGACCGCCGTGGCCTGGCTGCTGCACGGCGCCAGCCTGTGGCTGGCGGTGCTGACGCCGGGTTTCCTGCGCATTGGCTTTGCCACCATGCTGTCGTCCGCGCTGTGGATTTCCGTCGGCGCGTACTGGCTGGAAAACCGTAATTTTTCACTCGATGGCTTGCGCCGCCTGGTCATGCCGGCCGCCGCGGTGGCGGTCGCGCTGCAGGGATTGTTCCCCGGCGCGCTGGTGCCGCTGGGGACGGCCATGCTGGGCTGGCATATCGCGGTGGCCACCCTGGCCTACAGCACGCTGACGATTGCCGCGTTTCACGCGGTGCTGATGGCGCTGCAGGAATCGCGGCTGCATACGCGCAACGAGGGCGGCGGCTTCCTGTCGTCCGCGCTGGACCAGTTGCCGGCGTTGCTGACGATGGAAAAGCTGTTGTTCCGCATGATCACCCTGGGGTTCGTGCTGCTGTCGCTGACGGTGCTGTCGGGCATCGTGTTTTCGGAAGAATTGTTTGGCAAGGCGCTCAAGTGGGATCATAAATCCGTGTTCACCCTGCTGTCGTGGATCTTGTTTGCCGCCTTGCTGGCGGGCCGCCATTTCCGTGGCTGGCGCGGCAAGACCGCGCTGAGTTTTACGCTGGCGGGGTTCGCCACCTTGCTGCTGGCGTATGTTGGCAGCCGTTTTGTGCTGGAAGTCGTGTTGCATAGAGGAGTCGTCTGATGTCGCGTTTGTTGTTCTGGATTGCATTGGCTGTGCTGGTGGTGGCGGCTATCCGCAGCAAGCTGCGGCAGGCGGCCAAGCGCCACCAGCAACCGCCGGAGCCGGTCCAGCCGCCGCCTGGCCGCGCGCAAGGGGCGGCCACCCAGGCGGCGCGGGCCCGCGCCGAAGCGGTGGCCAATGCCGAGACCATGCTGTGCTGCGCCCACTGTGGCGTGTATTTCCCCGCTTCCGACAATGTGCCGGCGGCCGGCCGTGATTACTGCAGCGCCGCGCATGCCCAGTTGGCGCCCCTGTAAATCCCCCACGTGGTGGCGCGCTTGCACTTCCTGATCAGCCACGCCAGCGCCTCGCGCGCCACCTTCTGGCGCTCGCTCGATGCGCTCAATGGCACGCGGGTGGTGATTGCCATCGTCCTGTTGATTTACCAGAGCCTCGACGCGCGCAGCATGCCGCTGCTGGTCGGGCATTCGGTCTACCTGCAGGCGTGCCTGTCGTATTTGCTGCTGGCGGTGGCGTTCGTCCTGATTACCACCTATGTGCGCAAGCGCTTCCTGCTGCAGTTGCTGACGCAGATCGCCTGCGACCTGTCGATTATTTCCCTCTTATATATAGGCGCGGGCGGCTTGCGCAGCGGACTGGCGATCTTGTACCTGTTCCCGCTGGCCGGCATGGCGATCCTGGCGCCCCTGATGCTGGCGCTGTTTTCCGCATCGCTGGTGGCGTTGTTCATGCTGGGCGCCAGCCTGTGGCAAGTGTGGACGGAGGGGGAACCGACGCTGCTGCAATCGG
Source organism: Pseudoduganella sp. GW821-FHT12E03 (assembly GCF_058807115.1). Classification (NCBI taxonomy): domain Bacteria; kingdom Pseudomonadati; phylum Pseudomonadota; class Betaproteobacteria; order Burkholderiales; family Oxalobacteraceae; genus Pseudoduganella; species Pseudoduganella sp. GW821-FHT12E03. The sequence goes on along the minus strand of NZ_JBXAQJ010000005.1, from coordinate 51,730 downwards.
GCCTGTTTGGTGCGGCGTTCCTGTCGATGGTGGTGGTGGTCAACCGGATGGCGGCCAAACTGATCGGCCAGGAAGAGCTGGCGGTGCAGCGCGGCGTGGAAATCGGTGTGCAGCAGGCCGTCAACCGGCTGGTCATGTCGCACATGAGCGACGGCATCGTGGTGGTGGGAGGGCGGGGCGAAGTCTATGCGGGCAATCCCGCCGCCCAGCAAATGCTGGGACTGGCCGGGCTGGGACTGGCCGCGCGGCTGGCCGATACGCCGTCGCTGCAGCCGATTGCCCAGGCGTATGATGAATGGCATGCCGACCGCAGCATGGCCACCGCGTTTGTCACCATCAAGCCCTATACCGATCCCGCGCTGCAGGAAGTCACCGCGGCCTGGAGCGCGCGGCGCGACATGGTGTCGCATTTGAAAGTGCGCTTTGCGGCGGTCGATACGGAAGGGCTGGGCGTGGAGCGCAGCGTGATTTTCCTGCAAGACGTGACGGGCATTGAAAACCAGGCGCAGGAATTGAAACTGGCGTCGATGGGCCGGCTGACCGCCAGTATTGCCCATGAAGTGCGCAACCCGCTGTCGGCCATCGGCCATGCGACGTCGCTGCTGTCGGAGGATTTGACGGCGCCGGTGCATGTGCGCCTGCTGAAGATCGTGGGCGACAACGTGGCGCGCGTGAACCGCATGGTCGAAGACATCCTGCAACTGTCGCGCAAGGTCCAGCCGCACTGCGAACCGCTGGCGCTGGACAACTTCCTGGCCGAGCTGGTGGCGGAATTCGAAGAAACCCATGGCCTGGCGCCGGACATCGTCGATTTGCAGCATGCACCGAAAGCCGTGGTGCGCTTCGATCCGCTGCACTTGCGCGAAGTGGTGCTGAATTTGCTGAACAATGCGGTGCGCTATGCCAGCGCGGGACCGGCCAGCATCCGGCTGTTCGTCGTGACGAACAGCATGCGGCGCATGGAATTGCATGTACAGGATGATGGTCCCGGCATTTCGCCGGAAGTGCGGGCCCACCTGTTCGAACCGTTTTACACCACGTCCAGCAAGGGCACGGGGCTGGGCCTGTATCTGGCGCGCGAATTGTGCTTGAATAACGAAGCCATGCTGGACTATGAATACCGCTTCGGTTCCGAGCACCATGCCGACGGCAGCCGCAAGTCCAGCGGCCGCTTCGTCATCACGTTTGCCGGCGCCACGCCCAAACCTTAAAGGCCCGCCATGAATACTTCCCGCAGTTCTCCCCGCGTCCTGGTCGTCGATGACGAGGCCGACCTGCGTGAGCTGCTGGAAATTACACTGCTGAAAATGGGCCTGGACGTGGACAGCGCGGAAAACCTGGCGCAGGCCAGGGCGCTGCTGGCGCAGCATGAATTCGCGCTGGTGCTGACCGACATGCGGCTGCCGGACGGGCTGGGCCTGGAACTGGTGCGCGAGGTGTCGGCGGCATTCCGCAATACGCCGATTGCCGTGGTGACGGCCTATGGCAGCACCGACAATGCCGTGGTGGCGCTGAAGGCGGGCGCGTTTGACTACATCAGCAAGCCGGTGGCGCTGGACCAGTTGCGGCTGATGGTGCAGTCGGCGCTGCGCCTGAATGCGCCGCCGTCGGAAACACAGGCGGCGCCGGCCGCGCCGAGCCGCTTGCGCGGCGAGTCGGCCGTGATCCAGGCGCTGCGCGCGCAGATTGCGCGGCTGGCCCGCTCGATGGCGCCGATTGCCATCACGGGGGAATCCGGCAGCGGCAAGGAATTGGCGGCGCGCGAAGTGCATGCGCTGGGCGCGCGTTCCGGCAAGCCGTTCATTGCCGTGAATTGCGGCGCGATCCCCGAAGCGTTGATGGAAGCGGAATTTTTTGGTTACCGCAAAGGCGCCTTCACCGGCGCCAGCGATGAGCGGGACGGCTTTTTCCAGGCGGCCAATGGCGGCACCCTGATGCTGGACGAAGTGGCGGATTTGCCATTGGCGATGCAAGTCAAGCTGTTGCGCGCGATCCAGGAGCGGCGCGTGCGCAAGATTGGCGCCACGGTGGAAGAACCGGTCGATGTGCGCATTATCAGCGCCACCCATAAAAACCTGGAAAAGCTGGTGGACGAGGGGCATTTCCGGCAAGACTTGTTTTATCGCCTGAATGTGATTGAACTGGCGCTGCCGCCGCTGCGCGACCGGCTCGATGATTTACCGGTGTTGACCGACGCGATATTGGAACGGCTCGGCACGTTTGAGCAAAAAGTGCGGCTGGGGACCGGCGTGCTGGAATCCTTGCGGGCTTATTCCTTCCCCGGCAATGTGCGGGAATTGGAAAATATCCTGGAGCGGGCGCTGGCCTTTGCCAACGATGGCGTGATTGAAGTGCGTGACCTGGCATTAAAAGGCGCGCGCCTGGCCGATGCTCCACCCGGTTATGTGCCACCGCCGGTGGAATTGGAAGACACGGCATCGCCGGCATGGGCCAAAGCGCCGGAAGCGGCGGCCGCCGCTATTAGCTCGGCTTATGAGGCGGGCCATGCCATTAATAGTGCTAATAATAAGCCGCATCTTATTAATAGTGCCAATGCTATTGATGTCAATAATGCCATTAATGGCACCACCGCGATTCCAGCCATGGCGCCGAATATGCCGCCATTGCCGGTGCTCGACATATTGCCCAGCAACTTGCCGGAATATCTGGCGATGGTGGAGCGGGAAATCATCCAGCGCGCGCTGGCGCAGACCCAATATAACCGCACGCAGGCGGCCAGCCTGCTGGGCATCAGTTTCCGCCAATTGCGTTACCAGATGCAGAAATTGAATATCCAGGAACCGGATTCGTGACGTACTTCGTTGATGCGGATGGCTGGTGCGGCGGCGCGTTCCGCTACGACTCGCCCCATTACAATGCGCGCCCGGCGGACGCCGCGATTGATTTACTGGTGGTGCATAACATCAGCCTGCCCGCCGGCCGGTTTGGCGGCCCCCACGTGTCGGACCTGTTTACCGGCCGGGTAGACTATAATGCTGACCCGTCGCTGGCGGACTTGCGCGGCGTGGCAGTGTCGGCGCACTTCTTTGTGCGGCGCGACGGGCGGCTGGTGCAATATGTTTCTTGCAACGACCGTGCCTGGCATGCGGGACTCTCGCAATTCCAGGGACGCGCCAATTGCAATGACTTTTCCATCGGTGTCGAGATGGAGGGAACTGACAATGTTGCGTTTACGTCAGTCCAGTATGAAGTGCTGGCGCAACTGGCCCAGGCATTGCAGAATCGCTACCCGTTGCGTTGGATTACCGGCCATGAGCACGTGGCGCCGGACCGCAAGACGGACCCCGGACCGTGCTTTGATTGGTCCCGGATCGATGCCTTGCTGAAACAACAGGCAACGGGAAATGCTGCGTTAGTGCTTGCTCACCGGGTAACGCCTGCGGTTTAGGGCGTCCCCAAATGTCAACAGAAAAATCGGCAATCGGCAGAAATATAGCGCTTGCCGCGCCCGGGCGCCGTCACTACAATTAGTGCCATAAGTTGTGCATCGCACTAGATTTAGTGCAAAGAATTGTCGATTACTTAAAGCTGGCTTTAGAGCATCGACAGAAAATACCCACAAGATGACGCTCCGCCAGCTGAAACTTTAGTCTGGCCGCTTCATCTTGTCCGTTAGAAACACGCGATCAGCGGCCATGCAGTTTTATTCAGGAGCTTCAATGCAATCAATCCACTCTTCTGACATTTCCGTTCAGCCGGCAGCGCCGGCAGGCGCCCTGGGCGATTACCGCATCATTCGGCGCAATGGCGCCGTGGTGGCCTTCGAGCCCTCGAAAATCGCCGTCGCCGTGACTAAGGCTTTCCTGGCGGTCCAGGGCGGCCAGAGTGCGGCATCGGCCAGCGTGCGTGAAATCGTCGAAGAGTTGACCAGCAACGTGGTGACTGCCCTGGTGCGCCGCCAGCCATCGGGCGGCACGTTCCATATCGAAGACGTGCAAGACCAGGTGGAGCTGGCGCTGATGCGTTCCGGCCAGCATGACGTGGCCCGCGCCTACGTGCTGTACCGCGCCAAGCACATGGAAGAACGCCGTCTGAAGAAAGAAGCCGCTGGCGCCACCGCCATTGACGAGCCACAACTGCACGTGACGGAAAACGGCGAGCGCCGTCCGCTGGTGATGCAGGAAGTGCGCGACCTGATCAACGCCGCCTGCTCGGGCCTGGAAAAGCACGTCGATGCCGACGCCATCCTGGGCGAGACCGTCAAAAACCTGTACGACGGCGTGCCGGTCGAAGAACTGCACAAGTCCGCCATCCTGGCTGCCCGCGCGCTGATGGAAAAAGACCCGGCCTACTCGCAAGTGACGGCCCGCATCCTGCTGCACACCATCCGCAAGGAAGTGTTCGGCAAGGAAGTCCCGCAAGCCAAAGCCGCTGCCGAGTACATCGACTACTTCCCGAAATACATCGCCAAGGGCATCGAAGCGGAACTGCTGGATGTGAAACTGGCGGAATTCGACCTGGCCAAGCTGGCCAAGGCCCTGGTGGCCGACCGCGACCTGCAGTTCGGCTACATCGGCCTGCAAACCCTGTACGACCGCTACTTCCTGCACGTACGCGATATCCGTATTGAAATGCCGCAAGCGTTTTACATGCGTGTCGCAATGGGCCTGGCGCTGAATGAAGCCAACCGCGAAGCGCGCGCCATCGAGTTCTACAACCTGCTGTCGACCTTCGACTTCATGTCGTCGACCCCGACCTTGTTCAACTCGGGCACCCTGCGTTCGCAACTGTCGTCGTGCTACCTGACCACCGTGTCGGACGACCTGGAAGGCATCTACGACGCCATCAAGGAAAACGCACTGCTGGCCAAGTTTGCCGGCGGCCTGGGCAACGACTGGACCCCGGTGCGCGCACTGGGCGCCCACATCAAGGGCACCAACGGCAAATCGCAGGGCGTGGTGCCGTTCCTGAAAGTGGTCAACGACACCGCCGTGGCGGTCAACCAGGGCGGCAAGCGCAAGGGCGCGGTCTGCGCCTACCTGGAAACCTGGCACATGGACATTGAAGAGTTCCTGGACCTGCGTAAAAACACCGGCGACGACCGCCGCCGTACCCATGACATGAACACCGCGAACTGGATTCCCGACCTGTTCATGAAGCGCGTGATGGAGAAAGGCGCATGGACGCTGTTCTCGCCGTCCGAAACGCCGGACCTGCACGACAAGGTCGGCAAGGCTTTCGAAGAAGCGTATACCGGCTACGAGGCGCGTGCCGCCGCCGGCGAAATCCGCGTCTTCAAGAAAATCGAGGCGCTGGACCTGTGGCGCAAGATGCTGTCGATGCTGTTTGAAACCGGCCACCCATGGATCACGTTCAAAGACCCATGCAACATCCGTTCGCCACAGTCGCACGTGGGCGTGGTCCACAGCTCGAACCTGTGCACGGAAATCACGCTGAACACCGGTCCGGACGAAATCGCCGTCTGCAACCTGGGTTCCGTCAACCTGCCTGCCCACATGAAAGAGGGCAAGCTGGACCACGTGAAACTGCAAAAAACCATCCGCACCGCGATGCGCATGCTCGATAACGTGATCGACATCAACTATTACGCTGTCGAAAAAGCCCGCAACGCCAATATGCGCCACCGTCCGGTCGGCATGGGCATCATGGGCTTCCAGGACTGCCTGCACATGATGCGCGTGCCGTTCTCGTCGAACGAAGCGGTGCAGTTCGCCGATACGTCGATGGAAGCGGTGTGCTACTACGCCTACCTGTCGTCGACCGAGCTGGCCGAAGAGCGTGGCCAGTACGCATCGTACAAGGGTTCGCTGTGGGACCGTGGCATCCTGCCGCAGGATTCGATCAAGCTGCTGGCCGAAGAGCGCGGCGGCTACCTGGAGCAGGATCAGTCCGAATCGATGGACTGGTCGGTGGTGCGCAACCGTATCAAGCAGTTCGGCATGCGTAACTCGAACTGCGTGGCGATTGCCCCGACCGCGACGATTTCCAACATTATCGGCGTGTCGGCCTGTATCGAACCGACCTTCCAGAACCTGTATGTGAAGTCGAACCTGTCCGGTGAATTTACCGAGATCAACTCCTACCTGGTGCGCGACCTGAAGGCGCGCGACCTGTGGGACGAAGTGATGATCGCCGACCTGAAATACTTCGACGGCTCGCTGACCAAGATCGACCGCGTGCCGCAAGACCTGCGCGACATCTACGCCACCGCGTTCGAAGTGTCGCCAACCTGGCTGGTGGAAGCCGCATCGCGCCGCCAGAAGTGGATCGACCAGGCGCAATCGCTGAACATTTACATGGCCGGCGCATCAGGCAAGAAACTGGACGAGACCTACAAGCTGGCCTGGCTGCGTGGCCTGAAAACCACGTACTACCTGCGTACCATCGCCGCCTCGCACATGGAGAAATCCACTTCCAAGACCGGCGCGCTGAACGCCGTGGCAGTGGACACCAGCGTGGCCGCCGCTGCCGCCCCGGCCGTGCCGGCCAGCACCGGTGACGTGGCCGACGGCGCCGCCTGCTACCTGCGCCCTGGCGACGACGGCTTCGAGGAATGCGAAGCCTGCCAATAAGCTGGCGCGAAGTTGCTAATTTATTGCCAGTATTGAATTAATCAGACCGCGCCCAAGGGCGCGGTCTTCTGTCTAAATCGATAAGCCGGGTGCCGGGCCTTTAGGCCAGGCATCCACCTATCAGCACAAGGAAACGAAATCATGCTGTCCTGGGATGACGAAGCCGCGCCAGCCGCGCAACCACAACCCGCCGCCGGCCCGACCGCCGAAGCCAACGCCGAGCAGATCGCGCTGCGCGTCAACGCCGACGACAAGCGCATCATCAACGGCAAGACCGATGTCAACCAGCTGGTGCCGTTCAAGTACAAATGGGCCTGGGACAAATACCTGGCCGGCTGCGCCAACCACTGGATGCCGCAGGAAGTGAACATGCAGCGCGACATCGAACTGTGGAAGAACCCGAACGGCCTGTCGGAAGACGAGCGCCGCCTGGTGAAGCGCAACCTGGGCTTCTTCGTGACGGCTGACTCGCTGGCCGCCAACAACATCGTGCTGGGCACCTACCGCCACATCACGGCGCCGGAATGCCGCCAGTACCTGCTGCGCCAGGCCTTCGAGGAAGCGATCCACACCCACGCCTACCAGTACATCGTGGAGTCGCTGGGTCTGGACGAAAAGGAAATCTTTAACGCCTACCACGAAGTCAAATCGATCCGCGACAAGGATGAATTCCTGATCCCGTTCATCAACACGCTGACCGATCCGGCCTTCACCACCGGCACCATTGAAAACGACCAGAAGCTGCTGAAGTCCCTGATCGTGTTCGCCTGCCTGATGGAAGGCCTGTTCTTCTACGTCGGCTTCACCCAGATCCTGGCGCTGGGCCGCCAGAACAAGATGACCGGCGCCGCCGAACAGTACCAGTACATCCTGCGCGACGAGTCCATGCACTGCAACTTCGGCATCGACCTGATCAACACGATCAAGATGGAAAACCCGCTGCTGTGGACCGCCGCCTTCAAGGAAGAAATCAAGGCGCTGTTCCTGGAAGCGGTGGAACTGGAATACCGCTACGCGGAAGACACCATGCCTCGCGGCGTGCTGGGCCTGAATGCCGCCATGTTCAAAGGCTACCTGCGCTTTATTGCCAATCGCCGCGCCACCCAGATCGGCCTGGAGACGCTGTTCGACCAGCCGGAAAATCCATTCCCTTGGATGAGCGAGATGATCGACTTGAAGAAAGAGCGTAACTTCTTCGAGACCCGTGTGACCGAATACCAGACTGGCGGCGCGCTGAACTGGGACTAATCATCCAACGCACGCCGGCGTATGCCGGCGCGGCAAGCAAGGCCCGATGAGCGATCATCGGGCCTTTTTCTTTTGCGTGCATGCAGCGCTTGCGCAACAGACGCGGTGCGTGGACCGCAATGTACTCGTACTTCGCATTACACATGTGAATGCACGCAGGTTTTCTTTGGCGCGGACCGCGCCGCGCATTTGCTTGTTTTGAAGCGCGCCTTATTCCATAAGGTGTTTCTGGTTGCAGGTGGATGTGGTGGCGATCCATTCAACACAGTATCAGCAGGCGCATGCGGTACTTCTAACGCGATGAGGCGCTTCTTCTTTTTTCTAATTCAGATGCTGTTTTACCTTGCTATCGTGCGCTACAGCGCTTATACCTAAAAAAAGCATGCGAAATCGTATCGTGCAGGTTGCGCATTAATAAGGTTTTCGTGTACTTTACGAACTTGAATTTGCGTGAATTATCACTGAAGGTTTTTTGAACCAGATGTACCCGCAAAACGATCAACAAAATGGGATACAGAGCACGCACAAGTATGCACAAGACCACGACGTTTTTACCTGGCCGCCTCGCCTGAATAGAATCGGGCCCGGGCGGTTTTTTCTTTGAAAAATAAAACAGGTAAACCGTGAAGTCGAATGAAGTGAAATCCAGGAGCTGAGAACCCGCCCGTATTTCACGCAATCGAAGAACAAGATTTAGCAGGCCGCCGCAAGCCGATCGCGCATGGCGGCCTCGAGGGCTGAAGCGCTGCAAACGTGAGGAGTTGCAGCAGTTCAGCTGATGCCGAATTCATTAGCGCAAACGTATCGTTTGTGCCGATGAATAATTCGCCCGGCCCTTTGCCGGACGGGTTTAAATCTTGTGCGTAATTCTCATCTCTAGATGAAGGAGAGACCAAAATGGCTACAGCAAAAGCAAAAAAACCGGCAGCGGACAAAGCTGCTCCAGCTGCAAAGAAAGCAGCAACCGCAACCAAACCAGTAGCAAAGAAAGCCGCCGCCGCTAAACCGGCAGCGAAACCAGCCGCCAAAGCCGCTGCTAAACCAGCAGCGAAGCCGGCAGCGAAGAAGGCCGCCGCCAAACCAGCAGCCAAGCCAGCAGTGAAGAAAGCCGCCGCCGCCAAACCGGCAGCCAAGCCAGCAGCGAAGAAGGCCGCAGCCGCTAAACCAGCGGCCAAACCCGCTGTAAAGAAAGCCGCCGCAAAAGTGGCAGCCAAGCCAGCAGCCAAGCCGGCAGCCAAGAAAGCCGCCGCTAAACCAGCAGCGAAACCAGCTGCCAAGAAAGCCGCCGCTAAACCAGCAGCCAAACCAGCCGCCAAAAAAGCTGCTGCCAAACCGGCAGCCAAACCAGCTGCCAAGAAAGCCGCCGCCAAACCAGCCGCTAAACCTGCAGCGAAGAAAGCCGCCGCTAAACCAGCAGCGAAAAAAGCCGCTGCCAAACCAGCTGCCAAACCAGCCGCGAAGAAAGCCGCTGCAAAGCCGGCCGCTAAACCAGCTGCCAAAAAAGCCGCTGCGAAACCAGCCGCCAAGCCAGCTGCCAAGAAAGCTGCCGCTAAACCAGCCGCCGCGAAACCAGCTGCTGCGAAACCCGCCGCCAAAGCTGCCGCTAAACCAGCAGCGAAACCAGCCGCTAAACCAGCTGCCAAGAAAGCAGTAGCGAAACCAGCAGCAAAAAAAGCCGCGGCTAAACCGGCTGCAGCACCGGCCGCCGCACCAGCACCAGCCGCTGCCAAACCTGTCGCTGCAAAACCAGCTCCTAAAAAAGCTGCACCTAAAAAAGCCGCTCCCAAGGCCGCCGCCGCTCCAAAAGCCGAAGCGCCTAAAGAAGAAGCTAAAGCCGCTGCCGTCGCCGCTCCGGCGCCTGCCGCAAAAACCGTGTTGACCCCGGCGGCCGCATGGCCATTCCCGACCAGCACCCGCCCATCCTGATTTAACCAGGGGAACTTGATTCCCCTATGGGCCAAGGCCGCTGTGTGAGAGAATCGCACGGCGGCTTTTTTATTTATCGGAGGGACTTTGTGCTGAGTATCGTCATGCTGATTGTTAACACCATCGCCGGTTTGCTGGGGGCGGTGCTGTTACTGCGTTTCTGGATGCAAGCTATTCGTGTCCGTCCGCCATCGTCCGTGGCGCAATTCACTTTTCAATTATCGGATTGGCTGGTACGGCCGCTGCGCCGGATTGTTCCGGGTGTCGGCGGCTTTGACTGGGCCAGCCTGATCGGCGCCTTCCTGATCGTCTTCCTGGCCACGTCCGTCATGTTTATCGCGGGGGTGTCGGTGCAGACGGTGCTGCTGATGGCCCTGCAGCGCTTCCTGGAATGGATCCTGTATGGCTTCATGGCGCTGCTGGTGATTGAAGCGATCTTCAGTTGGGTCAATCCGCACGCGCCGCTGGCGCCATTCATCCGGGCCCTGAACGAGCCGCTGCTGCGTCCGATCCGCCGCGTGGTGCCGCTGGTGGGCAACCTGGACTTGTCGTTGCTGGTGGCGCTGATCCTGCTGCAAATAGCGCAGCAAGTGCTGGGCATGCTGTTTACCGGCCGCTGGTAAATAAAAAGGCTATGTCACCACGAACCGTGGAAAGTGCCCGATCGCTGCTTTAAGCATGCCTTCGGGCGTGTCGATACGACGCGCATCAAGCACGCAACGCCATCCCAGGTAATTCGGCAGGTAGCGCGTGGCGACGCCATGAAAGCGATGCAGCCAGTTGCGGAAGCGGCTGTGGTAAGCATTGACGTTTTGCACATGCAGCGCGCCACGGGTGCGCACCCCGGCGCGCAGGTTGACCGCTTCATGGCTGATGCCGGCCTCGCGGGCAAAGGCGCGATACGCGGCGTTGGCGTCCGTGACCAGCAGGATGTCGGGGTCCAGCGCGGGCAACAGGCACTGGTGCAGGCTGGTGGTGGTCAGCGGGCCGCGCCCGGTGACGTAGTCCCGCGTGCGGCCATTGCGGTCGCGCGCCACCAGGATGCACACCTGCTCATGTGAAATGCCACACCAGTGCGCCTTGCCGCCCCGGCGGCGCGCCGGCCGGGACAGGTGGCGCGATCCCTTCTGCGATTCCAGCAAGAACATTTCATCGGCCTCGGCAATGCCATGCAGCAGCGGCGCGCGGTCGGTCCGGGGCAGCGCCAGGAAGCGGTGGCGCCAGCGGAAGCTGGTGTTGCGGTGCACGCCAAGGCGCGCCGCCGCCTGACGCACCGTGTGCGAGGCCAGCATGCTGTCGAGGTAGGCCAGCCAGCGCTCCTTATGGTGCAGGCGCGCCAGCGGGGTGCCGGTCAGGGAGTTGAACGTCTTGCCGCAGGCGCGGCAGCGGTAACGCTGCAGGCCGCTTTCGCGGCCATGGCGGTACCAGTGGCCGGCGTGGCAGCGCGGACAGCACAGCTGCGGCTGCGCCGCCTCATCCAGCAAGCGCCCAACCTGTTGCCGGGCATCGCCTTGCCCCAGTTGCGCCTGCAGCAGCGCACACTGGCGTGCCGTCAGTTGCGGCAATTGCGCCAGCAGCAATCCGAAACTTTGCATTTCCATGATGCGCCTCCAATCCCGGGATCCGATTCCTTGGACCGGGGGCGGTTGGAGAAGTTCCACGATTGTTGCAGACAGCGCCAATAAAAAAGGGCAGCTTTATTCAAGCTGCCCTTCTCGTTTGCGCGCCTCTGCGCAAGCGCTTATTCGTACTTGTAGCCAAACGCCGCTTCAAAGCGGGCAGCCAGCTGGTCTTTGGTCAGCACATGATTCTGGCCGCCTTTGTGGGCGATCTTGATGGCGCCCAGCAGGCTTGCCAGGCGGCCGGTGGTTTCCCAGCCCAGGTCGTGCGTGATGCCATACAGCAGGCCGGCGCGGTACGCGTCGCCGCAACCGGTTGGGTCCAGCACGGCTTCCGCCGCCACGGCAGGAATATCGATGCGCTTGCCGTCGGTATAGATTTCCGACCCGCTTTCACCGCGCGTGACGATCAGCGCTTCCAGGCGCGATGCGATTTCCGGCAGCGACAGCCCGGTCTTCGTCATCAACAGTTCGATTTCGTAATCGTTGCAGGTGACGTAGGTGGCTTTGTTGATGAAGTCGATCAACTGTTCGCCATTAAACATCGGCATTTGCTGGCCCGGGTCGAACAGGAACGGGATATTCAGTTCCGCCAGGTCGGCCGCGTGTTTCAGCATGCCCAGGTGGCCGTCCGGCGAAATGATGGCGACGCGCGCGGGACCGGCGTTGGCGACCGGGTTTTCATGGGCGAACGACATGGCGCCCGGGTGGAACGCGTTGATCTGGTTGTTTTCAATATCGGCCGTGACGAAGCACTGCGCGGTGTACGAGTCACCCTTGACCAGGATATTGTTGGTCGAGATGCCCAGCTTTTGCAGGCGCGCCAGGTACGGGCCGCTGTCCTGGCCCATCACGCCGACGATGCGGCCGTCGCCGCCCAGCATTTTCAGGTTATAGGCGATGTTGCCGGCGCAGCCGCCGTATTCGGTGCGCATGGTCGGCACCAGGAAAGACACGTTCACTTTATGCAGCTGGTCGGCCAGCAGGGTGTCGCCGAAGCGGCCTTCGTGCTGCATGATGTAGTCAATCGCGAGCGAGCCGCAAATCAGGGAAGTCTGGTTCATAGTGGATTAGGGGTAAAAAACCGCGATGTGGTAACCCGATGCTTTCACACGGGACAATTCGAAATATAGCTTAACGGGTTGCTCGGAACGGGGCAGGAAGCCGGTTGTGGCATCGGCGCCGGCCGGCAGGTAGTCGCGCGGCGCAAAGACACGGCGCAGCACGGGTTTGTCGGCGCCATCGTTGAGAATCAGTTCCACGTGCGGCCAGCTTTGTGCCGTGGCGGACTGGTTGCGCAGCGACGTTGAGAAACTGAAGATATTGTCCGCCATGGTTTGCAACTCGCCCTGTTCGATCGACAGCGCATCGAGCTGCGAGGGCAGTTCCACTTTGCAGCCCATCACTGCGCAGGCCGAGACCAGTGCCGGTTTCAGGGCCGGCACGGCGGCCGCCAGCGGATTGCGGAACGTGGCCACGGCCTGATAGGCAAGACCGGCCAGCAGCAGCGGCAGCGCGCACGCCATGGCGATGCGCGAAGCCTTGCCCCAGCGTTCCTGGCGGCGCGACCGTTTGACGAAACCGGGTTCGTCCGGCTCGCGCGCAGAGACCGGGGTGGCGGGAGCGCTGGGCTCCGGCGCCAGCGCAGTTGCCGCGGCGGCGGAGGAGGACAAGGTGACGATATCGTCGTCCGCGTCGTCGTCATCTGGCAGCGGCGCCGGTGCTGCTGCCAGGGTGTCCGCCGCAGGGCGGCCATCGTTGGCGAGGCTGTGCGGCATGGCGGCGTCGTCCGCTGCCGGCGCCTCACCCAGATGGTGTACCTCATCCCGGTTGCGCCAGACGCCGGCATCGGCCGCATGGGCGTGCTCATCGGTGCTGTGCAACTCGCTGTCGTGCACATGGGGATAGGCATCGAGTTCAAAACTGTCGTGCAGGGCGACGGCCGCCACGTGGTCGTCCGGAATATCCAGCGTGGGTTCGCGGCGGCCGTCAAAGCGGTGCTGGCCGGCCGACGGATCGGTTGCGGGGTCGGCTAGAGGATCGTGCAGCGGATCGGCCGGAGCATCGGCCAGGGCATCCGGCGGCAGCGCTGCCGTGGCCTCCCAAGGCGAAGCCGGCGCCGGTGCGGCATGTTCCCCGTCGATATCGAAGTCGAGATCGAAGGCGTCATCCGGAATTGGCGCCGCATCGGCGGCAGCGTGGCCCGATTGTGTTGCGGCCGGCGGCACGGGTGCGGCAGTGGCGGGCGGTTCGTCGCCGTTCAAGTCCAGGTCAAAGTCGAGGTCCGGCTCCGGCGCGGCGGCCGATGGCAAAGGCGCCGCTTCCCGCGCCGATGCGGTATCCGGCGCGGTGTCATGCGTAGGCTCAGGTGCGAGGTTCGCTGCCAGCGCCGGCGACGGTGCGGGCTGCGGGGGATCCGCAAGATCGTGAGCAGGTTCGCGTGCAGTTTCCGAGCCAGGTTCCCGCGCGGTGTCAGCCACCGGCGCCAGCCCGGCTTCCTGCTCGCCCCCCGCCTCCGGCGCAGTCCAGGCATCCCGCGCCGCCATCGCGGCCTCGGCCAGCGCCGCCGCCTCGGCATCCGCCTCCGCCTCCGCAGCCACATGACGTGCCACGTCATCGCCGGTACCGGTATCACCAGCGCCGTCCAGCGGCGCCAGGCCGGCGTGTGCAGCGGCGACGCCACCCGCCGTTACCGGGGCCGTATCGTGAATGGCTTCGGGGAGATCAATAATGACGGGCGTGCGCGGCACTGGTTCAACCAGCGCGGCATTGCCGTCGAAGACTTCATTACAGGCGCCGCAGCGGACTATGCCCCCGCGCAACTTTAACTGGTCGTGCGCGACCCGGAACGTCGTGTTGCAATGGGGGCATTTGGTGGCGAGCGCCATCGGCGACGAAGCGGACTTAAACCCGTGCTGGCGGGATGGTGTCGCTGCCCAACACACCATGCAGCGCAACCCAGCCATCAAGCTCGGCCCAGACGCCGAGCTTGATGAACGGCGCGTAAGCCGCCGCGACTTCCTCGGCCTGGCGCGCCAGCACGCCGGACAGGATCAACGCGCCACCGTCCGCCACGCGGCCGGACAGCATCGGCGCCATCAATTTCAATGGGCTCGACAGGATGTTGGCCACCACGATGTCGAAGCGCGCGTCGGCGTGCGCCGACTGCGCGAAGTCATTTGGCAGGAAATATTCAATCTCGGCGACCTGGTTGCGTGCGGCATTGTCGCGGGCCGAATCAATCGCCTGCGGGTCGATATCGACCCCGGCCACAGCGCCGGCGCCCAGCTTTTTGGCCACCATGGCCAGGATGCCGGAACCGCAGCCGTAATCCAGCACGGCCTTGCCCGGCGCCGGATGGGCTTCCAGCCATTCCATGCACAGGCGCGTGGTCGGGTGGCTGCCGGTGCCGAATGCCAGGCCTGGATCGAGTTCCAGGATCAGCGCATTTTGGTCCGGGGCTTCGTGCCAGCTTGGCACCACCCAGATGTTCTTGCCGATGTGGATCGGGTCGAACTGCGATTGCGTCAGGCGCACCCAGTCCTGTTCTTCCACACCGCGCAAGGTGTATTTCGGTACGTCGGCCAGGCCGATGCCTTCGGCGGCATCCGCGACGATGGCAGCTTGGTCGGCGTCTTCCGCCGTCAGCGCCACCACGCGCGAGTGATCCCACGCGGCTTCTTCCGGTTCCATACCCGGTTCGCCGAACAGCGGCTTTTCATCCGCCGTGCCTTCATCGGCATCTTCAACCGAAACGGACAGGGCGCCCGCTTCCATCAGCGCGTCGGACAGCGCTTCGGCGTGGTCGCGTGCGACCTCGATGACGATTTCTACGTAGTTCATTGCTTGCCTGCCTTATTACTTAGTTGCCAGCTTTTGGCATTGCCGCCAGCTTCTGTTCCAGATAGTGGATGTTGGTGCCGCCTTCGATGAAGCGGGCGTCGACCATCAGTTCGCGGTGCAGCGGAATGTTGGTCTGGATACCTTCGACCACCATTTCCGACAGCGCGATCTGCATGCGGCGGATCGCCTGTTCGCGGGTGGCGCCGTAGGCAATCACCTTGCCGATCATCGAATCGTAGTGCGGCGGTACATAGTAGCCCGCATACGAGTGCGAGTCCACACGGATGCCCGGACCGCCCGGCGCATGCCAGGACGTGATGCGGCCTGGCGACGGGGTGAACTTGAACGGGTCTTCCGCATTGATGCGGCACTCGACGGCGTGGCCGGCCAGCATCACGTCGCGCTGGCGGAAACGCAGTTTTTCGCCGGCGGCGATGCGGATCTGCTCTTGCACGATGTCGATGCCGGTGATCATTTCCGTCACCGGGTGTTCCACCTGCACGCGGGTGTTCATTTCAATGAAATAGAACTCGCCGTTTTCGTACAGGAATTCAAACGTGCCCGCGCCACGGTAGCCGATCTTGCGGCATGCTTCCGCGCAGCGGTCGCCGATCTTCTCGATCAGCTTGCGTGGGATGCCTGGCGCCGGCGCTTCTTCAATGACTTTCTGGTGGCGTCGCTGCATCGAGCAGTCGCGCTCGCCGAGCCACACGGCATTTTTATGCTCGTCCGCCAGGATCTGGATTTCAATGTGGCGCGGATTCTCCAGGTATTTCTCCATGTAGACTTCCGGATTGCCAAACGCCGCGCCAGCTTCCGCCTTGGTCATTTGCACCGCATTGATCAGCGCCGCTTCCGTGTGCACCACGCGCATGCCACGGCCACCGCCGCCGCCCGCCGCCTTGATGATGACCGGATAGCCGATCTTGCGCGCGCTTTGCACGATGATTTTGGGATCGTCCGGCAACGCGCCTTCGGAACCTGGCACGCATGGCACGCCGGCCTTGATCATCGCTTGCTTGGCCGACACTTTGTCGCCCATGATGCGGATCGATTCGGCACGCGGGCCGATGAACACGAAGCCGGATTTCTCCACGCGTTCCGCGAAGTTCGCGTTTTCCGCCAGGAAGCCGTAGCCCGGGTGGATCGCTTCAGCATCCGTCACTTCCGCCGCGCTGATAATCGCAGGCATGTTCAGGTAACTCTGCGGCGAAGGCGCCGGGCCAATGCAAACCGATTCATCGGCCAGCTTCACGTATTTGGCGTCCTTGTCCGCTTCGGAGTGGACTACCACCGTCTTGATGCCCATTTCACGGCAGGCGCGCTGGATACGGAGCGCAATTTCACCGCGATTGGCAATGAGGATTTTTTCAAACATGGCAGGTTCTGTGTTTGTGGGGAGCGGCAGCTCCGGATGTAGGGGACGTGCGAAACGGACTGGACGGGCCGCCGCGCAGGCAGTGCTGCGCGCGGCTCGCGTCGCCGTCTTAGCCGATCACAAACAGGGGTTGGCCGTACTCGACCGGTTGGCCGTTCTCGACCAGGACCTGGGTGATGGTGCCGGTTTTGTCGGCATCGATTTCATTGAGCAGTTTCATCGCTTCGATGATGCACAGGGTGTCGCCTTCCTTGACGGACTGGCCTACTTCCACAAACGCGGCCGCGCCGGGCGACGACGAGCGGTAGAAGGTGCCGACCATCGGCGATTTCACCACGTGGCCGGTTGGTTCCGCGGCTGCGGCGACGGCCGCGGCGGCTGGCGCTGCGGCGGCGGGGGCGGCAGGAGCAGCAAATTGCGGCGCCATGCCTTGCGACGGCATCATGACGACCTGATTTTGCGGCATGGCGGAGGATTTGACGATGCGTACCTTGCTCTCGCCTTCGGTCACTTCGAGTTCTGCGATATCCGATTCAGCGACCAAGTCGATCAATGTCTTGAGCTTGCGTAGATCCATCTGAGACTCCCTGGAATGTTCTGATTTGTGATTATGGGGCAGCGACGCCTTGTGGGTGCACCGCGATTAAATAGCGCGCGGATCGCGTAGATTAGCGTAGATTAGCGTTTTTTAAGTGCAAAGTCGATGGCCAGGCGATATCCGTCCACGCCCAGGCCGCAAATCGTTCCTTGCGCGATCGCGCTGAGAAAAGAATGATGGCGAAATTCTTCGCGCTGATAAATATTCGAAATGTGGACTTCGATAAACGGTATTGCCACACCAGCGAGCGCATCGCGCAGTGCCACACTGGTATGGGTCAGGCCACCCGGATTGATCACGATCATGTCCACGCCTTCCAATCGGGCAGCGTGGATGCGGTCGATCAATGCGCCTTCATGGTTGCTTTGGAAGCAAGAAAGCTGGGCTCCCGCTGCTGCGGCTTGCGCCTGTGCGGCCTGTTCCACATCCGCCAGGGTACTCGCACCATAGACGCCTGGTTCGCGCGTGCCCAGCAAATTCAGGTTGGGGCCATTCATCAGCAGGATGTTAATTGCCATGCGCTTGACACCGTTTTCCACAAAAGTTCCGCATTTTGCCGTCAACAGCGACCCTTGGCAAGTAAAAATATCTTGTCTAAGTTCTCACATCCTTGCAAGATCTGCACGCAACTCGCCGAACTTCAAGCGGCCCAGATAGGTCTTGACGACCTTGCCATCGGCTCCCAGCAATACCGTATATGGCAGCCCGCCCTGGGCATTGCCGAACTTGCGCGACAGTTCCGTACCGCTCAGGCCCGCCACGTATACCGGATAGTCGATCTTGTTCTTTTCCGCGAACTCCGCGATGTTCGACGGACTGTCGATGCCGATGCCGATCACCTGCACGTTCTTGCTGCGGATTTCCCCCTGCAGCGCTGATAATTCCGGCATTTCCTCGACGCAGGGACCACACCACGGGGCCCAGAAATTCACGATCAGCGCCTTGCCTTTCCATTGCGCCAGCGCTTGCTGGACACCTTTGGCATCCTTCAATTGTTGCTGGAACAATTCATCCGCCGGCTGGGCGGGCGCGCTGTTGGCGGTGGCTGGCGCCACCGGCGGGGGCGGGGTTTTCTGGACGCTGACCCAGGCGCCGGCGGCGGCAAACGCCAGCGCGATGGCCGCGTAAATCGTGTGATTCTTTTTCAACATTATATGGTTGGATGAGTATGGGATATTAATAGGGCGCGTACGCCGGCGATGTCGGCGCGCATCAGCCGGCCATCGCCCCGGGTTTTCACGGCGCCCCGCAAGTCGTCGATTTCATACAGTTCCGCGTGCACGCCTTCCTTTTGCCACAGGAAGCTGACCCGTTCGACCGTGCCAAAACGGGGGCCCTTGAAATGCGGCGCTTCGGAAATGTCGATATTTAAATTCTGGTTCAGCAGGAAGATTTCCACTTCCTTGGCGCTGTCGGCAAACAATTGCAAATGAATGTCGTCATGCGGTCCGGCGCTGCCGTTGAGCACCGAGCCGGTCAGGAACGGGTTGAAGCGCGCCAGCATTTCCATCACTTGCAGCGCCGCGCTGCGCAAGCGGAATTGCAGCGCATCGTGGGTGTCGGCATGGAATAGTGCATGGTATTGCCGGACTTCGTCTTCAATTTGTTGATTGTCCGGCATGACATTGGAGGGGCCATCGCCATCGCCCAGCACCTGGCGCGCCGCCTTGCGCCGTGCCGTGCCATAGTCGGCGCCATCCTGCGCCACCATGCGGGCGGCGGTGGCGGCGATTTCCGCACGCAGCTGTTGGACTTCATCTAATGGAGTAGGCATCATGACCGTGATGATACTCTGAACCGATACTAGGCACCGGTCGGGTAAAATCGCATACTTGTTTTGCTTTTCGTTCTGCGCACCCTCAACATGCATATTCATATATTAGGTATTTGCGGCACCTTTATGGGCGGCCTGGCCGTGCTGGCCAAAGAAGCGGGGCACCGCGTCACTGGTTGCGACGCCAACGTGTATCCCCCCATGAGCACCCAGCTGGAAGCCCAGGGCATCGAACTGATCCAGGGATTCGGGCCGGAACAGGTGGCGTTGAATCCTGATTTGTATGTAATTGGCAACGTTGTATCACGTGGCAACCCGCTGATTGAAGAAATCATGAACCGGGGCTTGCCGTATGTGTCCGGTCCGCAGTGGATGGGGGAGCACATCCTGCGCAATAAATGGGTGCTGGCGGTGGCCGGTACCCATGGCAAGACCACCACTTCGGCCATGCTGGCGTGGATCCTGGAAGATGCCGGTTATGCGCCCGGCTTCCTGATTGGCGGGGTACCGATGAATTTCGGCATCTCCGCCAGATTGACCGGCAACGGCGCCGATTCCGACTTCTTCGTCATTGAAGCGGATGAATATGACACGGCGTTCTTCGACAAGCGCAGCAAATTCGTGCACTACCACGCGAAAACCGCGATCCTGAATAACCTGGAATACGATCACGCCGACATCTTCCCCGATCTGGGCGCGATTGAAACCCAATTCCACCATCTGGTGCGCACCGTGCCCGGCATCGGCAAGGTCGTATTCAATGCCGACGAAGCGGCGCTGGGCCGTGTCATGCAACGTGGCTGCTGGAGCGAGCGCGAATCGTTTGGCGCTAGCGCCGGCGCGGACTGGGCGCTGACGGAACATGACGATGGCAGTTTCGATGTGCTGTTCAAGGGCGAACAGGCGGGCACCGTGCGCTGGGAACTGACCGGCAGGCATAACCGCGCGAACGCGCTGGCGGCGATTGCCGCCGCCCGCCACGTGGGGGTGCCGATTGCCCAGGCGGCCGAGTCGCTGGCGCGCTTTGTCAGCGTCAAGCGCCGCATGGAAGTGCGCGGCGTGGTCAATGGCGTGACGGTGTATGACGATTTCGCGCACCATCCGACCGCGATCGCCACCACGGTGGGCGGCCTGCGCCAGAAGCTGCGTGCGCAGGGCAAGGCTGAGCGTATCCTGGCGGTGCTGGAACCCCGTTCCAATACGATGAAACTGGGCGCGATGAAAGAAGCGCTGCCGGGCAGCCTGGCGGAAGCGGACCTGGTGTTCGGCTTCGGCAGTGAAAAGGCGCTGGGCTGGAGCCTGGGCCAGACCCTGGCGGTCATGGGCGGCAAGGCTGGCGCGTATGATGATCTCGATGCGATGGTGCAAGCCATCGTCAAGCAAGCGCAACCGGGCGACCATATTGTCGTCATGAGCAACGGAGGCTTTGGCGGCGTGCACGGCAAGCTGCTGGAGGCGCTCGCGCAATGATCCTGTATTTGCATGGTTTCCGCTCGTCGCCGTCGTCGATGAAGGCGCGGCTGGTGGGGGAACGCATGGCAGCACTGGGCCGGGCCGATGACTACCTGTGTCCGCAGTTGCCGGCCTCGCCGCGCCTGGCCATGGCGCTGGCGCTGTCGCTGGTGGACGGTGTGTCGGCCGGTCAATTGACGGTGATCGGTTCGTCGCTGGGCGGCTATTATGCGACCTGGCTGGCCGAGCGCCTCGGCTGCCGCGCCGTGTTACTCAATCCCGCCATCGTGCCGCGCCTGGACCTGGCGCCCTATGTCGGCGTGACCACGCAATACCACTCGGATGAGCCGTTCGAATTCAAGCCCGGTTATATCGAGGAATTGCGCGCCCTGGAAGTGGCGCGCATTACCCGGCCCGAGCGCTATTACCTGATCGCCGCCACCGGCGATGAAGTGCTGGATTACCGCGACATGGTGGCGCACTATGCGGGGGCGCGGCAGCAGGTGATTGCCGGCAGCGACCATGCGATCAGTGAATTTGCCGGCTATGTTGACGAGGTTCTGCGCTTTTGCCGCGTGGACGGAGTCCAATGAAAGGACGTTCGCTGCGGATGGCGCACTGGCGCGCCCATGTGAATACCGTCAACGCGCCCGGTTCGCTGCGGCACTGGCTGACGGGCGGCGGCTCGCTGACGGCCAAGCTGAAAGCGCACAGCACGGCATTCCGCGTTCAAAAGCTGCACCAGCAGCCGGCGCTGTGCCTGGCCGATGAGGCTTATGCGGTCGGCCTGCACCGTTCCAGCCGCGTGGTGGAACGGGAAGTGCTGCTGCGCTGCGATGGCGTGCCGGTGGTGTTTGGCCACACGGTGGTGCCGACCACGGCCACGGCCAGCGACTGGCCCGCGTTCAGCGCGCTGGGGGAAAAGTCGCTGGGCTCGACCCTGTTTGGCGACCCGCAAGTGCATCGTGGCGACCTCGAATATGCGCGCCTGCGCGCCACGCACCCGCTGGCCATGCGCGCCTGCGCGGCGGCCGGCGTGGTGTTGGGCGAAGGCGAGATGCTGTATGCGCGCCGCTGTTTATACCGGCGCCATCGCGGTGTGCTGCTGGTGACGGAAGTATTTTTGCCGCAAGTGCTGGACTTGGTCGTGCCTGGCGGCGTAAAGATCGAATTGAAGAAAGCTGCATAAAACATAATGAACGTATTTTTCGAAGAATCCGGCGACTTCAAAGTCGGCACAGTCCTGTCGCACGCCGGCGAGGCCTATCAGGTGGAAATGGCCAGCGGCAAGCGCAGCAAGGTCAAAGCCAAGGATATCCTGCTGCAGTATGAAAAGCCGGCGCCGGCCGAGTTGATGGAACAGGCGAAAGGCATTGCACTTGACGTGGACCTGGAATTCCTGTGGGAAGTGGCTGGTGAAGACGAGTTCGGCTTTGCCGAACTGGGCGCGGAATACTTTGGCCATGCGCCGTACGCGGCCGAAGCCGCCGGCCTGATCCTGGCGCTGCATAACGCCCCGATCTATTTCTACAAGAAAGGCCGTGGCCGCTACAAGAAAGCGCCGGAGCAATCGCTGCGCGCCGCGCTGGCCGGGATCGAGAAAAAGAAACAGCAAGCCGTGATCCAGGCCCAGTACGTGGAAGAGCTGAAGGCCGGCGCCTTGCCGGCGTCGATGCAGAATATCGTGCAGCAATTGCTGTACAAGCCGGACAAGAACACCATTGAATTCAAGGCGCTCGACGCGGCGTGCAGCGAAATGCACCAGAGCCCGCAGCGCCTGATGCTGGCGGTGGGCGGCGTGGCGTCGCCCAAGGACCTGCACATGAACAAGTTCTTGTTCGAGAACTTCCCGAAAGGCGCCGGCTTCCCGGACGTGGCGGTGCCAATCGCGCCGGCCGGCTTGCCGCTGGCCTCGGTCGAAGCGTTCTCGATCGATGACGTGACCACCACCGAGATCGACGATGCCTTCTCCGTGGTGCACCTGGACGATGGCAAGGTGCGCGTGGGTATCCACATTGCCGCGCCGGGCCTGGGCATCCGTCCCGACGATGCGATCGACAAGATCGCGCGGGGCCGCATGTCGACCGTGTATATGCCGGGCGACAAGATCACGATGCTGCCCGATGCCGTGGTGGAAGCGTTCACCCTGGCCGAAGGCAAGACGTGCCCGGCGTTGTCGCTGTATGCGACCCTGGACCCGGCCGACTGGTCGGTGCTGGCGACGGAAACCCGCGCCGAAATGGTTCCTATTGCGAACAACTTGCGCCATAACGACCTCGATGACCTGGTCAATGAAGAAACCCTGGCCAGCGGCGCCGGCGAGTATCCGCGCAAGGCGGAGCTGGGCTTGCTGTGGCAGTGGGCGCTGAACCTGGAAGCGGGCCGCATGAAAAAACGCGAAGCGTTTGGCCTGAAACCGGAGCAAAACAACCGCGTGGACTTCAACTTCTACGTGGAAAACGATGTCGTGACGATCGCGCGCCGCAAGCGTGGCGCGCCGC
Source organism: Pseudoduganella sp. GW821-FHT12E03 (assembly GCF_058807115.1). Classification (NCBI taxonomy): domain Bacteria; kingdom Pseudomonadati; phylum Pseudomonadota; class Betaproteobacteria; order Burkholderiales; family Oxalobacteraceae; genus Pseudoduganella; species Pseudoduganella sp. GW821-FHT12E03. The sequence continues at coordinate 28,837 of NZ_JBXAQJ010000005.1, read as the reverse complement.
TCGACAAGATCGTGGCCGAGCTGATGATCTTTGCCAACAGCACGTGGGGCAAGTACATGCACGACCATGGCGTGCCGGGCATTTACCGCAGCCAGGGCCAGGGCGTGGGCGGCTGGGCCGCCAAGATGCAGGTGCGTATGCTGACGCAGGCGGCGCCGCACCAGGGTCTGGGCGTGGACCAGTACGCGTGGAGCACCTCGCCGCTGCGCCGCTATACGGACCTGGTGAACCAGTGGCAAATCCTGGCCGTGGCGGAAAAAGGCGTGGCCGCGCCATTCGTTGCGCCGTTCAAGCACAAGGACGCCAACCTGTTCGCGATCGTGTCGGCATTCGATGCCGCCTATGCGGCCTACAACGATTTCCAGAGCACGATGGAACGCTACTGGTGCCTGCGCTGGCTGGGCCAGGAAAATGCGAAACAGGTGGATGCGGTGGTGTTGAAGGATGAAGTGCTGCGCCTGACCGAGATTCCACTGGTGATCCGCTTGCCGGGCATGCCGCCGGCGGCGCGCGGCGCGCAGGCCCGGCTCGATGTGCTGCGCTGGGATGAAGTCGACCTCGACCTGGAAGCGCGTTTGCTGGAAGTGGTGGCGCCGGCCGCCGAAGGCGAACTGGACTTTGAGGAAGAAGAGGAAACCGGCACCGATGCGGCGGCAACCGGCGACGATGCCGTCGCGGTGGAACCGGCCGATCCGGCCGCCGCTGCCGGCGTGCAGGAAGAAGTGGCGGAGCAGGGCGAAGCACCGGCCCCATAAGGCTTAGTCCGCGATGTCACACCCCGGGGTCAGACCCCAGGGTGTGACATCGGAGGGCATGGGCTTTTATCGTAGAATCAGCAATCTTTGAATCAGTTCGTAACGGTTCCCGCGTGATGTCTTTTCAACAAAACCGCTTGCTGTACCTCGCCACCGGCATTTCGCTGGTGGTGCACGGCTTGCTGTTGGCGGTGCATTTCGTGTCGCCGAAAAACTTCAAGGTGGAGCCGGCCGATCCGGGACTGGAAGTCATCCTGGTCAACGCCAAGCACGCCAAGGCGCCGTTGAAGGCCGATGCGCTGGCGCAAGCCAACCTCGATGGCGGCGGCAATGCCGATGCGGGACGGTCCAAATCGCCGCTGCCGGACATGCGCAAGAACGAGATGGGCGACAGCGTGAAAGCCACGCGGCGCCGTATCGCCGAGCTGGAAGAAGTACAGAAAAACCTGCTGACGCAGGTGCAAAAGTCGCCGTTCTCGGCCGCGCCGATGACGGAACGCGAGCGTCCCGATCCGCTGCCGACCGGCGCGGATTTGCTGGACAGCAGCAAGGCCATTGCGCGGCGCGCGGCGGAAATCACGCAAGTCATCGAAGACCAGAACAAGCGCCCCAAAAAAACCTTCATCACGCCATCGACGCGGGAAGTGGGGTATGCCAGCTACTACAAGACGATGCAAAAACGCATCGAGGAAATGGGAACGCTGAACTTCCCTGCCAAAAACGGCCGCAAGCTGTATGGCGAACTGGTGGTGTATATCCCGGTGTTCCAGGATGGCAGTATTTATGAAAAAGACGGCGGCGTCCGTATTGAAAAAAGTTCCGGCAATGACGCCCTCGATGCGGCGGCCATGGCGATCGTGCGCCGCGCGGCGCCGTTCGGCAAGTTCCCGCCGAATATGCTGTCGAGCGAACGGGATGACCTGTGGGTGATCATCACCCGCTTCAAATTCACCAGGGAAGACAAGATGGAAACCAACTTGAGCAGCGGGACCGTGCAGTAATGGATAAGTATTGTGTATTCGGGAACCCCATTGCCCACAGCAAGTCGCCGGAAATCCATGCCGCCTATGCCGCGCAGACCGGCCAGCAACTGACCTACGACAAGCGGCTGGCGCCGCTGGACGGTTTCGCCGGCGCGGTGCAGGCGTTCATTGCCGAGGGCGGCAAGGGCGCCAATGTGACGGTGCCGTTCAAACTCGAAGCCCACAAGCTGGCTGGCGCGCTGACCATGCGTGCGCAGGCGGCCGGGGCGGTCAACACCCTGCTGTTTACGGAACAGGGCATCGTCGGCGATAACACCGATGGCGCCGGCTTGGTCAACGACATCGTCGTCAATGCCGGCGTGCCCGTCACGGGCAAGCGCGTGCTGTTGCTGGGCGCCGGCGGCGCGGCGCGCGGCGTCGTGCTGCCGCTGCTGGAACACCATCCGGCGGCCCTGACGATTGCCAACCGCACGGTGGCGACGGCGCAGGCGCTGGTGGCGCAATTTTCCGCGCTGTCGGCCGGCGCGGCGTTGTCCGCCTGCGGTTTCGCGGAAATCGAAGGCGCTTACGACATTGTCATCAACGCCACTTCGGCCAGCCTGTCGTCGGACTTGCCGCCCGTCCCGCCCGCCGTGTTCGGTTCCGGCACCCTGGCGCTGGACATGATGTACGGTAAGGAGCCGACGGTCTTCATGCAGTTCGCGCAAGAACACGGTGCGATCGTGCGCGATGGCCTCGGGATGCTGGTGGAACAGGCTGCCGAAGCATTTGCCGCGTGGCGTGGCGTGCGTCCGCGGACGGCGGATGTGCTGGCGCAGTTGCGGGCGAAGCTGTAACCATGGCGAAATCAGGCAAAGGGGCGGCGGGTGGCTGGAAACGCTGGCTGAAATGGCTGTTTATTATCCCGACCTTGCTGTTTTTCGGCGTGCAACTGTATTTCCTGGTGCAGATCTGGTGGTGGGTGGACCATAACCCGACCATGACGGCGTTCATGCGGGAACAGCAGGCGGTGCTGAAGGAAAAGAACCCGAAAGCCAACATCCGCCAGCAATGGGTGCCCTATAACCGCATTTCCGGCAACTTGAAACGGGCCGTGATCGCGTCGGAAGATGCGAACTTTTCCGACCATGAAGGCGTGGACTGGGACGCGCTGCAAAAAGCCTACGAAAAGAACACGAAAAAGAAAAAGGTCGTGTCCGGCGGCTCCACCATCACGCAACAGCTGGCAAAAAACCTGTTCCTGTCGGGATCGCGTAGCTATTTGCGCAAAGGCCAGGAATTGATCATCACCTATATGCTGGAAGCGCTGATGGACAAGGAACGCATTTTCGAGATTTACTTGAACGTGGTGGAGTTCGGTAAAGGCATCTTTGGCGCGGAAGCCGCCGCGCGCCATTACTATGGTGTCAGCGCGTCCGGCCTGGGCGCCGCGCAGGCCGCGAAACTGGCCGTGATGTTGCCGAATCCCCGCTATTACGACTCGCACCGGGACAGCAATTACCTGGCGCGCCGTACCGCGACGATTCTCAAACGAATGGGGTCGGCTGAGTTACCATAGGGCATCTCACTTCAGGAGGCGCGCGATGTTGAAACGCCAGCGTGGTATCAGCCTCATTGCCGTGGCCTTGATCATGGCAGGCCTGGCCGCCATCGTGATGGCCGCCCTGTTTTCCATGAAAAAGGAACGCAATTTGTTCGCCGAGGGCGCGGACAAATTGCTGAAGAAAACCGGCGCCGATGCCGTGGTGCAGCAGGGGACCAAGGCCGCGCAGCCGGCGGTGGCCGCACTGCGTCGCTGCGTGATCGACGGCAAGACCGTATTTTCGGATACGGAATGCCTGCCGGCCAATCCCACCACGAAAAAGGTTGTCGTCCAGGAAACCCGGGGGATTGAAGCACCGAAGGCGCCGAAGCCGGATCCGGCGGTTTCCGGGCCGGAATCCATGCGGGAAAAGATGATTGAAAAAGCCACGCAATAGCGGCTAAACATCTGAAAAATAAACGCATAAGGGTGGCCGGAAAAAGGGCTTTCCGAGTACACTTGCGCTGTTTCATTTTTTGCGCTTCCGCGTCTGATCCCTGCCTGAGAGTGCCTATGATCAATGTCTTCGTTTTACAAAATGGCCGGCTCAACCAGGTTCCGATCGAGACCCGCGAAGATCTCGAAAAAGTCGAACCGGTCTGGGTGGACCTGACTGACCCGAACGACGATGAGCGCAACTGGGTCAAGGCCATTTACGGCGTGATTTTGCCGGGCGAAGACGAAGTCAAGGATATTGAAGCCTCGGCCCGTTATTACGAAGCGGAAAACGGCGACCTGCACTTGCGCACCGACTTCCTGCTGGAAGAAGACGATGGCCCGTCGCGCGTGGTGACGGTGGCGTTTATCCTCGCGAAAAAGATGCTGTTCTCCGTCCATACGGACGATTTACCGGTGTTCCGCCTGGTGCGCATGCGCGCCCGTTCGCGTCCCGGCTCGATTGCCGATTACATGGACGTGCTGCTGGATCTGTACGCCACCGATGCGGAATATTCGGCCGATTCGCTGGAAGGCATCTATAAAAACCTGGAAGAAGTGTCGTTCCGCGTGCTGCAAAAGGAATTCACCGACAAGGACGCGGCCGATGCGCTGAGCGCGATCGCGCACGAGGAAGATTTGAATGGCCGGATCCGCCGCAACATGATGGATACGCGCCGCGCCGTCAGCTTCCTGATGCGGGGCCGCTTGCTCAATTCCGAGCAGTTCGAAGAAGCACGGCAGATTTTGCGCGACATTGAATCGCTCGATGGCCACACCTCGTTCCTGTTCGACAAGATCAACTTCCTGATGGACGCCACGGTCGGCTTCATTAACATTAACCAGAATAAGATCATCAAGATCTTCTCCGTGGCCAGCGTGGCCTTCCTGCCGCCGACCTTGATCGCCAGCGTGTATGGCATGAACTTCGACTTTATGCCGGAGTTGCACTGGGCCGCCGGTTATCCGTGGGCCTGGGGCCTGATGGTCACCAGCGCAATCGCCCCCTTCCTGTACTTCCGCCACCGCGGCTGGCTGAAATAAGCTATCGCCTCCGTGGCGAACGATAGTGCTTTTGGGGCCAGGCCCCATAATGTCGAGCAGAATGTCGCGTGCGTGCGTGCGTGTATGCGTGCGTTACGTGGCCAATAATCCGGCGCGGTGTGCGGTGCTGTCTTGTTGCAGGCGCACCTGGGCCAGGTAGCGCATCACCATCGCGCAGGCCGGTTGCCGTGCCATTTCCGGCAAGGCTGCAATGACGAACTGGCGCCGCGCGGCCACGGGCAGTGGCAATACTTGCACGCCATCGGGCAGCGGGTGGATGGCCAGGCGCGGCAGGAATGAATAGCCGAGGCCGCGGGCAATCAAGGCGGCAATCGCGCTGTCGGTCGCCAGGGTGCGCTCGGGCCGGGCGGTAAATCCGGCATCGCGGCAACGGGCGGCCATGTCGCGGGCGCCGGCGCAATCGAGCTGCAGGTAGGGCACGCCGTCGAGCCGGGACCAGTCAAACGGGGCGGGCAGCGCCAGCGACAACGGCGCCACCAGCACATAGTCATCCGCCACATATGGCCGCGTGGCCAGGCCGCTCCCCACCGGCAATTGCGCGATGGCGACGTCGGCGCGGCCCTCGCGCAGCGCCTGTGCCAGCGCGTCGCGCTCTTTGAAACTGTCGTCGACATCGATGCGGATGCCAGGATGGTCGAGCGCCAGCGCCGCCAGCACTGGTGGTAATAAGTGAGTGCTCACACTGCGAAAGCTGGCCAACCGCAGCCGGCCGGTCAACAGTGTGCTGTTCGTGCCCAGGCCGGGCAGGGTGGCGGCCAATTGCAGGATCTGGCGGGCGGCGGCCAGTACGCGCTGGCCGGCTTCGGTTGGCGTGCAACCCGTGCGGGACCGTTCCAGCACGCGGAATCCCAGCGCCGCTTCCAATTCGCCGATGCCGTGGCTGATGCGCGATTGCGTGCAATCGAGGGCGGCGGCTGCGGCGCCAAAACTGCCATGGTCAGCAACGGCCGCCAGCATTTCCAGTTGGTTTAATTTCGCCTTGGTCATCGAAATCCTTCATGTATGGTGCGCCAACTATACGGCATTTCAGTTGGGACGGCGGCGGCCGGCAGGGAACAATGGTGTTTTGAGGAGCATGATATGAATACATTGCCGCAAGATGCCGTCTTGATCCTGATCGATGTCCAGCAAGCCTTTAATGATCCCGCCTGGGGGCGGCGCAATAATCCCGATGCGGAACTACGCATCGCGGACTTGCTGGCCGCATGGCGGGCATCGCGGCGCCCGCTGATCCATGTGCACCACCGTTCGCGCCGCCCGGACAGCCTGTTCCATCCGGATGCGCCGGGCTTTTGCGTCAAGCCGGAAGCGGCGCCGGCGCCCGGCGAGACGATCGTTTACAAGGACGTTAACAGTGCATTCATCGGTACCGGCCTCGAGCAGCGGCTGCGGGTGCAGGGCGCCACCACGGTGGTGATTTGTGGCATCACGACGGATCATTGCGTCTCGACCACGACACGCATGGCCGGCAACCTGGGGTTTACCGCGCTGATCGTGTCCGACGCGACCGCCACGTTTGAGCGTACCGGGCCGGATGGCCGCCATTACCCGGCCGAACTGATGCATGACACGGCGCTGGCCAGCTTGCATCGCGAATTCGCGGAAGTGGTGGAGACTGCTGCCGTGCTGGCGCGGCTGGCTTAAACCGGGCGCGGATTGAAGTCCAGCGACAGCGACTTGTGGAATGGTGTGTCCTGCCACTGGTGGAACAGGGCCAGCGCCCGTTCATACAGGCTGGCGCGGACATCGACACCGGTTAAATCGTAGGCGCGCTTGCCGCGCGCCGCGCACGCGGCGTCGGCCGCGGCGATAAACGTGTCATGGTCGAAGCCGCCGGCCCACAGCTGGGTTTGCAAGCCTTCCACGATGGCTTCCACTTGCGCCGCTTCTTCATCGACCCTGGCCTGGTCATAGCCGTGCACTTGCTGCACCACATATTCCGCGTCGGCGCCGCGCGCCACTTGGCTTAAAAAGCCATGGCGCAGTGGCAGCGCGGACTCCACGATGAAATGAATTAAGTCGTGCGGCAAGATACCCTGGCGCGGCATTTGCGCACCGCTGGTGCTGCCGTTATTGCGTATGAAACGGAGGACATCGTATTTATCGCTGCTCGAGCGTTTTTCGGCAATCAGTAACATCCGCATAGTGTATCCGTTTCAACACTGTTAAATTCTATCCAACTTTCACACTTGCCCTATGGATAAAGTCATCGGGTTCATCCAGGGCCAGGCAGATTGTTGCCACCGGTTGTTCCCGGCCGAATGAATCCGGCAGCATGACGTTGGGCTGCAAATGGATCGCCACATTGAATTCGCCCAATTGTTTATAAAGCCGCACACCCGGTTGCCGCCGCACCGGCGCGGTGATTTTTTCAACGGCTTTGATTTGATGCCATGGAATGATCGCATCGGCCGCCAATACGCCACAACGGATATAGAGTTTTTCATGGTCGATGGACACGGGACGCATCAAGGTTGCGCGATATTCCGCCACCAGGTAAATTAATCCCCATGCCGACAGGACGCTGGCGATCCATGCAGCTTTTGGCGACCACATGAAATGCAGCAGCAAATGCGCCAGCGGCATTTCAATCAGGATGGCAAGAATAAAGCCCAGCTGGTTCGATGCATTGCCATGTTGTTTCGCATAGCTGAAATGTTGGTCGCCGGTATAGCGCGGGTTTTTTGGTTTGAATAAAGCGTACAGCCAGATACGCGCCTCCCAAGACGCCATTCGGGTGGAAATCGTTTTGCCCAGTTTATTTTCAATACCGGCCTGCAGTGCGGTGTCGATATCGCCGCCCAGTTGCATTAACTTCCAAACGCCGTAAGCAATCAAGGCAATGGCGCCCAATTCCAGGGGAATTATCAGGCCCAGCGTGGCATTGCGCGCCATTTCCAGCCAGGGCCAAATCACGCGTGCCGATTCCGGAATAATAAAGCGGCCAAGCAAGATGCCCAAGCCCGTTAATTGTGCCCAGCGGAACAGCCATTGTTTGAATGTGGGACGGAACAGGAAGTAGTGCAGCAGCGGCAAGGACAATGAAAAATCGATCAGCAAAGTCCAGTCCGGCATATCAACCCGGCGGAATGCCACGGTATAGCTGGCCGCCAAGAACAGGATGCTGCCGATAAACCATGTGTCGCGATTCCAATACCGTTGCATTGCCATCTCCATCGTTGAGTTGCGGAAATCATAACATGGGTGGCGGCCGGTTGCACGGTACGGATTAAATGCCGGTTTCTAGCGTGATCACGCTAATATCTGGCATAAAAAGGGCAAAAAACCGCCGTTTTGAGGGCATGACATTGCTCTTTGGAATTATTTTTGGGAAGGACGAGTAATAAAAAAGCCGGGTAAAACCCGGCTTTTACTTGTCGCAGATACCGGGCATTGACGCCGGGGACCGCATACTTTAAACGATCAATCGAGCGTGGCAAATACCTTGCGAGCCGCTTCGATGGTCGCGTCAATCACCGCGTCATCGTGCTGGATCGAAACGAAGCCGGCTTCAAACGCAGCCGGTGCAAAATAAACGCCTTCATCGAGCATCTTATGGAAGAAGGTATTGAATTTCGCACGGTCACCCGCCATCATTTCCGCATAGTTATTAGGCGGGGTGGCGCTGAAATACAGGCCGAACATGCCGCCTTCGGCATCCGCGCAGAATGTCACGCCGGCTTCCCTGGCCGCTGCCGTTAAACCTTCCACCAGGCGTTTCGCCGATGCCGCCAGCTGCTCATAAAAACCTGGCTGCTGGATCAGTTTCAAGGTCGTCATGCCCGCCGCTACGGCCACGGGATTACCCGACAAGGTGCCGGCTTGATATACGGCGCCCAGTGGCGCCATTTTCGCCATCAAATCGGCGCGGCCGCCAAAGGCCGCCACCGGCAAACCGCCGCCAATGACTTTTCCCAGCGCGGTTAAATCGGCTTGGATGCCATACAATTCCTGCGCGCCTTTCAAGCCGACACGGAAACCACACATGACTTCATCGAAAATCAATACCGCGCCATATTGCGTGCACAAACGGCGCAGGGCTTGCAGGAATTCCGGCGTGGCTTTAATCAAATTCATATTGCCGGCAACGGGTTCCACAATCACGCAGGCAATTTCATTGCCCATATTCGCAAAGGCTTCTTCAATTTGCGCAATATTGTTGTAATCGAGGACCAGCGTATGTTTGACGAAGTCTTCCGGAACACCGGCCGACGTTGGATTACCAAACGTTAATAAGCCGCTGCCGGCTTTGACTAATAAGGAATCCGCATGGCCGTGATAGCAGCCTTCGAATTTCACGATTTTATCGCGGCCGGTGGCGCCACGCGCCAGGCGCAATGCGCTCATCGTCGCTTCGGTGCCGGAAGAAACCAGGCGCACTTGTTCAATCGATGGCACCAGGCGGCAGATTTCTTCCGCCATATCGATTTCAGCTTCGGTTGGCGCACCAAACGATAAACCGCGGGTGGCGGCTTCCTGTACGGCTTTCACGACTTCCGGATGGGCGTGGCCGACAATGGCCGGGCCCCACGAACCAATGTAATCAATATAGCGCTTGCCGTCGGCATCCCAGAAATATGGACCTTCGGCGCGCGTAATAAAACGCGGCGTGCCGCCCACCGAACGGAAAGCGCGCACCGGCGAATTCACGCCGCCCGGCGTGGTTTTCTGTGCGCGCGCAAACAGGGTATCGTTCCTGGATTCAGTCATAGTCAGTCTCTTGTGTTGTTTCTTTTGAAAAAATTATATGGTGTGCATGCGATAGGTGCGATTCGGCACCAGCTTGCCCATGCCATAGCGCTGGGCATGCGCCAGTGCGCCATCGGTGTAATCCTGGGCCAGCCGCACTGCCTGCGGAGTGTCGGCGCCTTGGGCGAGGAAGGCGGCGATCGCTGCCGACAGCGTGCCGCCGGCGCCGATGAACGGGCCGGGCAGGTGGCGCCAGCAATCATGGCGCACCACGCCCTCCGCACTATATAAAGTGTTGGCGCGGCCGCCGTCGCCTTCGCCGATGGTGCCGGTGACCAGCACGAATTCGCAGCCAAGGCGGATCAGGTGGCGGGCATCGGCTTCCACCGGGTCGGCCGCTTCCTCTTCCTCGGCGGCGATCTCGCCGCCGGGCGGTTGCGGGACGCGGCCGGCAGGGGCGGCGCGAGGGGCGGGGCGACCGTCCTCCGCCTCGTCGTCCGGTTCGCCATTGTCTTCGTCGCCGGCATCCTCGTCGTCCTCGTCCTCGGCGCCGTCATCACCTTCACGGTCGCCTTCCTGCCAGGTTTCCGCCAGCCGCGCCAGTTCATCGCGCGACAGCACCAGCACGGACGCCTGCGGCACCAGCAACTGGCGCACAATGGTCAGCATTTCCTCCACATCGTCGCCGATATCGGGCAGGCGCGAACCAAAGGGATCGAGCACCAGCGCGGCATCCGGATAGTCGGACACAATTTCCGCGATGGCCGATGCCTGTTCCAGGTCGTGCAGCGCGCCGATCTTGAACGCCGCCACGGCGGCATCTTCCAGCAAGACGCGGGCCTGGTCCGCCACCCAGTCCGGATCGACTTCCTGCATATCCTCCACGCCGGCGCTGTCGCCGATCAGCAACGCGGTGGTCACCGCCAGGCCATTGCAGCCGAGGGCTGAAAACACGGCCAGGTCGGCTGTCACACCGGTGGCGCCAACGGGGTCGATGGCGCCGAATGTCAGGAGCAGGGGAGAAGTTTGGTTTTGCACGGCGGGTAGATTAAGATACCTGATTCGGCATTTTACTTGATAGAAGGTGGGACAACGTGAGTAGCAATGAATCGACGCAGGCATTACAGACATGGATGTGCCTGATTTGCGGCTGGATCTACGATGAAGAAGCCGGTTTGCCGGAAGAAGGGATCGCGCCCGGTACGCGCTGGGCCGACGTGCCGATCAACTGGAGTTGCCCGGAGTGCGGCGCCCGCAAGGACGACTTCGAAATGGTGGCGATCTGACGTCATTGCGACGTCATTGCCTACGCCGGCATTGTTTGCGCAGCAACACTGCCGTGCCAAATCGTGGCGCCCTATGCTATCGTGTCGATACGTATACCGGTGAGCGAATATGACAATGACGCCGCAAGCGACAGGTTTGAAGATCATGGTGATCGACGACAGCAGCACCATTCGGCGGTCGGCCGAGATATTCCTGGGCCAGGCCGGCTACCAGGTGGTGCTGGCGGAAGATGGTTTTGATGCGCTGGCCAAGATCAACGACCATCACCCCGACCTGATTTTTTGCGACATCCTGATGCCGCGCCTGGACGGCTACCAGACCTGCGCACTGATCAAGAAGAGCGCCAAATTCCATACGACGCCGGTGCTGATGCTGTCTTCCAAGGACGGCCTGTTTGACCGCGCACGCGGCGCCATGGTCGGCTCTGCCGCCTATCTGACCAAACCATTTACCAAGGACAGCCTGCTGGCCGCCGTGCGTGAGCATACCGCGGGCCCGGCTGGCGCCTGATTGAACCTAGCGAGGGGAACATGGCCATACAACGCATCCTCATAGTCGACGACTCCCCGACCGAGCGTTACTACTTGACCGATATCCTGGTCAAAAACGGATTTACCGTCACCACGGCCGAAAACGGCGAACAGGCGCTCGAGCGCATCAAGACGGACAAGCCTGAACTGATCCTGATGGATGTCGTGATGCCCGGCGCAAACGGCTTCCAGGTCACCCGCTCGATAGCGCGCGACCCGGACTTGCAGGATGTGCCGGTGATTATCTGCTCCAGCAAGAACCAGGAAACCGACCGCATCTGGGGCATCCGCCAGGGCGCCAAGGATTACCTGGTCAAGCCGGTCGATGCGGCCGAGTTGCTGGCCAAGATAGCCGCGCTCGGCGGCTGACCGATGAGCAGCGCGCTCAGCGATTCCACTTCCGTGGCCGCGCCGGCCGAAGCAAAAGGCGCCGACCGGCGCAACCGGCTGCGCCGTTATCAGGCGCAACTGCTGGAGCGTATGCATGCCGCCCAAAGCGGCGCGCTGGCGTCCGGCCGCCAGCTGGGCATACAGCTGGGCGATCTGCGCTGCCTGCTCGACTTGACGCAAGTGTCGGAAATCGTGCCGCTGCAACCGGTCACGCCGGTGCCGCTGGCACATGACTGGTATCTGGGCCTGGCCAATATCCGTGGCAACCTGACGGGCGTGGTGGACCTGGCGCGCTATTGCGGTGAAGCCGCGGTGGCGCGGACCGGCGACTGCCGTATTGTCACGTTTGCGCCAGCACTGCGCTTGAATGGCGCGCTGCTGGCGTCGCGCGTGCTGGGCTTGCGCAACGTGGACGCGATGCAGGCGGATGCCGTTGATCCTGCCGTGTCGCCGTGGTGCGCGCAGTGCTACACCGACCAGGACGGACAGCGCTGGACGCGGCTGGACCTGGCGCTGCTGGTGCACGATGAACGCTTTTTGCAGGTCGGCCGATAGGCTTGCGCCGCCTGGCCGCGCTATGGCAAACATTGCAATCGAGGATAAGACGAGGACGTAATGGGATTGTTCACCAAGCTGTTGTCGCGTTCACCGCAGGCAGAAGCGCCGGCGCCGTCCGCTGCGCCGGATTCCGAGTTTGCCAGCTACGCTCCCTCCGCCGCCCCGGCGGCGCCAGCGCCAGCCACCACCGATGCCGCTGGACCGGACGAGGGCGCCGCGCCGCTGCGCTTGCGCGATGCGCTGCGCCGCCAGGGCAAGGGACCGGGCGCGGACGCCGGACCCGGCATCCGCCTGCCGCTGATCGGCGATTTGCCGGCGCAGCGCCAGCTCAGCATCCTGTCCACCGTGCTGGCGCTGGCCATGCTGCTCAGTGTCGCCGCCGTGGGTTTTAATATCCGCAGCAACAATATCCGTTCCGCGCAAACGCAAATCGCCAGTGATGCGCTGATGCATTCGCAGCGGATCGGCAAGGCCGCGCCCAACGCGGTGCAGGGCAATGAAGAAGCGTTCCGCCAGCTGGAGGAAAGCCGCAGGGAATTGAACCGCGATTTCAGCCTGATGATGGAGGGCGGCGAGTTCCAGGGCGCCAGCATTCCGCCGCCCTATGCGGAGCAGGGCAAGGCCGTGGCGGCCGCTCGCCGCAAATGGCAGGCATCGGACCAGGCGGCCGGCGCGATCCTGTCGCTGGCCGCCGAATTGCGCGGCATGGATAAAACCCTGAAGCAGCTGGACCGCCTGTCGCCGCAACTGTTGGCGATGGTGGAGGATTTGCAGGCGCAGCGCTTGCAGCGTGGCGCGGCGCCGCGCGAAGTGGCGGCGCTGGGCAAGCTGGCCATGCTGACGCAGCGCATGAGCCGCAGCGCCAGCGAATACATCACGGCCGGTGGCATTTCCTCGGAAACCGCGTTCCAGCTGGGGCGCGACACCACCGTCTTCCGCACCACGCTAGATGCGTTCCTCAATGGCAGCGAGCAGGTGCCGGCCATCCGCGACAGCGAATTGCGCGAGCGCGTCACGACATTGAAAAGCCAGTTCGAGGAATACCAGAAACTGGTGGCGTCGATCCTCGACCGCCTCGACAAGTTCAGCACGGCCAAGACCGCCGAACGCACCATCTTTGCCGGTAATGAAGAATTGCGCGGCCTGCTGGGTGGTTTGCTGGCGACATACCGCTCGCAGCAGGATGCGCTGAACGTGACGTTCTGGCTGATGGTGGCGGGCGGCATGCTGACCCTGATGACTGCCGCGGCGATTGGCCGCGTGCTGCTGCAGGATTCGCAAAACCGTACCCGCAGCGCGGAACGCCGGCGCCAGGAAGCGGAAGCCATGCAGATCCAGGCGCAGCGCAAGGAAGAAGAAGCGAAGGCCATGAACGACCAGAACCAGGCCGCGATTTTGCGCCTGATGAATGAATTGCAGGAAGTGGCGGACGGCGACCTGACGGTGCAGGCCACCGTCTCGGAAGACATCACGGGCGCGATTGCCGATTCGGTCAACTATACGGTGGAAGAGTTGCGCGGCCTGGTGGGACGCGTGACCACCACGGCCGAACAGGTGCGGCTGGCGTCGGCGCAGGCGCACGGCATTTCCAGCGACCTGCTGCTGGCGTCGCAGCAGCAATCGCGTGAAATCCAGGACGCCAGCGCCACCGTGGTGAAAATGGCCAATGAAATTACCGATGTGTCGCGCTCGGCCTCCGAGTCGGCCGACGTGGCGCGCCAGTCGGTGGCGGCGGCGGAGCAGGGCGCCACTGCGGTGGAAAATTCCATCAAGGGCATGCATGAAATCCGCGAACAAATCCAGGAAACGTCCAAGCGCATCAAGCGCCTGGGTGAATCGTCACAAGAGATTGGCGAAATCACGGAACTGATTTCCGACATTACCGAACAGACCAATGTGCTGGCGCTGAATGCGGCCATCCAGGCCGCGGCGGCGGGCGAAGCGGGGCGTGGTTTCTCGGTGGTGGCGGAAGAGGTGCAGCGACTGGCGGAACGCTCCGCCGAAGCGGCCAAGCAGATCGGCGCACTGGTGCGCACGATTCAGGCCGATACCCATGACGCGGTGGCGGCGATGGAAAAATCCACCCAGGGTGTGGTCGAAGGGGCGCGCCTGTCCGACGCGGCCGGCGCCGCGCTGTCCGATATTTCGAATGTGTCGAACCGGTTGGCGGAACTGATCCAGGGCATCTCGTACGCCACCGGCACCCAGGCCACGTCGGCCACCGGTGTGGCACAAAACATCCGCCACATTTTGTCCGTCACGCAGCAAACGCAAAACGGCACCCAGCAGACCGCGCAGTCGATTCACAAGCTGTCGGTGCTGGCGCAGGAACTGAAAAACTCGGTGTCGCGCTTCCGCATCACGGCATCCTGAACACATGGAACAAGCAATGACCAAGCTCGAAACTTCCAGCGCGCCGCAGTTCGATACCGGCCCCCTGTCGTGGGTGATGGCGGAAATCCGCGAAGCGCTGGGGCGCTCCCGTACCGCCCTGTTCGAGGCGGGCGGACGGGAACACGATGACCAGTCGACCGCGCTGCAGCATGCGCGCTCGCACCTGCACCAGGCGCACGGCGCGCTGCAAATTGTCGATGTCGATGGCGTGACCCTGATGACGCAGGTGGCAGAGGAAGCGCTGGATCGCTTCAAGTCCGGCGCGCTCAAGTGCAACGCGGACAATGCGCGCACGGTCGCCAACCTGTACCAGGCGGTGATCGAGTTCCTGGAAGAGTTGCTGGCTGGTGCGCCATTCCAGCCGGTGCGCCTGTTCCCGTATTACCGCGCGGTGCAGGAAATGCTGGGGGCCGAACGGATCCACCCGGCCGACCTGTTCTTCCCCGACCTGTCCGCGCTGGCGCGCATGCCGGCCGCCGCGCCGGCGGCCGCGCCCGATTACACGGCGTACCGCCAGCGCTTCGAGCGCGCGCTGCTGCCGTACATGAAAGCGACCGAACGCGATGGGCAAACCGCGCAGGCGGGCGCGCTGCGCGACGCGGTGGCGCAAGTGGCCGAGGCGCAAGGCGAACCGAAGGCGCGCACCTTCTGGCTGGCGCAGCAAGCGTTTGCTGAACTGGCTGCCGCCGGCCAGCTTGATCATGGCCGTTACGTCAAACAGCTGTTTGGCCTGATCAACCTGCAAATGCGCCGGATGGCGCAGGGGGAGGCGGCGCTGCCGGACACCATGCTGCGCGAAGCGCTGTTCTTCATTGCTGGGGCGGATCACGATCAGGTGTCGCCGCTGGCGCACCATTTGTGCAGCGTGTTCGGGGTTGAAGGCACGGTGCCGGCCGATGTGGAAGCAAAGCGCTATGGCCGCATCGATGCCGAAGCGCTGGCGCGTGCGAAGGAAGCCATGGCGGCAGCCAAGACCGCGTGGCAGCGCTTGCAGGACGCCGTGATCGACCCGCAGCTCGATGCGGCTTTCGGCCAGGCGCTGGCCGTGGTGGCGGTGGCTTGCGACAAGCTGGGCGCGGCCGCGCTGGCCACCCTGATGCGCCAGCTGGCGCAAGTGGCCAATGCGGCGGTGGCGGTCGGGCGCAGCGAAGCGCTGTCGCTGGAAATGACGACGGCGCTGCTGTTTGCCGAGCATGGACTGGAACATATCCGCCACCTGCCCGACACGTTCCCGGCGCACGCCGATACCATCGGCGCGCGCCTGCAGGCGCTGCTGGCCGGCGATGGCAATGGCGCCCCGTTGCCCGCGCAATGGCAGATCGGCCTTGCCCATCAATTGCAGCAGGACGACACGGTGGCGGCGCTGGCGGCGGAAATGAAGACCGGCCTGCGCCAGGTGGAAAAGGTGCTGGACGATTATTACGGCGACCCGTCGCTGCGGCCGGCCTTGCGCGGCTTGGACAGCGTGCTGCACCAGCTGCATGGCGCGCTGGCCATCCTGGACCAGGAAGACGCGGTATTCGCCACCGAGCATGTGCGCAAGGAAATCGCCCGGCTGGCTGTCGCACAGGGCGATCCGGCGCAGGAACCACGCCAGTTGGATGAGATCGCGCAAAATGTCGGCGCGCTGGGCTTCTTTGTCGACATGCTGGCGCAAAATCCCTCCGGCGCCAAGGAGCGCTATGCGTTTGATACGGCGCAGGGCGCCTTCCGCGCCGTACCGTTCAAGAAAATTGCCGCCAGCGCACCGGTGCCGGTGCTCGATGAGGAAGTCGCGTCGCCCACGTCGCCCCCGACCCCCGCGCCGCAAGTGGC
Organism: Pseudoduganella sp. GW821-FHT12E03; assembly: GCF_058807115.1. NCBI lineage: Bacteria > Pseudomonadati > Pseudomonadota > Betaproteobacteria > Burkholderiales > Oxalobacteraceae > Pseudoduganella > Pseudoduganella sp. GW821-FHT12E03. The sequence goes on along the minus strand of NZ_JBXAQJ010000005.1, from coordinate 12,354 downwards.
GGCCGCGGTGCCGAGCGATGCCGCCATCGAAGAGGAATTGCTCGATATCTTCATCGCGGAAGCGCAGGAAGTGTTGGTGTTCGTCAACGTCACCCTGGCCAAGCCGCGTTCGGAGGCCGGATCGCTGGACCATTTGACGATGCTGCGCCGCTCGTTCCACACGCTCAAGGGCAGTGGCCGCATGGTGGGGCTGAACCAGTTCGCCGACGCGGCGGCGGCCATCGAACGCGCCATGAATACGTGGCTGGCCGAAGAGCGTTCCGCTACGGAAGCCCTGTTTGGCTTGCTGGAGCGCGCCGCGCGGGATTTGACGGCGTGGGTCGATGAGCTGGTCGCCGATGGCGTCTCGCCGCGCAATGCCGATGCGCTGGCGGCGGCGGCTGCGCGCGTGCAGGAGGGCGGGCCGTTTGCGATGGCGGACGCGGTGGACGCCGTGGCCGCGCAGGATGCGCCGGCGGCGCCTGGCGCGCCGGTAACGCATGAAGCGCATGAAGCGCCGGAAGCGCAAGAAGTGCAAGCAGCGCAGCCAGCGCAAGATGCGGGCGAAGCGGGCGATGCCGCGCCGCAGGCGGGAGGCGATGTCGCCGGTGGTACGGTGGAGAGCCTGGCCGACACGGTGGACGTGGCGGCCGGCCTCGCCGAAGACGCCATGGATGCGCCGCCGGAGGAGCAACAGGTGGAAGCCGGCGCGCAGATCGTGGACTTCACGCCGCCTGCCGTGGAGCGCGATGGCGGCGGCGAACACGAACACGAACATGAACACGGACATGAGCTGGGACAGGTGATTGCCTTCCCGCTGGCGGCGCCGCTTGCGCCTAGTGCGGACGTGATTGAGTTTCATCCCAATGTGGCGCCGCTGCTGCCGCCGGAAGACGACGACGTCAAGCATGTGGGAGCACTGACGATCCCGCTGCCGCTGTATAACATTTACCTGGCCGAGACCGATGAACTGGCGCGTGTGCTGGCGCGCGACTTCGGTGAATGGCGCCATGAAGCACGCCGCCCGGTCAGCGCTGAAGCGCTGCAGGCGGCCCATACCCTGGCCGGCACCTCGGCGACCGTGGGTTTCACGGCGCTGCGCGACCTGGCCCATGCCCTGGAAACCACGCTGGAAGGCTTGCATGCGCCGGCGCCGCAACTCGACCCGACCCAGCACGATTTGCTTGATTTTACGGTGGAACGCATCCACCAGATGCTGCTGGGCTTTGCCCAGGGGGACGTGGCGCCGGATCAGCCGGAACTGATCCAGGCCCTGCTGCGCATGCGCGATGAGCTGGCACGGCTGCAAGCACCGGACGGCGCGTTCGATGCGCATATGGCGGCGGTGTTTGCCGATGCGACGGCGGACGCTGCTGCTGATGCTACAGCCGCTGCCGGCGCCACCACCGGGGAAGCCACGGATGCCGGCATGGCTGGCGGCGGCGATGCCGCCCTGGCCAAGCAGCTCGACGCCCTGTTTGTGGCGGCCTACAACGATTTGTCCGGCAATCCGCCGCCCGAGTCGGACTTCATCAACCGCGAACCCGTGCTGACGCGGGCGCCGGAACCGAAGGCGGCGTCGCCCGTCAATGATGATATCGACGACTTGTTTGACTCCGCGTTCGACGATGCCTTTGCCGCGCCGCTGTCGCATGTTGCCGCGCCTGCTCCCGCGCCGGAAGCGCAGGAGGAATGGCTCGCGTCCGCGCCGGAGTTGCCGGCGCCAATGGCCGGTGACGGTGATCCGGAGCCGGTACTGCCGGGCGAGGTATTGCATGAAGAGGTAGTGCGGGATGGTACGCCACCGGCGCCGCAACTGGCTGCGGAATTCGCGTTGGCCGATGAGCCGGTCATTGAGCCGGCCATTGAGCCGCTAATCGAACCGCTAATCGAGCCACTAATCGAGCCGGCAATCGCGCCAGTGATCGAGCCGATGGATGGACTGGGCGATCTGACGGATGTGCCGGCCGAGGCACCCGAGGATGAACCGGCGTCTGCGGAGGCCGAACCTGTTGCATCCCTGCCCGCGCTGGACGAACAATTGCAGGCATTGGCGGAGCTGGAACCGGAGGTGCCGGAACTGGCGGTGCTGAGCGCCGGGCATGTGCCGGCGCCGGAATCAGCGTCGGAATTCACGCCGGAATTCGCGCCCCTGCCGGAGGTGCTGGCGGCCTTGCCGCACGACGTCTCGCCTGATGTGCAAGTGCTGTCGCTGCCGGACGCCCCGGCCGAACTGGCGGTGGCGCCGCCTGGCAGCTATACCGACGAAATCGATCCGGATTTGCTGCCAGTATTCCTGGAAGAAGGCGCCGACCTGTTGCCGCAAATTGGGCAGTCCTTGCGCGCCTGGCAGCGCAATCCCGCCGATTTCAGCCACGCCCACATGCTGCAGCGCGTGCTGCATACGGTCAAGGGCAGCGCGCGCATGGCCGGCGCCATGCGCCTGGGCCAGCATGCGCATGAAATTGAAACGCATATTGAAAACATGGTGCACGCCAACAGCGCGACGCCCCATGCGTTTGAAGAGCTGCTGACGCATTACGACCATGCGCTGGTGCTGTTCGAGCAGCTGCAACATCCGCAACCGGCGCCCGCCGCCGCAGTGGCGCAACCGGTGACGGCCGAAGCCGCGGCGCCGGCGCATGGGCCTGCGGCCGCACCGGCCAACGCGCCGGCTGCCGCCACCCAGGACGACGACGGCGCATCGCGCACGCAACTGGTGCGCGTGCGGGCCGATATCCTGGACCGCCTCGTCAACCAGGCCGGTGAAGTGTCGATCCTGCGCTCGCGGCTGGAAAATGAAGTGGATTCGCTGCGGACGTCGCTGAATGATTTCTCCGATAACCTGGCGCGCCTGCGCCGCCAGTTGCGCGAAGTGGAAATGCAGGCGGAGTCGCAGATCGCGTCGCGCATGTCGATTTCCAGCGACCGCGAATTTGACCCGCTGGAATTCGACCGTTTTACGCGCTTGCAGGAATTGACGCGCATGATGGCGGAAAGCGTCAACGACGTGGCGTCTTTCCATGAAAGCCTGTTACGCAGTGTCGATACCGCCAGCACCGATCTGACGCAGCAGGCGCGCATGACGCGTGAACTGCAGCGGGATTTGATGCGCGTGCGGATGGTGCCGTTTGCCAGTATTTCCGAGCGCCTGTTCCGGGTGGCGCGCCTGGCGGCCAAGGAAACCGACAAGCGCGTCAATCTCGATATCCGGGGCGGTGCGGTGGAAATCGACCGTGGTGTGCTGGAGCGGATGGCGGCGCCGTTTGAACATTTGCTGCGCAACGCCATTGTGCACGGGGTGGAGCCGCGCGCGGAGCGCCAGGCGGCCGGCAAGGATGAAACCGGGGAATTGCTGATCCAGGTGAGCCAGCAGGGCAATGAAGTGGTGCTGGCGTTTTCCGATGATGGCGCCGGGCTGGACCTGGAGCGGATCCGGGCCAAGGCGCGCAGCGTGGGCTTGCTGAACGACGGGGAAGCCATCACCGATACGGAAGCGGCCGGCCTGATTTTCGAACCGGGTTTCTCCACAGCGGAAACGCTGACGGAACAGGCCGGGCGCGGCGTCGGCATGGACGTGGTGCGTTCGGAGGCGCAATTGCTGGGCGGGCGTGTCGATACCGCCAGTGAGCGGGGCAAGGGCGCGTGTTTCACGATCCGTTTGCCACTGACCCTGGCTGTCACCCAGGTGGTGCTGGTGCGTGCCGGCGGCCGGCCATTTGCCATACCGTCGACGCTGGTGGAGCAGGTGTTGCAGATGAAGGACAGCGCGCTGGCGGATGCGCGTGGCAACGGACACGTGGCATTGCAGGATGTGCGTGCGCCGCTGCACTACCTGCCCACCATGCTGGGCGATGCGCAGGCGCAGCCGGCCGCGCAGCGGTCTTCGCCGGTGCTGTTGCTGAAAGCGGGTGATGAACGCCTGGCGCTGCAAGTGGATGAAGTGCTGGGTAACCGTGAAGTGGTGATTAAAAATATTGGACCGCAACTGGCGCGCATGGCTGGCATTGCGGGCGCCACGGTGCTGGGTTCCGGTGAAATCGTGCTGATCCTCAATCCGCTGGCGCTGGCGCGCCACCTGGCTGAGCACCCCGAATTGCGCGTTGAAGCGGCAGCGGGCGGCTTGCAGGTGGCCGCTGCCACGGGGCGCATCATCATGGTGGTGGACGACTCGCTGACCGTGCGTAAAGTCACGCAGCGCTTGCTGGAACGGGAAGGCTATCAGGTGGTGCTGGCCAAGGATGGTATCGATGCGCTGGAACAGTTGCGCGACGGATTGCCGGACATGATGCTGGTCGATATTGAAATGCCCCGCATGGATGGCTTTGATTTGACCCGCAACGTCCGCGCCGATGAACGTACACGGGAAATCCCGATCATCATGATCACGTCGCGCAGTGCCGACAAGCACCGCAACTATGCGATGCAGCTGGGCGTGAATGCGTATTTCGGCAAGCCGTTCCAGGAACCGGTGTTGCTGGGGGCGATAGAAAGTTTATTGGCCCAGCAGGCCGCATGAAGCACCGTTGGCGGTGCATGCATGGCGGCTTTCGCCTCCGGCGAAAACCGCCCTACGGATGTTGAGTCTTCACGACGGCATAGCGCTGCAGCGTGCGCTTGCGCGCCTCGTCATGCATCACCAGCGGCTGCGGATAATTGTGGCCCAAGGTGACTCCTTTGGCTTCGAGCACCATGCGCGGCGTCTGCCACGGCGCATGGATTTCGCGGGGATCGAGCGCCGCCAGTTGCGGCAGGTAGCGCTTGATGAATTTGCCTTCCGGGTCGAATTTCTCCGACTGGGTCACAGGGTTGAAAATGCGGAAGTAGGGCTGCGCATCGCAGCCGGACGATGAAGCCCACTGCCAGCCACCATTGTTGGCCGCGAGGTCGAAGTCATTCAGGTGCCGGGCAAAATACGCTTCACCGCGCCGCCAGTCGATCCCCAGGTCCTTGATGAGAAAGCACGCCGTCACCATGCGCAGGCGGTTGTGCATATAGCCGGTGCGGTTCAGTTGCGCCATCGCCGCGTCCACCAGCGGATAGCCGGTGCGGCCTTCGCACCAGGCCGCAAACAGGTCATCGGCCAGCGGCCCGCTCTCCCATGCGATCGCGTCATAAGCGGGCTTGAACGCGGCGTGCACCACGTGTGGATGGTGGAACAGGATCATCATGTAAAACTCGCGCCAGATCAGCTCCGACAGCCACACGGCGCCGCCTTCGCCAGCCTGGCCGCGCGCCGACAGTTCCGCAACCGTGCGCACCAGGTGGCGCACCGATACGGTGCCGAAGCGCAGGTGCAGCGACAAATACGACGGCCCCTTGATGGCCGGATAATCGCGCGCCACGCCATATTCGGCAATGCGCTCCAGGAAGTCCTCGAACAGTTGCGCGCCGCCCCGCATGCCGGCCGGGATCGCCAGTTGCGCCAGGTTGGTGGGCTCAAACCCCAGCTGTTCCAGTGTCGGCGGCGATGACGGTGAACCGCCGGGCAGCGGCGCCAGCTTGTGCGCGTACGGCTCGACCGGCCATGGCGCCACGCTGGCCGGATCCGCCTGCAGGCGTTTCAGCCACGCATTCTTGTAGGGCGTGAACACGGAAAACGGCGTGCCGGACTGTGACAGCACCTCGCTTTTTTCAAAGACCACCTGGTCCTTGAAGGTGGACAGGGAGCGGCCAGCGGCCGCCAGCGCGGTTGCCACGGCGTCATCACGAGCCATGGCTTGCGGTTCGTAATCATGGTTGGCGAACACCGCGTCCACCCGCAGTTCGGCCGCCAGCCGGGGAATCGCCTCGCGGGCGGCCCCGTGGCGCACGATCAGTCCGCCGCCCATGTGTTGTAATTCCGCCGCCAGTTCCGCTATGCAGGCATGAATGAATTCCACGCGGCGGTCCGCGCGCGGCAAGGTGTCGAGGATTTCCTTGTCATAAATGAAAACGCAAAACACGGTTTCGCACTGGCGCAGCGCATGGTGCAGGGCGGCGTGGTCAAAGCTGCGCAAATCGCGGCGGAACCAGACCAGCGCACTGCTGGACGGGGCATGAAAGCGGGGATTATCAGGGGGCGGCGTGGCAGGCATTACGTGGCTATAGCGGCAATTCCGGCAATTCATAGTAAACTGTCAGCTAATCATGCCACGCTGAACGTGTGGCTGCTCCGACAAGCCGTGAGATATTACCTTAAAGTCCATCAATTCAAATTCCCCTGAACTGCAGAGAGAGCACGCGTATGAAGAAAACTAAAGCCGGCCATCCTCTGCCCACGCCAGGCTTGCTGCAAGACCCCGCTGATCCGCTGGCGCCTGCCGCCGCGCCGGGACCTGCGCTAAACCTGGCCAACCATTTCCTGATTGCCATGCCATCGATGCAAGATCAGGTCTTCGGCGGCACCGTCGTCTATGTGTGCGAACACAATGACAACGGTGTGCTGGGCGTGGTCATCAACAAGCCCACCGACATGACGATGGAAACGCTGTTTGAACGGGTCGACCTGGAACTGTCGTCGGATGTGCCGCGCAGCGTGGTCGATGAACCCATCATGTTTGGCGGCCCGGTGCAGGACGACCGTGGCTTCGTGCTGCACACGCCGGGCGCGCGCTATTCCTCGTCGCTGACGGTGACCGAAGAAGTGGCGTTCACCACCTCGATCGACGTGCTGGAAGCGGTTGCCCGTGGCACCGGGCCATCGCGCATGCTGGTGTCGATTGGTTACGCGGGCTGGAGCCCGGGCCAGCTGGAAGATGAAATCAGTCGCAATGGCTGGCTGACGGTCGGCGCCGATACCCGCATCCTGTTCGACGTGCCGGTGGAAGAACGGTATATGGCCGCCATGAAGCTGCTGGGCTTCGACCCGCTGATGCTGGCCTCCGAAGCCGGGCACGCGTGAGTGGTCCGGCTGTGACGATCGACACCATCCTGGGCTTTGACTTTGGCCTCAAGCGGATTGGCGTTGCCATGGGCAACACGCTGATCCGCCAGGCGGCGCCGCTGGCGGTCATTTCCGCGCAAGCCAATGATGTGCGTTTCGCTGAAATTGCCGCACTGATTGAAAAATGGGGCCCGACCCGCTTCGTGGTGGGCTTGCCCAGCCATCCTGACGGCACACCGCATGAGATGACGGCGCGCTGCCGCAAGTTCGCCAACCAGCTGCATGGCCGCTTCAATTTGCCGGTGGAACTGGTGGACGAGCGCTATTCGTCGGCCGTGATTCACGCCAAACGGGGCGAGATCATCGATGACAAGGCGGCCGCCATCATCCTGCAACAGTATTTTGAAACCATCTGATATCCACCGAGATTCGACCATGTCCAATCCAATGAAACCATCCGGCCTGGATGCGGAAGCGCTGTACGCGAATTTGCTGCAGCAAGTCCGGACCGGCCTCACCGGCGCGCACGATGCGTGCATCGTCGGCATCCACTCCGGCGGCGCCTGGCTGGCCGAGCGCCTGGCCCATGACCTTGGCATGACGGACCGCTGCGGCGTGCTCGACGTGTCGTTCTACCGCGACGATTACGCGAAGAAGGGCTTGCCCGCCGAAGTCAAACCGACCCACATCACGTTTGATGTGGCCGGCGCCACCGTGCTGCTGGTCGACGATGTGCTGTATACCGGCCGCACCACGCGCGCGGCCATCAACGAGCTGTTCGACTACGGCCGCCCGGCGCGCATCATGCTGGCCGCGCTGGTGGACCGGGGCGGGCGCCAGTTGCCGGTCGCGGCGGATTTCGTGGCGGCCACCGTGCAGGTGGACCAATGCGAAGCGCTGCGCCTGCAGCGCGGCGACGCCGGACAATTCACGCTCACCATTGAAGAAAACCATGCTTAATCCGCAACTGAACAAAAACGGCGAACTGCAGCACTTGCTGTCCATCGAAGGGCTGCCGAAATCGATCGTCAACCATATCCTGGACACCGCGTCGTCCTTTGTCGGCGTGTCGGACCGCGAAGTCAAAAAAGTGCCGCTGATGCGCGGCAAGAGCGTGTTCAACCTGTTCTTCGAGAACTCGACCCGCACCCGCACGACCTTCGAGATTGCCTCGAAGCGCCTGTCGGCCGACGTCATCAACCTGAACATGCAGGCTTCGTCGACCAGCAAGGGCGAATCGCTGCTCGACACCATCGACAACCTGTCGGCCATGCATGCCGACATGTTCGTGGTGCGCCATGCGCAATCGGGCGCACCGTACATGATCGCCAAGCACTTGATCGACACGAAGCAAAACCATGTGCACGTGGTGAACGCGGGCGATGGCCGCCACGCACACCCGACCCAGGGCTTGCTGGACATGTACACCATCCGCCACTACAAGAAGGATTTCACCAACCTGACGGTGGCGATTGTCGGCGACATCTTGCACAGCCGCGTGGCCCGTTCCGACATCCACGCGCTGACCACCCTGGGCGTACCGGAAGTGCGCGCGATCGGCCCGCACACCCTGCTGCCGGGCGGCCTGGAGCAAATGGGCGTGCGCACCTTCACCAACATGAATGAAGGCTTGAAGGGCGTGGACGTGATCATCATGCTGCGCTTGCAAAATGAACGCATGAACGGCGCGCTGCTGCCGTCCGTGCAGGAATACTTCAAGAGCTATGGCCTGACGCCGGAACGCCTGGCGCTGGCCAAGCCGGATGCGATCGTCATGCACCCGGGGCCGATGAACCGCGGCGTGGAAATTGATTCGGCAGTGGCCGACGGTCCGCAGGCGGTGATCTTGCCGCAGGTGACGTTCGGTATCGCGGTCCGCATGGCGGTGATGAGTATTCTGGCTGGGAATCAAGGTTAAGGCATGAGCTTACACATTAAAAACGGCCGCGTGATCGACCCGGCCAACGGCATCGACGCCGTACAGGACTTGTTTATCGTGGACGGTAAAGTCGCCGCCCTCGGCGCGGCGCCGGCCGGCTTTGCGGCGGCGCGCACCATCGACGCGGCCGGCCTGGTGGTGGCGCCCGGCCTGGTGGACTTGTCCGCCCGTTTGCGCGAGCCAGGCTATGAATACAAGGCGACCCTGGATTCGGAAATGCAGGCGGCAATGCAGGGCGGCGTGACGTCGCTGGTTTGTCCGCCCGATACCGATCCGGTGCTCGATGAACCGGGCCTGGTGGAAATGCTGAAGCACCGCGCCAAACGCCTGAACCAGGCGCACGTGCACCCGCTCGGCGCGCTGACCATGGGCCTGAAGGGCAAGGCGCTGACGGAAATGGCGGAGCTCACCGAGTCGGGTTGCGTCGGTTTTTCGCAGGCGGAAATGCCGATTGAAGACACCAATGTGCTGCTGCGCGCGCTGCAATACGCCAAAACCTTCGGCTACACCGTGTGGCTGCGCCCGCAAGACTTTTACATCGGCCGTGGCGGTGTCGCGCACAGCGGTCCGCTGGCATCGCGCCTGGGTTTGTCCGGCGTGCCGGTGATGGCGGAAACCATTGCGCTGCATACGATCTTTGAACTGATCCGCTCGACCGGCGCCCGCGTGCACCTGTGCCGGATTTCGTCGGCCGCCGCCCTGGACCTGATCCGTGCCGCCAAGGCGGAAGGTTTGCCGGTCACGTGCGACGTCGGCGTGCACCACGTCCACCTGACCGACGCCGACATCGGTTTCTTTGACCCGAATGCGCGCGTGACGCCGCCATTCCGCAGCCAGCGCGACCGCGACGCGATCCGCGCCGCCGTGCTCGATGGCACGGTCGATGCCGTGTGCTCGGACCACACGCCGGTCGACGACGATGAAAAACTGTTGCCGTTCGCGGAAGCGTCGCCCGGCGCCACCGGCCTGGAGTTGCTGCTGTCGCTGACCTTGAAATGGGCCGAGGATTACGCGGCCACCCAGCCTGGCAAGGGCGATGCGCTGGCGCTGGCGCTGTCGCGCATCAGCCATGACGCGGCGCGTGTGGCCGGCCTGGATGCGGGCCGGCTGACGATCGGCAGCCCGGCCGACATCTGCATCTTCGACCCCAGCGCGCGCTGGACCGTGGAAGGCGCGGCGCTGGCCTCGCAGGGCAAGCATACGCCATTCCTCGGCTACGAACTGGCTGGCCAGGTCCAGGCCACCATCGTGGCTGGCCATGTGGCGTTTGAGCGCAACCCACGCAATGCGGGCAACCTGAGTTAAGAGGCACCATGTTGTATCTGCGTCTGGCGCGCCTGGTCGTGCATATGTTGTATGGCATGCTGGTGTGCGCCGTCATCTTTCCGTGGATCGGCGCGGAGGCGCGCAATGGCCATATCCGGCGCTGGTCGCGCCAGTTGCTGAGGATCTGCAATGTGACCGTTGACATGGCGCCGGGCAGCAGCGAGCCGCTGGTCCATGCGATGATCGTCGCCAACCATGTGTCGTGGCTGGATATCTTTGTCATCGATGCGCTGTACCCTTGCCGCTTCGTGGCCAAGGCGGAGATCCGTTCCTGGCCGCTGGCCGGCTGGCTGGTCGACAAGGCCGGCACCGTGTTCATTGCGCGTGGCAACCGCCGCGACCTGCGTCATATCTTCAAGGGCCTGGTGCACAGCCTGCAGGCCGGTGAGCGCGTGGCCTTCTTCCCGGAAGGGACCACGGCGCCGCAAGGGACCTTGCTGCCATTCCACGCCAACCTGTTTGAAGCGGCCATCGATGCGGCAGTGATGGTGCAGCCATTTGCGCTCAGCTATGTGAACGATGCCGGGCAGTTGCATCCGTCGGTCGAATTCATCGGCGACATGACGTTTGCGCAAAGCGTGGTGGCGATCCTGGGCGGCAAACCGGTGCGGGCGCGCCTGCACTGCCTGCCCGCGATGCCCGCCGCAGGGGCGCACCGCCGGGAACTGGCACAGGCCGCGCATGATGCGGTGGCCGGCGCGCTGGGCGTGCGCAACGCGGCCGCGGCCTGAGACGTTACGAAGCTTTCTTGCCCGAATGCTCGCGGTATTCGGGACATTGCTGCTGGATCAGCGAGCGGTCGTCCAGGCACACGGCGGACAGGTAGCCGCCCCACACGCATCCCGTATCGAGCGCAATCAGGTTGGGCCGCAGCAGCAGGCCCAGCGCCGACCAGTGGCCGAACACCACGGTCACGTCTTCCGTGCCGCGTCCCGGCACGTCAAACCACGGCATTAGCCCGGAATCCGGATCCGCCTGGGCGGACTCCTTCATCTTGAAATCCATGATGCCGTCTTGCGTGCAAAAGCGCAGCCGCGTCAGGGCATTGACCACGCAGCGCAAGCGCGCCATGTCGGCCAGTCCGGCATCCCAGCGGTCCGGCTGGTTGCCATACATTTGCGCCAGGAAACCGACCCAGCCGGGGCCGCGCAGCACGGTTTCGACTTCGGCCGCCAGTGCCATGACTTGCGCCGCGTCCCATTGCGGCAGCACGCCGCCATGTATCAGTAAATGGCCGTTGCGCAAGATTGCCATCGGGCGCGTGCGCAGCCAGTCCAGCAGCGCGGCGCCATCCGGCGCATCCAGGATATGGCTGAGCGTATCGGACGGGTGGGCCGGGCGGATGCCGTTGGCCACGGCCAGCAAATGCAAATCGTGGTTGCCCAGTACCGTGTCGATACGGCCGCCGCTGTCACGGGACAGCGCATGTACATAGCGCAAGGTGGCCAGCGAATCGGGACCGCGGTTGATCAAATCACCGGTAAACAAGATCGACGGCGCAGTCGATTCCTGCGCCAAAATGCGTTCGACCAGCGCCACGGTCTGGTCGTGGCAGCCTTGCAGGTCGCCAATGACATACGTTTTCTGCGTCATAGTGAGTATTTAAAGGTTTTTCTCGCGCTATTTTCCCCGATTTGCCGTGGCCATCACATAGAATAATAAGCATGACAACATGCTACACAGGGTGCTAAATGATATTTGTGACTGGCGGGGCCGGCTTTATCGGCTCGAATTTCGTGCTCGACTGGCTGGCGCAATCGGACGAATCAGTTTTAAATTACGACAAACTGACGTATGCGGGTAATCTGAACAATCTGAAATCACTGCAGGGCGACGCCCGTCACATCTTCGTGCGCGGCGATATCTGCGATCAGGCCGGTGTGCTGGCGCTGTTGCAGCAACACAAGCCGCGCGCCATCGTGCACTTTGCCGCGGAAAGCCATGTGGACCGTTCCATTCTCGGCCCCGGCGAATTCATCCAGACCAATATCAACGGCACGTTCAGCCTGCTGGAAGCGGCGCGCGCCTACTGGAGCGCGCTGCCCGAGGCGGAAAAAGCCGCCTTTCGCTTCCTGCACGTGTCCACCGATGAAGTGTATGGCACGCTGGGGCCGGAAGATGCACCGTTTTCCGAAACCACGCCGTATGCGCCGAACAGCCCGTATTCGGCCTCGAAAGCCGCCTCGGACCACCTGGTGCGCTCGTATCACCACACCTATGGCTTGCCGACCCTGACGACGAATTG
>NZ_JBXAQJ010000004.1:524644-604997 GCF_058807115.1 Pseudoduganella sp. GW821-FHT12E03 | reverse complement strand
CCGCCTTCACCACCTGGTCGATGGTTTTGCCCAGTGCGTACTTCGCCATGATCAGCGTCACGTTGTCCGTCACGCCGTCGAGCCACTTGCTGGCCAGCGCCAGCGAATTCGCATTGCCATAGGCGCTCTGCTTGGCCGGGGTATCGAGCGCTGCCGTGAATGCCACCGCGGCCGCCACCTTGTTGGTGGCGTATTCCGCGTCGGCATTGTGCGCGCCACGCACGATGGCCGCCACCGCCTCATGGGCGCTGATCTTGCCCTGTTCGATCACGCCGCTCCAGTATTGGATGCCGGCCGGTTCGGCCGCGCGGTTGAACAGGTGCAGGTAAACCGCTTTCACCAGTTCGGCGGCGGGTTTGCCGCCGTACAGGGTCTTGAATTCACCGGAGGCGGCGAACGAGGCGGAAATGGTGTCGAGGCCAACACCGGCTTCAGCGGCAGCGGTCCAGTAAGCCAGGCCTGCGGCATCGGCGGGACGGTTGAAATAGGTGACGTACAGCTGCTGCAGCTGATTGGCGATGACGCTCATGCTTAATGGTCCTGAGTGGGCGTAATAAAATGACAAGGTGCGGCCACACCGGAACTCAAGGCGAGCGTCCCTATTCTATGTAAAAGCTGACAATAAACCGTTCATTATAGCAATTACATTAAGAAACAAACTATCAGAATGTCACAATGGCCCCTATTAGGTATGCGCCTCGACTGTGGCGCGAGAACAAGGCGCCGTGCTGGCACAGCATGCCCATTATGCGGCGCAACAAGTACAAATCGTCGATTGTCAGCTTACGCACCGTCTGCCCATCAACCGTCACACCGCCTTTTGCGAGCGCACTTGGCCGCCGATCAAGCGCAGCACCGTAGGCTTGCCACCGCCCCCGTCACTGCCGCCCCTCCCGCGCGGAGGGCGGCGGCCCCCCCGGTACAGCCCCCCTTCCACTGCGGCGGCGTACCGGATGTTGCAGAAAGATCAAATAATCAGCCAAACGGCGTGTATTCAATTCCCTGGCCAATCAAGTCCGCCAGCTCAGCCTTGTGCTCATTGCTCTCCGAGAAATAGGCCATGAGTTCAGGTATAGTGACCGTATTACTATGCAAAAGATTAGACCAATAGAGCAGTCCAGCTGCATCAGCGTCGTGATTGAATGCGGCAAGATGTAAATAGTTAACAAAATAAGCAATATTGGTCTTTGCTAATGAGTTGAACTCCGGTGAACTGCCAAATACACCGGCAAGTTCGACCAAGCTCATGCCATTGTCCATTTGCGCGATCGCGTAACCCAGCCCGGCCTTATCTGGCGTACGGTTAAACGCCAATTCATACAGGCGATACGCCTGTCCAGCCGTACCCTCAATATCAAGCGCCAATGCCGTGTCGTCAAACTTCAGCCGCTCCACGCCCAGCAGGGTGTCGGTTCCGTTGGCCCCCTGAACCGTATAGCCATCCGCCGTTTTGGTGACACTGGACGACACGATCGTGCCGCTGAAAATTGCGATATCGGTACCGGCGCCGCCATCGAGGGTATCGTTGCCCAGACCACCGTTCAGTTTATCGTTGAAGGCGGTCCCGGTTAACACATCGGCATTGTCGGTACCAACCAGGCTGACAGGCCCGCCAGCACCGGCAAAGCCAGTGACCATGCCATCCTGCAAATTCAATCCGGTCGCGGTGACGCCCGCCACTTTGATCAACGCATCACCGGCTTGCACGCCCGCGGTGCTGTTGCCGACCACGAACAGATAGGCATCGCTGCCGTGATTGAACACCACGGCCGTCCCTTCCGCTGCATTGTCCAGGCTCCCCGCAACTGCGGTCACCTTGCGCTCCAGGGTGTCGTCCGACGCATCGAAGGTCGCCAATCCACTCGACGACAATCCCGCCTTGGCCGCATTGGGAGTGGTGAAGTGGTCAACTGTCTGCAACAGCGTCCCGCCAAAGTAAATCGTGTTGCCGGAACCAGCAAACCAGTTGGTAATGGTATCCGCACCGGCAATCAACTGCGCTGCGCTCTCGGCACCGAACTCGCCGACCATGCCGGTATATACAAATGTGTTGGCACCTGTACCGCCCGTCAGCACATCAGCGCCCGCGCCACCAATAAAGGTGACGTTGCCGGTCGACGTGGACGCCAGGGCATCGTTGCCATTGCCGCCTTCGAAGCGGGTGGCGCCGCTGCCGGAAGCGATCAGATTGCCATTCTGGCCCAAAGCCGAGATCTGGGTAGCGTAGTCGAGGTGAGTGATGGTCAAAGACTCGCCTGCATCCATCGCTACACTAATTGGAGCCTTTAAGAATCGAGCATCAACGGTAGCGGCATTCGTCGCAATGTCCAGAGTAAGATGGTCAGTTGATAGCGGCCCTGTGATGACATCGTTAGACTCAATGAACAATGTTTTTTCAACAAAAGTGGCAACCGATTTGGCCTCCATGTCTGCATTGCCGGATTTGTCTTTGAAGAAGCCTGCAGCGACGGACAAGGTATCGCCTGTGTAATCCAACGCTCGTGCCGATCTCAGCGAAACGACTAACGTTGCGTCATCAACTACTTTCGCATGATCGATTTCGTCGATAGAGAATCCCATGGAACGAATCGAATCACCTTCCGGCCATGTAAATAATAATTTAGACCAATCAAAATTGGCGGCGACATTAGTATTAGCGTCCTCGCCACCACTTAAGAGTGTCGTGAAATTTTGCCCAGTGATCCGCAACTCTCCCGTTCGTAATGAGGGAGCCCACATTGGAACTCGTACATTTAATGCAGCACCAGACAGCGTAATAGCTGGCGGTGTAACATCGATAACTGGTGCGAATCCAACAATACTACTACCAGTATCAAATTCCAATCCAGTTGCAACGACACCATTCAATTTAACCAAAGAATCAAAGCTACCGATGCCTGCGTTCTGATTTCCAACAACAAACAGGTAGGCGTCGCCCTTGTGATTGAAAACAACAGGCGTACCAGCGTCTCGTTTACCTATAACTGCTTCGATCGCATCAAGTTTCTCAGCCAAAGTAGCTTCGTCCGCCACAAACGTGGCCAGCCCTTGCGCAGAAATACCCGCTGTTCCAGCAGTCGGGGTGACTACTTGGAAAACTGGAGGAAAACGCATGCCAGCCAGTGCGAGTATTTCCAACCTATCTCCAGAACCCGAATCCCAGTTGGTAATAATGTCGGCATGCTCAATTAACTGAGCTGTCCCCTCCATCAATCCGCCAGACAAAAGAGTGTAGTGGTTATGGCCGCTTCCGCCGGTCAATACATCAGCCTCCCCGCCCAAGTAGAACGAAGGATCACCAGTACCGGTATACGTGAGCTGATCGCTTCCCCGACCAGCAGCCCACTGAATGATACTATTGCTGCTAACCACGATATTACCAAACACATGTTGTTCAGGATTATCTCGATCAAACATGACCTGCAGAGCATTTGCACTATTGACATTGGCAATCGTTAGCGTCACCCCTGCGGAGAGATTGGCAATTTCAATTGTATCGGTATCAAATTGAGCGCCATCGACAATCATGTCCTTATCCACGCCCGCTGCAGACAGAATTACTTTTTCTGCCTTGGTAGCCGGGATTGGGCCTTTATTTAAAGCTATAGTCCTGGTTTCATCAATTGAGAAACTCTTATTGTAATCGTCTTGGAAATTATTGGAGGCATCACGGAGGAAACCGACATTGGTGCCCAGACGATCGTAATTCCCGTACTCGGGGGTGGCAAGCACGCTATTATGTTTCTCCAACGTCAATTCTATAGATAACGTTTCGCCCTCGACACGAGCACTCTCAATATCGCTTAGTTCAAAATTGATCGTATTCACTATCTCCGGCCATGTCGTGGAGAAGAATTGCCATTCCAGCTTCTTCCAATCAAAATAAGTCTTGATATCCTTATCGTGATTTTCACCAGGGGCGAATAAAGAACTGAATTTCTCTCCCGAGAATTTTAAAGTTCGGGTGCTTTCTTCATATGCAACATCAATAATTTTTGCAGCTGGCGGCGTCGTATCCACCGGCTTAACAAAGAAACTTTTCACATCTAACGCGCCAATGGATCCCGCGCCGTTTAGATTTTCAAACTTAATAAATACATCTTGCCCTTTATCCTGCACCTCTCCGCTCGGCCTATGGACATACAAGTATGCTCCAGCATATACACCACCCGCGACCTGAAGCAGGCCGGCGTGCATGGATTTTAGTCCTTGGAACTCAGGGGAGTGAAATACCAGCTCGTTGAATTGCTCATCTGTTTTTATTTTTGCACCGTCTACATCAGCAAATCGCGTCAAAGATTCCGGCATAACCAATTCTTCCCCAGAAGCATTGATCAGTTGAATTTTATCTATCCCAACCTGAAAATTCTTTACGGTATCAAGGTCAATTCCATTTGAGTCCGAAGAACGAATGGATTCGTGGTTCAGAAAAACCGCCTCTGAAACGGGACGTTGTTCTTCCACCAGAACGACATTACTGCCACGAACATATGCTGAGATTTTCCACGAGCCAAGTACTTGACCATCAGAGACTGCAGCATCGATTGCGCTTTGTAAACTTTCTGCACCGCCGCTGAGAGTCGCAACATAAACCTTATTTTTCGATGTGAACTGGAATTTGTCCCCTTTCGACAATTGCGCCGCTATATCAGCGAAAGTCGATTTTTCCCTGTAATACTCCACACCGTCAGTGGAGTACACGGCTGGAGCACCGCCAAATGCGTACTCAAGCACCTGTGCCCCAGCGCCAACCTTGATCTGATCAGCCCCAAGACCTCCGCTAATTCTGCCGTTAATCGCTATATCCAACGACTGTTTACCATTCGTGCCAGACACATGCACATTACCTAAGCCCGTAACGGCAGAACCCGATAATGCGGATGCCATTCCCTCCAGCACTGCGCCAGCATCGACCACGAACGTTGCACCCGCAGTACTGGCCTTATCGACATTCACCGTGCCGTTGCCATGGATAGCCACGGCAGCGCTACCCAGCTTGCCGGTCAGACTGACAGTCTCGTCCGATAGATTGACAACCGCTTTCAGCGAAGCTGCCGCGATACCGCTCAGGTCCGTGCCTGGCGTGGCTTCAACATTGGATACCACGACAGCACCCGCACCATCGACAGCACGGCCCGACAGCTGTGCCGCCGTGGCATTCAACACCTGACCTGCATCCAGCGAAATCTTCGCCACATTGTCCAAGTCCGGTTTTACGCCCGTGGTCACACCACCACGCGTAAACGTCGCCACATTGTCCGCATCCAGTTTCATTTCAATATTGCCGGTCGCCGTGCCGCCGAACGACAGCACCTTATTGCTATCCACTGAGACCATCAGGGTTTTCGGTGCCTCAGTCGGCGCAACGGTTGGCGCGGCAGTCGGCGCTTCCGTCGGTGCAACGGTTGGTGCGACGGTCGGAGCCGCGGTTGGGGCCTCGGTTGGCGCTTCGGTTGGCGCCACCGTCGGCGCTTCGGTTGGCGCCACCGTCGGCGCTTCGGTTGGCGCCTGGGTAGGAGCTACCGTTGGCGCCTGAGTAGGAGCGACAGTCGGTGCTGCGGTTGGTGCTACCGTCGGTGCTACCGTCGGTGCCACAGTTGGCGCCACAGTCGGAGCAATGGTCGGTGCAATGGTCGGCGCCACTGTGGGAGCGATCGTCGGTGCAGCCGTCGGCGTAATCTCCCCCACCTGGCTGGTCGCGTTATTGACCGCCTGACTCAGCGCAGTCCCCGTGGTCGTGGTCACGCTGGCCGACACATCGCCGCCCTTCGCGCCGCTTTCCATATTCTTTTCCACCGCCTCCGCCACCACCTGCACCTTGGCGATTTCCGTCAACAGCGCTTTCGCATCCGCGCCCGTCTTGCTGCTGGCCGCGTCGATCGCCTGGTTCAGGTTGGCGATGGCTTTACCGGCATCGGTGGCCAGCTTGTCGACTTGCGCCAGCTTGGCCTGGTCCGCACCGGCTTCTTCCGCCGCGCCCTTGACGATCTGCTTGGCGGTATCGGACGAGCCCAGGTCCACCGTGTCTTCCGCCTTGACGATCAGGTCCGCCAGCGCATTGGTGGCGGCATTGGCGCCGCCATCGCTGCCCTGCGTCACGCCGGCGCCGCTCAGCACCGCGCCCACCTGGCCCATCACGGTATTGACCTGCGCCGCCAGCGACTGCACTTTCAATGCGGTCGCCTTGTCTTCCGCGCTGGCGTCCTTGCTGACCGCCGAGGCGATCGGATCATAGCTGCCCAGTTTCACCGTGTCAGCGATGCCCAGTTTTTCCTTCACCAGCGTTTCCGCCTGCGCCGCGCTGATGTTGCCGCTGCTGGCCACCGAGTGCACCAGGGTGGTCAGCGGGCTGATCATGGTAGAGCCGGCCGGCGCCTTAAAACTGCCGTTGACCGCGCTGCCGGTGGCCACGTCGGTGCCGCCGATCGAGATCAGGGTGCCGATGCCGCCCGTCAGGGTGAAGTTACCCTGGCTGTCGGTCGTGGTTTGCGCTTCGCCATCGTCGAGCTTGCCGTTCTCGTTGGCGTCGGCGAACACGATGGCGCCTTTGATGTAGCCATCGGCCAGGGTGCCCTGGATCGGACCGGACGCCGCCTTCACCACCTGGTCGATGGTTTTGCCCAGTGCGTACTTCGCCATGATCAGCGTCACGTTGTCCGTCACGCCGTCGAGCCACTTGCTGGCCAGCGCCAGCGAATTCGCATTGCCATAGGCGCTCTGCTTGGCCGGGGTATCGAGCGCTGCCGTGAATGCCACCGCGGCCGCCACCTTGTTGGTGGCGTATTCCGCGTCGGCATTGTGCGCGCCACGCACGATGGCCGCCACCGCCTCATGGGCGCTGATCTTGCCCTGTTCGATCACGCCGCTCCAGTATTGGATGCCGGCCGGTTCGGCCGCGCGGTTGAACAGGTGCAGGTAAACCGCTTTCACCAGTTCGGCGGCGGGTTTGCCGCCGTACAGGGTCTTGAATTCACCGGAGGCGGCGAACGAGGCGGAAATGGTGTCGAGGCCGACACCGGCTTCAGCGGCGGCGCTCCAGTAAGCCAGGCCTGCGGCATCGGCGGGACGGTTGAAATAGGTGACGTACAGCTGCTGCAACTGATTGGCGATGACGCTCATGCTTAATGGTCCTGAGTGGGCGTAATAAAATGACAAGGTACGGCCACACCGGAACTCAAGGCGAGCGTCCCTATTCTATGTAAAAGCTGATAATAAACCGTTCATTATAGCAATTTACATTAAGAAACAAACTCACAGAATGTCACAAAGGCCCCTATTAGGTATGCGCCTCGACTGTGGCGGGAAGTCCTGCGGGCATAAAAAAACCGGAGAAGCCGAGGATCGCCCGACTTGCTCCGGTGGGAGTTATAACCTTTAGACGACATGGGTGCCGGGCCTTGAGGCCGGGCGCCCACACGTCAGAACATCAGCGCGGCAGTTCCGACGAACCCATCAGGAACTCATCCACAGCGCGCGCGCACTGGCGGCCTTCGCGGATCGCCCACACGACCAGCGACTGGCCGCGGCGCATGTCGCCTGCGGCGAACACTTTTGGCACCGACGTTTTATAGCTGTTGTCGCCTTCGGTGGTGGCTTTGGCGTTGCCGCGCGCATCCTTGTCGACGTTGAACGCTTCCAGGATTTGCTGCACTGGCGACACGAAGCCCATGGCCAGGAACACCAGATCCGCTTTCATTTCGAATTCCGAGTTCGGCACTTCGGCCATCTTGCCGTCTTTCCATTCCACGCGGCAGGCGATCAGTTTTTCAACTTTGCCATTCTTGCCTTCCAGGCGCTTGGTGGCCACGGCCCAGTCGCGCTCGCAACCTTCGTCGTGCGACGACGAGGTGCGCAGCTTGGTTGGCCAGTAAGGCCAGACCAGCGGCTTGTTCTCTTGCTCCGGCGGCATTGGCATCAGTTCGAACTGGGTCACCGAGGCGGCGCCATGGCGGTTCGAGGTGCCAACGCAGTCGGAACCGGTGTCACCGCCGCCGATCACGACCACGTGCTTGCCGCTGGCCTTGATCTGGTCTTTGACCTTGTCGCCGGCATTGACCTTGTTTTGCTGTGGCAGGAAGTCCATCGCGAAATGCACGCCCTTCAGGTCGCGGCCCGGCACTGGCAAATCGCGCGGCTGTTCCGCACCACCGGCCAGCACCACGGCGTCGAATTCCTTGTCCAGGTCTTCCGGGAAGATGGTTTCCTTGGCCCAGTTGTTGACGTTGGCCGGGAAATCTTTACCGATCAGCACGCTGGTACGGAATTTCACGCCTTCCGCTTCCATCTGTTCCACGCGGCGGTCGATGTGCGACTTTTCCATCTTGAAGTCAGGGATGCCGTAGCGCAGCAGGCCGCCGACGCGGTCCGATTTCTCGAACACGGTGACATCGTGGCCGGCGCGCGCCAGTTGCTGGGCAGCGGCCAGGCCGGCAGGACCGGAACCAACCACGGCGACTTTCTTGCCCGACTTAACGGCGGCGGGTTGCGGCACGACCCAGCCGTGCGCCCAGCCTTCGTCGATGATTTTATGTTCGATCGACTTGATGCCGACCGGGTCTTCGCTGATGCCCAGGGTGCAGGCGGATTCGCACGGCGCCGGGCAGATGCGGCCGGTGAATTCCGGGAAGTTGTTGGTCGAGTGCAGCACGTCCAGCGCTTCGCGGTAGTTGCCGCGATAAACCAGGTCATTCCAGTCAGGAATGATGTTGTTGACCGGGCAGCCATTGTTACAGAACGGGATGCCGCAATCCATGCAGCGTGCGCCCTGGATCTTGGCCTGGTCATTCGTCAGGTGCAGGACGAATTCCTTGTAGTTCTTGAGGCGCGCCTCGGGAGCCAGGTAGCTCTCTTCCTGGCGCTTGAATTCCATAAAGCCGGTGATTTTACCCACGATTTAATTCCTTATCTTCATCAGTTTGCGTCCCCCGGCGGCGGCACATGCCGCTCAAGCCGGGGCGCATTCAGTGCATCACATCAGGCGGCGATCGCCTGGGTTTCCATTTCGAGGGCTTTATCTTCAGCCATCTCGATCAGCGCGCGCTTGTACTCGTTCGGGAAGACTTTCACAAACTTGCCGCGGCCTTCGGCCCAGTTGTCGAGCAGGAAGCGCGCACGGGTGGAACCCGTATGCTTGAAGTGACGCTCGATCAGGCGCTTCAGGATGACCTCGTCGGCCTCCGGCTCGCCGTCACGGTGCTGGCTGTGCCACGTGTTCTGGTCCAGTTTCTGCTCGGAAGCTGGCAGCACCGACTCCAGGCTGACCATCGACAGGTTGCACTTCTGTGCGAAATCGCCGTCCGGGTCGTACACGTAAGCGATACCGCCCGACATGCCCGCCGCGAAGTTACGGCCGGTGGCGCCCAGCACCACCACGGTGCCGCCGGTCATGTATTCGCAACCGTGATCGCCCACGCCTTCAACGATGGCGGTGGCGCCCGAGTTACGCACAGCGAATCGTTCGCCGGCCACGCCGTTGAAGAAGGCTTCGCCGGCAATCGCGCCGTACAGCACGGTGTTACCGATGATGATGTTGTTCACGGCCCAGCCACGGAATTCCGTGTTCGGACGCACGATGATGCGGCCGCCCGACAAGCCTTTACCCACGTAGTCGTTGCCCTCACCCACCAAGTCCAGCGTGATGCCCTGAGCCAGGAAGGCGGCGGCGGACTGGCCGGCCGTGCCTTGCAGCTGGATGTGGATGGTGTCGTCCGGCAGGCCGGCGTGACCATAACGCTTCGCCACTTCACCGGACAGCATGGTGCCGACCGTGCGGTTGACGTTTTTCACTGGCGAGATGAACGATACGCGCTCGCCTTTTTCCAGCGCTGCCTTGGCCTGGGCGATCAGTTTGTGGTCCAGTGCCTTGTCCAGGCCGTGGTCCTGGTTTTCCACGTGGTACACCGACTGGCCTTCCGCCAGTTTTGGCTGGTAGAAGATGTTGGAGAAGTCCAGGCCTTGCGCTTTCCAGTGCGTGATGGCTTTCGACTTGTCCAGCAGGTCGGAACGGCCAATCAGTTCGTCATAGGTGCGGATGCCCAGTTGCGCCATCAGTTGGCGGGCTTCCTCGGCCACGAAGAAGAAGTAGTTGACCACGTGCTCCGGTTTGCCCTGGAACTTGGCGCGCAGCACCGGATCCTGGGTGGCAACGCCCACCGGGCAAGTGTTCAGGTGGCATTTACGCATCATGATGCAGCCTTCCACCACCAGCGGTGCGGTGGCGAAGCCGATTTCATCGGCGCCCAGCATGGCGGCAATCACCACGTCGCGGCCGGTTTTCATCTGGCCGTCAGCCTGCACACGGATACGGGAACGCAAGCCGTTCAGCACCAGGGTCTGCTGCGTTTCCGCCAGGCCCAATTCCCATGGCGTACCAGCGTGTTTCACGGACGACAGCGGCGACGCGCCGGTACCGCCGTCCTGGCCGGCGACGACCACGTGGTCGGCCTTGGCCTTGGTCACACCGGCGGCAACGGTGCCGATACCGACTTCCGATACCAGCTTGACCGAAATCGAAGCGGCAGGATTCGCGTTTTTCAAGTCGTGAATCAGCTGTGCCAAGTCTTCGATCGAATAAATGTCGTGGTGCGGTGGCGGCGAAATCAGGCCCACACCCGGTACAGAGAAGCGCAGTTGTGCGATGTACTCGGACACTTTGTGGCCTGGCAGCTGGCCGCCTTCGCCAGGTTTTGCACCCTGCGCCATCTTGATCTGGATTTGATCAGCCGAGCTCAGGTATTCAGCGGTCACGCCGAAACGGCCCGATGCCACCTGCTTGATGCGCGAACGCAGCGAGTCGCCGGCTTGCAGTGGGATGTCCACCACCATCTTGTCCGAGCCCAGCACGGTAGCCATGGTGTCGCCCTGCTTGATTGGAATGCCTTTCAATTCCATCTTGTAGCGCGCCGGATCTTCGCCGCCTTCACCGGTGTTCGACTTGCCGCCGATACGGTTCATGGCAACGGCCAGGGTGGCGTGCGCCTCGGTCGAGATCGAACCCAGCGACATGGCGCCGGTGGCGAAACGCTTGACGATGTCCTTGGCTGGCTCGACTTGATCCAGCGGAATGGCTTTCGACGGATCGATCTTGAATTCGAACAGGCCGCGCAACGTCAGGTGGCGCTTGCTCTGGTCGTTGATGATCTGGGCGTACTCTTTATACGTGTTGTAGTTGTTGGCGCGGGCCGAGTGTTGCAGCTTGGCGATCGCATCCGGCGTCCACAGGTGGTCTTCACCACGCACACGGAACGCGTATTCGCCGCCGGCGTCCAGCGCGTTTTTCAGCACTGGATCATTGCCGAACGCCAGGTTGTGCAAGCGCAGCGCTTCTTCGGCCACTTCGAACACGCCGATACCTTCGACGTTCGAGGCGGTGCCGCGGAAGTACTTGTTCACCAGCGACTTGTTCAAGCCCACGGCTTCGAAGATCTGCGCGCCGCAGTACGACATGTAGGTCGAGATACCCATCTTCGACATGACCTTCATCAGGCCCTTGCCGACGGCTTTGGTGTAGTTGTAGATCGCTTGTTCACCGCTCAGGTCGCCTTGCAGGGTCGGCGCCATTTCCATCAGCGTTTCCATTGCCAGGTACGGGTGCACGGCTTCCGCGCCATAGCCCGCCAGCAGGGCGAAGTGGTGGGTTTCACGGGCCGAGCCGGTTTCCACCACCAGGCCGGTCGAAGCGCGCAAGCCCTTCGAGACCAAGTGCTGGTGCACGGTGGACGTCGCCAGCAGGGCGGGAATCGCCACGCGGTCGGCGCCGATCGAACGGTCCGACACGATCAGGATGTTGTGGCCGGATTTCACCGCGTCCACGGCTTCGGCGCACAGCGAGGCCAGGCATGCTTCCACACCTTCATTGCCCCATGCCAGCGGGTAGCAAATGTTCAGTTCATACGACTTGAACTTGTTGCCCGTGTGTTGCGCGATATTGCGCAGGCGCGTCATGTCGTCAAAGCCCAGCACCGGCTGCGCCACTTCGAGACGCATCGGCGGGTTGACGTTGTTGGTGTCCAGCAGGTTCGGTTTCGGGCCGATGAACGATACCAGCGACATCACCATCGCTTCGCGGATCGGGTCGATCGGCGGGTTGGTCACCTGGGCGAACAGCTGCTTGAAGTAGTTATACAGCGGCTTGAGCTTGTTCGACATGATCGCCAGCGGCGAGTCGTTACCCATCGAGCCGGTGGCTTCTTCGCCGGCCACTGCCATTGGCGCCAGCAGGAAGCGGATGTCTTCCTGGGTATAGCCGAACGCTTGCTGGCGGTCCATGATGGACGGCACGGCTTTTTCGCCCGGCGCGCTGCCGTCATAGCGGGCAACGTTTTTAGCCAGCTGGCTTTCCGACAGCTTGATTTCGTTCAGCTTGATGCGCACGGCGTTGATCCATGCCTTGTACGGCTTGGCGTTGGCGTACGTATCTTTCAATTCCTTGTCATCGATGATGCGGCCGGCTTCCAGGTCGATCAGGAACATCTTGCCTGGCTGCAGGCGCCATTTCTGGATGATCTTCGATTCCGGAATCGGCAGCACGCCGGATTCGGACGCCATCACCACCAGGTCGTCGTCGGTCACGATGTAACGCGCAGGACGCAAGCCGTTGCGGTCCAGGGTGCCGCCGATGTAGCGGCCGTCGGTGAACGCCATGGCGGCCGGGCCGTCCCATGGTTCCATCATCGACGCATAGTATTCGTAGAACGCTTTGCGGTTGTCATCCATCAGCGTGTGGTTTTCCCACGCTTCCGGAATCATCATCATCATCGCTTGCGCCAGCGGGTAGCCCGCCATCAGCAGCAGTTCCAGCGCGTTGTCGAAGCACGCGGTGTCGGACTGGCCTTCGTAGATCAGCGGGAACAGCTTTTGCAGGTCGTCGCCCAGCACGGCCGATTTCATCACGCCTTCACGGGCGCGCATCCAGTTGAAGTTACCTTTGACCGTGTTGATCTCGCCGTTGTGGGCGATCAGGCGGTACGGGTGGGCCAGCGGCCATTCCGGGAAGGTATTGGTCGAGAAGCGCTGGTGCACCAGGGCCAGTGCCGAGATGCAGCGTGGATCTTGCAGGTCTTTATAGTAGACACCCACCTGGTCGGCCAGCAGCAAGCCTTTGTACACGACGGTACGGGCCGACATCGATGGCACGAAGAATTCTTTGCCGTGCAGCAATTGCAGCGCCTGGATCGCGTGGCCCGACGATTTGCGGATCACGTACAGTTTGCGCTCGAGCGCGTCGGTCACCATGATGTCCGGGCCGCGGCCGATGAAGATCTGGCGGATCAGCGGTTCTTTGGCGCGCACGGTCGGCGACATCGGCATGTCGTAGTCGACCGGCACATTGCGCCAGCCCAGCACGACCTGGCCTTCGATGCGCACGGCGCGCTCGATTTCCTGTTCACAGGCGATACGGGATGCGTTTTCTTTTGGCAGGAACACCATGCCGACGCCGTATTCGCCTGGCGGCGGCAGTTCGACGCCTTGCTTGGCCATTTCATCGCGGTAGTACTGGTCCGGGATCTGAATCAGGATGCCGGCGCCGTCGCCCATCAGCGCGTCCGCGCCAACCGCGCCCCGGTGATCCAGGTTCTTCAGGATCAGCAGGCCTTGCTCAACGATCGAGTGGCTTTTTTTGCCCTTGATGTGGGCGACGAAACCGACGCCGCACGCGTCATGTTCGTTGGCTGGGTTGTACAAACCTTGCGATTCCATGTTTTCTCCACTGCATTTAGATAACGAAAACCCAGAATAGATCAATGCCAATGTAAACTCAACTAAAACAATTAGGGTCGGAGTCAAATTAAATTATCGAAAATCGATATATTTTTTAATTAGGGACATAGTAATTGTTGGCAAAAAATTACCCGGCGCATGGCCGGGCTCCATGAAAGAATTATCTTTTTAATCAACGGTCTTCTTGAAAGGACGGCCCCGCTTGGCCGGCAGCACCTGGCGCTGCATCCTGTTTTGCAAGTCAGTCTTGAACTTGTCCGAGCCCAGCGGCCAGCCCTTCAGGACCGACTTTTCCACTATGAGAATCTGGTCTTTGGACAGGTCGGATGCCGTCATGTCCGCATAGGTATTTTCACGCTGGTAAGGCGTGTTGCCGAGCGACCAGTACAACGGATGGTCGGTCACCACCGGGTCCGGCTTCAGGCCCGCATGTTGCGCATAACTGGACCAGGGATAGCCACCCGGCTCAAACGCCAGCCCCGCCCGCACGGGCAGGTACTCGATATACCGGCTATTGAGGAGTAAGTATAAGTCCGCATCGATGACCGAGGTCTTGAAGCGGCCCTGCCACAAGGTGCCGGCACGGCTGTATTTCCGGTTGTAATACGGGACGTAATTGCGGCCGATCCATTGCATGGCCTGGCCCAGGCCCTCCTCGTCGGCGGGCGAGACCAGCAAATGCAGGCAATCGGGCAACAGCGCGTAGGCGTGGATGGACAGCTTCCAGGTTTTCGCCGCCGTGCGCAGCCAGTCGAGGAAGGCGCTATAGTCGGCGTCATCCCGGAACAGGGGGACGCCGGACAGCGCTTTCTGGATCACGTGGTGCGGCTGGAAAGGGACGATCAGGCGGGGCAGGCGGGCCATGGGACAATATAAAGTGCAATCGGGAGGTGCGATAGTACCTTGATTGCATTACTCTGTCCCTGATTATTTATGGAAATTAAGATTTTTCCATGTCTCTGTCCCTAATTATTGGCGCCATGCTGAATGTGTAGGGCGGTTCGCTTGCGAGCCGCCATGGGTGCGCTGCCACCAGCGCCGGCAGGATCGGACTGCATGCATGGCGGCTTTCGCCTTCGGCGAAAACCGCCCTACGGGATCATGCCGTCAGGGCCAAGCGCCGCCCCTGGGCCGGACCATGGCCGGTCAACTTAAACGCGCTGACCACCTGCGCCAGCGCCTGGCTCTGCTCTTGCAGCGCGTCAGCCGCAGCGGCGGCTTCCTCGACCAGCGCGGCATTTTGCTGCGTTACCTGATCCATTTGCATGATGGCCTTGTTGATTTGCTCGATGCCATCGCTTTGCTCCGCACTGGCCTGGGTGATGTCACCGATCAAGTCCGTCACCCGGTGCACGTGGCCGACGATGTCTTCCATAGTGGCGCCCGCCTGATCGACCAGTTTGGCGCCGCTTTCCACTTTTTCCACCGAATCCACGATCAGCGCCTTGATTTCCCGCGCCGCCGTGGCGCTGCGCTGCGCCAGGTTGCGCACCTCGGACGCCACCACGGCAAATCCCCTGCCCTGCTCCCCCGCGCGGGCCGCCTCCACGGCGGCATTCAAAGCCAGGATATTGGTCTGGAAGGCGATGCCATCGATCACGCTGATGATATCGGCAATTTTTTGCGCCGATGCGTTGATCTGGCCCATGGTGTCGACGACCTGACTAACCACGGCGCCGCCTTTTTGCGCCACGGCCGAGGCCGACATGGCCAACGCATGGGCCTGGCGGGAACTGTCGCCGTTCTGGCGCACGGTGGCCGTCAATTGCTCCATCGACGACGCTGTTTGCTGCAGCGAACTGGCTTGGCGCTCGGTGCGGCTCGACAAGTCGAGATTGCCGCTGGCGATCTGGCCGGACGCGGTAGCAATGGTGTCGGTCCCGCCCCGCACCTGACCGACCAGACTGGCCAGGCTGGCATTCATGTCTTTCAAGGCTTGCAGCAACTGGCCGGTTTCATCGCGGCTATGCACGTCGATCTGGCTGCCCAGGTTGCCGGACGCCACCGTTTGCGCCACCTGCACCGCCCGGTGTAACGGCCGCGTGATCGAGATCGTGATGCGCCAGGCGAACCATGCGCCCGACACCAGCGCGCCCAGCGCCGCCAGCAACAGGAATTGCTGGCCGCTGCGGTAAGCCTGCTGCACTTCACGGGACAAGTCCTGGCTTACCTGGGCCTGGTGTTTGCCGATGTCGCCGAGCCGCGCCAGATAGACTTCGAGCAGAGGTTCCAAGGTACTGTTGGCCAGGGCGCGGGCGCCGTCCACATCACCCGCCAGCTTCAACTTGAATACCCGGTCGCGCATGGCGGCATATGCTTTGCGGGCCTCGGTCAGCGTGGCCAGCAGGGGCCGCTCCTCGGCACTGTTCAGGATCGCTTCCAGTTGCTTTTGAATGTCATTGACGCGGGCACGGGTCGCCATCGCCACCGCGGAATCATTATCGGCGTTGCCGCCCGCCGCATCGCGCGCCATCGCCAGCACCCGGGTGCCATTCATGCCAACCAGCCGATGCCACTCCGCCGTCAGCCGTTCCTTGCGCATGGCGTCGTCCACCATCCGGCTGGTCAAATCACCCACGGTCTGCAAGCGCCACGCACCCGCCACCGCCATTGCCACGACCAGCAGCATCAAAATACCAAAGCCGCCGCCCAGCCGCGTACCGATCTTCAAGTCCCTGATTTTCATCCGTCAACTCCTCAATGGCAAAATGGGCCGTGCGCAAATTGCTGCACAGCACAAGAATTCATTTTAGGAAATGATTACAGGAAGAAAATCTCCAAATGTCACAGCTTGGGAGATTGTTTTTGCATATAGGAATTAAAATTCCTGCAGAAATGAAATAAGGTGTTCAGGACAGGTTGAAACTGGTCGACAGGCTGTAGCCTTCGCCGTACGCGCTGCGCAGCGGCAAATCCTGGCCCAGTCCACTGCGGGCTTTCTTGCGCAAGCGGTACACCAGCATATCGACGCGGCGGCCCGCATCGGGATCGTCACCGCCGATCCCGGCCACGATCACCTGGCGCGGCACCGGACGGGTGTTAATCGTCAACAGGTGCAGGAAGTTACACTCTTTTTCCGTCAGGGTGATGGCCTGGCCTTGCAGTTCCAGGCGGCGCGCGGCCAGGCGCAAGGTCCATTTGGCCGGCAACGGCATGGTTTCCTGCGGGCCCACGCGGCGGTCCAGCGCTTCAATGTGCGCCGCCAGTTCCGGGAACTTGATCGGCTTGGTGAGATAGTGGTCGGCGCCCAGGCGCAGGCCGAGAATACGGTTGTCGAATGCGACACGGCCCGTCAGGACCAGCAAACCAATGTGCGGATAAAGCTGGCGCATGCGCGGAATGACATTGAAGCCGTCTTCATCCGGCAAGCCCAGGTCGAGCACCACCACGCCAACATTGCCTTGGCTCAGTGCCGACCACATTTCGCCGGCATTGTTGGTGATGTGGACTACGTGTTCAAGCTCAGTCAGGAATTCCGCCATTTCCTCGGCGTAGTCCAGATTGTCTTCCACGATCAAAATCTGCGTCATGTATGAAGCGCCATTTAATTGGATGTAAGCATGCGCCTACATGGTGAGAATTATCACCGGTGGATGCAGCATGGCGCAAGGATTTTCCCGGCTTACGCCGCGATTGGAAGCCAAATCCTAAATTTCTTGCCGCTTTCAGAAAAATTCTCGACCGTCAGTGTCCCGCCATGCACTTCCACCACGGCACGCGCCATGTACAAGCCCAGTCCCGAACCGGCAATCCCGGCGGCATTGCGGCCACGGTAGCCTTTTTCGAACAGCTTATCGATTTCATCGGGGGTAATGCCAGCCCCCTGGTCCGATACCGCGAATTCGATGCCGCCCTCTGTTGCTTTTTTGCCGATCAATGTTATGGCGGTGTTATTGCTTGTGTACTTTATGGCATTGTCGATCAGGATGTCGAGGCAGAGCCGGATGCCGGCCGGATCGCAGCGCAGCCATTGCGGCATGCCCTCCACTTCCACGCGTACCTGGGCGCGCCGTGCGCGCGCCAGTTCCGCCGCGGTTTCCAGCAACGCCAGCGGGGCGATTTCATTGGCTTGGCGTTTGCGGCCGATCGACGCCAGCCGTTCCGGCGACAGGTATTCATCGAGCATCGCCAGCAGCCGGTCCACTGCGGTCTGGATTTTTGTATAACGCTTGCGGGTGGCTTCGTCGTGATGGGCGCCCGTCATTTCCAGGCGCTGGATGGCGCCGTCGATGGTTGACAGCGGCGTGCGGAATTCATGCGACAGCATCGACGCGAATTTCTTTTGCTGTTGCTGCCACTCGTAGCGCTCACTGGCGTCGCGGATATTGCCGGTCAACGCCACGGCGCTGCCCAGCTCATTTAACACCAGCACCGATTCCACATCGACCGGGATGGTGTGGCCATCGGTTGCATGCGGCAAGTCCAGTTCGCGCCGCACCCGCCGGCGGGTCTGGTCGCCCGCGGCGAAGCGCTCCAGCCGCAGCGGCAAATCTTCGATCAGCTCCGTGGTCAGCTGCTGCGCCTGTTCCAGGGTGTAGCCGAAACGGCGCCCGGCCGCCGGACTCAGATACAGCAACCGCCCGCTGCCGCATTCCAGCATGAAATGCACTTCGCTGCTGTTGTCGAGGATCTGGCGGTACAAGGCTTCGTCGGACATGGATTGGTCTTTGGGTTAGTCCACCAGCGGGGCAAAAATCTGCTGCAAGTCTTCCTGCGTCAACGTCATCTTTTGCGATTCGCCTTCCGCCAGCACCGACTGCGCCAGATCCGATTTTTTCTGCTGCAGCAGCTGGATCTTTTCTTCCAGCGTGCCTTTGGCAATCAGCTTGTAGACGAATACCGGCTTGTCCTGGCCGATCCGCCAGGCGCGGTCGGTGGCCTGGTTTTCCGCCGCCGGGTTCCACCACGGGTCGTAGTGGATCACGGTATCGGCCGCCGTCAGGTTCAGGCCGACGCCGCCGGCTTTCAGCGAAATCAGGAAGATCGGCACCGCGCCTTGCTGGAAGGCCGCCACTTGCGCGCTGCGGTCCTTGGTTTCCCCGGTCAGGATCGCGTACGGGATGTCGCGCGTATCGAGTTCTTCTTCGATCAGTTCCAGCATCGAAGTGAATTGCGAGAACACCAGGATTTTACGATTCTCTTCCAGTAAGTCTTCCACCATCTGCATCAAATCCTGCAGCTTGGCGGAACCGGCGCCCTGCTTTTTCGACGGCAAGGACTTCACCAGGCGCGGGTCGCAGCAGACCTGGCGCAATTTCAGCAGCGCTTCCAGGATCACGATCTGGCTGCGCGCCACCCCTTTGCGGTCGATTTCATCCCGCACTTTCTGGTCCATCGCCAGGCGCACGGTTTCATACAGGTCGCGCTGGGCGCCGGTCAGTTCCACCTTGCGCACCATCTCGGTCTTGGCCGGCAATTCCTTGGCCACATTGTCCTTGGTCCGGCGCAGCAGGAACGGCTTGATGCGTTTGTTCAGCAAGGTGCGCCGCAGCGGGTCATCCTGGCGCTCGATCGGATGGCGGAATTGCGAGTTGAAGGTTTTTTCATCGCCCAGCAAGCCAGGCAAGAGGAAGTGGAACTGCGACCACAGCTCGCCCAAGTGGTTTTCCAGCGGCGTGCCGGACAGGCACAAGCGGTGGCGCGACTTCAGCAGGCTCGCGCTTTGCGCGGCTTTCGAGCGGGTGTTCTTGATGTAATGCGACTCATCGAGGATCACCAGGTGGAATTCATGCTCGTGCAGTTTTTCTTCATCGCGCGGCAACAGCGCGTACGTGGTCAGCACCAGGTCCGCCTGCGGAATCTGGTCGAACACTTGCGCGCGGTCCTTGCCCTGCAACAGCAGCACGCGCAAGTCCGGCGCAAAGCGCGCCGCTTCATCTTGCCAGTTGCCCATCAAACTGGTCGGGGCAATCACCAGCACCGGGTGCGTCAGGCGCCCGGCTTCTTTTTCCACCAGGATGTGCGCCAGGGTCTGCACGGTCTTACCGAGGCCCATGTCATCGGCCAGGATCCCGGCCAAGCCGTATTCGCGCAGGAATTGCATCCATGCCAGGCCGTCTGCCTGGTAATCGCGCAGGGTGGCACGCAAGCCGGCCGGCGTCGGCACCCGCTTGACGGAATTGAACTGGTTCAGGCGGCGGCCCATTTCACGCAATTCTTCGCCACCGGTCCATTCAAAGTCCACCGTGCGCGCCAATTCATCGAGGCGCGCCGCATCGAGCGTGGCCAAGCGCACCGCATGGCGGATTTTTTCACTGAAGTACAGTTCGCCGAGGGTCGCCAGGATCGGTTTTACGCGGTTCCATGGCAGCGCGACCCGCTCGCCATCGGACAAGGTCGCCAGCATCTGGTCTTCTTCCGCGTGCACGGCCAGCGCTTTCGGGCTGAAATCGTTGGGTGCGTTGCGGATCATTTGCACCAGCACCGGCAGCAGCGGCACCCGTTCGCCGCCCACCATGATGCCCAACTCCAGTTCGAACCAGGCATGGCCGCCATCGGCGTCGTCTTCTTCGACTTCAGCATACCAGCCATCGACAGGCGTCACGTCATAGCGGTACTTGGGGGTTTTTTCCACTTGCCAGCCATGGCTGCGCAATTCGGCAATGCCATCGGCGGCGAAACGCAGCCAGTCGGCCTGGCTGGCCAGCAGCAGGCCGCCGCGCACGGACGACAGCGGCAGCGCGCTCGGCTTGCGGAAGCCCAGCGCCGTCAGCGCGGCCAGCGCATCGGCTTCGGCCTGTTCATTGCGCTGGATGACTTCGGTGACATCGCCGCGCTGGCGCACCACGCGCTGCGACGGGTCGAACGACACGCGTTCGCCGTCATAATCGTACGACAATACCGCATAGTCATTCCAGCGCTGGTGCGCGCCGTCGGCCAGCATGGCCGAATCCAGCACCAGGATCGGTTTGGGCAGCACGTCATTGCGGATCCGTTGCGGCAGCGGTTGCGGCAACGGCATCAATTGCTGCAAGCCGTGCGCCAGCAGCAATTGCGAAACACGCAGTTTGTCGCTGGCCGACAGCAGCGGCGCTTGCGCCACCAGCGCCTGCAGGTCGGCCAGCGGAATTTCCGTGCCGCCCTGGTTCAGTTGCAGCACGCCGCACGACAGGTTATCGATGTACCACGGCGGGTCGGTCGGCAACATGTAGTCGACGGAATCGGCGCCATGGTGGCGCGCGCCTTCCGGTGCTTCCACCGCCCAGCCCAGGCGCAAGCCTTTGCCTTCTTCGCGCCAGGCCAGGTTCGCCTGGCGCAAGGCGCCCCCTTTCATCGGGTACACCAAGCCATTGCCGACGTCGGACCAGGAATTGGCCCACAGCAGCTTGTCCTGTTCGGCCAGCATTTGCAGCAAGGCCGCGCCGATCTTGCCGCGCGGCTCGGTTGCGCTGCCGGTCTGTGAATTCGGACCACTGCGCATCGCCACAAAAAAGCGGATCAAGTCTTCATCACCCGGTTCCAGAAACGACGGCGGCGCGGACAGCAGGGAAAATACTTCGCTGACCGGCGTGGCGGCCGCCACATCGCCGTTCGGGCGCAGGCGGGCCTTGTACAGGCATAACGCCACATGCCGGCCGCCGCTGGTCGGCGCCAGCACATAGATCAGGCGGTAGTGGGTTTGCGGCTGTTTCGGGTCCGGCTCCGGCAGGATGGCCAGTTTCGGTTTCGGATGCGCAGCTGCATCCACCCGCTGCAGCCACGTGGCGACGGCATAGGGCAGCTGGGTAGCTGGCGCCGATGCGGGGGCCTGGGCCGGGGTGGTTTCGCGGGTTTCGGCGCGTGTCAAATCCATTGTGCGCATAGCTTTTACGAACTCTTACTTAGGTGCTTACAGAACTGCTGTTTTATTGGAAAGTGGACGGTTCTAAAACTGCAACATGTAATATTATCCGTTTTAGAGCAATTCTGGTTTGTGTTTCTTCGCACATAGCCGGGTTAAAACGTCAGACATATGGCGTGGCTGTGCCGCATTGCGTATGATTCCGGCCTTGTCTTTGAGGAATTACGCCATGCTGCCCACCATCGAACAACGCCTTGCCAACGAATTAGCCGCCAAGCCGGCCCAGGTCGCCGCCGCCGTCGCCCTGCTCGATGAAGGCGCCACCGTGCCCTTTATCGCCCGTTACCGCAAGGAAGCCACCGGCGGCCTGGATGATATCCAATTGCGCCTGCTGGAAGAGCGCTTGCGCTATTTGCGCGAGCTGGAAGAGCGCCGGGCCGCCATCGTGGCGTCGATTACCGAGCAAAACAAGATGACGCCGGAATTGCTGGACGCCGTCCTGCATGCGGAAGATAAAACCCGCCTGGAAGACTTGTATCTCCCTTATAAGCAAAAACGCCGCACCAAGGCGCAAATCGCGATTGAAGCGGGCCTGATGCCATTGGCCGATGCGCTGCTGGCCGAGCCAAGCCTGAATCCGGACACTCAAGCCAATGATTATTTGCGCGACGCCTTTACCAATGCGGATGGCGTGGCCAACCCCGGCGTGCCCGATACCAAGGCGGCGCTCGATGGCGCGCGCCAGATCTTGATGGAACGCTTTGCCGAAGACGCCACCCTGCTGCAATCGCTGCGCGAATATGTACAGGACCATGGCATCGTTGAATCCAAGGTGGTGGAAGGCAAGCAGGAAGAAGGCGAAAAATTCGCCGATTACTTTGATTACTCGGAAACCCTGGCCACCGTGCCGTCGCACCGCGCCCTGGCCCTGCTGCGGGGACGGCGCGAAGGCATGCTGGACGTGACCTTGCGCCTCGATACCGAAGCGGAAAAACCAAAGTGGGATGCGCCGCTGAACCCGTGCGAAAGCCGCATTGCCGCCCGTTTCGGCATCAAGCAGGCGGGCCGTCCCGCCGACAAATGGCTGGCCGACACGGCGCGCTGGACCTGGCGCGTGAAAAGCTTCATGCACCTGGAAACCGAATTGATGGGCGCGCTGCGTGAAAAAGCCGAAACCGACGCCATCAATGTGTTCGCGACCAACCTGAAAGCGCTGCTGCTGGCGGCGCCGGCAGGCCAGCGCGCCACCATGGGCCTGGACCCGGGCTTGCGCACCGGCGTAAAAGTTGCCGTGGTCGATTCGACCGGCAAAGTCGTCGATACCGCCACGATTTACCCACACCAGCCACGAAACGACTGGTCCGGGTCGCTGCAAACCCTGGGCCGCCTGGCGGCCAAGCACAATGTGTCCCTGATTTCCATCGGCAACGGCACGGCGTCGCGCGAGACCGATAAACTGGCGCAGGAACTCATTAAACTGTATCCGGAACAAAAACTCACCAAGATCGTCGTGTCGGAAGCCGGCGCTTCGGTATATTCCGCCTCGGAATTCGCGTCGCGCGAGTTGCCGGAACTCGATGTCTCGCTGCGCGGCGCGGTCTCGATCGCCCGCCGTTTGCAAGACCCGCTGGCGGAACTGGTGAAAATCGACCCGAAATCCATCGGCGTCGGCCAATACCAGCACGACGTGTCGCAGACCCAGCTGGCGCGCACCCTCGATGCCGTGGTCGAGGATTGCGTGAATGCGGTGGGGGTGGACGTCAATACCGCGTCGGCGCCGCTGCTGGCGCGCGTGTCCGGCCTGTCGGCCAGCGTGGCGCAGGGCATCGTCAATTTCCGCGATGCGAACGGCGCGTTCACGTCGCGTTCGGGCTTGAAGAAAGTGCCGCGCCTGGGCGATAAAACCTTTGAACAGGCGGCCGGCTTCCTGCGCATCCTGGGCGGCGAGAATCCGCTGGACGCGTCGGCGGTGCACCCGGAATCGTATCCGCTCGTGGAAAAAATCCTGGCCGATATCAAAAAAGACATCAAAGGCGTCATTGGCGAAGCCAGCCTGATCAAATCGCTGAGCCCGGCCAAGTATGCGGACGACAAGTTCGGCGTGCCGACCGTCACCGACATCTTGAAAGAGCTGGAAAAGCCGGGCCGCGACCCGCGTCCTGAATTCACCACCGCCACCTTCAAGGAAGGCGTGGAAGAAATCAGCGACTTGCGTCCGGACATGATCCTGGAAGGCGTGGTGACCAACGTGGCCGCGTTTGGCGCGTTTGTCGATATCGGCGTGCACCAGGATGGCCTGGTGCATATCTCCGCCTTGTCGAACACCTTCGTCAAGGACCCGCACACGGTGGTCAAGGCCGGCCAGGTGGTGAAAGTCAAAGTGCTGGAAGTCGATGCCAAGCGCAAGCGCATTGCATTGACCATGCGCCTGTCGGACAGCGCGCCGCAAGCGGGTTCCCGTCCGGAACAGCGTAGCGACCGCAATGACCGCCGCGCCATGGGTCAACAGCAAAAATCCCAGCAGCGCGAACCGGTTGCACAAGGTTCCATGGCGGCAGCGTTCGCAAAACTGCGCGGCTGACCCGTAGGGCGGGTTCAAGGGGGGCGCCCAGCCAACCCGCCTGCATGCGTCTCGACGGCGCTGCGGCGGCTTTGTAAAAGCCGCCCTACGAGACTCCGCACCATGATTTCGCATAGAATATCGGCATCTTCATCTTTTTCCCCCCGAGGCAGTTATGAGCGACGTACAAACCTGGATCAAAGAAACCGTGACCAACACCCCAGTGGTCCTGTTCATGAAGGGCACCGCCCAGTTCCCGCAATGCGGCTTTTCCGGCCGCGCCATCCAGATCCTGAAAGCGTGCGGCGTGGAAAACATCGCCACCGTCAATGTGCTGGACGATCCGGAAGTCCGCCAGGGCATCAAGGAATACTCGAACTGGCCAACCATTCCACAACTGTACGTGCGCGGCGAATTCGTCGGCGGCTCGGACATCATGTCGGAAATGTTTGAATCCGGTGAACTGAAGGCCCTTATCGACAACAATGGCTGATCACAAGTCCCTCCGGCCGGAGGGACGCTCGTTTGGGGCCCCCGCCGGGGATGATTGGCGGGCTCAGCCTGCCAATCATCCCCGGCGGCTGGTTATCGCCATCACGGGCGCCACTGGCGCCGTGTATGGCGTGCGGCTGCTGCAAGTGCTGAAGGCGCTGCCCCAGGAAACACCGGTGGAAACCCACCTGGTGATTTCCGATGCGGCCGTGCTGACCCTGCACCAGGAAACCGGCCTGCAGCGCAAGCAAGTGGAAGCGCTGGCCGACGTGGTGCACAAGCAAAGCAATATCGGCGCGGCCATTGCCAGCGGCTCATTCCTGTGTGACGGGATGGTGATTGCGCCCTGTTCGATGAAAACCCTGGCGGCCGTGGCGCACGGTTTGTCCGACAACCTGATTGCCCGCGCCGCGGACGTCATGCTCAAAGAGCGCCGCCGCCTGGTGCTGATGGTGCGCGAAACACCGTTCAACCTGGCGCACTTGCGCAATATGACCGCAGTCACGGAAATGGGCGGCATCATCTTCCCGCCCCTGCCCAGCTTTTATCACCAGCCTCAATCGATTGCCGAGATGGTCGACCATACGGTGGCGCGCGTACTGGACTTGCTGGCCATCGAACACGCGCTGGCGCCGCGCTGGGATGGCATGAGCTGACCCTGGCAGGCGCACTGCCGCCCTGCTACGGCGGCGCCATCGACCGCGTTGCGGCATGGCTGGGGCCTGTACTGGAGCGATGGGGCGTCAAAGCCCGCGTCAAACGCTTGCTGCGTTTTTCCCTCGCGCGCCAGGCCTGGCGGGTCACTGACCGGCAGCAGGCCGGCTATTTACCAAACCGGGTATCGGCCCGTTTCAATTCACGCATTTCTTCCAGCATCCGGCGCTGCGCGATCCTTTTGCGCAGCACTTCGGCATGGCGCGCCGCGGACATCGGCGGCGCGGTCATCAAGTCTTTCAATTGCGCGGAATTGCTGTAATTGTTTCGAATCAGACGGCTCAATGCAGACTCCTTGAAAACCACGTGCACGGCTATTGTGCCTGATTTTCATGTCGAATTGATGACGATTTATTACAGGGCGGGGTAAGGCGGGAAAAGTCGGATGCGGCGTGTGACGCGGCGGCGGATTGCTCCACCGCCGGAATGGGGGTTACTTCTGATAATTGACCCGCACCAGCATGCGGATAAATTCGCGGGCAATCTGCCGGTGGTGTTCGTCCAGACGCTGTAAATCGGCGATGAGTTTCACATCGGCCGACTCAAAGCGGGACAGGTTGGCGCCATTTTCACTCGCCGGGGCTTCCGATTCCGGACCGCCAAAACGCAGCCAGTCAGCGGGCACGCCCAGCCATTGCGCGATCATGCGCAATTTTTCCTGCGTGGGAATAGCTTCGCCCACCAGCCATTTGCGGGCGGCATGGACGGTAATAGGCCTGCCGTCAAACCGGATATTAAATTCCCTGGCCAGGCGGGTGGGGCTGTCGGGTGAATAATGTGCGTTTTTAAGAGCCTGCTGAAGTCGCTGGCTAAAGCTTTCGCGTTCGTTGGATGAATTCATAGTTGCACTATTTCACGTTGCCGCATGAATGTCAGTCTCTCGGCGCTTGTGACAATCGAGAATTTAAAATGCGACATTTCTCGCATGCCTGTCCAGACACAGAATCCGGCACTTTCCAAACTTTGTATCAAGTTGGGAATAATATGGAAAATTGTATTCAGTGACGGCAATGGTGGATTGAACGTTCGTTCATTCGGCACATTTTCGCCACATTCTATCCAATTGTCACATAAATGTGACACTTATGGGGATACCATGAAACGTATGATGCCGTCACCAGAGGTCGCTCGTCGCACGATACCTTCCCGCCACAGTTTATGCAGGTGGGCCAGCGCTTCGCCCAGCGCAAAACTCAGTTGGTGCGCATCGAGCGGACGGCGGAACATC
This sequence comes from Pseudoduganella sp. GW821-FHT12E03, assembly GCF_058807115.1. NCBI lineage: Bacteria > Pseudomonadati > Pseudomonadota > Betaproteobacteria > Burkholderiales > Oxalobacteraceae > Pseudoduganella > Pseudoduganella sp. GW821-FHT12E03. The sequence continues at coordinate 578,504 of NZ_JBXAQJ010000004.1, read as the reverse complement.
AGCGGCACAATCTCGGCCGCCGTGCGCCATTGGCCGGTACAGGCCTCCACCACTTCCGCCAGGCGGGCATCGTGATGGTCGCGCAACTGGCCGATACGGGTGTGCAGGCCACGGAACGGTTTGCCATGCGAGGGCAAGACCAGCACGTCTTCCGGCAAGTCCGCATATTGGCCCAATGATTCCAGGTATAACGCCAGCGGATTGGCTTCCGGTTCCACCGCAAACACCGACACGTTGGTGGAAATACGCGGCAATACCATGTCGCCGGAAATCAGTGTGTTCAGGCTGGCGCAATACAACGACACGTGCTCGGGCGCATGGCCAAAGCCGGTAATCACGCGCCAGTCATGGCGGCCGATGGTGATCGTATCGCCATGCCGCATGCGGGTATACGCCGCCGGCACCGCCGGCACCAGCGACGGATAATAGTTGCGGCGGCTGCCCATCTTTTCCAGCATGTCCGGGTCATTCAAGCCATGGCGCTCGAAATGCGGCAAGGCCGACGTCCCATCCACGCCCGGCAGCGCGGCCGCCATCATGCGGGCAAAGCCGAAGTCCGCGGCCGACATCCACAGCGGCGCCTGCCAGCGGCGGCACAGCCAGTCGGACAAGCCCACGTGGTCGGGATGGCAATGCGTCACCAGCACGCGCTGCAGCGGCTTGCCCTGCAAGCCTTGCGCGAACACGGTTTCCCACCCGGCCCTGGTGGCGTCGGTCGCGGCGCCGCAATCCACCACAGTCCAGCCCGCTTCCTTCCGCTCGCCAAAGTTGTCTTCCAACAGCCACAGGTTGATGTGGTCCAATGCAAATGGCAGCGGCATGCGCAGCCAGGCCAGGCCGGGCGCCAGCGGGTGCACCTCGCCAATGGCAGGGATGGTGTCGCCAAACGGATAGTGCAGTTGGGATTCGAGAGGGTTCATGTTACTCACATTCGAGACAAGCGCGCTACAATGTGCTTGACGTTACGTAAACGGAAGATAGGAAAGCGCAAGCTTGTCATTATGGCCCGTTCATCCGCGTCTTTCCACCTGAAACTGCCACTGACATGCCGACTTATACCATTACCGAACTCTCCCGTGAATTTGACGTCACGGCGCGCGCCATCCGCTTTTATGAAGACCAGGGCTTGCTTAGCCCGTCGCGTGAAGGCGCGGGGGGCCGCAACCGCGTGTATACGCCGCGCGACCGCACCCGCCTGAAGCTGACCCTGCGCGGCAAGCGCCTGGGCTTGTCGCTGTCGGAAATCAAAAGCCTGGTCGACATGTATGAATCGCCCAAGGACACGTCCGCCCAGATGAACCGTTTCCTCGGCGTGCTGAACCAGCACCGCGAAACCCTGGAACAACAACGCGAAGATATTGAAATGACCCTGGCGGAAATCACCGCGCACGAAGATGAGTGCAAGCGCTTGCTGGCGGGGTTGAATGAAAAACCCGCAGTGTCCACCTGAGCCGGATATGGGGCGTTACTTGACGTTTACGTTAACGTAAGTTCAGCGTATGATGATTGCTTCATTACTCCCCTTATAAAACGAGGACGACATGCTCCACCTTCCAGGCCTGACCTTTGACCACGGCGAAGACATCGCTGCCCTGCGCGAAGCCGTACAACAGTTTGCCGCTGCGGAAATCGCCCCACGCGCCGCGGAAATCGACCGTACCGACCAGTTCCCGATGGACCTGTGGCGCAAGATGGGCGAGTTGGGCCTGCTCGGCATTACCGTGCCGGAAGAATACGGTGGCGCCAACATGGGCTACCTGGCGCATATCATCGCGATGGAAGAGATTTCCCGCGCCTCCGCCTCGGTTGGCTTGTCGTATGGCGCGCACTCGAACCTGTGCGTCAACCAGATCAAGCGCAACGGCACCGAAGAACAAAAGAAAAAATACCTGCCGAAACTGATTTCGGGTGAGCACGTGGGCGCCCTGGCCATGTCCGAACCGAACGCCGGCTCCGACGTGGTCAGCATGAAGCTGCGCGCCGACTGGAAAGGCGACCGCTGGGTGCTGAACGGCACCAAGATGTGGATCACCAACGGTCCTGACGCCGACACTCTGGTGGTGTACGCGAAAAACGACCTGGAAGCCGGTCCGCGCGGCATGACCGCGTTCCTGATTGAAAAAGGCTTCAAAGGCTTCTCGATCGCGCAAAAACTCGACAAGCTGGGCATGCGCGGCTCGCACACCGGCGAACTGGTGTTCGAAGATTGCGAAGTGCCGGCGGAAAACGTGCTGGGCGGCCTGGGCAAGGGGGTCAACGTGCTGATGTCCGGCCTGGACTTCGAACGCACCGTGCTGTCCGGCGGCCCGCTGGGCATCATGCAGGCGTGTATGGATTCGGTGGTGCCATACATCCACGACCGCAAGCAGTTCGGCCAGCCGATCGGCGAATTCCAGCTCATGCAAGGCAAGCTGGCCGACATGTATTCGACCATGATGGCGTGCAAAGCGTACGTCTACGCTGTCGGCCAGGCCTGCGACCGCGCCACCTCGCCGGAAGCCGTGCGCCAGCTGCGCAAGGATGCCGCCGGCGCCATTCTGTATAGTGCTGAAAAGGCAACGTGGATGGCCGGCGAGGCGATCCAGACCCTGGGCGGCAACGGCTACATCAACGAGTATCCGGTCGGCCGCCTGTGGCGCGACGCCAAGCTGTATGAAATTGGCGCCGGCACCAGCGAAATCCGCCGCATGCTGATCGGCCGCGAACTGTTCGCGGAAACCAAGTAAGCCTGCGCGCCCGGAATGCGGTGGCCGGCATAACTTATCTGATAGGTGGGAGCCCGGCCTGAAGACCCGGCACCCAGATTTTAACAGTCCTGTTTATGATCCCAGCCGCTGCATTTCCGAAACTGCTGTCTTCCCAGATCGCCTTCGATATCGCGCGCACCATCCGCGACGGTTTCGACAAGCATTACCGGCTGTTCCGCCAGAGCAGCCAGCAAGCCAAAGTCCATTTCGAGCAGGGCCGCTGGAAAGTCGCGCAAGAAGCGGCGCGCGAACGCATCGGCTTTTATGACAAGCGTGTGCAGGAATGCGTGCACATGCTGGAAGATGAATACGACCCGCAAGAATTGACCGATGACGTGTGGCGCGAATGCAAGCTGCACTTTATCGGCCTGCTGTCCGGCCACAAGCAGCCGGAGTTGGCGGAAACGTTTTTCAATTCGGTCTGCTGCAACATCCTGCACCGCAGCTACTTTCACAACGAATTCATTTTCGTGCGCCCGGTGGTGTCGACGGAATACATCGATACCGAAGAACCCGCGCCCACCTACCGCATGTATTACCCCGGCGCGGACGGCTTGCGTTTTACGCTGAAACGCATCGTCACGGATTTCCAGCTGAATGCGGCCTTCGCCAACCTGGAGCGCGACGTGGGCCAGGTGGAAACGCGCCTGCGCGAACTGTTTGGCGGCGAAGAGCTGGAACCGAACCACCAGATCCAGGTGTTATCGAGCCTGTTCTTCCGCAACAAGGGCGCCTACATCGTCGGCAAAGGCATCAACGGGGCGCGCGAATACCCGTTCGTGGTGCCGATCCTGCACAACCGCAATGGTGAACTGATCCTCGACACGGTGTTGTTCGACAAGGAACTGATCATCATCCTGTTTTCGTTTACGCGCGCCTACTTCCAGGTCGACATGGAAGTGCCGTCGGCCTACGTGCAATTCCTGCGCACCCTGCTGCCGCGCAAACCGCGCAGTGAAATCTATACGGTGCTGGGGCTGCAAAAACAGGGCAAGACACTGTTCTATCGCGACTACCTGCAGCATTTGAAGCACTCGTCGGACCTGTTCGACGTGGCGCCCGGCATCCGCGGCCTGGTCATGCTGGTGTTTGCCCTGCCGTCGTTCCCGTATGTGTTCAAGATCATCAAGGATTTCTATCCGTCGCCGAAGGAAACCACGCGCGCGCAGATCAAGGAAAAATACCTGCTGGTCAAACACCATGACCGCGTGGGCCGCATGGCCGACACCCTGGAATATTCGAACGTGGCCTTCCCGCGCCACCGCATGAAAGAAGAACTCATCGCGGAAATCAAACACCACGCGCCGTCGCTGCTGGAAGAAGATGGCGACAACATCGTCATCAAGCACCTGTACATCGAGCGCCGCATGGTGCCGCTGAACATGTGGCTGATGCACGCGGAACAGGTCGGCGATGACGCCCGCATCGAACATGGCGTACAGGAATATGGCAACGCCATCAAGGACCTGGTGGCGGCCAATATCTTCCCCGGCGACATGCTGTACAAGAACTTCGGCGTGACGCGCCACAAGCGCGTGGTGTTTTACGACTACGATGAAATCGAGTACATCACGGATTGCCAGTTCCGCGATATTCCCCAGGCCCGCAACGAAGAAGATGAAATGGCGGCCGAGCCATGGTACCCGGTCGGCCGGTATGACGTCTTCCCCGAACAATTCGGCCGTTTTTTGCTCGGCAATGCCAAGATCCGCAAATACTTCCTGCGGCACCATGCGGACCTGCTGACGCGCGAATTCTGGCAAACCCGCAAGGAGCGCATCCTGGCGGGCGAAGTGGAAGATATCTTCCCGTATCCACAAGAAGTACGTTTTTCGTACCAGGGCTTACCTACACCACCACCGGCGCACATTGCGCCGACCTTACTGGAGACTACTGAAAATGAATGATCCGATTGTGCATGATCCTATCGTTATCGTTGGCGCAGCCCGCACCCCGATGGGCGCATTCCAGGGCGATTTTTCCGCCAAGAGCGCGCATGACCTGGGCGCCGTGGCCATCGCCGCCGCCGTGGAGCGCGCCGGCGTGGCGCCTGCCATCGTCGAACACGTGTACTTCGGTAACTGCCTGATGGCGGGCCAGGGCCAGGCCCCGGCGCGCCAGGCGCTGCTGAAAGCCGGCCTGCCGACCACCACCGGCGCCGTGACCCTGTCGAAAATGTGCGGTTCCGCGATGCAGGCCGCGATCTTCGCCTACGACACCTTGGCAGCCGGTTCCGCCAAAGTCGTCATCGCCGGCGGCATGGAATCCATGACCAACGCACCGTACATCATCCCGAAAGCGCGCGGCGGCTACCGCATCGGCCACGGCATGATGTTCGACCACATGATGTACGACGGCCTGGAAGACGCGTATTCGCGCAATGACAAGACCGGCGAAGGCCGCTCGATGGGCACCTTCGCGGAAGAATGCTCGGCCAAGTACGAGTTCTCGCGCGAAGACCAGGATGCCTTCGCCATCGCGTCCGTCAAGCGCGCCCAGGAAGCCACCAACGAAGGCTACTTCAAGTGGGAAATCGCGCCAGTGACCGTGACGTCGCGCGCCGGCGACGTGGTGATCGACAAGGACGAAGGCCCATCCAAAGCCAAGCCGGAAAAAATCCCGTCGCTGCGTCCCGCCTTCAAGAAAGACGGCACGATTACCGCCGCCTCGTCGTCGTCCATCAACGACGGCGCCGCCGCGCTGGTGATGATGCGCGCATCGACCGCGAAAGAACTGGGCCTGACCCCGATCGCGAAAATCCTGGCGCACGCCACCAACGCGCAGGAACCAAACTGGTTCACCACCGCTCCGATCGGCGCGATCCAGAAGGTATACGCGAAGACTGGCTGGAGCACCGCCGACGTCGACCTGTTCGAGATCAACGAAGCCTTTGCCGCCGTGCCGATGGCCGCCATGCGCGACCTGGCCATCCCGCACGACAAGGTCAACATCCATGGCGGCGCGTGCGCGCTGGGCCACCCAATCGGCGCCTCGGGCGCCCGCATTATGGTGACCCTGATCGGCGCGCTGAAGCGCACCGGTGGCAAGCGCGGCGTGGCGGCGCTGTGCATCGGCGGCGGCGAAGCCACCGCGATCGCGATCGAGCTGGTGTAAGCCATGCCGTCCGCACTCATCATCGGCGCCTCGCGCGGCATTGGCCACGAACTGGTGCGCCAGTACTTGCGGGACGGCTGGCGCGTGATCGCCACCGCGCGCAAATCGGACGACGTGGCAGCGCTGGCCGCGATGGGTGCGGAAGCCCATGGCCTGGACGTCACCAACGTGGAAGCAGTGGCAGGCCTGGGCTGGAAACTCGACGGTGAACAGCTGGAGGTGGCGGTCCTGAACGCGGGCGTATTCGGCCCCCGGCACGACGGCTTCCCGATGCAGACCGATTTCGACCAGGTGATGCACACCAATGTGCTGGCCGCGATGCGGCTGTTGCCGATCATGGCGCCCTGGGTGGGGGCGGTGCGCAGCAAGAACGGCAAACTGGCCGTGCTGTCGTCGCGCATGGGTTCCCTCAGCGAACGCAATCACCCCAGCGGTTCGCTGTACCGCGCCAGCAAGGCGGCCCTGAATTCCGTGCTGATCGATACGGCGCTGACCTTTGGTCCGCAAGGCGTCACGTGCGTGGCGCTGCATCCGGGCTGGGTGCGCACCGATATGGGTGGCGCGGGCGCCGATATCTCCGTCGAGGACAGCGCGGCCGGTATCCGCAACACACTGGCGACCTTGCCGGTATCAACCACAGCCACGTACCGCAATTACGACGGCACGGTGATCGGCTGGTAAGGATCCACGTAGGGCGGGTTTTATAAACCCGCCGTGCATGCATTTCGACGGCGCATCGGCGGCTTTGTAAAAGCCGCCCTACGGATATACGCGCCGCATACATATCCAAAACAAGAGACACAACATGATTCTGAGCGAACAACACCAAATGATCCGCGACGCCTTGCGCACTTTTTCGCAAGAGCGCCTGGCGCCGCAAGCGGCCCGCTGGGACAAGGAACACCACTTCCCGAAGGAAGAATTGAAAGAACTGGCCGCGCTGGGCGCGTTCGGCGTCGCGGTGCCGGAAGAACTGGGCGGCGCGGGCATGGATTATGTGTCGCTGGCCGTGGTGCTGGAAGAAATCGCGGCCGGTGACGGCGGCACTTCCACCATCATTTCCGTCAACAATTGCCCGGTCTGCAGCATCGCCATGATGTATGCCAACGATCAGCAAAAGCAGCAGTGGCTGCGCCCGCTGGCACAGGGCGAGATGCTGGGCGCGTTTTGCCTGACCGAGCCGCACACCGGTTCCGATGCGGCCGCGCTGCGCACCACCGCCACCAAGGACGGCGACCACTACGTGCTGAACGGCGTCAAGCAATTCATCACCAGCGGCAAATATGCGGATGTCGCCATCGTCATGGCGGTGACCGATAAAGCCGCCGGCAAGAAAGGTATCAGCGCGTTCTGGGTGCCGACCAATACGCCGGGCTATATCGTGGCCAACCTGGAACAGAAAATGGGCCAGCATTCGTCGGACACGGCGCAAATCCTGTTCGAGAATTGCCGCATCCCGAAAGAAAACCTGATCGGCGAAGAGGGACAAGGCTACAAGATCGCACTGTCCGGCCTCGAGGGCGGCCGCATCGGCATCGCTTCGCAATCGGTGGGCATGGCGCGTTCCGCTTATGAAGCGGCGCTGAAGTATGCCAAGGAGCGCGAAAGCTTTGGCCAGGCCATCTTTGACCACCAGTCGGTGCAATTCAAGCTGGCCGACATGGCAACGCAAATCGAAGCCGCGCGCCAGTTGATCCTGCATGCGGCGTCGATGAAGGATGCGGGCTTGCCGTGCCTGAAGGAAGCGGCGATGGCCAAGCTGTTCGCCTCTGAAATGGCGGAACGCGTGTGCTCGGATGCGATCCAGGTGCACGGCGGTTATGGCTATGTATCCGACTTCCCGGTCGAACGCATTTACCGCGATGTGCGCGTGTGCCAGATTTATGAAGGCACCAGCGATATCCAGAAGATCCTGATCGCCCGCGCGATCTGATCATCGCGACCCGTGGCGGATAACCCGTAGGGCGGTTTCCGCAGCGCGGAAGCCGCCATTCCTGTGCCGCCCCCCGGTGCACGCAGCACCGCAACGCATGCATGGCGGCTTCAGTATTACAGTGCCAATTCCAGCGCCACCCGCACTGTCCTGGCGCCCTTCGTCCAGGTCCGCCGCACCGAACTGCTGTCTTCATCCCGGTAGCGCTGCATCACGTAACGCTGCTGGGCCAGCGCATCGGCCACGCTGATGCGCACCTGGCGCCCGGCGGCCGGCTTCCACAATACGTACCAGTCCAGCACCCGCTCCGGCCCCGTCACGCCGTCGAGCTCCGTGGAGCGGCGCAGCGCGCCGCCGCCTTTGTACGTGAAATTCGCCCCGGTACTCCACGCGGCGCCGGGCCGCACATCGAGCCCCAGGTTGGCGGACAGCGGCGTCTGGTCGGCCAGCCGGTTGTCCGGCCCCGGCACACTGTCCAGCCGAGACCAGTTGCGCGCCGCATTGGCGCGCCAGGTCCACGCCATGCCGGCCCACGCCGCCGCCGGCAGTTTCATGTCGAACTCGATGCCACCCACGGACGCCTGGCCATCGTTGACCAGCGTGGCCACCCAGTCGCGGCCATCGCGGAACAGCCGGCGCACCGTCACATCCGTCACGCGGCGCGCATAGGCCGACACGCCCACCACGCCGCCGCCCTGCCCGGCGGGATAATATTCCACGCCGCCATCGAGACCCCACGCCAGTTCCGGCCGCAATGCCGGATTGCCCTGCACGTGCGGCGCGGTGGGGCCGTTATCGTTGTTGATGGTGTAGCGGCGCGGCACCAGGTCGGCCGTCTGCGGCGCCTTGTAGGTGCGCGCCAGCGCCATCCGCAAGCGCAGGCGCTCGCCCTCTTTCCACAACATGTGCGCGACCGGACTCCACACGCTGGAACGCACGCCCGTCTTCGCCATCATGCGGCCGGTAATCGACGTATCGAGCCCCTCCCAACGCAGGCCCGCATACACTTGCAGGCGCGGCGTCACTTCCCACTCATCTTGCGCATACAGCGCCAGGCGGCGCACGTCCGCCGTGTAGGCCTGGTCCAGCAGGAACAAGGTTGCGCCTTGCGGCGTGCGGTCATGCTGGAGACGGGTTTCGCCGCGCCGCGTCCAGCCTCCATCCCAGCCGGCGCCAACGCTGTGGCCCGCACCGAGCGGCAGGCTGGCCTTGCCGCTGGCGGTCGCGCTGTCGTCGCTCGCGCTCGACAAGACGGCGCGCAGCATCCAGGGAGCATACGCGCCGTCCGCGCCGGTGAACAGGTAATCGCCATGGCGCCGGTTCAGCGCGATGCCCCCCTTCGCTTCCAGCCGGCCTTCGTGCTCGAAGCGGTGGGTCCAGGTGGCGTCGCTGCGCAGGGTTTCCGTATGCGACGCGAAGCGCACCTGCACATGGGGCGAGGCGGTGGAATCGCCCTGCAGCGTGGTTTCATCGGCCACACCGCCGCTGCGGATGCGGCTCGCGTCGAACAGGCTTTGCCACACCAGCGTATCGCCGTCGCCTTTCCATTCGAAGCGGGGCGCGATGCCGGCCTTGTCGATGCGGGTCGTGAAGTATTCGTCGAAGCGCCGCTGCGATGCGCCGGCCGGCCCGCTATCGGCGGTCAGCGCGTGCGACAGGTTGTCGTTATGGCTGCGCGCCAGCGTGGCGGCCACCGTGTACGCGTAGCCGCCGTCCCGGCCCGCCACCTGCAACGTGGCGCCGGGCGCCAGTTGGCGGCGACGCGATTCCACGTTCAGCTTGACGTCATTGCGCGCGGCGGTGGCGCGGCGCAGCACGATATTGATGCTGCCGGCGACAGCTTGCGCGCTGGTGTCCGCCGTGGCGCTGCGCTGGATTTCAATCCGCTCCACCAGTTCCGGCGCCAGACTGTCGACGGTAAAACCCGGTGGCGCCGGGTCGCCGTTGATCAGCACCTGGGTGTAACCGCTGCCCAGGCCGCGCATGCGCACCTCGTTGCCGGACATGGTCACGCCGGGCAGCCGCTGCAGCGCACCGGACAACGCGCCATCACCGTATTGCAGCAATTCGTCGCGGCCCACGACGATGCGGCCCACCGGTTCATTGCGGCGCTGCGCCTGGGCGGCGGCGCCGGTGATTTCCACCCGCTGCATAGGTGGTTCTGCACTGTGCGCGATGCCACAGGCGGCCAAAGCGCCGGCCACTGCGGTCTTCAAAATGACATTCATCGGTATGGCGAAAATGGCTGGAATGGCCCGCAGTGTAAGGGCCGGCGGCGCGCATTATAGCGGCTGTGTGATGAAATGCCGGCGCCATGGGATGAATGGCGCCCGTGGTTTCAGGTGGTCTCGTTTTCCTCGCGTTCGAGCCACTCTTCCGCCTGCTGCAAGGTCTCCGCCAGCACCGTGCGCACTTCGGCGAAATGCGCGGGCCAGGCGTCGCTTTGCTGTTCCGTGATGGCGTGTTCCGCATCCAGGGTGGCGCGGATCAGCCGCTTGGCGCCCAGCACGCCGATCGCGCCGCGCAAGCTGTGCAAGATGCGCGCCGCATCGGCCGGGCGGTTTTCACGCAGCGCCAGGTCGGCATCGTCGGCCGGCTTCATGCCGGAACTGACCGCGCCCCGCACCATACGGAACATCACGGCGCGTCCCTTCGGATCCTTGCCCATGACTTTCATCAGGCCGGACATGTTGAACAGCGGTTCCGGCTCGGGCTGCACGACGGGAGCCGCCGTGTCCGCGGCCACCATCGGGTTGGGGCTCGAGACAGGGCTCGGGATAGGGCTCGGACTCGGGAGCGGGCCGGCCGCCAGGCGCGCAGCGGCTCCGGACGGCAAGTGGCGCGCAATCACTGACAGCATGTCTTCCACCACCACCGGCTTGGCAATGAAATCGCTGATGCCCGCTTCCACGCAGCGGTCCCGTTCCGACGCCAGCACCCCGGCCGTCATGGCAATCACGGGCAGCGTGAGATGCAATTCACGGCGCAGCATGGCGGTGGCGGAAAAGCCGTCCAGCACCGGCATTTGCATATCCATCAGCACAATGTCATAGCGCGCCGCATCGGTACGCAGCACGTCGATGGCTTGCTGGCCATCGCCCACAGTGTCCACTGTGGCGCCCGCGTGCTCCAGGATGCCGCGCGCCACGGCCTGGTTCAGCAAGTTGTCTTCCACCAGCAGGAAATGCACGCCCTGCAAGCGGCCTGCAATGGCGCTGGGTGCGGTGGCGCCATCGGCGCCGGCCGCCTTGATGTGCAGCGCCTGGTGCAGCGCGTCGTACAGGCTGGATGACGTCACCGGTTTGACCAGCACCGCATCCGGCTGCGACTGCCGGCCGGAGGTGGCGGCCGCATCGATGCGCTCGCGGGCAAAGGCGTTGAGCATGGTCACCACCGGTAAATGGTCGGCAATGCGGCGTACCTTGCGCAGCGCATCCGGCACATCCATGCCGGGCATGTGCCAGTCCGCCAGGAGCAGATGGCAAGGCGGCTGCGCCTGCAGCCGCTCCATGGCCTCATCGAACGATACCGCTTCTTCCGTTTCCCAACCCCATACCCGTATCAGTTCGCAGATCAATCCACGGCTGGTGGCATTGTCGTCGGCCACCAGCACGCGCTGCATGCCCGGTCCCGGCTGACGGATCGATTTGGCCCCACCGGCCACCACGCCGAACGGCAAGCTGAACCAGAAACGGCTGCCTTTGCCCGGCGCACTGTCCACGGTGATGTCTCCCCCCATCAATTCAATCAGTTTCTTGGTAATGGCCAGGCCCAGCCCCGTGCCGCCGAAGCGGCGCGTGATGCTTTCATCGCCCTGGGTAAAGGCATGGAACAATTGCGCCTGCTGCGCCGCGCTGATGCCGATGCCGGTATCGGCCACCTCGAAGCGCAGCGTGGCCCGGCCGCCGTCGCGCGCCTCGAGCGCATCAAGTGCCACCCGCACCACCACTTCGCCCTGCTGCGTGAACTTGATCGCATTGCCGGCCAGGTTGACGAGGATCTGCTGCAGCCGCAGGGCATCGCCATGCAACTGGCGCGGCACATCCGGCGCCACGGCGATCGCCAGTTCCAGTTCTTTCTCGCCCGCGTTCATGGTCATGGTGGTGGCCAGGCTGCTCATGGTGTCGTCGAGATCGAAATCCACCGGCGCCAGTTCCATGTGGCGCGCTTCGATCTTGGAAAAATCCAGGACATCATTGAGGATCGCCAGCAGGGTCTGGCCGGACGCCTGCACCATGTTCAGGTACTTGCGCTGCTGCGCCGTCAGCGGCGTATTGCCCAGCAAATGCGCCATCCCCAGCACCGCATTCATCGGCGTGCGGATTTCATGGCTCATGTTGGCCACGAAATCACTCTTGGCGCGGTTGGCGGCTTCGGCGCGGTCGCGCGACTGTTCCAGCACCAGCGCATGGGCTTCGCTGTCCTGGCGCACGCGTTCACGTTCGGTAATGTCGGCAATCACCGCCAGCACTTTCCGCCCTTCGCCGGTGCGGATGGCCGACAGGTTGATCTCGACCGGGAAGCGGCTGCCATCCTTGCGCAAGCCTTCCAGCATGCGGCCGCCGCCCATGCGCACCGGTTCCGGCGACAGCCGTGTCGACACGAAGCCCTGGCGCAGCTGCTGGTGCACCATGCGCTGATCGGGTGGAATCAGGCTTTCCACCGGCTGCCCCAGGATGTCTTCCCGCGCATAGCCGAAGCAGCGCTCCGCTTCGCGGTTGAAGGTTTCTATCCGCCCTTCCGCATCGGTCACCACGATGGCGTTTGGCGCCAGGTCGATCATGTCCAGCAGGCGGCGGTCTGCCATTTCACGCTGGCGCATCAGGCTGTTGAAGGCCAATGTGACTTCGCCGATTTCATCCTGCGCCGAGACGGGAATCGGTGCAAAACTGTCCTGGCTGGAACGCATGCGCAGGATCGCCGCATGCAGCCGCGCCAGCGGCGCCATCAGCTTCATGGTCAGCCAGCCGATCAGCGCGGCGGCCGCCAGCGACGCCAGCACGCCCCACGCCGCCACCCGCGACAACATGCTGTCGAATGGTTCAAATGCTTCCTCCACCGGCAGCGACGCGGCCAGCACCCAGTCGACGGATTTCAATGTCTTGAAACTGTTGAAGGCGCGCAAGCCGCTGCTGTTGGTGCTGATGGCGGTGCCTTCGAAGCCATCGTCCAGGGCGCGGGTGGTGGCGGGATTGGCATTGGGCGGGCGCGGTTTCAGCAGGCGTTCGAGATCGGGGTGCAACACGTACAGCGGCACTTCCGAGCGTGTGACCGCGAAGTAATAGCCGGTCCGGCCGACTTTCGCGGTGCGCAGGTGGCCCAGCACGTTATCCTTGTACAGCCGCAGCACACCGACCAGCACGGCCTGCACTTCGCCTTTCTGGTCCAGTACCGGCGCGGCCATTTGTACGATCGGCTGTTTGCCGGAACGGCCAATCACCGGTTCCGCGATCAACGGCTGGCGCGTGGCCAGCACCCGCTTGAAGAAGGCGCGGTCGCCCGCATTGACCTGGGTGCGGCCCGCCACTTCCGGCAAATCCGCAATCACCTGGCCTTTCCGGTCCAGCACCAGGATATCGTCGAACAGCGACAGGACAGCGCGGTCCGCATAGTACGCGCGCAGTGCTGCGGGATCGTGGGCGATCGCCAGCGGCTGCACCTTGGCGGACATCGCAACGATGCCCAGCAGCATGCCCAATTTGTCGTCGAGTTCTTCCGCCGTGCGGTTGATCAGCGCGGTCTGCTGGGCAAACAGGACACGGGTGAAATCCTCTTCCAGCTTGCGCATCTGCATCGCAGTCACAAAGCCCACCACGACGACCGACGTGATGCTGGTGGCGAGTGCAACCTTGACTTTGATGCCGAGCGGTTTCATGTCGTCCTTGGAGGGGGAATGCTGGGAATTTTCCTACCGAAGCAAGTCCGTGGCAAGGATACCATGGCAAAAAGATAGGGGCTCCTGACAACATTCCCAGGGAAGACCACAGGAAAACAGGGGACACGCGGCCGTTGGCCGCCGATCGGATACGGGTTTTACGTATTCCCCGCCACCAGGGTCACTGTTGGCTGGACCGGCCAGTGCCAGCGCCCTTCCAGCCGCCAGTCGCGTTTGCCGCTTTCCACCAGCACTTGCCAGCGGGTGCGCTCGAGCATCGGCAAGGCCGCGCCAAACACGCCATCGGGCGCCGGATGCACGGTCAGCACGATGTCCCTGGCCGGCTGCGTGGCGTGCGCCAGGCGCAGCATCACGGTCGATGGCACGGCGCCGTGGCCGTCGATCTTGCCGGTCAGGATGCCACGTGCCGGGTCATAGCGCAGCACGGCCGTGATGCCCAGCTCCGACGCCGCGCGGTCGCGCCGCAAGTCCTGGTTGATGGCCTTGCCGCGCTTGTAGTAATCGCCCACCACCAGCGCATCGGGCTGGGAAAAGGCCAGCCAGCCGGTATAACAACCCGCCAGCAGCACAATAAATGGTCCCAGCATCAACAGCCAGGGCCAGCGCTGGCGCCACCACGGTGTGGTATCCATGAAATATCCTCTCAACGGCGCGGTATGATGAAGACCGCTTCTTCCTGCACATGCAATGCCGGGTCATCGAGCGCGGTCAGCGCAACGGTAATCCGGTTCGACCCTCTTTGGCCATTCCCTGCCGCGACACGCAGGCGCAATGGCGCCGCCAGTGTTTCGGTCGGACCCACCGCCACCACGTCGTCCGTCACCGGCGCCAGCGATTCCAGACCCGACACCGTGATGCGGTAACGGTGCGCCTGTTCCGTGGTATTCATGATTTGCAGCCGGTACACGTTTTCAATCGCGCCATCGTCCACTTCGCGCCCCATCGCGCCACGGTCGCGTAACACATCGAGCTTGAGCGGCGTGCGCAGCCACAACGCCGCGCCAAACGCGGCAATGACCAGCCACAGGACCGCGCTGTAAATCAGGATGCGCGGCCGCAGCACGCGGCGCCACGAAGCCTGCTTGCCATTGCCGGCCGCGTAGTGGATCAGGCCACGGGGCCGGCCGATCTTGTCCATCACGCCATCGCACGCGTCGATGCACACGGCGCAACTGATGCATTCATACTGCAATCCCTGCCGGATATCGATGCCGGCCGGGCACACTTGCACGCACATCGAACAATCGATGCAGGCGCCGCCGTCCTTGCCCAGCGGGACACGCGGTTCGCCGCGCTGCGCGTCGTAGGTGACGATCAGCGTTTCACGGTCGAACATCGAACTCTGGAAGCGCGCATAGGGGCACATGTAGCGGCACACCTGTTCGCGCAGCCAGCCCGCATTGCCATAGGTGGCGAAGCCGTAAAACAGCACCCAGAACCATTCCCACGGGCCGAACTGCAAACCGCTCAACACGCGGATCGGCGTGAAGTAGCCGACAAAGGTAAAGCCGGTCCACAACCCCACCAGGCCCCACGACAAATGCTTGCCACCACGGCGCCAGGCCTTGTCGAACGTGAAGCCCTGCTTGTCAAGCCGCAGGCGCGCGCTGCGCGGGCCTTCCCAGCGGCGTTCCAGCCACAGGAAGATTTCCGTATACACCGTTTGCGGACAGGCGAAGCCGCACCACACTCGGCCCGCCACCGCCGTCACCAAAAACAGGCTATAGGCGCAGATGATCAGCAGGACCGCCAAGTAAATAAAATCCTGCGGCCACAGCACCAGGCCAAAGATGTAGAACTTGCGCGCAGCCAGGTCAAACAGCAATGCCTGGCGGCCGTTCCACTGCAGCCACGGGGCGGCATAAAACGCGATCTGCGTCAGCCAGACACACAGCCAGCGCAGCCGCGTGTAATGGCCTTGCGTTTCGCGCGGGTGGATCGCCTCGCGCGGCGCATACATCTTAATGATTCGTTCCGGGGCGTTCATCATGGGTTACGGCCACTGCCGCCTGGTTAGCCGGTTTTGCTGCCGGTGCATTCGACAAGCTCCACACGTACGCCGCCAGCACATGCACCTTGCCTTCGCCCAGGAAATCGGCGAACGCCGGCATGGTGCTGTTGCGGCCACGGGTGATGGTGTCCTTGATCGATTCCAGGCCGCCGCCGTGCAGCCACACCTTGTCGGCCAGGTTCGGCGCGCCCAGCGCCTGGTTGCCGGTGCCGGCCGCCGTGTGGCAAGCCATGCAGGCGGCAAACTTGTTCTTGCCGAAGACCGCCTTGATCGGATCGGCCGAACCGCCGGACAGGCTGGCCACATAGTGCGCCACGTTTTCCACATCCTTGTCCGAACCCAGCGCGGCGCCCATCGGCGGCATCACACCGTTGCGGCCATGCAGGATGGTGGCCTTGATGACGTCCGGCGCGCCGCCATACAGCCAGTCCTTGTCCGCCAGGTTGGGGAAGCCCTTGCTGCCGCGCGCATCGGAACCATGGCATTGCGAGCAATACGTGAGGAACAGGCGCTCGCCCATCGCATGGGCTTGCGGATCGGCCGCCACGGCCACAATATCCTGTTTCAGATAGCCATCGAACAGCGGGCCGTAATCCTTGGTGGCTTTGTCCAGTTCGGCCTGGTACTGGCCGCTGGACTGCCAGCCCAGTTTGCCCGCATAGGTGCCCAGGCCCGGATACAGGAACAGGTAAGCCAGGCCGAACACGATGGTGATGTAGAACAGCCACATCCACCAGCGCGGCATCGGCGTGTTCAATTCCATCAAGTCTTCGTCCCACACGTGGCCCGTGGTCCCGACCGGGTTGTCCTTGCCGGCCTTGATCTTGTGCACCGACTGCGAATACAGCAGCACGGCGCAGCCGATCACGCCCAGCATGGTGAGGACGACGATGTACAGGTTCCAGAATTCGCTGGTGAAGTCGGACATGATCAATCCTCCCCGTCAGCGAATGGCAGTTGCGCGGCTTCCGCGAAGCGGGGCTGGTTGTTGCGCGCCCAGGCCCACAGCACGATGCCCATGAAAGTGATGAAAGAAACGACCGTCATCACGCTGGCGGCGCGGTCGAACAATAAATTCAGGTCCATGTCAGTTCCTTGTTCAGTTGCGTGTCTTGATGGCGGTGCCCAGGCCCTGCAGGTACGCGATCAGCGCATCTTCTTCGGTCTTGCCTTCCAGCTCTTTCGGTGCGGCGGCAATCTCGGCGTCGGTATACGGATCGCCCAGGCGCTGCAGCGCACGCAGGCGCGGCACGATCTCGGTGGGTTTCAGCGCGGTCGCCGACAGCCATGGATAGCCGGGCATGTTCGATTCCGGCACCACGTCGCGCGGATTGACCAGGTGGGTGCGGTGCCATTCATCGCTGTAACGGCCGCCCACGCGGGCCAGGTCCGGGCCGGTGCGTTTCGAGCCCCACTGGAACGGGCGGTCATACACGAATTCACCGGCCACCGAATAATGGCCATAACGCTCGGTCTCGGCGCGGAACGGGCGGATCATTTGCGAGTGGCAGCCGTAGCAGCCTTCGCGCACATACACGTCGCGCCCGGCCAGGCGCAGCGGGCTGTATGGCTTGATGCCCGCCACCGGTTCCGTGGTGGATTTCTGGAAGAACAACGGGATGATTTCCACCGCCCCGCCCACCGATACCACCAGCACCACCAGCACGATCAGCAGCCAGGGATTTTTCTCGATCCATTCATGGGAAAATTTCATTTGGCTCTCCTCAGGCAGCTTTTAATTCGGGAATGCGAGCTTCCGGCGTCTTCTGGCCGCGCAGTGTCATCCACGTGTTGTAGGCCATTACGCACATGCCGCTCAGGTACAGCACACCACCCAGGACACGCACCACGTAGTACGGATAGGTTGCCTTCACGCTTTCCACGAAGGTGTAGGTCAGGGTGCCGTCCGGGTTCACCGCGCGCCACATCAGACCTTGCATCACGCCGGCAATCCACATCGCGGCGATGTACAGCACGATGCCGATGGTGGCGACCCAGAAGTGCAGGTCCACCAGTTGCGTACTCCACATTTCCTTGCGGCCCGCCAGGCGCGGCAACAGGTAGTAGATCGACCCCATGGTGATGAAACCGACCCAGCCCAGCGCGCCGCCGTGGACGTGGGCGATGCCCCAGTCGGTGTAGTGCGACAGCGCATTGACGGTCTTGATCGACATCATCGGGCCCTCGAACGTGGCCATGCCGTAGAACGACAGCGAGACGATCATGAATTTCAGGATCGGGTCGGTGCGCAGCTTGTGCCAGGCGCCCGACAGGGTCATCATGCCGTTGATCATGCCGCCCCACGATGGCGCCAGCAGGATCAGGGAAAACACCATGCCCAGCGACTGGGTCCAGTCCGGCAGCGCGGTGTAATGCAGGTGGTGCGGACCGGCCCACATATAGGTGAAAATCAGCGCCCAGAAGTGCACGATCGACAGGCGGTACGAATACACCGGGCGGTTGGCCTGCTTCGGAATGAAGTAGTACACCATGCCCAGGTAGCCGGCGGTCAGGATGAAGCCCACCGCATTGTGGCCATACCACCACTGGATCATCGCGTCCTGCACGCCGGTGTAGAACGAATACGATTTCCACAGGGTGGCCGGCATGCTCATGCCGTTCACCACGTGCAGCAGGGTCACCGCCAGGATAAAGCCGCCGAAGAACCAGTTGGCGACATAGATGTGCTTGACCTTGCGCTTGATGAGCGTACCGAAGAACACGATGGTGTAGGCGACCCACACCACGGCGATCAGCAGGGTGACCGGCCATTCCAGTTCCGCGTATTCCTTGCCGCGCGTGAGACCGGCCGGCAGGGTGATGGCGGCGGCCACGATGACCGCTTGCCAGCCCCAGAACGTGAAGGCGGCCAGCTTGTCCGAGAACAGCCGGACCTGGCACGTGCGCTGCACCACGTAATACGATGTGGCAAACAGGCCGGAGACGCCGAATGCGAAGATGACGGCATTGGTATGCAAAGGCCGCAGGCGACCGTAGGTCAGCCAGGGAATGTCAAAATTCAGCGCGGGCCATGCCAGCTGGGCGGCAATGATGACGCCGACCAGCATGCCGACCACGCCCCACAAGACAGTCGCGACGGCGAACTGCTTGACGACCCGGTAATTATAGTTTTCCACTTTGGTGTTCTCCCGTAGAACGCTTTGATGATGTAGGTCAAAGGTTACGGGGAGGGGCGGTAAAAAACTTTGATGTGGATCAAAATTGCCCGAATGGATTTCGTTTAGCGCGGCGGCGTTACGTCCGCCCGATCGTCATCCTGCAAGACGCGCAAACCCGGTCCCACCAGGTCGTCGAACTGCCCGCCGTCGGACGCTTTGAAGAATAGCCAGATCGCGCCAAACACCAGCGCGACGCTCAACGGCACCAGCAAATACAAAGCTTCCATGATTATGCCTTTCGCAACCGCATGGCATTGATGACCACCACGGCGGAACTGAGCGCCATGCCGACGCCGGACAGCCAGGGATTGAGGAGACCAAAGGCGGCGGCCGGTATCGCGGTGGCGTTGTACAGCATGGCCCAGGCCAGGTTTTGCCGGATCACGCCCATAGCGCGCCGGGCGCTGTGCGCGCTGTCCGCCACCGCATGCAACTGGCCGTTCAACAACACCGCGTCGGCATGGGCCTGCGCCAGCGCCGCGCCGCTGCCCATGGCAAAGGACACGTCGGCGCTGCCCAGCACGGCCGCATCGTTGATGCCGTCGCCCACCATGGCAACCACCGCGCCGTCCTGCTGCAAGCGCTGCACAACCTCGACTTTTTGATGCGGCAGGCAATCGCCCTGCACCATCGCAATGCCCAGTTGCCGCGCCACTTGCCGCGCCAGGGCATCGCGGTCGCCGCTCAGCAGCACCACCTGCTTGCCGTGCGCGCGGAAATAATCGACCGTCTGTCTGGCATCGGCGCGCAGCGCGTCGCTGATGTAAAAACAGGCCAGCCAAGCGTTGTCGGCGCCGAGGTAGACAGCGCCCATGCTGTCGCCGGACCATGCCGGGCCGCTCCCCTGCTCCGCGTCTTGCTTTGCTCCCGACTGCGCGCCCTTCTCCGGTCCGGCAATCGCCGCCACGAAGGCGGCATTGCCCAGGCGGTAACGCTGGCCGCAAATCGATCCTTCCAGGCCCTGGCCCGCGGTTTCCCGCACGTCCATCGCCGTCCATCGCGCGGCAATGCCGCCTTCCGCCGCAGCGGCCAGGATGGCGCGGGCGATCGGGTGCGCGCTGTGCGTTTCCAGCGCGGCGGCGATCTGCAGCGCGGCGCGGCAGTCGGGGCCTGCGCCCGGACCCAGCCGCGCCACGTGGCGCACGGCGGGTTTGCCTTCGGTCAGCGTGCCGGTCTTGTCAAACACGATATGGGTGGCGCGGTGCAGGGTTTCAAGCACGTGTGGCTGCACCACCAGGATGCCTTGCGCCAGCAGGCGGTCGGTGGCGGCCGCCAGCGCCGATGGCGTGGCCAGCGACAGCGCGCACGGGCACGACACCACCAGCACGGCAATCGCGACCGGCCAGGCGCGGGCCGGGTCCATCCAGTGCCACCACAGCCATGCCGCCGTGGCCAGCAACAACAGCGCCGCCACGAACCACGATGCGGTGCGGTCGGCCCACAGGGCGATGGCAGGCTTGGCGCTGCCGGCTTTTTCCACCAGCTTCAGCAAGCCTGCCAGGGTGCTGTCGCCGGCCGCCCGCGTCACGCGCAACAGCACGGCGTGGCCGGCATTGATGGCGCCACCCGGAACACTGGCGCCGGCGGCAACGGTTTGCGGCGCGCTCTCGCCCGTCAGCAGCGACAGATCAACCGAGGTGGTTCCTTCGACAAGATCGCCATCGGCGGCAAAGGTTTCGCCGGGTCTCACGGCAATGATGTCACCCGCCTTCAGCACCGCCGCATCGACCACGGTGGCGCCGCGCGCGGCAGGCCAGCCGGCCAGCAGCGATGCCGACGCGGGCAAGCCATGCTGCAGGCGTTCCAGCGCGGAAGCGGCCTTGCGCCGCGCCGCCAGTTCCAGCCAGCGGCTGCACAGCAGCAGGAAAATAAACATCGTGACCGAGTCGTAATACACGTCGCCGTGGCCGCGCCAGGTGGCGGTCACGCTGGCGCCAAAGGCGGCGGCGATTCCCAGCGCCACCGGCACATCCATCCCCAGGGCGCGGGCGCGCAGGCTGGTCCAGGCGCCACGGAAGAAAGGCGTGGCGGAATAGCAGACCGCGGGCAAGGTCAACAGCAGGCTGGCCCATTGCATCAAGGCCGCCATGCCCGCATCGAGCGTCCCTTGGTTGACCGCGTCATCGGCCAGGTAAGCCGGCGCCACATACATCATGACCTGCATCATCGACAGGCAGGCCACGAACAGGCGGCGGCCCAGCGCGCGGCCCGATTGCTGCAACTGGTGGCTGTGGCGGGCCGCGTCATACGGCCATGCCGGATAACCGATCGCATGCAGTGCGCGCAGCACGTCCGCCGCTTCGCATCCATCCTTGCGCCAGCGCACGCACAGGCGGCCCGTCGCCACATTCATCTCCGCACCGGCCACGCCCGGCAAGCGCAGTAAACTGCGCTCGATCAGCCACACGCACGCGGCGCAGCGGATGCCTTCGACCAGCAGCACGGCCTGGCAATCGGTGGCATCGAACGCAAAACGGGGATCGTCGTTGCGGTACAGCGCCAATTCTGGTGGCAGCGCATCGGCGCCCGCCGCCGTGGCGGCATAGCCGTCGCGCGTGGCATACCACGACGATTGGCCGGCATCGACGATGGCTTGCGCCACGGCGGCGCAACCGGGGCAACACATGGTGCGCTCCGCGCCATCGATGGCAACTTGCCATTGGGAAGGCATTGCCGCCGGCAACCCGCAATGGAAACAGCTGGCGCCCTGGCGCCGGGCCGCATCCGGGACAGCCGCGCCGCCTTCCCGCGCGCGCGCAATGCGCCGTGCCGCGCCCCTGCCAAAAGCCGTTTCGAATGCGGCGTCCATCACACACCTCCGATACACAACACATCCGCCCACCCGTGCAGCGCCGGCATGCCGGGAATGAGCACGCCCGCCAGCCGCAGCAGGCCCAGCACGCCAAACATCATCACCAGCACGCCGCAAGCGATGCGCACCGCGCGCCGCTGCAGGAAGCGGCGCAGCGCCAGGCCCGCCAGGCCCGCCGCAAACAGCAGCGGCATCGTACCCAGGCCGAAGGCCAGCATGATGGCCGCGCCCTTGAAGCCATCGCCACTGAGCATGGCGGTCGCCAGCATGCTGTACACCAGCCCGCACGGCAGCCAGCCCCACAGCGCGCCCGCCGCCAGCGCCTTGGCCGGCGTATCCATTGGCAGCAGGGGACGCAGCAGCGGCTGCACGCGGCGCCAGACATGCTGGCCAAGCCGCTCGACATGGGCCAGTCCCTGCCACGCATTCATCAGATATAACCCCGCCGCGACCAGCATCAGGTTGGCCAGCGCCAGCGCGGCGCTTTGCAGCGGCGCGGCCGCCGCCAGTCCCAACACGCCTTCCGTGAGGCCGCCCGCCACGGCGCCCGCCATCATGTAGCTGGCGATCCGGCCCGCGTTGAAGCTGGCGATGCGCAGCAGGCGGGCCAGCATGGCATATGCCGCCAGCGCGGCGCTGGCAGTGGTAGCGATGGCGGCGCCGTCACGGGGTGCATGGAATACCAACGGCGCCACCGTCTCACCGGAGGGTGGCCGTGCCGCCGCGCCACCCAAGGTGGCGGCGATCCCGCCGCACATGCCCACGCAGTGAACGCTGGCGGCCAGGCCGGCGGCAAAGAAGGGCAGCAGGTTCATCGCATCAATCCCTCAAGTCAACCCGTCAAATGGTGCGGGAAAAGCGCAGCGGCTGGACCTCGGCGGTTTCCTGCACGGCGCGCGGCAAGCCCAGGTAGCGGTCGAACACCATGCAGATATTGCGGATCAGCAGGCGGCCCTTCAGGGTCACGGAAAGCCACGCGCCGTCATATGCCACCAGGCCATCGGCTTCCAGCGCCTGCAACTGCGCCAGCTCCTTGGCAAAGTAGTGATCGAAGCGGATCGGATACGCCTGTTCCAGCGACGCCACCGCCAGTTCGAAATTGCACATCAATTGCTGGATCACGTGGCGGCGCAGCAAGTCGTCGGTATCGAGGCGGATGCCGCGCGCCACCGGCAGGCGGCCCAGTTCCAGCTGTTCGTAATAGGCGTCCAGCGTCTTTTCATTCTGGCTGTAGGTATTGCCGACCGAGCTGATGGCCGACACGCCCAGCGCCACCAGGTCGGCGTCGGCATGCGTCGAGTAACCCTGGAAATTGCGGTGCAACCGGCCCTGGCGTTGCGCCACGGCGAGGTCGTCATCGGGCTTGGCAAAATGGTCCATGCCGATGTACACATAGCCCGCCTGCGTCAGTTCGTTGATGCACAGCGCCAGCATGTCGAGCTTGACGCCGGCCGGCGGCAAGTCGTCTTCGCTGATGCGGCGCTGCGGCTTGAACAAATGCGGCATGTGCGCGTAGTTGTACAGTGAAATGCGGTCCGGGCTGGCCGCCACCACCTTGGCGATGGTTTGCTTCATGGTCTCCAGCGTCTGCTTCGGCAAGCCGTAAATCAAGTCGATGCTGATCGAACGGAAACCCGCGTCGCGCGCCGCCCGCATCACCGCCAGGGTTTGCGCTTCCGGCTGGAGCCGGTTAACGGCTTTTTGCACGTCGGCGTCGAAATCCTGCACGCCCAGGCTGATCCGGTTGAAGCCCTGGTTGCGCAGCGTGTGCACCCGCTCCGGCGATACCGTGCGGGGATCGATCTCGATCGAATATTCGCCCGCGCCGTCCGGCGCGAAGGCAAAGTGGCGGCGCAGGTGCGCCATCAATTCGTCCATCTGGCGGTCGCTCAGGTAGGTCGGCGTACCGCCGCCGAAATGCAGCTGATCGACCTGGTGCATGCCAGCGAACAGCTTGCCCTGCATGTCGATTTCCTGCTTCAGGTATGACAGGTAGACCGCCGCCTTGGTGCGGTCGCGCGTAATGATCTTGTTGCAGCCGCAGTAGTAGCAGATCGATTCGCAAAACGGGATGTGCACATACAGCGACAGTGGACCGCGCGGGCCGCGCATCTTGATGCCGGCCAGCGCTTCGAGGAAATCACCATAGCGGAACCCGGCGGTAAACCGGTCAGCGGTCGGATACGACGTGTAGCGGGGACCGGACGTGCTGAGACGCTCAATGGTGCAGGCGTCGAATTGCACAGGGTACTGGGGTGCGATGGTATGCATGACGGGACTTCCTTAAGCAGCCAGGCGTTTGACGCTGGTGGGCGCGGATACTTGGGCGCCACGGATCGGACGCACGGTGGACGGGGCGGCCGGCAATACCGCCTTGCCGAACTTGAACAGGCTGACCGCCTGCTTCAAGCCACCGGCTTCGTTGGCCAGGCTGGCCGCCGCCGCCGCGGCTTCTTCCACCAGCGCGGCGTTTTGCTGGGTCACCTGGTCCATATGGGCGATCGCCTGGTTGACCTGGTCGACACCGATGCTTTGTTCGCGCGAGGCGACGGAAATTTCCCGCATGATGGCGGTCACTTGCTGCACCGCGCCGACCACCTGTTCCATGGTGTCGCCGGCGCGGTTGGCGCGCTCCATGCCCAGGCTGACCTTGTCGACGGAAACGTTGATCAATTGCTTGATGTCCTTGGCCGCCATCGACGAGCGCTGCGCCAGGTTGCGCACTTCGCCCGCCACCACGGCAAAGCCACGGCCCTGTTCCCCGGCGCGCGCCGCTTCCACGGCGGCATTCAGGGCCAGGATATTGGTCTGGAAGGCGATGCCTTCGATCAGGCCGATGATGTCGACGATTTTTTTCGACGACGCATTGATTTCATCCATGGTGGCAATCACTTCGGAGACGATCTGGCCGCCTTCCACCGCCACGTCCGACGCCGCCACCGCGAGGTCGTTGGCTTGCGCGGAATTTTCCGCATTCTGTTTCACGGTGGACGAGAATTCATCGATGCTGGAGGCGGTTTCTTCCAGGCTGGCCGCCTGCGACTCCGTGCGGCCGGACAGGTCGGCATTGCCGGCCGCGATCTGGCGCGTGGCCACCGCCATGGTTTCCACGTTGACGTGCACATCGCGGATGGTGGCGATCAGGTTGCTGTTCATTTGCTGCAGGGCGCGCAGCAACTGGCCCACTTCATCGGTGGCGTGGGTGTCGAAGCTGCCGGACAAGTCGCCGGCGGCAATCGAGCGCGCCCCGTCCAGCGCCCGCCCCAGCGGCTGCAGCACGCTGGTGCGCAGCGTGTACCACAGGAACACATTGACCAGCAGCCCGATAAAGGTGGCGCCAAAGATGGTGTAGCGCGTCAGGTCGGCCGCGCCGTCGCCGAACAGGCTGGCAATGCAGACCAGCGCCAGCAGCACGTTGACGCCGCTGGTGGCGGCCCAGATACGCATGCCCAGCGACATATGGCTGAGGCGCGACAGCAGGTTGTTGAAGCCGAGGTGGATTACCTGGCCATTGCGGATGGCGATGCGCTTGTCGCCGGCGCGGATCAGTTGGTAAGCCGCTTGCGCCGCGGCGACCTGGTCGCGGTCCGCCTTGGTGCGCACCGACATGTAGCCCAAGGTGCGGCCGGCTTCCCGGATCGGCGTGATATTGGCTTTGACCCAGTAATAATCGCCATTCTTGCAGCGGTTTTTCACCAGGCCGGTCCACGGCGTGCCCTCTTTGATCGAATGCCACAGGTCGGCGAAGGCTTCCGGCGGCATGTCCGGGTGGCGCAGGATGTTTTGCGGCGCGCCGATCAGTTCGTCTTCGGCAAAACCGCTGACCTGGACGAAATACGGGTTCACATACGTGATGTTGCCATTCAGGTCAGTCTTGGAAACAATGGCCTGGTCGGCCGATAATTCGACTTCACGGTTGGTAACGGGTAAATTCGTGCGCATCGCGCCCTCCGGCAGTTGATATTCTTGCTATATCGCAAGCTATGCAGCCAGTTTACGGAGTGGGGCACGAAATTTTATTGACGTAGATCAAAATTCCCCGGATTAGGAGAGCGTATGGGATCGCAGCAAAGCACTGTGGATTTCCTGGTGGACCAGTTCGCCGCGGCAGGCCCGGTCGACGCCCGCAAGATGTTTGGCGAGTATGCCATTTACTGCGATGGCAAGATGTTTGCGCTGGTGTGCGACGACCGCCTGTTCATCAAGCCGGTCCCCGCCGGCAAGGACTACATGGGCGAGCCGGAACAGGCGCCGCCGTATCCCCAGGCGAAGCCGTGGTATGTCGTGCCGGAAGAGAAATGGGATGAGCGCGAGTGGCTGTGCGGGCTGGCGCGGGTAATGGCGGCGGCCCTGCCGCCGCCATTACCAAAGAAGCCAAAAAATCCGAAGAAGAAATCAGGCCAGGTCGCTGGTTGACGCGCGGGAGGTGCTGCTGTCGCGGACATTCTTTTGCACCGCCACCGCAGCGAACAGGCTCAACACGAACGACATCGCATAAAAGCCTTTTTCGCTGGAGGCCAGCGCCGCATTCCACAAACCGACCGTCAGCAACAGCAAGACCAGCAAAACCGACATCCAGCACAGGCCGAAGTACAGGTTCGTCACGGGAATGCCTTCCATGCGGTCGCGCACGGATTTTTGCAGCGAGACGGCGGAAAACAGGCCATACGCCAGCAACGTGAAGTAATACCCCTTTTCATTGAGCGCCATGGAGGCGTTCCACAAGCCGGACAGGTAAGTGATGACGCCCACCAGCAGGGCTGCCCACGATGCGCCGACAAACGCGGCGCTGGGACGCTGACTCACAGGCTCCTTCATCATATTTCCTCCTTGCAAAGTTGAAACACCATCATCGGTACCCCTCAGCCTCAGGCCTTGCGGCGGAACAAATTCACCACCTTGCCCACGGCGGTGACCACGGCCAGCACCAGGCCACCCGCCACCACACCGGCAATCGCATCGAGCGCCGGCGGCGTGACGGCCGCCAGCGCCGGGCCGACGCCACCGATGCCTTCCACGGCTTCGGCCGCATGGTGGATCACGTCATGCGCACCCGGGATGCCGTGCGTCAGGATGCCGCCGCCCACCATGAACATGGCCAGGGTGCCGGCCACCGACAGGAATTTCATCAGTTTCGGCGCGGCGGCCAGCAGGAAGCGGCCCACGCCCTTGGTGAAACCGCTGGCGCCGGGACGCTGCGACAGGTACAGGCCCGCGTCATCCATTTTCACGATGGCGGCCACGATGCCATACACACCCACCGTCATCAGGCCGGCAATACCGGCCAGCACCGCCACCTGTTGCCCAAACGGCGCTTCCGCCACGGTGCCCAGTGCAATCACGATGATTTCCGCCGACAAAATAAAGTCGGTACGGATCGCGCCTTTGATCTTGTCTTTTTCCAGCGCCACCATGTCGACCGCCGGATTGGCCAGCGCCGCCGACAGTTCGGCGTGGTGCGCTTCATCTTCGGCGTCGCTGTGCAGCAGCGGGTGGGCGACTTTTTCAAAGCCCTCGAAGCACAGGTAGGCGCCGCCGATCATCAGCAGCGGCGTCACCGACCACGGCGCGAAGGCGCTGATGGCCAGTGCGGCAGGCACCAGGATCGCCTTGTTTTTCATGGAACCCACCGCCACCGCCCAGACCACAGGCAATTCGCGGTCGGCTTGCACGCCCGCCACTTGCTGCGCATTCAGCGCCAGGTCGTCGCCCAGCACGCCGGCGGTTTTCTTGGCGGCGACCTTGCTCATGGCGGCAACGTCGTCAAGGATGGTGGTGATGTCGTCAATCAGCGCCAGCAGGCTGGATCCGGCCATATCAGCAGCCCTCCGTATGCAAAGTGGACAATCGGGTATGTGGGGCAGGTTTCATGGCAGTGGAAATTGGGTTGATCTATGTTAAACGTAGCGGCAATCTTACCGCATATGCAACAGGCCACCCAAAAAATAGACTGCCGCTACAATGGCTGAATCTTTCCCCGGAGTACTGCCATGACCTTCGCCACCTGGATCACCTTTGTTATCGCCGCCTGCATCATTGCCGTCTCGCCTGGTTCCGGCGCGGTGTTGTCGATGTCGCACGGCTTGTCGTACGGCGTGCGCAAGGCCAGCGGCACCATCCTGGGCTTGCAGGCCGGCTTGCTGCTGGTGCTGGCAATTGCCGGCGCCGGGGTCGGCTCGCTGCTGCTGGCGTCGGAAGTGGCGTTCAATGTGGTGAAAACCGTGGGCGCGCTGTACCTGATCTGGCTCGGTTTGGCGCAATGGCGCGCCACGGCGGCGCCGGGACCGGGCGCGCAAGTGGTGCTTGAGCAAGCACCGTCCTTGCGCCGCCGCGTGCTGACTGGTTTTCTCACCAACGCGACCAACCCCAAGGGCATTATTTTCATGGTGGCCGTGCTGCCGCAATTCATCGCGCAAGACCATCCGCTGGTCCCGCAATTGCTGATCCTGGCCGTGACCATGTGCACCATCGATTTGATGGTCATGCATGGCTATGCCTTCCTGGCGGCTTCGATGCAGCGCTTTTTCCGCGATGCCAAGGCGGTCAAGGCGCAAAACCGCGTATTTGGCGGTTTGTTAATGGGCGTCGGTACGGCTTTATTCTTCGTCAAACGCGGTGGTGCGCACGCTTGACCTTATACAGAGCGCCTGGTTGAAAAAATGTGTAACGGACGTCGTCGTTGCGGCCGATCAAGCGTTTAATACCTATCATTCCCCTGCTCCCGGAGCGTAACGCCATGCATCGCAAAATCAAGCATCTCATTCTGTTGTCCGCGCTGGTCGCCGTGACGTCATTGGCGATGGCCGATGACCCGCCGGCCCGCGTGGCGCGCGTGTCCGTGGTCGAAGGCCAGGTCACCGTGCAGGAAGCCGATGGCGACGAGGCGGGCGGCAACCTGGTGAACTGGCCCGTGACGTCGGGCACCCGTATCACGGCGGCGCCGGGATCGCGCACGGAATTCCGCGTCGGCTCGACCGCCGTGCGGCTCGATGGCGACTCCAGCCTGGAAGTGCTCGACCTCGATGACAATGTGCTGCGCCTGCGCCTCGATTACGGCACCGCCAGCGTGCGCGTGCGCAATCCCGAACATGTCGGCGGTTTTGAACTGAGCACGCCACAGGCGCGCGTGACCTTGACGGAACCGGGCGCGCTGCGGGTCGATACCGAACGTGCGCCGGACACCAGCGTGGTGACCATGCTGGCCGGTAGCGGCCGCGTCGATGGCGCCGGCACCTCGATGAGCCTGCGCGCGGGCAAGCGCCTGGAAGTGCGCGGCGACGACTTGTTCACCGGGGTGGCGCAGCGCACGCAGTTTGACGACTGGGTCCAGGCGCGCGACCGCCGCGATGACAATTCGCAATCGCTGCGCTACGTGACGGCCGACATGACCGGCTATGAAGAGCTGGACCAGCATGGCAGCTGGCGCGAAGACCCGGATTACGGCCCGCTGTGGGCGCCCCGTGGCGTGGCGTCCGACTGGGCGCCTTACCGCGATGGCCGCTGGACGTGGCTGGCGCCGTGGGGCTGGACCTGGGTCGACGATGCGCCGTGGGGCTATGCGCCGTCGCACTATGGCCGCTGGGTGTTTGTGCAGTCGCGCTGGTTCTGGGCCCCGGGCCGCACCGTGGTGCGCCCGGTGTGGGCGCCGGCACTGGTGGGCTGGGTCGGCGGCAGCGGCTGGAACGTCACGTTCCGCGACCACCGCGCCGGTCCCGGCGTCGGCTGGTATCCGTTGACGCCGCGCGACCGCTATGTGCCGAACTACCGCGTGTCGGTGGAACATGAGCGCCGCCTGGAATGGCAGCACAACGGCAAGGTGCGCTGGAAGGAAGATCCGCGCCGCGACGGCCGCCGCGATGGCGTGACCGTGTTGCCGCGTGAATATTTCGAACGCCGCAGCATCGTCAATGTGGGCCGCGAACCGCGCGTGGCGCTGCCGCCGGGCGATGTGCGCAAGGCGCCGCTGATCAGCGCGCCACCGGTGGCGCCGCCACTGGCCAACCGTCCGGGCCGCGTGATTGAAAACCGCCGCGAATCGCGCGATGACTGGCGCGACCGCCATGGCGATCAGCGCCCGGCAGTGGGCCAGCCGGTGCCAGGCAATGCCTTGCAGGGCCAACCGCAGCGCGTCATGCCGGGTGGCACGGTGGTGCAGCAGCCAGGCGCCGGGCAAGACGAGCGCCGCCGCTTTGACCGTCCGGGCCGCGACGATGGCGAGCGCCGCAATGACCGCAATGACCGCGATGAACGGGGCCGCATCAGCCAACCGCAACCACAAGCATTGCAGCCGGGGCAACTGCCGCAGCAACACGTCGAACAGCAGCGGCAGGAGCGCCAGCGGCTGGAGACGCTGCGCCAGGACCAGCAGCGGCAAGAGGGGCAGCGCCAGGAACGCCAGCGGCAGGACGCCCAGCAGCAGGAACAGCAACGCCAGGAAGCGCTGCGCCAGGACCAGCAACGGCAGGAAGTCCAACGCCAGGAGCGCCAGCGCCAGGATGGCCAGCGGCACGAGGCGCAACGTCAGGATGCGCAGCGCCAGGAAATGCAGCGGCAAGAGCAGCAACGCCAGCAGGAAGCCCAGCGTCAGGATGCGCAACGCCAGGAGCGCCAGCGCCAGGAATCCCAGCAGCGCGAACAGCAGCAACGCCAGGACCAGCAGCGCCAGGAAATGCAGCGGCAAGAGCAGCAGCGCCAGCAGGAAGCCCAACGGCAAGACGCCCAGCGCCAGGAACAGCAACGCCAACAGCGTGAAGCCATGCGCCAGCAGCAGGCGCAGCAGCAACAGCAGCAGCGCCAGGAACCGCGCCAGGAAGCCCGTCCCCAGCCGCAACCTGCACCGGCGGCGGAACAGCGCCGCCCGCAACGGGAAGAAAAGGACAACAAGGATAACGGCCGCCGCAAGAACCAGGAATGACACGGCCTGGGCGGATCGCTGCCGCCCAGCCCTGGATTTTGGTCGTTCATCCCTGAAATTCTGCAGTCCGTCCCAACGCGGTGGCCGGGCCGGGAGGAAGTCGTTACAGTGGCGTCACGTGATCTTCACGCACTATTTTCCTCCCAATACAAAATAGTTTATGCCAGCCCTTACCGGCTGGCATTTTTTTTACCGGGGAATCAGCCGCCGCCTTTCGGATCGGCCAGCAAACGGATCCGGGCGCGCCATTCGCCCAGCGCCGACAGGGCGGCATTGAATTCGCGTTCGATCAGGTCGGCCTCGGACGGCGTGATCTTGCCGTCCATGAGCGACTGCGACACGGCTTCCGCCACGTCGCCGACCTGGCTCATGACGCGGCACACGGTTTGCGACAAGTCATCTTGCGCAATCTTTTCCGGTACCGGCACCACGAAGGCCGCCATACCATGCCGGACCAGCATCGCGTGCAGCGGCATCAGCGCATTGGGGACGCCGGCTTTCTGGCACAGGTCGATAATGGTCGATACTTCTTCAAACGAAGGGTAATGGGAAGCGATGGTTGGTGACAATTTGTTACGTAAAACGTTCACCGAAATGCCCATGCATTGGGACAATGCTTCGATGCCGCCAGGGTAGTTTCGGGCGACGGTATACAAAGCGTCGTGCTGATTCATGTCAGAGTATTTGCGTGTCATGGTGGTAAAGCTGGTGTTTTTTTACCGATGCGTAAATGTTTGCCAGCTATTATGCTGTTATTTAATCAACCTCAAGACGATCAGGATACATGATGAAGTCTCTCCGCAAAGCCGTAGTACTCGCTTTATCGCTGTCACTGGCGATAGGCGGGCCGCTGGCGGAAGCCAGGCCAACCCAAAGTTCGGGTTCTTACAAAGGCGGATTTTCGTCGCAACGCAGTAACACTGCCAAGAGTACGCCGTCGCGCAGCCCAACGGCCGCACCGTCGTCGAACCGTGGCTCGTTTGGCACCTTTGGTTCCCGCCGCGCGCCGGAAGCGGAGTCCGCTTCCGGCGGCAGCCGGTCCGCCATGAACCGCGACATGTCGCAAAAGTCCGCGCAAGACAATGCGGTGCGCACGATGGACCAACGCACCGCGCAACAGCGCCAGTTGCCGCCATCGGACCCGGTGATGCCGCGCCAGGCGCCGCAGCAGCCGCCGCAGTATGGCAACAATGGCGGCTACAACAACAACCCCGGCTACAACGGCGGTTATAGCGGTGGCAATAACGGCGGCTACCGCCAGGACCAGAGCCGTCCGAGCGGCTGGGGCACCGCCGGCGCGGCTGCCGCCGGCGCCGTGCTGGGTAGTGTGATTGCCGGCGGCGCCCATGCGAACCAGGCGCCACAGCAGCAGCAACAGCAACAGCCGTTGCCGACCAACGTGCCGTCCGACGTCGGTTCCATCGGCCCGGTTGGCAGCGGCGACACCAGTACTTCGCCCGGGATGGCGACGGTGCCCAATCCGATGAATCCGGATGCGCCGACCGCCACACCGGTACCGCAAGCGCAGGAACAGCAACCTGCGCCAGTGGCGGAACGCAAGGCGCCCAAGGAATCCTCGGGCATCGGCTGGTTTGGCTGGGTGATGCTGGGCATCATTGGTTTTACGCTGTACAAGGTCTTTACGCGCCGCAAGGCGAGCCGTCCAGGCGCTAACTATTCGCTGGGAGATTGAAATGGGTTGGAAGGATGCATTCGGATACATACGCAACGCGGCGATGAAGCAGGGCGCCGTGGATGCGCCGGAAGACCAGCGATTGCCGCTGAATGCACGTATCGGCAGCATGGTGACGATCCAGCAGGGTTCGCTGTTGCGCGCCAATACCGCCGGTTCGCTGATTGCGCTGCCGCAGGCGGCCGACTTCCGCATCCTGGCGATTTCGCGGCTGAAGCTGAATTTGTCCGGCAAGGTCTACCGCTATTACCTCGACAAGGGCGATGACCAGGCCGATGAAAAATTCCTGCAAGTGTATGTCGATGCGCAGGGCAACGTGGCCGAAATCATGTACTGCACGCAGCTGGCGCGGGTGATCCCGGAAACCGTGGAAGACCAGGAAGCGTACACGGGCGAACGGGGCTATGGCCTGGGTGACCGCAGCTACACGCTGTGGCGCAACCAGCTGGGCGACTATGGCCTCGATGCGCAAGACCTGGAACTGGTATTTGGCGCCGAAGAGGGCATCGATTTCCAGCGCGATGCGGGTGATCCGAACGCCGAATGGGTCCAGCCCTACCAGGGTGGAGAAACCCGCATCGACGACGCGGCGGGCAGTAGCGGCTTGCAGCAGGATGTGTATTTCATGCCCTATGTGCGGGAACTGCGCGGCGGGGCGGGACCGGAATATTTGCTGATCACGACGGAAATCATCCGCAGCGTGAACGGCGACAGCAGCAAACGCGGTATCCATGTGGACTTTGTCATTGGGATACCGGTGGAGCAGGAACGGATCGTCATCCAGTGATGATGGCCGCGTTGTTTTTCATGTGGAAGCCCGGCCTGAATGCCCGGCGCCCAAGTTATTTAAACTGAAAGGAAGGACACGACTATGAGCAACTCCAATGGCTGGGGCCTGACCGCACGCCTGATCTCGAAACACTTTGGCGCGCTGGGCGACCGCGTATCCGAAGCAATCGCCAACTTCGATCCAGAAACGGCGACCGAGGCAGACCGTGACCGCCTGGCCGACACCTTGCGCGCCACTGCGCAAAAGCTGGCCGCTGCCCGTTCCTCCTTCGACAAGGAGCGCAATGACGTCATCAAGTTGCGCGACCTGATCGCCAACGATGAACGCGCCGCGGATACGCTGGGTGAGCGCCTGGCGGCCGGCAAGATTTCGGAAGCCACCATCAACCTGTTCTGCGACGAGCTGGAAGCGAATAAAGCCCGCTTGCCGCTGGAAGAACAGGAAGCGGCCGATGCGCAGGAATACATGGATGAGCTGCAGAAAATCGTCGATGCCCTGTCGCAGCAACTGGCCGACTTCGATGCCGCCGCCAAGAAAGCCATGCAGGCGCTGGCGACCGCGAAAGCGCAGCGCGATTTGCAGCAGGTGCGCGCCGAGCGCCAGGAACAGTTGAATGGCCTGAAAGGCTTGCAGGGCAATTCCAGCGCGCTGAATGCACTGACGCGCCGCGCGCAAGCGGTATCGAATGAAGCGGCCGGCATGAAGATCGTGGCGGACATCGGCCAGCGTCCGCACGACCAGAAAGCCGAACTCGATGCGCTGCGCAAGTCGGTGGCCAACGAAGCGGCGGGCGGCGGTGAATCCGCGCTGGACCGCCTCAAGCGCCTGTCGGCCAAGCCGGCCGCCTAAGTCCGGGACGGCGGCATGGAACCCGTGCCGCCGTCCTTGCCGGCGACTTGAAAGCCGCGTGCTACGGTACAATATTGCCTGTATCTATTTGTTTTGACAGGAATTACTATCATGGCCACGCCTACCGCCCCCTCCGAATCGCTGATCGAATACCCAAGCGATTTCCCGATCAAGATCATGGGCCTGACCCACGACGAGTTTGCCACGACCATGCTGGCGCTGGTGATCAAGCACGACCCGACTTTCCATGAAGGCAAGATGGAAGTGCGTCCGTCGTCCAAGGGCAATTACACCGGCCTGACGGTAATCGTGCGCGCCACCAGCCGCCCGCAACTGGACGCGCTGTACACCGAACTGTCCGGCCATCCGATGGTCAAGATCGTGATGTGATGTCCGACCCCAGGCGCAATTGCGGCAGGAATTCCGCAATTTGCGCCAACAGCCACGCGCGGAAGGCTTGCACGTGGGGCTGCGCCGCCGCCGCCGGCGGGCTGACAATGTAATATTCATCCGCACTGGGCGTGGCGATATCAAACAGCCGCACCAGTTGTCCCGATGCGATTTCCTGCATCGCCACCACGTGGCGCACCAGGGCCACGCCGTCGCCATCAACGGCCGAGCGGATCAGCATCGACAAATCCTCGTACATGACGCCGCCCGACGGTTCCGCCAGGTGTAATCCCGCCGCCCGGAACCATGGCAGCCATGGCTCGTTCGAGCGCAACAAGGTCGCCTGCGCCAAGTCTTGCGGCGTGCGCGGCAAGTCCCCGCCCCGGTAAGACGGACTGACCACGGGGTAATAAATATCCCCCATCAAATGCTGCACCACCAGCCCCGGATAGCGGCCCCGGCCGAAGCGGATGCCGACATCGATGGCTTCCCGCTCCAGGTCCTGCAACTGGCCCGACGCTTGCAGCAGCACTTCGATATCCGGGTGGCGCTCGATGAACTGGCCCAGCCTGGGCGCCAGCCAGCGCGCGGCAAAGGACGGGATCGAGGAAATCGCCAGGCGGCGGCATCCCTGCTGCGGCCGCACCGCCTCCGCCGCCTGCACGATATCGGCAAAGGCCTTGTTCAAGGCTTGCGCAAACTTGCGGGCGTCGGGCGTGATTTTCACGTGGCGGCCATTGCGGATGAATAACTGCACACCCAACTCGTCCTCCAGTGCGCGCACCTGGTGGCTGATGGCGCCGTGAGTCAAATGCAATTCATCAGCGGCACGGGAAAAATTCTCATGCCGCGCTGCCGCCTCGAAGGCGCGCAGGGCGGGAAAGGCGGGCATGCGCATTTTCTTGTGAATAAAATTAACAAGGATGGAGAAAATATATCGTTATGTGGCTAATTGAGCAAGACGTAACATGAAATGCCAACCACAAGGAATTGCCCCATGAACCTCAAGCTTTACGTCAACAGCGAATTTTCCAGCCCTTACGCCATGTCCGTGTTCGTCACGCTGACGGAAAAGGGCATTCCCTTTGACCTGGAAGTGCTGGACTTGAATGCCGGCCAGCACCGGCAACCGGCTTACCGCGACCTGGCGCTCAATGGCCGGATTCCCGCGCTGGTGCATGGCGACTTTGTGCTGACGGAATCGTCGGCGATCACCGAATACCTGGAAGAAGTGTTTCCCGCCCCTGAATACAAGGCGGTATATCCGAAAACCTCGCAGCAGCGCGCCCGCGCCCGCGAAGTCCAGGCCTGGGTGCGCAGCGACTTGATGCCGATCCGCGAAGAACGCAGCACCCTGACTGTTTTCCACGAGCCGGCCACGCAACCTCTTTCCCCGGAGGCGCGTGCGGCCGCGGACAAATTGTTCCGCGCCGCCGATAAGCTCATCGACGGGGCCAACCTGTTCGGCGAATGGTCGATTGCCGACACCGACCTGGCCATGATGCTGCAGCGCCTGGTCGCCAGCGGCGACGAGGTGCCGGCCAAGCTGAAGGACTACGCCAACGCCCAGTGGCAGCGTGAACCCGTGCAGCAATGGCTGAAACTGGTGGAAAAAGCAAAATTGGCCGCCGGTTAAGCTTGCCGGCCGCATCAACAAAGCATCGAAAAAGCCTGCCAAATCACTATCATTCTGCAATTTTCTGCCACCAAAATAGGCAGGGCGCCGGGAAAGTAATTCAGTACTGACTTATAATGGCGGGGTTTTCAGTAACAAACCCGTCCATGTCTACTGCCCCGGCGCTTATTCGCACCCTCGGCCAGGCCGAATACGAACCCACGTTTGCCGCCATGCGCGCGTTCACCGACGCGCGCACGCCGGACACGCCCGATGAACTGTGGATCGTCGAGCACCCGCCCGTCTACACCCTGGGCCTGGGTGCCGACCGTGGCCACCTGCTGAGCGCCGCCGCCGCGATTCCCGTGGTGCAGACCGACCGTGGCGGGGAAGTCACCTACCACGGCCCCGGCCAGGTGGTGATTTACCTGATGATGGACCTGCGCCGCAACAAGCCGGGCGGCAAACTGTATGCGCGCCAGTTCGTCCACAAAATCGAACAAGCCATCATCAACGTCTTGCACACGTATAATCTTGCCGGTGAACGCATCGACGGTGCGCCGGGCATTTACATCGCTGGCGGCCCGAAACAAGGCGCCAAGATCGCCGCGCTGGGACTCAAAGTGCGCGGCAACGGCTGCACCTACCACGGGGTGTCGCTGAATGTGGGGATGGACCTGACCCCATTTTCCTGGATTAACCCCTGCGGTTACTCTGGTCTGGAAACCATCGACATGCGTTCGATGGGCGTGGAAGCGCCGCTGGCCGATGTGCAGCTGGCGCTAGCCAACGAACTGGTGCGGCTGCTACAAGCGGCCGAGCCTGCCGAAGTAACCACTGTATCGAATTAAGCCTATGACTACCGAGACCACTTCCAGCAACGCCCCCGCTTACAACGCCAGCGAAAAGCAGAAAGGCGCCAGCAAGACCTCGCGCATTCCCATCAAGATCACCCCGATCGAGCAGGTGGAGCGCCTGAAAAAGCCGGAGTGGATCCGCGTCAAGGCGGCGTCGACCTCGTCGCGCTTCTATGAAATCAAGGACATCCTGCGTGAAAACAAGCTGGTGACCGTGTGCGAAGAAGCGAGCTGCCCGAACATCGGCGAGTGCTTCGGCAAGGGCACCGCCACCTTCATGATCATGGGCGACAAGTGCACCCGCCGCTGCCCGTTCTGCGACGTGGGCCATGGCCGTCCGGACCCGCTGGACAAGGAAGAACCGCAAAACCTGGCCAACACCATCGCCAAGCTGCGCCTGAACTACGTCGTGGTCACGTCGGTCGACCGCGACGACTTGCGCGACGGCGGCGCCGCCCACTTTGTCGAGTGCATCCAGAAAACCCGCGAACTGTCGCCACAGACCACCGTTGAAGTACTGGTGCCGGACTTCCGTGGCCGCCTGCAAAAGGCGCTCGATATCTTCGCCGACGGCTTGCCGGACGTGATGAACCACAACCTGGAAACCGTGCCGCGCCTGTACAAGGAAGCCCGCCCGGGTTCCGACTACATGCACTCGCTGAAGCTGCTGAAAGACTTCAAGGCCCTGTACCCGAACGTGAAAACCAAGTCCGGCATCATGGTCGGCCTGGGTGAAACCGACGAGGAAATCCTGCAAGTGATGCGCGACATGCGTGAGCATGACATCGACATGCTGACCATCGGCCAGTACCTGGCGCCATCGAACAGCCACCTGCCGGTGCGCCGTTACGTGCACCCGGACGTCTTCAAGATGTTCGAAGAGGAAGCGTACAAGATGGGCTTCAAGCACGCGGCCGTGGGCGCGATGGTGCGTTCGTCGTACCACGCGGACCAGCAGGCGCACAACGTATTGGAACAAGCCTGATTGGCTGAAGTCCGCATCGAAGCGTCCTGGAAGCGCGAGCTCCAGGACCAGTTCGAACAGCCGTACTGGGACGGCCTGACGGCGTTCGTACGCAATGAATATGCGTCCGGACGCTGTTTTCCCCAGGGCCGCGATATCTTCCGCGCCTTCGATTTGACGCCGTTTGACGACGTCAAGGTCGTCATCCTCGGGCAAGACCCGTATCACACGCCGGGCGCCGCCATGGGCTTCTGCTTTTCCGTCCCGGAAGGCAACCGCCCGCAACCGAGCCTGCAAAACATTTTCCAGGAACTGGCCGACGATACCGGCATCGCGCGCACACGCACCGACTTGTCGGACTGGGCACGGCAGGGCGTGTTCCTGCTGAACGCCGTGCTGACCGTGCGCGCCCATACCGCCGGTTCGCATGCCGGTAAAGGCTGGGAACAATTCACCGACAGCGCGATCCGCAAGCTGTCACAGGACCGGGACAACCTGGTGTTTATCCTGTGGGGCAGCTATGCGATCAAGAAACGCGAACTGATCGACACGCGCCGCCACCTGGTCATCACCTCGCCCCACCCGTCCCCGCTGTCCGCGCACCGGGGCTTCTTCGGCAGCAAACCGTTTTCACGGGCCAACGCCTACCTGGAAGCCAAAGGCAAGACGCCCATCGCCTGGGCATAATCTAATCGACATTACGGGGCTTGGCCCCAAAAGTACTATCGTTCGCTTTAAGCGTGCAGACAAAATGCTATCGCGACGAGGCGCCAGGCTTCCGGAGCACCGTTACTTCACGCGCTGCGTTGGCGCTGTGGCCAGCTTTTCCGGGCGTGGGCTCACGCGCGCCAGTTCCCGCTCGTCGATGACGACCGCCCGCTGCTGGCGTTGCAGCACGCCCATGCGGCCCTGGTCGAGCAGGAACAGTTCGCGGATTTCATAGGGCCCCGTGGCAGCGGCCCGCAATTCCGGCGCAAAGTTCAGCGCGATGCTGCCGCTGCCCGCTTCCATCCATTGCGCCGCATGCGCCACGCCGACCGGCTTCAATGTTCCCTGCACCGTGCCGTACAGCACACCGCGCACTTCATAGCGTCCGGCCTGCGCCGCTTCGACACCGAAGTTCACGCTGATGCCGCCCTTGCTGTCGGCCAACGCCACTTTGCGGTCCAGTTTGGCGGTTGGCATCGCCACCGGGAAGGCCAGGCGCAGCGAGCGCATGACTTCGCCCTGCTTGGCCTTCCCGTGCCCGTGCGCATGGACTTCCCACAGGCCCGGCGCCAGTTCTTCATCCGCATCCAGCGCCAGCTGCGCCGTCATGCGCCCGCCCGCGCCATTTTTGAACGTCAGCGGGAAACGGCGGCCGGTCGGCGACATCACGTACCCTTCCAGTTTGGACCACGCCGGTTTGGCGCCATCCTTGCTGCGCAATTCCGACGATAACGACAATTGCTGGCCATGCAGGTAAGCGGCGGCGCCCGCCTGCATCGTCAGCGAGACCGGGCTGTCCGGTTCCACCACGTTGATCAGGAAGCGTTCGTTCTCGCCCAGGTTGTCCGCGCGCAGCTTGAACTGGCCCGCACCCAAGCCCTGGTGCAGGCGGAACGCCGACGTGCCGGGCGCAAACGGCAAGTCGGCCTTGGCCAGCTTGTCG
The DNA here is from genome assembly GCF_058807115.1 of Pseudoduganella sp. GW821-FHT12E03. Lineage (NCBI taxonomy): Bacteria > Pseudomonadati > Pseudomonadota > Betaproteobacteria > Burkholderiales > Oxalobacteraceae > Pseudoduganella > Pseudoduganella sp. GW821-FHT12E03. The sequence continues at coordinate 539,089 of NZ_JBXAQJ010000004.1, read as the reverse complement.
TCCGTGACCAGCGCTTCCATCGCCTCGGCGGAGCCGTGGGCGCGGCCCGCCTTGTCGATCACCGTCATCGATTGCGGGTGGATCGCCAGGTTGGAACGGGGGCTGGACCTATCGAACGCCTGCACCCGCACCACGGCGCGCGGCGCGGTGGTATGCAGCGGCACGCCCCTGGCCAGTTCCGCGCCCGTGACGATGGTGTACGACTCGCGGCTTTCCGCTTCATGCGGCGTGGACGCCGCCACGCCGGCATCCGCCGACGCCCAGCTCAGCGCCACCGCCTCGCGCGACTGCCCCGGGACGCCCGCCTTGGCCGTTTGCATGGCCGGTTTTGCCGCCGCCACCAGCGCCGGCTCCAGGTCGCCCGCCTGTTTCGGCAACAGCTCCACGGCGGCAGCGGAAACGCTTGCAGCAGCCAGCGCCGCCGCCATCATCGATAATTTCAAGTTCATGTTGGGCTTCTCCGTTCAGATATCGTTGCGCAGGATGACGTCCAGGCCGAAGCACTGGCGGCGGCTCTGGTTGTGCGACAGGGGTTCGGCCTCGGCCGTGCGTTCCTTGTCCTGGAACCAGCGCAAGCCCGCGCCGGCCTGGCTGCTGCAATCGAGGAAGCCGTCCGAACAGCTGTTCAGCCAGGCCTGCGTGACTTCCAGCCCGACGTTCAAGTGGTAGCCGCCGCAATAACTGTCGCCATCGAACAGCGATGAATCCACGTCCGTGCCCACCACGTGATAAAACGGTTTCGGCAGCGCCGGACGGCCCGCCGTGCCATACAGCCAGGAAGCGTTATAGCTGGCCATCCAGCTGGTCTGCTGCTGGCGTACCGCGTCGCTCTTGTAGCCCAGCAGCCAGCCCACGGCGCTCTCGAACGCGTTGCCGCTGATGGTGGCGTCGGCCAACGGCGTGCCCAGCGACGACGGCGCCAGCGCATTGACCCAGCGGATCGCATTGATGATGGCGGGATAGCGGCTGTCCTGGGTCGGGTTGGACATTACCCAGCGCAAGATGTTGCCGCCGTTCGAATGGGTCTCCACCACCAGGTCCGTGATGTTGTTGTTGACGATGAAGGGATGCAGCTGGTCGGCCAGGCAGCCCGCCGCGCCGGCAGTCCACATGTACTGGTCGAAGTCACAATTGATGACAATGGTCAGGTTCTGGTTCGGCAAACCCTGGCGCACCGAATTGATCATGTCATGGGTCCAGTAATCGGTCGCGGCGTCGGTTTGTTTGCCGGTGCCGTGGACGAAGGCCAGTCCCGTATTGCCTGCCATTGCGGGTAGCGCGGCCGAGGCCAGGGCCAGGGCGCTCCCCATTACTGCCAACTGCTTTTTCACCACCATTCTCGTCTCCTGTTTTGGTTATAAAAAAACGCTCGTGCCAAATCAGTCTAGGAGCCGGGTTCCCGCCGAGTATTGTTAAAAAATGTCACCGTCTTGATTTATTACGCCAACTGCTTGAAGAACCGCGCCACGCCGTGCAGGTATGATGTTGCGTTATCTCTACACGCAAGGACTCTGTCATGGACGCATCCCGCTTCAACCTCGACAACTTCAACCAGCGCAGCAAAGGCAAGCTGCCCGACCACCTGGGGATCCGCTTCACGTCGATCCAGGAAGGCGAATTACAGGCGGAAATCACCATCCAGCCATTCCACCTGGCGCCGAACGGTTTCCTGCACGCGGGCAGCGTGGTGACCCTGGCCGATACCGCCTGTGGCTACGGCTGTATCGCCCACTTGCCGCAAGGCGCGGAAAACTTCACCACCATCGAACTGAAATCGAATCACCTGGGCACGGCCCGCGAAGGCGTGATTGCCGTCACGGCAAAACCGGTGCACCTGGGCCGCACCACGCAGGTGTGGGACGCCACCGTGATCCATAAAGACACCGGCAAAACGATAGCGTTGTTCCGTTGCACACAAATGGTGTTGTGGCCGAAATAAGCACCGGCAACCGGCAAGACAAGCGGGTGATCTGTTACATTGGACCGGCAGTGCCCACCCGTTTTGTCGAGGACAAATAATGCGGAAAACCACCCTGTTTGCTGCAACCGGCCTGCTGTTAGCCTCTTCGCTGGCGCTGGCCCAGACTCCCTACCCTGATGACGCCACCTTCCATGGCCTGGGCGGCAAGGAAGGCATCAAGAAGATCACCGATACCTTCCTCGACCTGGTGCTGGCCGATCCCCGTATCAAAGACAACTTCGCGGATTTCGATATCCCGCAAGTGAACCAGCGGCTGCAGGAACAGTTCTGCGAATACGCGGGCGGCCCGTGCAAATACACTGGCAAATACCGCGACAAGACCATGGACGGCGTGGGCACCGTGCGCGACATGAAGTCCGTGCACATCGACCTGAAAATCACGGACGCGATGTTCAACGCGCTGGCCGAGGATTTACAGCTGGCGATGGAGCGCCACGGCGTCTCGACCTACGTCTCGAACCGGCTGATCGCCAAGCTGGCGCCCATGCACCGCGATATCGTCACCTCTGCCGCCCCGCCGGCGCCAGCCCGGCCGGACAAGGGGCGCTTCCTGGCCACGGGCGGCGTCAGCATGGTGGAAGGCGCCGGCGGCGGCGGTATTTCGCCGTGGGCGCTGATTACCGGCTATGGCACGCGCGACAGCTGGGGCGGCAATGTGCATTACACCCGGGTCCAGACCCAGGATTATTCGCTGGGCACGTACGGCGTGGCCATCGGCGTGGCCGACCGGCTGGAATTGTCCTTGGCGCGGCAGGATTTCCAGGGCGACCTGGCACCGTTGAATCTACTGCGGATCAAGCAGGATATCGTGGGCCTGAAAGTCAAACTGGCCGGCGAAGCCGTGTATGACCAGGACCGCGCCATGCCGCAGGTGGCGCTTGGCATCATGTACAAGAAGAACAAGGGCATCAGCGGTTTGGGCGCACTGGGCGTGACCAATGTGAAGCAACTCGGGGCGAAGGATGACAGCGGCTTCGACTACTACGTGTCGGCAACGAAAATCTGCCTGGAACACAGCCTGCTGGTGAACGGCACCCTGCGCGCCACCAAGGCCAACCAGATGGGGATCCTGGGTTTCGGCGGCGACAAGGGCGACCATGCCAAGCTGCAGCCGGAAATCTCGGTGGCCTGGCTGGCGCACCGCACGGTGGCGATCGGCGCGGAATACCGGCACAAGCCGCACAACCTGGGGGTTGATCCGGAAAAAGCGTATTACGACGTGTTTGCCGCGTGGTTCCCGAACAAGCACATGTCGGTGACGGCCGCGTACGCGAACCTAGGCACCATCACGGTGTTCAATCCGAAGACGCAAAAGGGGTGGTATATGTCGCTGCAGGTCGGGTTATAACGCCGCTGGCGCCGGCGGCCACTTGCTACCCGGCCACAAAGACGCTCTGGCTGGCCACCAGCACCGCCCCGCACGTCGTCTTGTGTCCTTCATAGGCGACCGGGACGCCATCGATCGTATGGTCGGGATTGCCTTCCGCAATCGTGCATCCGTCATGTCCGCGCACGGGACATGAACACCGGTCGCCCTTCCGGGCTGCCGGGATACCATCGATGGTGTAATGCGTGGCGGTGACACCGATGACTTTCCCCCCGTGACTGGTGGCGTCGCCGAGCCGAATAACGTTAGGCATGTCACGCCGCTCCGTTGTCCGGGCCTGGCGCAGCGGGCCCGGACGCGATCATGCCGCCGCCATCAACTGGCGGCGTCCCTTCAGTCGTGGCTGCATACGCGACCAGTTTCCAGACCGTCGTGGCCCGGTGCGATGGCAAATTGCCGCTGACTTTTTGCCACAGGTTGCCCGTGCCGCGCAGTACGGCCTGCGGCATCACGTCGCCCTGGCGGAAGAATTGACGCTGCCCGCCTTCCACCACGCCCGGTTCGCTGCATTGCCAGTAGCCGGTCTCGGGACAGGGATTGCCTGTGGCAACCAGTTCTCCCAGTGCTACCGGTTGCTTGGGCGCCGCCTGCCCGGCCTGGCTCTTGGAGGAGGTCGGACGCAACCGGATACTGGATGTGATCTTTTCCCACAGCAGGAGAACAGCCTCATCGGAGAGGCTGGAGCTGACGGGCTCGCCTGGCCTGCCCTTGCCGGTCTCCAGTTCCAGCGCCAACGCTGGCGCCAGCAAGTCCGACGGCTTGCCCTGCCCCTCCCACATGAAGATATGGGCGCTGGTCCCATTGAATTCCTTGACCCGATCAAGTACCTCTTCGCCATCAATGCCATTCAGGGCCCGACGCTGCCGCTGGAACGACTTGAAGTTGAATGGGTGCTCCTGCTTGATCGTATTGCGTGTATCCCGCAGCAAAAGCGAGTCGGCAATCTGGTCGCCATTGACGGTGGTGTCGAAGCGGATCGCGACGTCCGGGTGTCCTTTTAGGGATGCGAACATGGTAATGGATTCAGTTTCGCGTTTCATATCATCATGAATGAGGCCATTTTCCGTGCAAAATCCAGGCTGCTCGGGGATGGAATTGGCACCACGGGCTTCGAAGCTTTTTACAAGGTCCACAACTGCATTGTCCCGCTTTGGTGAAGACAGACTTTCACCTCTAACACTAAACAGCAAGTTGTCATGCAGCCCGTAAGCTTCAACGGAGATCGCCTCTCCTACTCCAGGGGCCGGCTTACCAAATGCGACCCCTGGCAACGGTTTTTGACGCCCGTAATACATCAATGTTGTTTTGAAATTCAATGCATCGGCTTCGATTTTTCTTTCGAAACTCGGCCGATCGTATTCGTTCTTTTGCTGGCTCAACTCCTGCTCACGTAGCGCAAGCTCATCCTTGAACTTGGTCTCGGTGTAAGCCTGCTGGACGTTGATATCGAGGCCCGCAACCCGCGCTGAAGTGAAACTGACCTCGGCATCCTCCGGTAAATCGATGAGAAACCTCCCCACACATACTGTCTTCATTTTTTCCGTCATTTTCTGCGCGACTTTCCTGTTTTCATTCTGAATCCCTGACGACACGGCCCAAGCCAGGGAAATCATCGTCACGGCGGCCATGGCCGATAAGCAAATTTTGGTAATGCGTCTCAATTTATTTTGCCTCCTGGGCGATGCGTACGATCAGGTGAAAAGTCAGAGGCACCATGTGTTCATCTTTATAGCTCCCCTGATGTGAAAAGCCGGTCGTACGGAAAACGCGTTTGACCTTGCTGCGCGGCCCATCACCAGACTGGTGGGATACGGTCCCATCGCCCGGTGCATCCTGTTCGCTTGGCACAAAATAATAGCTTTTCCCGGCATCGGCAAAGTGCTTGGGCATGACCATGGTGCGGCCGCCGTTGAAGCTGGTGCTGACAGGCTTCCCGACCACCATCAGGGAACGTGCAGACTGTTTCAATGCACTCTGGTCATCGGTTATCCAACGAAAAACGCCATATGACAGCTGTTGCGCATCTGCCCCGTAATATGCATAGGAATTCGGGTGATAGTAGGAGTCAATTACTTTAGTGTGAAACTTCTCAGCTTGGGCAATGGCAGTCATCACGGCACGTCGCATTTCCTCCTCGTTCTTCTCGTACTTGAATGCCGGGTCAACCAGCTGCAGATCGATCACCCGATACCAGGACGAAAAATCACGGTACAAGTCATACACATTGGGATAAAACAACTGGCAGATGTCTTCAATGCTCCCATCCGGTTTTTTCACGGACGCCATCAACCATGGCCCCGGATACAAATGGTTCGGCAGTAACTCCAGCGCCCCGCATGCCGTTGCCATGGTCGGGGTGGTTTTCTCGGTCGTATCCCCGGCGATGTCAGCAAACTTCTCCATCGAGATGTTGCCCTTCCAATTGGCGGACGGCGAACTTTTCTCGACGCCGCACGCCATGCGGCGATAGGCCAGCGGCGCACCCAGCGCGGGCATCACTCCGTGCAATACGCCGGCAATCTGGTCCGGAATCTGCTTCGCACAGGCGCGGGCCACCAGCCCGCCCATCGAGTGCGTCACCAGGATCACTTGCTTGCAGTCGAATTTGCGCTTGACCCAAAAATCGATGATGTCCAACACGCGTTTTTTCAGGCGCTCGCCAGAAAGTTCATTTGATTGTGTCCAGTTGTAACCACAGGCATAAACCGGATACTGGTATTGCGCGAATTTTTCAAGGTGAGCTTCGGTGAGCGCGGGCATGTCGGCGGCATTCCACTTTTCACGGTCATATTCCATGATGGATTCCCAATGGCTGTTGGGTTGCCGCTTCTTCAGTATCCAGGACGGTTCGAATGTGCTGTTCAACTTGCGGTGCAAATCGCACAGCAACGGACCATAGCTGTCCCAATGGACTTCTCCCCACCATCGGTTGCGCATCTGCGCCGCTTCCATCCCCTCCTTATCGTCAGGTATTTCAATCAGCCCGCTATCGTCGACCTCGAGCGTAGCCCCATCGAGTATTTTTTGCCGGACGGCTGGGCTTCGATCTTTCCACGCGGATGCTTCACGCAACCCTGCCAGCGTACCGTTAGGCGGACGCCACGCGGGGCTACCCGCACGTAATTCCTCATTTTTCTTTTTGTCGGGGCCGGTATTCGCACGCAGATTGCTTCCCATAATTCCGGGAACGAGGATCACGGGAATCACTTTATTGGAAGGAATCGCAATCGCACCGCGTGTTTTCATGGCCTGCGGCGTCAAGGCGCTCTTGCCGACCAGTTTACCGTCTGCATTGACAGTCGGATCGGGAAGCCGTCGTATGGGTTCAGTCATAAATTTGTCGTGATATGGCGAAGTTACGCGCCGTCGGCATGGGGTTCGATGATGATCCGCACTTCCCCCATGGAAGCCGATTGCATCAGTTCAGTGCGGCCTTCCGCATCGGTCTTGCCTGCAATTTCCTGGCCATCATCAAGAATCGCGCGATAAGCACGGTTCTTCACCGGCAGGCCGGTTTGCTGGTCGAACAGGACAATACGTTCATCGGTCTTGAGATCGCTGGCGGGAAGAGACAGCGCTTCGACACTGCCGCCACCGCCCGTGACATGGGCAAATTTCGCGGACTTGATGGTATGGTTGCCGCTGCTCTGCTGCACGATCTGGTCGCCGCCGATGTCAACCTGCGCCCCCTTGGCAACAAACCGTATCTGCGGCGCCTGCAATACGATTTCGTCCGCGGCGCTCAGCACGATCCGCTTGGCTGACGTCAGTGCGATGTCATCCTTGTGAGTCTGCAATTCCAGTTTGCCCGCCGCAGCGATCAGTTTCATGCCGAGCTTGTGGGCGAACAGACTGACCGTCCCGGCGGCCCGGACCAGGAATGTCTTGCCGGCACTGACCTGCACTCCGCCTACGCTGATGAGGTCGATCTGGCTTTGCGCGCCGAGCAGCATGTTGTCCTGGCTGCCGATCGCGACACCGGCCGGCGCACTCACCGCCACGATCGGCGCCTTGCCTGCCGCACCTTCGGGGTTCACGTTCGAGCCGCCATCCCATGCCTTGAGCCGATTGGCCAGCGCTTCCAATTTCGCCGCAGGTGTCGGATCAGCGTGATGCGTCTGTGCCAGTTCCGCCAATTGCTGCTGCACGCTTTGCAGTACCTCCGTCAATCCCAGCAGCGCGTCACGCTGCAGCAAATCCCCGCTTGCGCCAGGCTGGCCATCGGCGCTGATCAACACGCCGGCCTTGCCTCGCACCGCCACGGCCCGGTCCGAGCGCAACTCCGCGCCTTCTCCACGCGCATTGCCCTGCCCGTTCCTGCGCGGCTGCGTCAGCCATCCCAGGTTGAGCTGGCTGTGGCCATGTTCACTCGCCAACTGGGCGCTGATCTGTCCGGGCGTGTCGTCAAACCGGAGCTGGTTGTAGCGGATGCCTTTGACTTCCTTGCTCTTGATTCCCGCCAGGAAGCGGTTGCCCGGCAATTCGCCGGTATGGCTGAACGCCGGCGGCAAGGCATTGCCATACATGGCGCCAACGACCACCGGCTTGTCAGGATCGCCGCCAAGGAAATCGACCAGCACTTCATCGCCGACCCGGGGCAAGTGCATGCCGCCCCATTTATCGCTGGCCCAGAAGCTGGCCACGCGCACCCATGCCGAGTCGCCATCGCTGTTCGAGGCGCCGCCCCCGGCCCCATGATCCTGTGTGCGCGTCCCGGGAAAGCGCAGCTTGATCCGGCCCATGGTGTCGCAATGGACTTCTTCCCCCGCCGGACCGACCACAATGGCGCTCTGCAGCGCCACCCTTGGCAAGTCCGTGCGCGGATCGAACGCCGGAACAATGGGAATGCCGCGCCGCACGCAGGAAAACCGGTTCGTGTAGCGCACGTCGCGCTCTTTGCTGGCGGCATGGAGTTCCGCGGCGGCGCCAAAGCTGTGCCAGCCATTGACGGCAAACAGGCGCCCCACCTTGTCGTCCATGGTTTGGGGCAAATTGTTTTCAGCGCTCAGCCACAGCTCCGTCAGGACGAATTCGCGCTGGTCTTCAGCGTGGGTATCGATTTCCGGGTGCCCATCGAGCCGGAACCATTCACCGACACACAAGTCACGCACGCCCCCTTCGCCATGGAAGCATTTCGATTCAAACTCGTGCCGCTGGATGCGCAGTTCCCCCAGGCGCCGGTAGTCGGCGGCATCGTCACCGGCATGCGGGGGATCGACGAGGTAGTCATCCAGGCTGAATGCGAACTGGTTTCCCGTTTCGCCATGCTGCATGATGGTGGGCGTATGGGCCGACATCAGGGCGCCGCTGCGGTAGTCCCAGCTTTGCCGTGTGACGCTGCCACTCTTCAGCGTGCGCAATGCGCTCCAGTTGTAGATGCTGTCCGCCGCCAGGGTTGCCCGGTCATGCTGGAAACGCACGGTCCCGGCGGCATTCCGGGCAAGGCTGTCGCCCGTATCGAACAGCACCAGCGTATGAGCCGGTGTCAGGTCACTGCCCGTATCGCTGGCATGCCCGGGACGGATGAACCACGAAATGCCACGCCGTTTCCACAGCCGCCGCAAGAAAGCGGCATCCGATTCATTGTGCTGCATGGTGAATTCACGCGCGGGGTAAGTCTCGCGCACGCCCGACAGGTCGACATCGAAAGCTTTGGCCAGGATCGGATTGATGGCGCGCCATTCATCCAGCAAGGCAGAAGACACATCAACCTCGCTGGCGTTGCGAAACACCCGCGTATTCACCCGCTGGTCCATCAACGCCAGCGCATCGCGCACGACCAGCTGGTACGTTGCCAACCCGCCGTCACTCTGGCCTGCCGCGGCTTGCGCAACAATGCCGCAGACGGCACGCAACTGCCCGCGATCGGTCACAAACTGGAGTTCCACCGGCAAGGCAATCAAGGCCTTCAATGGCAGTGCGGCATCGGGCGACACACAGTACAAGCGGTATTCGATGCCGCCACACAGTGTCTCGTGCCCACTGACGTGCTTCACGAGCAGCAAGTCGTCCAAGACCCTGTCCTGGCTGGTCAACCGCAAGCGTATGGCGCGGTTCGCCTCGCTCAGCCCGGCAAGCGGCGATACAAAATCCTTGAAATTCATCCCACCTGTTTCCCCACGACCGACGCATGCAAATGGATTGCAGCAAATGTTAAAAAATATAAATTATTATATATTTAACATCACGGGGAGGCGCGCACCCTAGCGGATGCGGCATAGAACAGGAATGGGCGTGATCAGCCCTTCAGCGCCTTTTCCAGCAACAGGTGCAGGGCCTGGAATTCAGGCTCGCCCACGTAGCGCTTGATGATGCGGCCCTGCTTGTCGATGACGAAGGTGGTCGGCGTCATTTTCACGTCGCCATACGCCTTGGCGGCTTCGCCTTTGACATCGAGCGCGACCTTGAAGGGCAACTGGCGGTTTTCCGCGAAATTGAGCACGTAATCGGGGCGGTCGTAATCCATCGCCACGGCAATGAATTCCAGCCCCTGCGCCTTGTACTTGTTGTACGTGTCGACCATTTGCGGCATTTCTTTCACGCACGTGGTGCACGACGTGGCCCAGAAATTCACCATCACCACCTTGCCTTGCAAGCTGGCCGGGGTGATCTGTTCCCCTTTGATGCCGATAAACGTGACTTTCGGCGCCGGGTTGGCGCTATTCAACGAAAAATAAGCGGTCAGCCCGACACCGGCCAGGACAGCGGCGGCCAGTGCGGGTTTGATCCAGGCGCGGGAAGTCGTCATATCGGGCATCCGGGGAGATCGGTCAGTTACCGGCCTTGGCCTGGTACTGTTTCCATTCGTCGTCGGAAATATATTCGAAGACTTTGACAACTTTATACACGCCAGGCACGCCACGGGCGACGTCGGACGCGATATTGCCTTCGCGCTGCGTCACACGGCCCATCAGGTACACGTTGCCGCGCTCGGAAACGACCTTGACGGAATTGGCGGAAATATCTTTCGCATCGACCAGGCTGGCCTTGACCTTGGTGGTCAAAATGGCATCATTGGAACGGGACGTGTAGCTCGACACACCCGCGATTTCCAGTTCATTGGTCACCGACAGCACGCCTTCGATGGCGCGCACTTCGCGTTCCACGGTATTGCGCAATTCCTCGTCGCGCACTTCGCCGGTCAACAGCACGCGGCGGTTAAAGCTGGCGATATTCACGTGGCCGGCGCTGCCGACCAGGTTGGGGAACTTGACTTCGGCCTTGACGGCGATGGCCTTGTCTTCCGTTTGCGCACCAAAGGTACGGCGGTCGGAAGCAGCCAGGGTGCCGCCCACGGCGCCGGCGGCCACCAGGCCGACGCAACCGGACAACGACGACGCCAGCGCGGCGCCCAGCAACACCACGGCCAGCGGGCGCTGGATCTTGCCAGCAACCTGGCGTACAACTTTATTCATTCACATCTCCACCAAACAACGCGACATCAATGCCGTCGCACAAGGCATGGATCGTCACCAGGTGTACTTCCTGGATACGGGCGGTCCGTTCCGTCGGCACACAAATATGCACATCCGCATCGGTCAGCATCTTGCCGATCGCGCCGCCGCCTTTGCCGGTCAGGGCAATCACGCGCATTTCCCGCTCCAGCGCTGCTTCAATCGCCGCCATCACATTGGCGGAATTGCCGGACGTGGAAATCGCCAGCAAGATATCGCCGGCCTGGCCGAACGCTTGCACTTGTTTGGAGAAAATTTCACGGTAGCTGTAATCATTGGCCACCGCCGTCAGGATCGAGGTATCGGTCGCCAGTGAAATCGCCGGCAGCGGGAAGCGCTCGCGCTCGAAGCGTCCTACCAGCTCCGCCGCGAAGTGCTGGGCATCGGCAGCGGAACCGCCATTGCCGCACGCCAAGATCTTATTGCCATTGGACAAAGCCGAAAACATCATTTCAATCGCCTGCCCAATGGGCTGCGCCAGTACCGTCGCGGACTGGATCTTGATTTCGGCACTTTCGTGGAAGTGGGAGAGGATGCGTTGAGTATTCATGGGTGAGAATTATAGTGCAGTCGTCAGCGGGCTCTGACAAGCGCGGTAAAAAATGCTTACATTCCTTCAACGATAGCATTGCGCAGCCAGTTCAGGTGATCGCCATCGATGGCCACCACGTCGAAGCGGCACGGCGGGTACTGCCGGTAGCGCTGCAGGTAAAATTGCGCGGCGCGCACCATGCGGCGCTGCTTGGCCGGCGTCACGCTGGCCAGCGCGCCGCCATGGGCCAGGCTTTCGCGGCGGCGCACTTCCACGAACACCAGGCATCCCTGGTCGTTCATGACCAGGTCGATCTCGCCCACCTTGCAGCGGAAATTGCGCTCAACCAAGGTCAGTCCGTGCCCGGACAGGTGGTCCAGCGCGCGGTCTTCGCCCGCCTGGCCGTGCAACTGGCGGCCGGTGGCGCCCATGTCACGGTTGCTGGCTAACGGCCAGCGGCACCGGCACGCCGTTTTTATACACCGCCTGCAGCTCGCGCCGCTCGAAACGGGCCGCGCCATCGCCAAAGCTGACGTTCAACTGCCCCGTCACGCCATCGATGCGGAAGCGCGCGGCCGGCTGGTCTTGTTGGCGGGCGATTTCGCGGGCCACGCGGTACGCGTCGATCCCCAGCGCATACAGGCGCTCCATGTCGGCATCGGGCTTGCGCTCGCTGGAGGGCGCCAGTTGCGGATAGACCATGACGGCCGGATGGTCGCGCTGCAATTGCCATGGCATGTCGAGCAGGCGCACGCCATCCATTTCCGTCCCGGGCACTTGCCGCGCCCGGCCCGGGTTCAGCGATGACGTGCCATAGATCGGCACCTCGCCCAACGGCGGCGCGGCCAGCGCGATGCGCAACTGGCGGGTCTGGTCCGGGTCCAGCGCGGCAAACACCACGGCGCCCGGCTCTGTTTGCAGGCGCCCGCGCAGTGCCATCAGCTCGCCATCGTTGAGGTAACCATTCACCGTGCTTACTTCCACGGCCTTGGCGGCATGGCCGATGCGCTGCCACTGCGCGGCGAAGGCGCCCGCGCTGCGGCGCTGCCACGCCACGCTGCCGCCCACCACATACGCGGTGGCGCCGGGCTGTTCACGGCCGGCCCAGTCGGCCATCTGGCGCGCCTCATCTTCGATCGACAGGCCGATCACCATCATTTGCGGCGGCAGGACCACGGTATCGCGGTTGTCGGGGTAATTCAGCGCAATCGTGGGTTTCGCCACCTTGCGGCTGTTGGCCACGGCGGACACGGCGGAGCGGGCCAGCGGCCCGACGATCATGTCTTGTTGCGCCAGCGCGTCCATATAGGACGCCAGCACGTCCGGCGCGGCGTCGCCGGTCTCGATGACCGACACCGTGACGCCCTGCTTGTCGCGCTCCCAGCCGGCCAGGAAGCCGGCGCGCAGCGCTTCGGAAGCCTGGCGCAGGGCATCGGAACGCAGCGGCAACAACAAACCAATGCGGTAAGAAGGCGGCGCGGCGTCGCCTTGCCGGACGGGTTGCACCGTGCCGGAGAGGTCCTGCAGTGCGGCGCTGCCCGGGGCACGGGCGGCGGCGGGGACGGTGGCGCCCGAGGCGCCGGACGCGCCGGAAACACCGGAGACGCCAGTGGCGCCGGAAACACCCGACACACCCGAAACGCCTGAAACGCCCGAGCCACCGGCCACGCCGGCTCCGCCAGTCCCACCCGTCCCGCCTGCAACGCCGCCAGCGCCACCGGCACCCGCCGCAGCCTTGCCGCCGCTGTCCGCCGTGCCGCCCAAGTCTCCTTGCCGCGGCTCCGATGCGCCGACATTCCCATTCGCCCCCGATGCGCCGGCCGTATCATGCACCGGCGGCGTCTCCACTTCGACTGTCAACCCCGGCTGCGCACCGGGCAGCACCCCGGCCAGGTCAACCGGGAAAGTCTGCACTTCGGCCGGCGGACCCAATTCACGGCGCGGCGCGGCGTTCGCCAGCGGCGCCGGTTTGGGCTGAGGCACGGCTTTTGGTGCGGGCGCCCTTGTCACAGCCGGGCCGGACGCGCACAATTGGGCGCTCACGCCGCACGCCATCGACGACATGGCCGGCATGGGAGAGTTGCAGGCGCTGGCAAGTCCGGCTACCAGGCAAACCAGCAGCAATTTCACTTTTATCGGCAGCATCCCAATCTCCAATGACAGATCAAGCAACCAGCATTGCCACCCTGCCCGTCCTGGGCGAAGCGGTGAACCAGACCTATCCTATCGCAACATTGTATGTAGTGGCGACGCCCATAGGAAACGTTGCAGATATCACTGTGCGCGCCTTGCATGTCTTGAGTTTAGTCAATGCGGTGGCGTGCGAAGACACCCGCAACACGGCGCAATTGCTGACCCGTTTTGGCTTGCACAAACCACTGATCGCCGCGCACCAGCACAACGAGCGCGAAGCGGCGGACAGCCTGATCGCCCGCTTGCAGGCGGGGGAACGGATTGCGCTGGTGTCCGATGCCGGCACGCCGGCCGTGTCCGATCCGGGCGCGCGCATCGTCGATGCGGTGCGGGCGGCGGGCTTGCGTGTGATGCCCCTGCCGGGCGCCTCGGCGGCGGTGACGGCGCTGTCGGCCAGTGGCCTGGTGAACGATCAATTCCATTTTGTCGGCTTCCTGCCGGCCAAGGCGAAACAACGCGACACGGTCTTGCAGCAATTGCGCAGCGTCACCGCCACGATGGTGTTTTATGAAGCGCCGCACCGCATTGCCGAGTGCGCGGCAGCGCTGGCGGCCGCGTTCGAACCCACGCGCCAGGTGGTGTTTGCCCGCGAATTAACCAAATTATTCGAAGAAATCCACCGCTGCCCGCTGTCGGAAGCGGTGCAATGGCTGGCGGCGGACGCCCACCGGGAAAAAGGCGAATTCGTGGTGCTGGTGGAAGGTGCGCCACAGGCGAGCGATGCGGACGCGGCGGAAGCAGAGCGGATTTTGAACATTTTGCTGGCGGAATTACCGGTCAAACAAGCCGCCACCCTGGCGGCGCAGATCACCGGCAAGAAAAAAAATGCGCTGTATGACCGGGCCTTGCAAATTAAGGGTTGACCGTTTCCGCAAGGCCAGCTATAGTCTTGCTTCTT